>JACERY010000009.1 GCA_013912105.1 Acidimicrobiales bacterium | reverse complement strand
TCCTAAAAGAACAGCGCCGATAATTGCTAAGCGTAATTTATTGCCATGCATCATAGAAACACCCATCTCATTGAGAATACTTTCTAGGAACAAATAATAACTGTCAGGAGGACAGCATGCTGCTTCTAAAGATTAAACAGACTTTTGAATGATCGGACCCAGTCATCTTGACTGCTTACCTGTTTCCCGAGTTGCACCCAATCACTGTCAGAAACCGATCCATTATTTCGGGCATTAACCATTTCTGACGCACCCCACGCAACCGGCCAACGAAGTTGTCCTTCTGAGCTATTCAGGCATTCTAAAATAGTTTCAGCAACGACTTCGGGACGTACATTAGCCGCTATGCCCGCTGCGTACATATCCATCATCCGTTGATATGTGTCTGCATAGATTGGGTTCTTAGGGGTCTCGCTATTTTTCCCGAGTATTGCGGTGCGAGTGACGCCGGGTTCAATTAGTGAAACGCGAATACCAAAAGTCGCGAGGTCATGAGCAAGGTTTTCGGATAGTCCTTCCATGGCCCATTTTGAAGCTGAGTAGATAGGTTGGCCAGGTAAGCCCACGCGCCCAGCAATCGAGGAAATTTGAACGATATGTCCCGATTGTTGCTTCCTCATAACTGGAAGAGCAGCTTGAGTACAGCGAATAACTCCCCAAAAATTAGTTTCAAAAACTGATTTATCCAGATCAATATCAATATCTTCTATAGCTGCATTCGATCCCACACCTGCGTTGTTGATAAGCACATCAATTTGATCCGTTTGTGACAATATTGATTTGAATCCATCGTTAACAGAATCCGTTTCAGAAACGTCAAGTTCAACCTCATGAACTTCTAAATTTCGATCTGCAGCAAGCTCACGGAGTTTGTCCCCTCTAGACAACGCTCGCATAGTTGCAAAAACCTGGTAGCCATGTTCAGCCAGAAGAAGCGACGTTGATCTTCCAATCCCTGAATTAGCACCCGTAACCACGGCGACTTTTGGCACTTGATTACTCACAACCCATTTCGAGTATCCAACTGGTAAGACACGGGTCCTCTATCTTGCCCATTATTGACTCTGATCCCTAAGGAATCTCCGGAGAATTTTACCGCTTGGTGATTTGGGGATCTCGTCGATGAATTCGACCATTCGGATCTGCTTGTATGTGGCAACTTTGTCTGAAACGTAATCCTGTATGTCAGTTTGGGTAGCATCCATTCCAGGTTTGAGGGTAACAAAAGCCTTTGGGATTTCTCCTGCCTCATCATCTGGGATGCCGATTACAGCAACATCAGCTACTGAAGGGTGGGAGATAATAATTGCTTCCAATTCAGCTGGAGGAACCTGAAAGCCTTTGTACTTAATTAGTTCTTTGACACGGTCAACAATATATATGTGCTCATGGTCATCAATGACAGCGACATCGCCCGTATGGAGCCAACCTTCACTATCAATTGTTTCTGCAGTTGCTTCAGGATTGTTCAGGTACCCGGCCATGACCATCGGTCCCCGAACCCACAACTCGCCCTCTTCGCCTAATCCTTTATCTTCACCCGTTTCAGGGTCAACGATTCGACATTCAGAATTTGGAACTGTCACTCCAACCGAACCTGGGCGGTACTGTCCAGGAGGAGTCATGTGAGACACAGGACTCAACTCGGTCATTCCATATCCTTGAACAATTTCACAATCAATACGATCTGAAGCTTCCGCAGTAAGTTCGGCTCCCAAAGGGGCAGCCCCTGACATGACAAGTTCAAGCGACGTAAGATCATAGTTATCAATGATTGGCTGTTTCGCAAGTGCCAAAATCATTGGTGGAACAGCGAAGAAATGCGTTATCTCATGCTTTTGAATTAATTCAAGAGCTGCAACGAGATCAAACCGCGGCATTGAAATAACAGTACAACCATTCGCAAGCAACCCATTCATTAATACTTGCATGCCGTATATATGAAAGAAAGGAAGAGCTGCAAGGCCGGAAGAATCTTCGTCATAGGGAATAGCTGACTCACATTGGCAGAGGTTCGCTACAAGGTTGCGATGCGTCAACATCACACCCTTTGGTAGGCCAGTAGTTCCGGAGGAGTAGGGGAGAACCATATGGTGATTATGTAAATCAACAGCCACCTGGTCTATTGGGTCAGCGAGCAAAACGTCGCTTAGGGCAGTTGCGTTATCGTGTTCGCCAATAACAATTATTTCTTCAACATCAGTTCCCTCAATAGCTTCTAAAGCAATCGGCATAGCAGCTTCAATCGTCACAAGAATAGAAGCTGAAGCATCAAGAAGTTGAAAGCGAATCTCCTCTGGTCCATAAGTTGGATTAACAGTCGTAACTGTTCCTCCAGCGACACCACACCCATGAAAAACGACTGCGTATTCAGGAATATTAGGAGCGACTAAAGCTAGCGTCGACCCTGTGGAGAAACCTCGTTCTTTTAATCCTCCTGCGAAACGTCGTATCTGGTCCTTTAATTCACCAAACGTGATTACCCTGCCAGACCCTCCATCAATAAAAGCTGCTTTATCAGCAAGTTTGTCTGCTTTGCGTAGAACATAATCTGTGATTGAAATATCATCAATTACTACATCTGGAAGAGGACTCTTATGGATGACAGGCATATTTTCTCCTAAATAGCTTTCAGGGGTAGCTTCTCGCAAACTGTGGTGTAATGCAAACCCATTTCAAGCTGGTCGCATTTACTTCGCCTCTTCTCCCTAGCATTTCCCAAGCAAGTAAATCGGGCTATTGTTATTGAGGAAAAGAAAGAGAACTTCGGAGGTTCTAATGGGTCGGTTTAGTGGAAAAGTTGCTTTAGTAACAGGAGCTGCGTCTGGTGTAGGAAGAGCAACCGTTCGTCAAATGGTTAAAGATGGCGCGAACGTATCCGGTATCGACATAAATCAAGAGGGATTAGAAGCTTTATCCGAAGAGATCGGCGAACAATTTCACCATATTGCCTGCGACATCAGCGACCGGGAAGCTGCACAAAACGCAGTAGAGGAGAGTGTCGCACATTTTGGGAAACTAGATATTGTTGCAAATGTCGCTGGAGTCGTCCGATCACATCATGCAACTGATGTTGATGAACAAACATGGCGATTGATCATGGGAGTCAATGTCGATGGAATGTTTTGGGTCACCCAAGCAGTAATACCCCACTTACTAGAAACAGGCGGCAACATCGTCAATGTCGCATCAAATGCCGGTTTTATGGGCCAGGCATACACGGTTCCCTACTGTGCAGCTAAAGGAGCCGTCATTAACATGACGCGGGCGCTCGCAATGGAGTACATAAAAACAGATTTACGAGTAAACGCAATCGCTCCTGGTGGAATGAAAACCGCTATGACCGAAAATTGGCAAATGCCCGAAGGAATTGACTTCGAATTGATGCAAACATACACGGGATTTCGAGGAATGGCTGAACCAGACACAGCAGCAAATGCTATTTGCTGGATGGCTTCCGATGAAGCAGCACGCTGTACAGGTTCAATACTTTCTGTTGACGGAGGCTTGACAGCTGCTTAAATTATTGAATGCCAATAAGACAAGGCTATGATCAAACGGAACGGGGGAACAATGCGAGGCATCAAACATCCAATTACACACGAAATTTACGAAGTCAGTGATGACGCAACAAACGTCATTGTAAACGGAAAAGCCGGATCTGGCGTTTTTACATTTGGGGGCGAGTGGGTTTCAGGCGATTTGAAATCTGCTGACGAACATCTCTGTGGATGGTTGGGTAGCGAACGCGGAGAGAATAGATTCCGTGACGCCGAAAATAGAACAAGGAAATTATCGTGACTATCGCTGAATCAAAATCACAAGACCTTACATATCAACAACTCCTTGACTCAGACACGCACGAAGTCAACCCAACGTTACGTATGACAAGTGACGTTGATTTCGGGACAATGAACATCCCTGTTGAACGTTACACATCGCAAGAATTTTTTGACTTAGAGGTTGAAAAGATCTGGAAAAAAGCCTGGCAGATGGTTTGCCGAGAAGAACACATCCCAAATGTAGGCGACACCTACGTTTATGACATTGTAGGGACCTCTATCCTTGTCGTTCGTTCTGCACCAAATGAAATTAAAGCTTTTTATAATGCGTGCCTGCATCGAGGAAGACAACTCCGAGAATGCAGCGGTCACGCAGGTGATGTTATTCGCTGCCCTTTTCATGCACTTGCTTGGCATCTTGACGGCTCACTGGAAAACCTGACGACAGCATGGGACTTCCCGCAGGTCGAACCCGAAAGTTTCTCTTTGCCTGAAGTACACGTAGCATCTTGGGAGGGTTGGGTCTTTATCAATATGGACCCAGACTGTGAAGATTTCAATGAATACATTGGGGACCTTCCAATGCATTTTGAGAAATGGGCTCCCCATAAAAAATTTGTTTCTGCCCATGTTGCTAAGCGTTACCCAGTTAACTGGAAAGTTGCCCAAGAAGCTTTTATGGAAGCATTTCATGTAATAGCTACGCACCCTCAAATACTTGCTGGAACGGGTGATTGCAATAGTCAATACGATGTGTTCGGTAATTTTTCACGAGCGATCACTCCGAATGCGACTCCAAGCCCACACCTTCAATGGGAACCTACAGAGCAAGAAATTTTTGATGCCATTACTGATAAGAGGTTGGATGAGGATGCTATGGCTACGATCCCTGAAGGAATGTCTGCCCGTGCTTTTGCTGCTCAAGTTGCGCGTGAACGACTCCGGTCAGCTGTCCCAGATGTTGATGAATACTGTGATGCTGAAATCAATGACAGCATGTACTTCACACTTTTTCCCAACTTCCATCCTTGGGGTGCTTTCAATCGTATTAACTACCGGTTTAGACCTGTAGGGACAAAAGTTGATGAGTGCCTTATGGAATGTATCTACACAGAGGATTTTGAAGGCGACGAGCGACCAGCTCCAGCTGAATATATTGAATTAGGGCTAGATCAAGAATGGATTGAACTAATCCCTGAAATTGGCAACCTTGCTCGAGTTTTCCAGCAAGATAGTTTCAATCTTCCTAAAGTCCAAAAGGGCCTCGAAACTTTTAGAGCTGATGGATTAACCCTTACAAAATACCAAGAAGTTAAAATCCGTCATTGGCACGCAATGGCAGAAAAATTTATTACTCGCTAATCGTTTAATTATCAGCGATCCAAGTGCCATGGAAGCCTGTTGGAACACGCTTTGGGACATGGATTTCAGCTAACGGATCACTCGCTATGTTACTTGCGTCAAGAATAGCTAAATATGAGGTGTCAGTATCACCAGCGTATACGTAGGTCATTAGGTATCCGTCATCTTCGTTCTTTGCCCCTTCCGCTGGAACAAATGAAGGTTCTCCTGGGAAATGGCTCTTTGGGAAGTTATGTAGTTCGGATGTCCCTCCATTTGCTAAGTCGTATTTTACGGTAGCGCCGCCTTCACTCACACCGCTTATCCCGCCATCACCCATTGAAAGGCAATACCCGTAACGATTCTGAAGGCCCACAAGACTATCAGGAAGCTTAGGGAACTCACTTCCTCGGTCATCAATTTGACTTTCGGAAACAGTCCCTGTTTTCATGTTGAGTCGCCACTCCCACATCATTGGCGAATCAGCTGGATCGGGTGCATCGTTAACAGCTATTTCAGATGAATCTCTCCAGATTTCACGCAAACGGCAGCCGTTAACAACAATTTCATCGCCATCTTCATACGAATTTAAAGTATGGAAGACATAGCACGGGTTCACATCAAACCATTTAACATCAGCATCCGAGCCTGCTCTAGGCATAACGCCAAACCGGGAAGCATAATCGTCACTCCAGCGGATAGGCATACCCCCTTGCATAGCCATTTCCATATCGAAAATAGCTGGCAGATCAAGAAAAATAGAATGGTTGCGGGTAACGGTAAAATCATGCATCATTGTCGGGCCGCCAACAGTTATTTCTTCGCTCTGCACGAGTTGCCCATCGGGGCTGATCCGGTGGTAGGTCAAATATGGTGGAAGAGAACTATACCCAAACATGAGAAGCTCACCGGTCTCACCGCAGACTTTAGGGTGGGCAGTCATAGCTGTAGTTAGTTTCCCTCCGTATGTATGGCAGCCAATAGTCTCAACCTCTTTGCTGAGTTCATAAGGGAAAGACCCTTCCTCGAGGGCGTAAATTTTTCCTGCGTGACCGAGAACACTTGTATTAGCAACACTAACTTCATAGTTGAATCCCATCGTTTCCATATCGAGATACAGCTCCATACGATCTTTATCTGGATTATCAAACATTGGGGTTCGAACATACCGGTTGCGATACCAGTTTGCCTTGCCATCGGCAATTTCAATACCGTGGATCATGCCATCACCTACAAACCAATGATCGGATATTCCAGATTGAGGGTTAGCTCCATTACGGAAATACCGTCCGGCTAGTTCTGAAGGAATTGAACCTTTTACTTCAAGGCTGGTGACTGTAAGTTCGTCAAAAACTGGTGCATTGTTTCCAGAAAGGTGCCACGGTTTTTGCTCATCCGTTCCGCTATCAGGTATTTCTGTCGCTGTCATAATTCCCCCAGAAGCTATTTAGGTGTTAATTGGCTTCAAGTGCTACTGTTGCACAAATCTATCTTCATTGCCATTTATCGCTCTTGGCTTTGGATCATTAATTAGCGGGGGCAAATTTACCTTGGAGATCTATTTCCAAAATCTTTTAACAGGACTTGGCGACGGAGCTGTCATAGCAGGTATCGCCCTAGGGCTTGTCCTCGCTTATCAAGGTTCTGGCGTTCTTAATTTCGCTCATGGAGCGATGATGATGTATTCCACATACATTTACGACGAACTCAGAGATACAGGGGATTTTGTTTTTCCTATCTCTTTCTTTGGAACAGACAGAGTGAACCTCCTCGGGACTCCTGAAAAAGGAGAGTTAGCTGCTTTTTGGCCTTCTTTCTTACTAGCTCTTCTCATGGCAGCCATACTCGGCTTACTAATTCATCTTCTTGTTTTCCGTCCCTTACGAGGCGCCCCTTTGTTAGCTAAAGTTGTGGCCACTGTCGGTGTTTTCATCCTTTTGCAATCACTTGTTCTTCTCCGTTTCGGAACAGCGAATGAAACCGTTCGGGCAATTCTCCCCACCGATACCGTGACACTTTTCGGTACACGAATACCACAAGACAGGTTCTGGTTAGCGGGAATAGTTCTTGTGACTGCACTTCTCCTCACTATCATCTACCGAGCCACGGTTTTTGGATTAGCGACACGCGCAGCTGCCGAAGATGAAAAAGGAGCGACAATCCTTGGTTTCTCCCCCAACACTCTTGCAGCGGGAAATTGGGTGCTTGCCTCTGTAGTAGCTGCAGTATTTGGAATACTTGCAGCCTCTCTTTCTAATGGCGTGAATACAGTCAATTACACTTTGCTAGTTGTTCCTGCATTAGCTGGAGCTTTAGTAGGAGCATTGCGATCTTTCGGGGTCACAGCAGTTACCTGCCTCGCTCTCGGTATGTTCCGGTCAGAATTATCCTTGTTGCAAATCAAATCTTGGTGGCCTGACTTTGCGAGAACTGGGATGCGAGATGTTCTTCCATTCCTTGTAATAGTCGCTATTCTTTTCTTCCGTGGGAAAAATCTTCCAACCCGCGAAAATTTTGTTGATGTTCGACTGGCTTTCGCACCGAAACCAAGGAATGTTTTTCCAGCAACAATAATTCTGTCTGGATTGACAATTCTAGCTATTTTCTTTTTCGACCGAGCGTTAAGGCTAAGTCTTTACGAATCGTTGACTTCAACCATTATCGTGCTCTCAATAGTTGTCCTAACAGGACTTGTTGGCCAGGTTTCTCTCGCTCAAGCAGTATTTGCTGGAATCTCCGGCTTCATCCTTGGGAAAATAGCGATAGAAACAGGTATTCCTTTCCCCATTTCCCCATTCTTAGGTGCGTTCGGGGCTGTGATCCTTGGATTAATTGTTGGTATACCCGCCCTCCGCATAAGGGGAATACAACTAGCAGTAGTAACTATGGCGTTAGGTGTGGCTTTAGGAACAATTTTGTTTACAAACCGCTGGTTCATTGGAAATACCGGAGCGCTACCAATAGAGCCACCGGACCTGTTTGGCATTAACTTAGCAGCAAATGTTGGAACCGATTTTAACAGATGGGAATATGGCCTCATGTTGCTTCTCGTGACTGTCTTTTGTGCATTATTTGTCGTTAACATCCGCCGATCCAGCACAGGGTTGAGGTTCTTGGCAATCCGGGCTAACGAACGTGCCGCGGCCGCATGCGGAATCAATGGAGCTGCAGTTAAGCTCCAAGCATTCGCGTTCTCTTCGTTTCTCGCTGGACTAGGAGGAGCCATGATGGCATATATGAGAGGCCAAATAAGTGGAGAATCCTTCAGTGTTTTCGCAAGTCTCGCTCTTCTCGCATTCGCCTACCTTGGAGGTATAGGTTCAGTCAGTGGAGCTCTTGTAGCAGGTGTAATAGCTCCAGGTGGGCTAGCAGTTGCTTTAATAGCTAAAGGTTTTTCTGGCGACAGCATCGGAACATACGCTAACTTGGTCGGTGGAGTCGGACTTATAGTGACAGCGATACTAAACACTGATGGGATAGCAGGAAAAATAGCAAGAGATAACCAGTCGAAACGAAACGCAAAAATCGAAACAAATAAAAACAAGGCCAAACTTTAATAAGGCCAAGGGGGAAAAATGAAGAAGACACTAATAACGCTGATAACGCTGATAGCGCTGCTCGGGGCTGCCTGTGGAGGTAGCTCTGATAGCGATACAGAAAATCAAAGTTCTGATAGTTCGCAAGAAGAACAGTCGTCGAGTTCGTCAACTTCGGAGGAGAGCTCATCTTCTGATAGTGAAGCCTCGGACAGCGAGGAGGCCCGTACGGCATTAGTTACGCTTCTTGGTTCTGCTTTCCCCATTGATAACAATGACTTTTTTGTATGTATTATCGATGGCGTGGCTGAAGGCGTCGGGCTTAGCTACGAAGAGCTTCTTGACCAGATCCTGAGTGATGAGGACGATCAAGAAACGCAACAAGCATCTGATGCAGCAGTTGGAGAATGTCTCTCAGAGCTTACCGCTGACGAAATTATGCTACTCGGAGAGGATGAAGAAGCGCAGGAGGTAGACGAGCCTGTTGCAGCGGATGACTCACTTCCCCCAGTTCGGATAGGTTTGATGAATCAAGAGAACGACCCTATAGGGTCCTTTCCAGAAATAAGATTGGGTATTGAAGGAGCTGTTGACTACATCAATGCGGAACTAGGAGGCATAGATGGTCACCCGGTTGAACTTGAAGTCTGCTTGCAAAATAGTGTGCCGGCAGCGCAAGAATGTGCTCAAGATCTCGCTACAAGCGACCTAATATCAGTCATTAACGGCGTTAATATTTGGACCGTCGCATTTGACTTTTATGGGACGTTAGGAGACACACCTGTTATTGGTGGTTTACCGTTGTTCGCTGGTGATTATAATCAGCCGAACGCTAGGTACTTTAATGGCGGCAGCGTGCAAGTATATTCAGCAGCTGCACGCTTTGTCGCCGAAGATCTTGGAGCAACTAAAGTTGCTGTTCTTGTGAACCAGAATCCCGCAGCTACAGCAGCCCTTGACTCTGGATTAGCTCCAATTTTTGACTCATATGGCATTGAATACGAAGCCATTGATGTTCCTATTCCACTCACAGATGCCATTCCTCCTATGAGCCAAGCCGCAGCATCAGGTGCTGATCTGGTGATGCTACTTGCTGCAGGAAATGAATGTGTACCTGTAATTCGGGCAGCAAACCAATTGGGAATACCTGCAGAAGAAATGTTCTATAGCGCAACATGCGACACGGAAGATATCTACGCAGAAGTAGGCGAACTTATGGTTGGCAGTCATATCCACAAAGGCGGATACACAACTCGAGAAGAATGGGCCCCTGATGAAGTCCTAGCTGAATTCGAAAGCAGAGACGGTTTATTAGAACAATACGCGCCTGAAGCTCCCGATGCTTCTTTCACCGGTCTTGGCTGGGTAACTATGATAGATATTCATGACCTCTACGATGAAATCGGTTACGAGAACTTAACGACCCCAGGAACCATCATCTCCACTATGGATGATGGGCAAACTAGAGGAAGAATAGGTTCCTTCGGCTGGGCATGTATCTACCAGGACATTGGACTCTCATCACTCTGCCAGGGATCAGCAATGTTTGTTGAAATAGGTGACTCTTTAGGACGATCTCTACCTCCTGCGGTAATAGGCCCAAATGGGTATGTAAATGGCCTGGACCTACTTGGATAAAAACTTTTAAATAACTGAAGCACCAGCAGAAGCTTCCACCACACAAAGCGTTGTGGGGGCTTCGGCTGGTTGCTCCTTAGGCAAAGAAAATAAAGACGAAACTTGTTCGCAGAAAGCTTGTACTTGCGTAGCCTCCACAAGCGCTACTGCCGAACCAGCGAAGCCACCGCCTGTCATGCGCGCCCCGAAGCAACCCGGTTCCTTTTGAGCGATCTCAACAATCCTATCTAACGCCGGCCCAGACACTTCGTAATCATTTCGTAAGCTCTCATGACTAGCGTTTAATAAATGACCTACTTGATGGAGGTCATTTGCAGCTAAAGATTCGACGACTTTCAGCACCCTTTCACTTTCCGTAATAACATGACGAGCTCTATGAAAGCCAACTTCGTCATCTCGTTCTATGTTCACAAGGTCGGCTAAGGAAACATCTCGTAGCGATTCACCACCTACAGCTTTTGCTACTCTTTCACAGGTTTCCCGCCGATCGTTATATGCGGTATCAGATAATGTGCGTCTTGTCCCCGTATCCATCACAACAATAGAAAGATCCTCTGGTAATGGGATAGATGTCATTTCGAGTGAATGGCAGTCAAGCAGTAAGGCAGAATCTTTTTCTGCAAAAGCACACACAAGTTGATCCATGATCCCTGAGCGAACCCCAATCAGCTCATTTTCAATTTTTCTTCCTCCAACAGCTATACCCATTAGTTCAGGAGTGACTCCAGCATTCAGGGAGAAGGTCATTCCCGCAGCTAGTTCAAGAGCTGCAGAAGAAGATAAATTAGCTCCTCCAGGGATATCTGAGCATATATACCCGTTCCACCCCGTGACTGGAGTTTCTAATGATTCTAGATAAAAACCCATACCGTGAAGATACCTACTCCACCCCTTGGACTTTTGAGGTGAATCTGAGAGAGAAAATTCCGTATAGCCAAAACCTTCAGAATAAGCAGAGATAACCTGCGATTTAGCAGGGGATGAAGCAATAACAGTCGAGAATGGAAGTGCCATGGGAAGAACGAACCCATTGTTATAATCGGTGTGCTCCCCAATCAAATTCACGCGCCCAGGACAACGAACAATGTAAGTTGGATCTTCATGAAAGAAGGATCGAAATCCCTCTTGAGCTTTTGCGATTATGTCATTCGTATCCGTCACAATTCCATTGTCCTCCAACCAGAATGAAAACGGAAACCATACTTACTTCTAAACTTCATTCTTCAAAGAATCCCGTATACATTAACGACAATGCCAAAGATAGTTTTTGTCGGTGCGGGAAGCACCGTTTTCACAAAGAATTTACTCGGGGATATTCTTAGCCTTTCAGAATTGAGTTCATCAGAAATCGTCCTGTTCGATATCAATGAACAAAGGCTTTCAACAAGCATGGTTGTTGCTCAAAGAATATGTGAAAAACTCAACGCACACGCCGTGATTACCTGCACAACTAATCAAATTGAAGCTCTGCAGGGAGCGAACTATGTCATCGCTATGTTACAGGTAGGAGGCTATGAGCCAGCGACTGTCATTGATTTTGAAATACCGAAAAAGTATGGACTTCGACAGACCATCGGAGACACTCTTGGAATCGGAGGGATTATGCGGGGGATACGAACTCTTCCCGTCATGCTCAACCTTGCAAAAGACATGGAAGCATTTTGCCCTGATGCCTACCTTCTTAACTATGTGAACCCGATGGCAATGATTTGCTGGGCCTTAGCGGAGAAAACTGACATTAAGACCATCGGGTTATGCCATAGTGTGCAACAGACGGCTGCCCAAATCTCTGGAGATATAGAAGTACCTGTGGAAGAAATAACTTACCTCGCAGCAGGAATCAATCACATGTCGTTTTTTCTTGAATTGCAGCATCAAAAGAACAATCAAGTACTTGACCTATATCCAAAACTCAAACAACGTGGGAAACAAAAGGCACCATATCGAAAATTCCCTGGAGAAATATTATTGTCAGATGCTGTTAGATACGAGGTCCTTAAAAGAACAGGATATTTCGTTACTGAATCAAGCGAACATTTCGCTGAATACGTTCCTTGGTTCCTTAAACGAGGACGAGAAGACCTTATAAGCAAATATCAGATTCCTTTAGATGAATACCCGAGACGATGTGAACAACAAATACTGCATTGGGAGAAATTACGATCCGACCTAGAAGATCCTAAGAAAGAATTATTGGTGCGACCTAGCAACGAATATGGTGCTGGAATCATTCACAGTATTGAAACTGGCACACAACGAACTTTCAATGGAAATGTTATAAACAATGGATTGATAAGTAACCTGCCGCAGAATTGCTGCGTCGAAGTTCCCTGTGAAGTCGATGGATCTGGTATCCAACCTCAATTTGTCGGCGAGATTCCGCCGCATCTAGCTGCACTTATGCAGACGAATATAAATGTTCAATCACTTGTAGTTCAAGCAGTATTAAAGGGTAGAGCGGAATACATATATCACGCAGCTATGGTTGACCCGCATACCAGCGCCGAGTTAAGCCTTGAACAAATATGGGCACTTGTTCAAGAATTGATTTCTGCACATGGAGATATGATTCCAGAAGAGCTTAGGGAAAAACTTTGAATAGGAAGAGAATTGGAAAATATATTTGAGAATAAACTTCTAGCTTTTGATGTTGATGGAACCCTATTAAACACACGCGGTGAACTCACCGAAAGAACGATAAAAGCGTTAGCTGCTTCAACGCAGGCCGGAGCGACATTAACTTTAGCTACAGGAAGAGACTGGGGGACTCTAGGTAGTCTTCTTGATCATCTTTCCACTGTGGAATACGCCGTATGCACCAATGGCACCGAAGTCTATGACCGTGAAGGAAAATTAATTTACGCACGTCAGATTCCCGTTGAAATAGCAACGGATCTAGTCACAGTAATCCGAGGGCAAATTGAGGGAGCGGCAATAGGTGCGGCTATAGGGCGTGAAATGGTAGGGGAACCTCAAATAGCTGAAGCAATGCCAGTAGGAATAACTCTAACTGCGGAACAAATTGTTGAAGATATCCTTCCAGCCCTTACGCCAGAAATAAGAGACCTCATAATTTACCACCCTGACTACGTACATAGACTCGATGAACTTTTCTCGTTAACGGTTAATGCCTGCCGAAGTTTTGATGTAGATGCACATTATTCAGGTTTGCCCATGATAGAAATACTTCCTACCGGTAGTGGAAAAGGTTCAGGACTTGCGTGGTTAACTGAATATCTAAACTTAGAACAGCGAAATGTTGTTGCTTTCGGTGACGGGCTCAATGATTTGTCAATGTTGAACTGGGCTGGAACAGGTATAGCTATGGGGCAATCTGAAACACGAGTTAAGGAAGCATCTAACCTAGTTACTTCATCATGTGACAGCGAAGGGGTTGCTCAATGGGTGGAGGAACAACTTAAAGAGTAAGAAAAGTTGTTAAAAACTAATAGGTAAACCTGCTACACCTCCCGTATCCTTTTAAAAACCCATGACTAAAGGACTTCGGTAATGCCAACAAACGATTCGCTGCATCAACGTTACGAAGCAATTATGGCTCCATACCTGAATCCCCTCTACACCAAGCCTATTTCCATAGATAGGGGGGAGGGAAGCTATGTGTGGGATATCGAAGGCGTTAGATACCTTGACTTTTTTGGGGGCGTTCTAACGACAATGATCGGGCATAACAATCCAGCCGTTACTGAAGCAATAAAAGCTCAAGTCGGGAAGGTCCTTCATACCAGCACGCTTTATTTATCTGAACCCATGATTGAACTTGCAGAAGAAATAGGCTCTGTATCAGGCATACCTGACGCAAAAGTATTTTTTACGACTTCAGGCAGTGAAGCTAATGACACAGCTCTTATGCTCGCAACAAGCTACCGTAAATCAAATGAAATTCTTGCCATGAGAAATAGTTATCATGGACGCACGTTTGCTACCCAAGCAATCACAAGTCAGTCATCATGGCTATCCTCTCGCATTTCTGGACTCTCTGTTAATTATGTTCAGGGCCCATATAAACTGCGAAGCCCATTTCAAAATATTCCTGAAGAGAAATTTACTGAAGCATGCGTAGCAGACCTGCAACAAATTATTGATACTGCTACAACAGGAAATATTGCTTGTCTTATCTTCGAGCCGATACAAGGTGTAGGCGGAGTTGCTATTCCACCTGATGGTTTCTATGGAGAGATGGGCAAAACACTTGCCAACTATGGCGCTCTTACAATTAGTGATGAAGTTCAAACTGGGTGGGGTCGAACCGGACAGCATTTCTGGGGCTACGAGGCGCATGGAATTATTCCTGACATGCTTACATTCGCTAAAGGTGTAGGGAACGGAATTACACTTGCCGGAGTTGTAGCTCGATCAGAGATCATGGAAAATATTACTGCACTAAATTTCAGCACTTTCGGTGGGAACCCGTTATCTGCAGCTGCAGGGTTAGCTACCTTCAGGCAAGTTAGGGATAACAACATGCAAAATAATGCATTAGTAATGGGAGCCATGTTAAAAGATGGTTTGCAAGAAATAGCTTCTTCCACTCCTTGGATAGGAGATTTGCGTGGCCGTGGTTTAATGATTGCTTTAGAAATAGTCGGAAAATCTAGCGAGAGCGGACATGACGAGCCGTACCCTGAGCGGGCAGCAGAATTCTTGGAAGCTTGCAAAGACTATGGTTTACTCCTTGGAAAGGGTGGAGTTTTCGGAAATGTGATCAGAATCACGCCAATGCTTAACGTAACCGAAGACGAGATTATCGAAGGAATTGAGATTATTACAAAAGCGATTAATTCGATCAACTAACTGACGGAACTAGGAGCCTCGGATTGCCTTCGCAAGGATCTTAGCAACTCTGGATGTTCTACCCGTTTTCGTTTCAAATGAATCAGCCATCTTTAACAAAGATCCACTTGCCATTACACCCATTGAACGAAATGGTTCGGGCTCCCAACGCCTTGACCTGACACCAACCCACGGAAGATAGGTTCTATCTGTTTCTCGACCAAGTATAAGGTCAGCCATGGTTCTTCCAGCAAGATTCGAAGAGGCTACGCCCGAGCCAACGTATCCGCCAAGAACGCCTAAGCCGCTGCTTTTGTTGAAACGAAGTCCAGGAAGCCAGTTCCGTGGAATTGCTAAAACTCCTCCCCAGCGATGGGTTACCTCCACGTCCTTTAATTGGGGTAGTAAATCAAGTAATGCTTTATAAACAAGAGCGTGCGACTTTATATTGTTTTCTGCTTCTGAGGTAATTTTTGAGCCAAACAAGTATGTGGGAGTTCCTCTCGCTCCAAAAGCGATCCTATTGTCTTCCGTTAGCAATCCATAGATAACGCCGTATCTATCATCAGAAAAGGCTTTTCTTTCTGTTAAACCCAACTCTCCTAGAAATTTCTGGGATAAAGGTTCTGTGGCGATCATTCGTGAATAATTAGGTAAGTAATCACGCTTTTGGCCTGAAAAATTGCGTGTGTAGGCTTCGGTGGCTTGAACTATGACATCTGCAGTTACAACACCGTAAGGTGTCATAATTCTTCTATCTTGTATATCGAGTACTTCGGTTTGCTCTACTATTTTTCCACCTGTTCGTTCAATAGAGGAAGCAAGCCCTTTGACTAACTGAAACGGGTTAAGGGCTGCTGCTGGTGAGAAGAAAATTCCAGAATGGATGGAAGTTGCATTAAGCATTCGGCTCGCCTCATCTTTGTCAAGAAGTCGTATGATTTCAGGAGTAATCCAGAAGCGTTAGCGTCTCGGACTTCGGAAATTTGCCTCAAAGCTTGTGCTCTATTTCTAGCCACTCGCACTAACCCATTTTTTTCAAAGCCGCATGCGATTCTTTCATTTGCTGCAACAAATCCAATCTCGTCAACAGCATCAAACATTGCAGATTGTAATTTATTGACTTTGTCGAAAGAGGAAAGAGCAGCGTATCTATTTGCCCCACCAGCAACAGACCCCTTACACCATCCACCATTTCGACCCGAAGCACCGTATCCACAGAAGTTTTTTTCTATAACAAGAACGCGTGTGGATGGGCTATGTTTCAAGAGATAATAGGCTGTCCAAAGACCACTGAAACCACCACCCACAATAGCGACGTCTACAGACTGATCTCCATTGAGTCTTGGGCGGTTATCTGTTTTATCATTTCGATTTTCTAACCATAAAGGAAAAGATTTTGCGGTTGACAAGGAGTCCATTACGTTCATGAATCTACCGGTTGAGTGCTTGACTCACCAACCATTTGAAGATGGGGTCGCTATTTCTTGTATCGAGCATTTCGGGGTGCCATTGGACAGCTATGACAGGTAACTCTTTATGTTCTATCCCTTCGATTATTCCGTCATCTGAAATAGCTGATACTTGGAAGTTCTCACCGACCGTGTCAATGCTTTGATGATGTAAAGAATTAACCTCGACTTCCCCCCCGTAGAGTTCGCCCAGAACTGACCCATTTTTAATAGATACTGTGTGTACCCGAGTCGCAGGAGACTTATCGCGAATCGCGTGGGGAGGAACGTCCTGAAATAAGCTTCCTCCAGCTTGCACATTCAATATCTGCAGGCCTCTGCAGATTCCAGCAATTGGTAATTGCCGTTCATATGCCATTTCTAAAAGACTTAATTCAAATTGATCTCTAACTGGTTCAACACTTTCTAGCTCAACTTCTGGATCTGCCCCATACAAATGAGGTGATATGTCAGCACCACCACTCATTAAAAGGCCATCTAGATGATGCACAATTAGATCAGTATCTAACCCTAAGGGAAGAAAAATGGGAATCCCACCAGCTGAAAGGACTCCTTCAGCGTAATCAGCCCAGAATATGTCAAGAGATAGATTGCCCATGACCCGTAAACTTCCCCGCAGGTCACTGCCTTTTCTGCGCTCTCCTGTAATCCCTATAAGTGGTTTTGTCATCATGTTTACCAATCAAAGCAAATGCGTGGATAAGAACGGTATCGTAATAATCAAAACTAATCATAAACAATTCATAAATGAGTAGGAATAAATCGTATGGAAATTACATGGAACCTCGTTGCTTTAAATGCGCAACAACTGAAGCAACGAGGAATTACACAAGAATCTTCGGTAGTTATGGTTTCTTCTCAAGGTGAAGAGAGAATCGGTGACTTAGCTAAACTCGCTCTTCAGTCTTTAGGTTCATTAATGGTTGAAGTCAATTTTTCGCAGTCTTCAAAAGTGGGAGGCCTGACTCAAGCGGATACTCTTTTCGTAGATATTTTAGAAACATCAGATTTTGTTGTTGACTGCTCAGGAGGAGAACTGGTTGAACTTCTGGGAAACACAGCTTTACTAGAAGCAGATACTCAGATACTCGTGCATGACGACGTAGATTGGGTCCCTGCCCTGACTTCCTGAATATGGACCATCAACCAATAACTTCGTTAAAGAGCGTCCGTCTTGCAGTGGCAGCCCCAGACTTTCAAGCTGGTTTATCTTTTTTTGTCGAAGAATTGGGATTTGAAGTAGCCATGATTGCACCTGCAGAAGACCCGACTTATGCTGTCCTCACTCTTGAAGGCATGACCATTGCATTAGACAAAAATAGAATTTCAGAACCTGTAACCCTTGAAATACCCTCTGAAGGAAAAGAAATTATAGGGACATCGAAACAAGGACCTAACGGAACAAAAGTGCATTATGTTTCGTACGTAAGAGAGGTGTCTAAAAACACAAAACAAATACCTGTGCTCAACGTCGCTCAGGTTGAAAAAGCTAACTGGGTTACTGGTCGAGCAGGTATGTCGTACCGTTCTCTGATAGACGATCAGAAATCCCATATCACTGCATCACATATTAAAATTGAAGGATCTGGCCAAGTGCCAGATTGGGTTCATTTTCACGATGTGGAATTTCAAGTTATTTACTGCCTCCGAGGATCTGCGAAACTTGTTTACGAAGGGCAAGGTGAACCTTTTATTTTTAGCGAGGGTGATTGTGTTCTTCAACCGCCTCACATTCGGCACCGTGTTCTTGAATCATATGATGACCTAGAAGTAATTGAGGTCACATCACCTTCAGATCATGCAACGTATGCTGACCGGGTAATGGAATTACCTAACAGGTCGTACACACCGGAAAAAGATTTTTCTGGCCAGCGGTTTACCTTCAGCAAGCATTCTGAAAGTAAATGGGAAAAGTATCCAGGCAACGAAAATCTAGTTACCCAGAAAACGTCAATTCTAAAAACTTCGGGAGGTGTGGGTTGGGTTAACGAGATTAGAGCTATCGCCTTTCAAGAAACAAATGAAGAACCAATTCTGGTAAATCATGATTTTGAACCTGACTTTTTTCTCTGGTTTGTTGTAGAAGGCAGCGCGACAATTATTTATGAGGGCAGAAAAATCAACATAGGCGTAGATGACGCAATTATTTGCCCGAATGGATGTAGACAAGAAACAGAATTCTATTTGGCTGGCTTTCAAGAAGACTTCAGAGTTCTAGAGGTAGGAATTAACCCTCATTAATTCGTTTCGTGCTTAAGGAGAGAAGTAGATGGAAAACTCAGAGAGAGAACCCAATTAACAAAAAGGAAACCGGCAGAAAAGAATAAAGCTAGTGTTAGCCCTCCCCAAAGGTAGGCCAAACCCGAGAACAATGTTCCAACAAATCGACCTAATGCATTTGCGGCGTAATAAAGCCCAACGTTAATCGCTACGTCATCATCTTCATCTGTGTACGCAAGTATCAGAAACGAATGCAGGGAGGAATTAATTGCAAATAAGAAGCCGAAAATAAACAAACCAATAATAACAACGGAACTTTTAGCGATGTCATTCCATACGAGGATTGCTATCGCTGAAGTAAATGCACACAATATTGCTGCCCAACCCTTTGCTAATGTACCGAACCCACCAGGGCTATGAATCGTCGCCATCATTGTTGGTGCAGCGGATTGTATGAAACCGTAACCAATTACCCACGCTGCAAGAAATCCGCCTATTCCACTGTACGACCACCCTAAATCCTCATCAAGAAAAATAGGAAGCGCAACGACAAACCAAATATCTCTTGACCCGAAAAGAAACATACGCGCCAAAGATAAACGGTTTACTGCAGGATAGGGAGAGGACAGTAATTTCCTTGACTTTATTTTTGTAGATTTACCAATAGTCTCTCTAAGGAATGCCATAACGAGAAATAGTGAAAAAGCAACTATTGAAGCCATGAGAAGAAGAGCTTTCTGGAAATTTAATGATGCTAGTAAAGCTCCTCCAATAAAGAAACCCGCTCCTTTTAACGCATTTTTTGAACCAGTAAGGATTGCCACCCATCTGAAAAGACGGGATTGCTGATGGTCGTTTTCATCTTCAGGGATAATAAATTTCACAGCGCTCTTTGAACTCATTTTTGTTAGATCTTTAGCTATACCAGAAAGGGCTTGACATAGCATGACGAAAACCACTGAAAAGGTTTTACTCCAATCAGCATCAACAAAAGAAATAACAAGCAATGCAATGATTTGTATTCCCAGCCCCACTTTGAGCGTTTGATCCAAGCCGGATTTGGCACCTACCCAACCACCAAAAAGATTAGTGAAAACACCCATAAGTTCGTAAGCGAGGAAAAGAAAACTTAATTCAAGTGGCCCATAACCTAGCTCATGGAAGTGGAGCAAAACTATCATCCGCAAAGCTCCATCAGTCACTGTCAGACTCCAGTATGCTCCTGTTACAAGGCTGTAGGTTCTGATGTTCATCTGATTGGGTTCACTATTCGCTAGCAATTTTATTTGCCAACTCTGCCATTCTATGAACGTAGCCATACTCGTTGTCATACCAGAGAAGAACCTTAACTAGTCCTCCATCTAATGCTGTTGTAGAAAGTGCGTCAACGACAGCGGATCGTGGATCATTGACAAAATCTGCAGAGACTAAGGGTCGCCTTTCAACTCCAAGGATTCCAGATAAAGATGTTTCTGCTGCCTGAGATAAGAGTTCATTTACACTTTCGGCTGAAAGTGCTTGTTTTAAGGAGAATACGCAATCTGTCAGTGAAGCGTTAAGGACCGGTACTCGGACAGCGATACCGTTTAACTTGCCTTCAAGTTCAGGAAAGATTTTTGTTATAGCTGTAGCTGAGCCAGTTGAAGTCGGAATAAGAGAATTTAGGGCAGAGCGGGATCGCCTCTGATCGTTTAAAGGGTAATCAACGACAACTTGCGTATTTGTAGGGGCATGGATAGTGGTTACCATTCCTTGTTCAATTCCAACCTCCTCATGCAAGACTTTTACCACGGGGGCGATGCAATTAGTGGTACACGAAGCAGCAGTAACAATATTGTGTTTCTTACTGTCATACAGGTAGTCATTGCATCCCATAACAATATTTAAAGCACGGTCATCGTGAACTGGTGCAGCAACAATTACTTTCCTTATTCCCTGCTCCAAATAAGGATTAAGTGTTTCAAAAGACCGAAAGGCGCCTGTGCATTCTAGAACCATAGATACGCCATGGTTGACCCAAGGGACTTCGGCAGGAGTCGCATAATTCGAAAAGGTAACTTTTGAATCATTGATGAAAAGTGATTGCCCATCGCTTGCGGCTTCGCGGTCCCAAGTCCCATGTATGCTGTCAAACATCATTAAATGAGCAGCTGTTTCAACATTTCCGTTTATCTCATTGACATGAACTAATTCCAAGTCTGGATGATTGGCTAAAGCACGAACAACAAGTCGGCCCATTCTTCCAAAACCATTAATTCCAATTTTAACGGTCACACAAGTTCCCAGTTAGTCATTTGTTCTGATGAAAACAGGAGACCCGTCGCTTGACCTCTTTTTGCAAAACCGATACCCATTATCGCTGAAAGAAGGGAAGTCTTCGGTTGTAGAGATTCTGTTTCGGATAATCCATGATGCCATTGACCCACGAGCTCTTTTTGCGTAAAAACTAATTGTTTTATACTCTCCACCTTTTTTCCTATCAAGGAACGAAGGTGTTACTATTCGGGACTGTAACTCACCAATATGAACAGATTTAAAATATTCGTTTGACGCTAGGTTAATTAAAATATTATCGCCAGGGCTTTTCTCAAGAGCCTCATTTAGCGAATCAGTGATTGTTCCCCCCCAATAATCATAAAGGTTTGACCCATGTGTCGTCTCTAATTTGGTCCCCATTTCTAAACGGTATGGCTGGATGAGGTCGAGAGGTCGCAGAACCCCATAAAGGCCAGAGAGGATCCTAAGGGTTTTCTGCGCGTAGTCATAGTCAGACTCAGAAAAGGATTCAACAGCATCTATTCCAACATACGTATCACCACTGAAAGTGAGCACAGCTGGCCTAGCATTTTGAGGTGTAAAGGGAAGACTCCAATCTTGGAATCTTTCAAAGTTCAACTCAGCAAGAGACTCAGAAATTGACATAAGAGAACGAAGATCGTCAGGTGTTTTGTTTGCTAATACCCCGACGAGTTCAGAACTTTTACCTAGGTGAACGGGTTCACTGTTCTTTTGGGTTGCAAGAGGCGATTCAAAATCAAGAGCTTTGGCTGGAGAAACAACAATTATCATGTATATATACTTACCGCAGATTTAGGGTGATTGCCGAAACGAGGCACTTCAATCTTGAGATTTCTCCATGATCATGAAAGTCTAGCTGTACGGTTTCGAATATTTTTTACAGAGAGGTATCAATGGGGAAGTACTCTGAGGAGGAAATACGGTCGGCTTTTGATGAATATCGTCAACGTGGTGTGATCAATCATGACTGGGTGGGTTGGGGATCATTGTTTACCGATGATGCTCATTATGTTGAACATTTTCTAGGAGTTTTTAAAGGAAGGGAAGAAATCATTGATTGGATAGTTCCAACAATGCAGGACTATCCGAATCTATCCATGTGGATGGAATGGTGGGTTATTCAGGATGACAGAGTGGCTCTCTATATTTGGAATAACCTTCCTGACCCAAAAGGGCTAGGGAAACGATATGGGTTTCCTAATTCAACAATTCTGAAGTATGCGGGAGACGGTAAATGGAGTTACGAAGAAGATTTCTATAATCCCGTTGATGCCGAGCGAGTTTGGTCTGAATGGTTTCAAGATGGAGGCCGACCAGAGGTATCAATTGATAGAAATCTAAAGGGAATAGAGGACTGGGCTCCAGATGTCCCTGAACAATTCTTTCCAAGAGAAGAAGTGGAGAGCGAGTTTCATTTGTATTCCCAGAGAAGTTCACAAGCTGTAGAAACAGGAGACTGGAATCAGTGGGCTGACCAATTCACGGAAGACGCGCGATACTTTGAGCATCATTATGGGAAGTTTCTCGGTAGAGAAGAAATACGGAAATGGATCACTGGGATAATGGGCCCTTTCCCTGAGATGACTTTTCCTGTAGATCATTACATGATTGATGGCAATCGCGTCATTGCTCTTATCCCTAACTGCCTACCTGACCCAAACAATACTGGCAAAAGCTATTCTTTTAATGTCCACGTCATTTTGCATTACGCAGGGAATGGCAAATGGAGTTACGAAGAAGATATCTATAACCCCAAAGAGGCCGAACAGGTCATTTCGGAATGGGTAGAAGCAGGAGGGGTACCTCCAGGAAGATAATTATTCTATTATCCAGCTTCGCTGTGTGTAACTGCTTCTTCGCCCATCCATTCACGGAGGGTGTTCTTCAGTTTTGTTTGTTGGATAAATAGGTCATGTTCGGGCCCGCCATCGGTTGAAGATTGAGGAGCTTTCAAATAGAAACTAAGCCATTCTTGAACTCCGGATTCTCCGGCTCTATGAGCTAAATCCATGAAAAGCGCTAGATCAAGCACTATCGGTGCCGCAAGAATTGAATCACGACAAAGGAAATCAACTTTTATCTGCATCGGATAACCAAGCCATCCGAAGATATCAATGTTGTCCCAGCCTTCTTTATTATCCCCACGGGGAGGGTAATAGTTAATTCTAACAACATGATGAATATCCCCGTACAGGTCTGGGTAGAGCTCAGGTTGGAGAATAGTATCTAAGACACCAAGTTTGGATACTTCTTTAGACTTGAAATTTTCTGGAGCATCAAGAACCTCTCCATCGCGATTTCCAAGAATATTTGTTGAGTACCAGCCTTCAAGCCCTAGCATTCGAGCTTTAAACCCTGGGGCGAGAAGAGTTTTCATAAGGGTTTGCCCAGTTTTGAAATCTTTTCCAGCTATGGGTACTCCTCGTGATTTTGAGAGTTCGACAATGCAATCAAGGTCGCAACTGAGATTTGGGGCGCCATTAGCAAATGGCACGTCAGACTGGAGTGCGGCGTAGGCATAAATCTGGCTAGGAGAAATATTCGGATCGTTGTTTCGAAGTCCTTCTTCAAACGAAGCTACAGATGAGTGCACTTCGCTAGGTTCCTGGAATGCTTCTGTGGATCCACACCAGACCATCACAAGCCTATCGCATTCATTTTCTTCTTTGAAGTTAGCGATATCTTGGATAAGGGCTTCAGCCTGATCCCATTTGTTGTCTAAATCTTTGACGCGAACTCCATCAAGTCTGGAGACCCATTGCTGGTCAAAGACTGCTTCCATGGGGATAATAGATTCAAGGTCGCCTGATATTTCTGAGAGGTCATCTCCGTCTAGCACGCCAGCTGTTCGGGCCGCTTCCAGAACGTTAGGTGAGATTGGATCCCACCCCCCAAAGACAAGGTCACCAAGATCTGCTAGTGGAACAAATTCGCGGATTAGCGGATTGCGTTCTTCTTCTTTTGTGCCTAGTCGTATATGAGCCATTTGGCTTATGGACCCAATAGGAGGTTTAAGTCCTTTTCTTGCTGCGAGCACCCCCGCAATAAAAGTTGAGGCTACTGCACCCATTCCTGGTGTCAGTACGCCGAGTTTGCCATTTGCCGGTTTGATGTCTCTTGAGTTCATATCGAAATATTAGCAAATGTAAACAACAAACACTTATAGTTAAGAAAAACTTAACTATAATGCAGGCTATGCTTGCCTTACCTGATCTTTCAATAAGACAACTAGAGTACTTGGTCGCTATCGCAGAACAACCTACATGGGCTGATGCCGCTGCCCACGTAGGGGTCACCCCATCTGCTCTTTCGCAGGGTTTGGCAGAATTAGAACGCAGAGTGGGCGTGCCATTATTCGCACGAGAAGGTAGACGAAGAATACTTCACCCGAGTGCCAGAGTAGTGCTAGATCATGCTCGCCAAGTAGTCGCACTCACCAGTGATCTGTGTAGATGGGCGGAAAGAACGAATAGTTCGGATGAGGGCATACTTCGCATAGGAATGATTGATATAGCGGCTGTAAATTATTTTTCAGAGATACTGCAACAATTCCGCATAGACCACCCGTCATTGGATTTCCATTTAAGGGTTAGTCCATCACGTCCTCTTATTGAAGCCCTTACCAGTGGTCAATTAGATCTTGTCGTGTGCGTAGATCCGCAGAATGATGTTCCAGGGTTAGTCATGGAACCTTTAGTAACAGAAAAACTCTCTGTTTATAAACCCGGAGGCGGCCAGTTAGGACCACCTTCGGAATGGGGGCCATGGGTTCTTTTTCCTGAAAGCTCAAATACTCGCCAAGTAATTTCTAATGCATTGAATGAAAAGGGCGCCCCCGTTGTTGTCGTCGCGGATTCTCCACAGCCAGAAGTACTAAAAGAGATGGTTAATCTTGGTATCGGATGGACAGTTCTGCCGAATGTGCAAGCAGAATCAGGGCCTCGCCCGCTCAAACCGAGTATGGTGCTCGGAACGCGAAATCTAATCGCAGCTACTCGTATAAACGCAGCTCAATCGCCAGCGGTTGTAGCACTAACAGAACTTCTGAAACAGAATAGAAAATTGGGGTAGTTTATAACCGCTCAAAGCTCCAACTGAGGAAAGCTTCACCATCATAAGGCATTACTCCATGAAAACTTCTTGGGTCTGAGTCAAAAATCAACGGTATAAAGCGGCGATCTCCTTCCCAAAGTGGCAGATTCGCTCCTTCACGAATAAATTCTTCCTCACTACAGGCATCAAGAAGCTGTTTTCGAGGAACCCACTCAAGTGAACCCTCATCATTAGAAGATTTAAGGGTTCCTTCCCACTCACTGATTAAAAAAATAAACCCTAACCAATCTTCTTTTTTAGGCCCAAAACCGGTCCAAGCTATTGTGCCTCGAAATTCCATTTCAACAATTTCGACTTCTGCTTCTTCAAAAATTTCTCTACGGAGGCCAGAAAGAATATGCTCACCCGGCTCTACCTTACCCCCCAATCCGTTTACCTTACCGAAATGATCATCGTCGGGTCTCTTATTGCGACGAATTAGTAGAACCTCGTCAGTTTCCTCATTCAGAATATATGCCAAGGTGCCAATAAGAGGAGTTAATGCCATGCTCATGGTCTAGCAGGAGAACTCTAAGTCTTTGCGCATGGGTGTCATTTGAACGTAATAGGAAGTCGTCTAAGGTCTAGTAGATGACTAGCACTGATTACCAATGTGATAATGACGGAATTGCAACAATAACAATAAACAATCCGCGCCGACGAAATGCAATGACGTATCCAATGATTGAGGAACTCTATGATAATTTGACACACGCTTCCCAAGAAGCTCGTGTCATTATTCTGACTGGGGCTGAAGACGCTTTTTGCGCTGGCATAGATTTAAACTTCCTTTCAGAGATCCCCCCAGAAGATCGGGGCATCAAAGTCCCAACGCACGACGAACATGGGTGGTGGAATATAACTTCGTGTCCTTTGCCCGTCATTGCTGCTGTCAATGGGCCAGCTGTTGGCATGGGTGCCGAATGGACTAGCCATTGCGATATTAGAATAGCTTCGACAAATGCACGATTTGCATGGAACTTTGCACATCGGGGTTTAATACCTGACACTGGGGCCGGTACCTGGCTTCTTCCAAGACAAATTGGGATACAAAATGCGTTAAGACTTCTCTACTCAGGTGATTGGCTAGATGCGTCCAGTGCTTTAGAAATAGGTTATGTTGCAGAAATTGTCGACCCTGATCAACTCATGACCGCAGCTGTAGCGGAGGCTAAAAAATATCTTTTAGGATCTCCTTCATCACACAAGTTGGCAAAAAAATTACTCTATGAAGGACTTCATCTTTCGGTTTCAGAGCATCAAGAAAGCAGTCGCCGTACCTTATTAGAGTGCTTCCAGTCAGAAGAACACCAAGAGGGAGTCCAGGCTTTTAATGAAGGCCGGCTACCAAATTTCTAAAGAGACTAAATAACTAAACCCGAAACGAATACCTTCTCATGCCATTCCCAACACCATTCGTAGCGTAATTGATCGAATTCGTAGATAGCCATAAATGAATTGCCTAAAAGAAGAAAATCCTTATTGCCACTTCGGGGTTCGTTTTTCCAAAGCTGCTTTTATTCCTTCAGCAAAGTCCGGGTGGTCCATGGATTGCAACTCTGCGGCCAAGCTAACTTCAAACAATGAGGAAAATTGTGCCTTCAGCCAGTTGTTCACAGATATTTTCGTTCCACGTATAGCGACTTGAGGTCCTCCAGCTAGGTGTGTCGCGAAAGACAATGCCTTTTCTAAAACATCGTTTTCTGGAACTACATGATTAATTAGACCCATTTGTTGAGCCGCTGAAGCATCAATCGTGGAACCCATCATCATCATTTCTTTTGCTTTATTTGGGCCAACGAGGACTGTCCAGATAGCTAACCCTCCATCACCAGGAACAAGTCCGATATTGATATGCGGGTCACCCCATTTAGCTGTTTCAGAGGAAATCACGATGTCGCAAAGCAGTCCAAGTGTTGCGCCTAAACCAATAGCATGTCCGTTAATCGCTCCAATAAGAGGTTTTTCAAAATCCAATAAATTATAGATAATTCTCCTAGCCGAAGCAGCGGAGATGCCTGAACCACCATTTGGGTCTAAATTCAGACGCGCTTCCATATCTTTTAAATCTCCACCGGCACAAAAAGCTTTGCCTGCTCCAGTTAAGATAGCCGCCCTGACATCATCATCTTCTCCTAAGTCCCTCCAAATAGATTCCATTTCGTGATGCGATTCTGGATGCAGCCCGTTTAGCACATCTGGTCTGTTCATTGTGACCGTTGCAACTCCATCAGAAATCGCAATGTCAAGAAATTCGTAATTCATGTAGGACTCCAAACAATTCTACTGATCCAGTAATGATAGGTTAGTGTTAGCATTTACGTTGTTATAAGGGGAGAACTGTTGGCCAAAGAGATAGATAATCACGTACCGCTAGAAAGAAGCCCAGGGCCTTCTTGGCAAGATGTACTCGATCTTGATACTCGACCTGTCCCTGCGTTTTTAAGAGCTGAATCCCCGTATCTTAATGGTTTCGAAGATATCCCAAAAGAGCGCTATATAAGTAGAGAATGGCATGATAAAGAAAAGGCTTGTTTATGGAGTCGTGTATGGCAATTTGCCTGTCGTGAAGAGCACATACCTGATGTGGGTAGTTACATTGTTTATGAAATAGCTGACCAGTCATTTCTAGTAACCAGAGTTTCTGAAAATGAGATAAAAGCCTACCCCAATGTGTGTCTTCATCGAGGTCGTTTATTAAAGACATATGATGGACGTTGTTCCGAATTTCGGTGCCCTTACCACGGTTTTGCATGGCACATTGATGGACAATTAAAGCATGTTCCTGCCGAGTGGGACTTTCCGCACCTAGAAACACGTTCAGAAGAAATGGATCTTCCAGAGGTCCAAGTAGGAACGTGGGCAGGTTTTGTTTTTATTAATCCTGACCCGAATGCAGAGTCGTTAAACGATTTTCTCGGCGATGAAATCCAAAAGCAGTTCAAGAGATGGGATTTGGAGAATAGATACGTGCAAGCCCATGTTTCCAAAGTAGTAAATTGCAATTGGAAAATAGCAAATGAAGCCTTTAGCGAAGGTTTCCATGTAAATGCTACTCACCCGCAAGGCATGAGCTATACAGGAGACCCCCAAAGCCAAGTTGATATTTGGGGTAATACGGCTAGAAATATTAGCCCAAAAGGTATTCCTTGTCCTCTTCTCCCGTACACCCCCACACAAGAAGAAATGCTCCGCGACGCATTAGATGTCAGAGAAGGTGAACCGTTGCCGATTCCTTTTGAGGAAGGCGACACAATGAGAACTGCTCTTGCAAAAATAGGTAGAGAACGATTTCGTGAATCCTTCGGTGATCGCGTTGATGAACTAACCGATGCTGAATTTTTAGATGCATGGGTGTACACCATTTTTCCCAATTTTATGCCTTGGGGAGCGTTTAATAGGATCTTCTATCGCTTCCGCCCTAATGGAGATAATCATGAAAGTTGTATTTTTGAGATCTTCTACCTTTCTCCATTCTCAGGGAAACGTCCACCACCTGCAACTGAGACAAAACTTGGACCCGAAGACCCATGGACGGATGCTATCGAGCTTGAGAAGTTAGCTATGGTTGCAGAACAAGACACATTCAACATGCAAAGAGTGCACCAGGGACTCAAAGTACTCAGAAGAGATGGGATACTCTTATCAAGGTATCAAGAGGCAATTGTTCGATGGCGTCAAGACCTACTTCAAGACTATGTTGAGAAAGGTCCCATGTAATGAGCGGAAAATCAGGATTGCGTCATGGATTCTCGGGGGCGCTTTACCAACGGATAGCGGACAATACTATTAAGGTAACGACGAAAGATGGCGTGACTGGTATTTTCGATGGAGAAGGGCGGTGGATTGAAGGTGAACTCTTCGAAGCAGATCCAGAGCTTTGTATCTGGCTATCTGCAAAGCGAATTGATGCAAGTCATCGGCTAAGTTGAAAGAGAAGTCATCTTGCCAAGAATAAAGAAAATGAGAGTTTAATTTCATGAAAATTGAAACGAAAAGGTCTTTTTGTCGGATTTGTCATGCTGCATGTCCCGTCGATGTCGAATTTATTGAGGGCAAGGTAACGAAAATATTAGGTGTCGAAGATGATCCGCTTTTCGAAGGGTATACCTGTGTGAAAGGGCGGCAATTACCTGAACAGATTCATAGCCCAAGCAGAATTAGGTATCCACTTAAAAAAATGCCTGACGGCCATTTTGAAGAAATATCTTCTAAACAAGCCCTTGATGAAATCGCTGAACGTTTACAACGAATAATTAAAGATCATGGACCGAGTTCAGTTGCGACTTACACCGGAACAGGCGGTTATCAGAATGCTCCATCTGACCCAGTAGCTAGGGCTTTTCATAAAGCTATAGGCTCTATCAGCTATTACACCTCAGTTACTATCGATCAACCTATGAAAAGAACTGCTGCCATGCGGGCAGGCGTATGGGAAGCGGGACCTCAAAATTTTTCTGAGATTGATGTTCTGCTTGCTGTTGGCTACAACCCAATGGTTTCCAGTTTCGCTCCATTTGGTGGCTTGCAAGGAACTAATCCCTTCACGACGTTAAGGAGACGAAAAGAGGAAGGACTTAAACTAATTGTTGTAGACCCACGAAGAACTGAACTCGCAACACAAGCAGATATCCATTTACAAATCCGCGCTGGAGAAGACCCGACCTTACTAGCGTCCTTTCTCAATATTATTCTCAGCGAAGGATTACACGACTTAGAGTTCTGTGAAAAGTGGATTACTGAAGGGCACCTTGAAAAGCTCGGAGATTCAGTTAGAAAATTTACGCCAGAATACGCAGCGGAACGCTGCGGTGTACCTTCTAGCGACATTGTTGCAGCTGCAAAGATGTTTGCTGAAGGCCCAACGGGATCGGCGGGTACTGGAACAGGTCCCTCGATGTCTCCTTACCCGAGTTTGATGGAACATTTAATTATTTGCTTGAATGTTGTTTGCGGGCGGTGGTTAAAGGCCGGTGAAATTTCTGAATCAAGGAGTCTTCTCCAACCAGATACCCCAAAGCGTGCACAAGTTCTAGGGCCATTCAATCCTTTGTCAGGACCTAAAAGTCGTTTCCGAGGTTTACGAGGTTATGGCGGTGAAATGCCCTGCACGACGTTGGCGCAAGAAATAACGGAACCCGGCGAAGGCCAAATTAAGGCCCTCTTTTCAAATGGCGGTAATCCTGTAGCAGCATGGCCGGACCAAGCACGAAGCCTTGAAGCAATGAAAGCCTTAGACTTACTTGTTGCAATTGATCATAGGATGACCCAAACAGCTCAATTTGCTGATTACATTCTTCCGCCTCGTTTAAGCCTCGAAAGATCTGACGTTCCTCCGTTTATGGACCGTTGGTTCCGTGCTCCATATGCCTGTTATACCGAAGCAGTTATCAAGAATCCTGAAGGTGATTTACTCAATGACTGGGAAGTGTATTGGGAAATAGCAGAAAGATTAGGGGTTGAGATTGTGTTACCTGGAGGGCCCATCCAGAGCGGAGCTAGGCCAACTGATGATGATGTTCTCGACTTAATTTATGCAAATTCTTTAGTTCCGTTTGATCAGATTCGTTCAAAAAATGGGCAAATTCTAGAAGACCTTAGACAAACAATTGAACCGGCTGACCCTGACGCTACAGGGCGATTTGCTTTAGCTTTGGAGGATCACCTGCAGGAACTCCATGAGATTTGCTTACAGCAAACATCTGCTGAGCGGATACTAGGGTTTGACCCAAGCCTTCACACATTTCGTCTAATAAGTAGAAGACTTAAAACTCACCTGAATTCACTTGGCGGAGAACTATCTGCCTTAAATAAAAAAACCCCAACTAATTATTCGTATATGAATCCCGACGACATGGAAGACCTCAATATCAAAGATAATGATCTGGTTTTGATTGCCTCTCCAAGAGCATCGTTAACCGGAGTTGCCAAGGGCGCAAGCGATATCAGAAGAGGGGTCATTTCTATGGCGCATTCATGGGGTTCAGCTAGTAGCTCAGATGAGAAGGTCAGAGATATTGGATCCCCAACAAATCGACTCATTGACGTGGAGAATGGTTTTGATCCTATTACAGGACAAGCTATCCAGAGCGCGATTCCGGTATCAGTGACCCTAGCTACAGACCAAGCACTCACCGTCTAATCGAAGCAATTTTTATTATTTCTTATTTAAATAGCGAACGGTTTCACCAAATTCGCTGACGGTAGCATCGATGATGTCGCTGACTGTGCGAACTTTATCGATCCTTCCAGCTACTTGGCCGCTTAAAGCTATGGCCGCTTCCATATCCCCACCGAAATATAAATCCTGAGGAATACCAAATTCTCCGAAAATATTCTCCTGGGAATCAAGAAGTCTTTCAGAACGATCTGTTCTCAGAGCTCGCAAAGCAGGTGAATGTTTCTGATTGAGAAATAACGTATCAGTTTCACTTGCTGCAATAATCGCATTTTTCCAATTTTCGTGAACTGGGGACTCATATGAAGAAACCATTTGAGTTCCCATTTGGACGCCTTCGGCACCTAGGGCGAAAGCGGCGGCCATTGTTCGGCCATCTTTTATGCCTCCAGCGGCGATGATAGGAACTGAAACATTATCTCTAATAAGCGGTAAAAGAATCATAGTTGAAACCGGAGTGGGGCTTTTAAAGCCGCCACCTTCTCCGCCTTCAACGACCAATCCATCAACGCCAGCATCAACGGCTTTTTTAGCTGCCTCTAAAGTAGGGACTACGTGATAGACCGTTAGCCCTGCTTCTTTCAAAACTCCAGTGTATTTTGTAGGAGAACCAGCTGAAGTAGTTACAAATTTAACGCCTTGTCCAATAACAAACTCAGCGATGGAAGGATCTCGAACAAATGCTTGGGCAATATTAACTCCATATTGAAGACCAAGTTCGTTCATGATTTCCATCTCTTTTTTTACGGCGTCAAGTTCTCCGGAAGAAGTTTCAATAATTCCGCATGCCCCAGTTTTAGAAACTGCGCTAGCCAGTTTGGAACGCGCTATCCAACCCATTGGCGCTTGAACTATAGGAATGGGAACACCGAGGTCCCTACTAACTCTATTCTCAAATAAAGGGTGCGGGTAATGCATAGGCGTAATCTCCAATTAATATTAGCAATCTAGAATTATATGCTAAAACCCTATTGGACTCCAGAAAAAGAAACCCTCTAAATGCCCTCTGCCATTCCCTGAATAAGTATGCTTGCCTTCAAATAGGGGATAGTCATGTTCTTGACAATGAAATTTAACAGTCCATTTGGGACACTCCATGTAAGCGCCTCCTCGGTCGGTATATCTTCGGTTTTGTTGCCAGATAGGAACACAAGACAAAAATTAAATTATGGAAAAACTGAACTTCTAGAGCAGGCAGCAAAAGAACTAGATCAATACTTTCACGGTTCCAGAAAAAGCTTTTCCTTGCCTTTAGATCTTTCCGGAACAGAGTTCCAGATGAACGTATGGTTATCTTTAAAAAAAATCAAATATGGAAAGACGACTAGTTATGGGAAACTCGCAGAGAGGATCGGGAACCCCAAAGCAGCTCGAGCAGTTGGTGGTGCTAATGCGCTTAACCCCATTCCGATTTTTCTCCCATGCCACCGAGTTGTCGGAGCGAATGGGTCTCTAACAGGCTATGGAGGTGGGACAGATCTTCTATATATGAAAAGAGGGATGCTAGATTTAGAAAAAATCAACTGTTAAATAGTGCTAAAAGTTACTTTGCTAAGTCCTCAAGAACAGATAAGGCTTTAGCTACCTCATCAAGTGTATTGTAATGAACGAGAGATAGTCGAACGACTCCATCCTCCGGATCAAGGCCGATTGCTTCGACAAGCCTATGAGCGTAAAAATTTCCATGTCCACAAGAAACCCCCGCATTTACTAAAGCAGTGTAGATCTCCCTGCTCGAACGTGAGTGAGAGTGAAAAGCAACAGTTGGAGCTCTCACACTGTGCGTCGAAGAGGGGCTTCCAATAAGACGAAAATCTTCACGAGAAGTAATGTAATCAATCAATGGAGTCATCAGTTCTTGCTCGTGATTCCCAAAAAGTTTGAATACCTTAGCGATCCGGTCACGGACAGAAACTCCAGCAATAGATGAGAAATGATGTTCAAAAACAGCGTCATAATAATCAACCATCCCAGCGCAAGCAGCAACCGCTGCATGGTCCGGGCCAGCAGGGGTTAATCGAGATGTAGGGTTTTCAGCGTTAAAGAAATGACCTTGGTTAGTTACCTTTTCAGAAATCGCTTGAGAAGTAAACATCAGCCCTACATGCGGACCGTAAGTTTTATACGTGCTATATAAGTACACGTCACAACCAAGATCATCCACGTCAATAGCTGCGTGAGGCGCATACGAAACCCCATCAGCAACAACGATTCCACCAACTTTATGGACTATCTCAGCAATCTCAGAAATTGGATTTATTGTCGCAGCCAAGTTAGACGCGTGAGTTACTGCGACAAGACGAGTTCTGTCGCTAACTAAACCTTGAAGATGCGATAAATTAAGTAATCCTGTTAAAGGGTCAACTGCCCATTCGATAACCTTTAAACCTGTTTCTTCTAAGCGGCGCCAGGCTCCGATATTTGCTTCATGATCTTGATTCGTAACTATTACCTCGTCACCAATTTCCCAATTTGGGCGTAACGCATTAGCTAGAACATAGGTATTCTGTGAGGTTGAAGGACCAAAATGAACTTCCTCTTTTTGCGCATTAAATGTTGCAGGAATCAAGTCCAAAGAGCGGTCCATTGCCTTCCCCGCTTTAGCAGAAGGCCCAAAATCCCAATAGGGTTGCACCTTTGCAGTCACGAAAAAATCATTCAAGATACTTATCACTTGATGAGGTACATAACTTCCCCCAGCATTTTCAAGATGAGCCCAACTTGCAGATTCTGGATCAGAAAAGACTGGGAACTGAGAGCGAACAAAATCTAAATCAAGAGAAATCACATTATGAATCTACACGCTGTGATCTTAGTTCGGCACTAGTCGTTGAAGGAGAAAAAAAATAGTAACCTGCTCTCAAAAGATTGAAAGCATTTATGACCGAGGATAAATCATGTTGCGCACCTCAAAATACTGAGAACGCAAACATTAGGCCAAAAAGAAAGACGACAATAGACGTAGGTAATTTTCACAAAGAAGTGGCAATCCTCAAAGGCGGAACTTTCTCTATGGGTAGTACCTACCCATTGGGATATTCGCAGGACGGAGAAGGCCCTGTTCGTAAAAAAAAGGTATCTCCTTTCATTATCGATAAATACGCAGTTACGAACGGTCAGTACAAAAAATTTGTTAGAGAAACTGGATACATTACCGAAGCGGAAGACATAGGCTGGTCTTTCGTGTTTGCAGGACTGCTTCCTGACGATTTTGAAGACACACGTGGAGTGCAGGCAACACCATGGTGGAGGCAAGTTTATAAGGCAGCTTGGCATTCACCTGAAGGCTCGCACTCAACAATTAATCAAAGACTTGACCACCCTGCAGTGCATATATCTTGGAATGACGCATCAGCTTATGCCCAATGGGTAGGAGGTCGACTTCCAACAGAAGCGGAATGGGAATTTGCAGCCCAAGGAGGGTTAACCAATTCAATTTTCCCTTGGGGCGATGAACTCGAACCTAATAATCGGCATCAAATGAATGTTTGGCAAGGTACTTTCCCAGATAACAATCTTGTTAATGATGGGTGGTATGGGACAGCACCAGTTGGCACATATCCAACAAATGGTTACGGTCTTGGAGAGATGACGGGGAATGTATGGGAATGGACACAAGATTGGTTTACAACTGACCATAACGACGAAGGAACTAACCCAACTGGCCCTGACAAAGGAGAAGCCAAAGTTATCAAAGGCGGCTCTTATCTGTGTCATGAGTCTTATTGCAATAGGTACCGCACTGCAGCGCGAAGTTCAACGACCCCTGATAGCGCTATGGGCCATCTTGGGTTCAGGACTGTTCGAGAGCTATAACGATAAGAAACAGTTGCTGCTAGGGCAGATCAAGAGAATCAGCGGCTTCTATTTCTTCTCGACTAACACCCAAAAGGAACAAAACGGCATCAAGGTATGGAACACGAAGGCTCGTGTTTGCAACGTCGCGAACAATAGGCTTTGCATTGAAAGCTATACCTAAACCTGCTTCGCTCAACATGTCAAGGTCATTTGCGCCATCACCGACAGCAACAGTTTGTTCAAGGGGAACTCCTTCTAAGTCAGCTATTTCTCTCAGAAAGTCTGCTTTTGCCTTACGGTCAATTATGGGACCAAGAAGACGGCCAGTAAGACGCCCATTAACTATTTCAAGTTGATTTGCGCGACCGTATTGAATGCCAAGTTCTTTCTGAAGTCGGTCAGTGAAAACTGAAAATCCACCGCTAACAATTGCAGTCGTAAAACCTAAACGTCCCAAGGTTCTACAAAATGTTCGAGCCCCTGGCGTCAGGATCAATTTATTCCATGCCCGTTCGATAGATAATTCATCTAAACCTTGAAGCAGCGCAACACGTTGATGCAATGCCTCTGAGAAATCAATTTTTCCCTCCATTGCCAATGCAGTTATTTCGGAAATCTGTTTTTCGTATCCCGCTTCAACTGCCAGAAGATCGATTACTTCATCTTGGATAAGTGTTGAATCAACATCAAGTATTACTAACCGTTTTGCCCGTCTACTAAGGTTTAACGGTTGAAGAGCTACATCCATTGTTGGTGAATTAGAAGCAGCTTCTAGAAGATTTTTGCGTATTTCTCCGATTTCACCTCCGTTGACTGATAATTCATAACTCATAACCGGATACCTTGATAGCCGGACAATCCTATCTATATTGCCTCCACCATTAGCAATAGCATCAGTCGCTTGGTTTAATTCCGAAGGATTTAACTCTTCGCCAATTAGCGTCACTACAAACTGCTGACTGTATTCCGTAGGGTTTTCTTCAACCTCTTCTACGTCTATTTGTAATTCTCTTTTAAAACCGAATAGAAGAAGATCCTTTAATATATCATCCTTCTTTTCCACCTCTATTAAGACATCAAGGCTAAGGCGGCGACGAACCACAATCTGCTCTATATCACGGACAGTAGCTTCCATCCTTGCAAGTACTTCAAACAATTCAGCGGAAATTCCTAATTGGTCAGGTCCTGAAACTCGAATTAGAACAGTATGCATTTCGGTCACCCTCAGACATTACCCAGATAAATCCCAAATTATGTGGAAGGCCTGAATCATTTAAATCAATTTTCTAATGCTTAAATGTTATTTCCCTTTCGAGCATAATGAAGTCATAAAAAAGAAAAATAAATGAAGTAAATTTTAAGGTTCACGAAATAAGATACGGTGAAATCAAGATGGAAAAGGAAGACGACCCTGTAGACCGAATTATTGTTTGTGAAAATGTCCAAAAATGGTACGGGACAATTCATGCGTTAAAAGGCATTACATTTGAAATCGCTAGAGGCGAGGTTGTCGTTGTTCTAGGACCTTCTGGGTCTGGAAAATCAACTTTGATTCGCTGCATAAACCGTCTTGAAGCTCATGATGAAGGAACTATCCATGTAAACGATATAGAACTGACCAATGAATTAAAAAATATAGAAAAAATACGCTCAGAAATTGGCATGCTTTTTCAGCAATTTAACCTTTTCCCGCATCTGAATGTTCTTGACAACATCACGTTAGCTCCAACATCTGTAAAGAAAGTTCCAAAACTAGTTGCTGAGCGAAAAGCTGAAGACCTTTTGAACATGGTAGGAATACCAGAACAAGCCAATAAATACCCGTCTGAACTATCAGGGGGGCAACAACAAAGAGTTGCTATTGCGAGAGCGCTAGCTATGGAACCTCAGGTTATGCTTCTCGATGAACCCACGTCAGCTTTAGACCCTGAAATGACGACCGAAGTGCTAGAGGTTATAAAGGGTCTGGCCGATAAAGGTATAACTATGATTGTCGTAACTCATGAAATGGGTTTTGCACGAGAACTTGCAGACAGAATTATTTTTATAGAAGCTGGTGAGATAATAGAGGAAGGTACTCCAGAACAATTTTTTACAGACCCAAAAGAAAATCGGACCAAGCTTTTCCTTAGTCAGATTCTTTAACAAGAATTTCGATATCGGTAAACCAGTGCGATCATTAACCACTACAATGACTTTGAAAATAAAATAAATCTTTTGTCACGGTTCCGAAGTTCGGTTAAATTCCGACACTGTCCCGCAACGGTAAATTCTAAGATAAGCACAGAACAAGTCCGGTCGAGTCCATGGCAAAACGAACATTCTCGAGGTTAGGACAAGTTCGTTGCTGGGTACCCAGTTGACTGTCGCTCGGGGGAGGGTACCCATGAAAAATAGAAATAAGTTCGTAGCGTTGATAGCAACACTAGCTTTAGTAATTCCACTTGCTAGTTGCTCAACCAACTCATCACAAATAGAGGCAAATGGCGAGCGTTCTGATGCCCAAGCAGCCATGCAAATTGATAGTGAAGTTGCTCAAAGTGTTTATCCACTTGTTGTAGAAACTATTAATGGTGATATGAGCATTGAAGATAGGCCAACGAAAATCTTGAGTCTGTCTCCTACAGCTACCGAAATTTTATTCGCAGTGGGTGCCGGTGATCAGGTTATTGCTGTTGATGACCAGTCGAATTACCCAGCCGAAGCTCCCACATCAGGAATATCTGGCTATGCGCCGAACCTAGAAGCAATTCTTGCTTTGGAGCCAGATCTTGTGGTTCATTCGTATCTTCCAGAAGATATTGAACAAGGTTTAGCGAATGTGGGGATTCCTTCACTTCCACAGTTTGCAGCGCAAACTCTAGAAGATACGTATCAACAAATAGAACAATTAGGTTTGGTAACTGATAATAGCGATTCTGCGCTGGCTCAAGTTCAGTCAATGCGCGATAGCGTTGATCAGCTAGTAGCTCGGACAAGTAATCTAGATTCGTTTAGTTTCTACCATGAATTGGACCAAACCTATTACTCGGTTACTTCCGCAACGTTTATCGGGCAGGTTTATGACATGCTTGGTCTTCAAAACATTGCTGACGCCGCTGAAGGAGCAGGATCTGGGTATCCGCAACTTTCAGAAGAATACATTCTTTCTCAAGACCCGGATTTGATCTTTCTTGCTGATACAAAATGCTGTGCGCAAAGTATCGAAACTGTTTCTGAAAGAAATGGGTGGAATGCTCTGACTGCGGTCCAAAGCCAAAAAATAATTGAATTAGATGATGACATAGCTTCAAGATGGGGTCCACGCGTAGTTGAATTTCTAGAAGCCATCGTTGTTGCAATAGAACAAATTGGATAAAGAGAACCGAATTGAAGGGGTTGAGCCTGCGAAACTAACCAAAAGGTTAGTCGTAGGTGCCTCTTGCATTCTTCTGTTTTCTATATTACTTAGTTTAATGTTGGGCCCTGTTTCGATAAGGCCCGACCGCATCCTCCTTGAAATTCTAGATCGCTTACCGGGAATCACTGTTGACTCTGGCCTATCACAGGTTGAAGCAGCAATTGTTTGGGATGTCCGTCTACCCAGAATTGTACTTGGATTACTCGTTGGGGGTCTCCTTGCGGTTGCCGGGGCTTCCTATCAAGGAGTATTCCGAAACCCCCTTGCTGACCCTTATTTGTTAGGAGTTGCCGCCGGGGCGGGTCTTGGGGCGACAATAGCTATTGTTTCTGGAGCGACGAATGGGGAAGGAATGTTTGATGCCCTTCCAATAGCAGCTTTTTTAGGTTCAGCTGTCGCAGTGGGAATAACACTTGCAGTTGGAGGTGCTGTTGCCCGGTCAACTAGTACAGCAAGCTTGCTCCTTGCCGGAGTTGCCGTTGCTTCGCTTTTTACTGCGATACAAACTTACATACAACAGAGAGAATCAGCTACCTTACGACAGGTCTATAGCTGGATCCTTGGACGACTAAGTACAAGCGGCTGGGATGAAGTCATCATGATTCTTCCCTACGCTGCGGTATCAGTGTTCGTGATGATTGGAATGAGAGGAGCCCTCGACGTCTTAGCTGTTGGAGAAGAGGAAGCATTATCTCTTGGGATTCGCCCGGAACGTATTCGATGGATGGTCATAGGAGCAGCATCTTTAGCTGCTGCATCTGCAGTAGCTGTAAGTGGGTTAATAGCTTTTGTGGGGATCATTGTTCCTCACGCAGTACGACTCGTAGCAGGAGCTTCTAATCGGGTAGTCGTTCCATTGTCGCTGATAATGGGAGCGTCTTTTCTAGTGCTTACAGATCTTCTTGCCAGAACCTTGCAATCACCGGCTGAACTTCCTATCGGGGTCGTGACTGCTTTTTTTGGAGCCCCCTTTTTTCTTTTCGTCCTAAGGAGGTCGGATGGAATCATATAGCGACACAGCAATTCGCAAGAGTTTGGATTTAGAGTCTGTAACAGTTGAGCTTGGTGGCAGGGTCGTAGTTAATGCGGCCACCATTAACGTTAAGGAAGGGGAGTGGTTATCAATCATTGGTCCAAATGGGTCCGGGAAATCAAGCTTTCTTCGTGCAATTGCAGGTTTAGTTAAATCACAAGGGTCCATAAAATTTCACGAAGAAGACCTCACAAACTTAACTCCGCAAATGCGCGCTCAGATTGTGTCTATCGTCCCCCAGATCCCAGTTGTTCCCCCCAGAGTGAGAGTAGTGGATTACGTTCTTCTTGGGAGAACCCCTTACTTAGGGCGTGGATACCAGCCAACCCAAGAGGACATTCACGTAGCAATTTCGGTGATGGCAGATTTAGATTTAAATAAAGTCGCAAATAGGTTCGTTACCGAAATGTCAGGCGGTGAACGTCAGAGAGTTATAATTGCCCGCGCCCTGGTCCAAAAACCTAAGGTACTTCTTTTAGATGAACCCACGACGGCTCTTGACCTTGGGCATCAGCAAGATGTTCTTGAGCTAGTTGACTCACAACGAAAGGACCTCGGGCTGACTGTCCTTAGCGCTTTTCACGACTTAACACTTGCAGCTCAATATGGAACCTCAATGGCACTTTTCGTTGATGGATGCATAACGTCATCTGGGAAACCAAAAGAGATCATCACAGAAGAATCTCTCAAAGAAATCTATGGAGCTAACGTCCTCATCCATAAAGAGGGTGAAAACATCAGCGTGCTTCCAAAACGCTAGTGACATCTGCCCTAGCGTAAATTAAAGAAAATAGAATCATCGGCGCTAAAATAATCAGATAGATATTTCACGATTCAGGAGATCCAAAATGCAAGAAATGAGCGAATCAGAAGTCAAGAGCGAAGTCGCTAACTGGGTTGAAAAAAATTGGAGCCCTGACTTAACTGTTGCTGAATGGTGGCAACTGATGGCTGACGCTAAGCTTTCCCACACGATGCTTCCAGAAGAGGCTGGAGGAAGAGGGTGGAGCAGGTCACTAAACCATGCAGTGTTAAGTGTTCTTGCTGAAAAACAGGTTCTAGGACCACCAACTGGTTTAGGGATGATGCTCGCAGCACCAACAATTGCTGCACACGGAACTGCAGAGCAGATAGAGGAGTATCTTCCAAAAATACTCAATGGTCAACATGCTTGGTGTCAACTGTTCTCTGAACCAGGAGCGGGTTCTGACTTAGCTGGGCTCCAATGCAAAGCTGAAAAAGATGGAGACGAGTGGACAATCAATGGTCAAAAAGTCTGGACTTCCGGAGGAAAGATAGCAGATATGGGAATGCTAATAGCTCGAACTGATCCCGACTTGCCGAAACATCAAGGGATTTCATACTTTGCTTTCAACATGAAACAAGATGGGGTAGATGTCAGGCCACTCACGGAAATGACCGGAAGAGCTCTCTTTAACGAAGTCTTCATAACTGACGCTCAGGTCCATGACAATGCAATGATTGGCGGAAAATCAAACGGTTGGCGAGTAGCAAATGCAACACTGATGTTTGAAAGATCCCATTTGGGAAGCGGAACTGTTCCAGTTACCACAACAGCCCCGGGTTCTATTGCTGGCCAATTGGAACGAAAAGTTGGTGAAGTTATTTCTGCGAGTAGGCAAGGATCCGGCGATTCCCTCGCAATCGGACCAAAACTTTTTGAACGTCTCGCTGAACTTGCTCAGAAATTAGGTCAAGATAAAGATCCGGTTATAAGAGATGAAATGATGAAGTTGCATTCCCTAGTTGAAGTGAATCGACTTAACATGATACGAGCAAAAGCCAGCTCCCAGAGAACAGGCGCCGAAGGAAATATAGGGAAGTTAATGATGAGCGAGCTTTACCGCCAATTCCGTGACGTGGGAAATATGGTGATTGGAGCAGATGGGATGTTAACTGCAAAAGAGGTAGATTATGGGGGTTGGATTCATGAAGTAACTACTTTTTCTCCAGCTCCAGCGATCTACGGCGGTACTGACCAAGTACAAAGGAATATCATTGGGGAGCGCATACTGGGGTTGCCCAAAGAACCTGGTTACTCCAAAGAAACACCTTTCGTAGAACTTCCCAAAAATTAATGAATTGGAGCTTACGAAGGCCCGCTGCAAGAGTTGTTCTATTAGACTCGTCTTCTCGAGTTTTTCTTATGAAAGGGTCTGACCCTATGAGACCTGAGAAAGGGACTTGGTGGGAAATCCCAGGTGGGGGTATTGAGCCAGGCGAGAAAAGCGCCGACGCAGCTAGAAGAGAACTTTATGAAGAGTGCGGATTCGACAAAGTAGATGTTGGCCCATGTATTTGGACACAATATGTTGAATTTGACTTTGCTATGTACCACTTTAAATCCGATGAAAAAATTCACGTGGCATATTCGGAAACGTCTGGAGAGTGGAACCCCAAAGGCCTTGAAGCATTAGAAGCAGCAGCTTTTGAAGATGGGAAATGGTGGAGGATTGATGAATTGCTCGAATCTGATGAAGCGACGCTGCCGCAAAGATTAAGAGAATTTCTCCCTGATATTGTAAAAGGTGATATTCCTAAAGAACCAATAGATATTTCTCCAATAGAATAACTTCCCTTTGGTTCAATTCGTTTGGTTTATCTAGGTTTTTCTGCAGTGGGGTCTTCCCGTTCAGCTGCTCGAACTGCATACGACAAGACAATAGAGGGAAGAAGAATAACGCACCCTGCTATGAGGCACGCGAGAAGCACAGCGACAAACGGTCCATCAAAGTCAGTTGAGAAAAGAACAAAAAATAGCACTATAGCGATTAACCATAAGGAATATCCGGTTCTTTTGCCGAGCTTAACAAATTTTGAGACACGTTTTCTTCGTTCTTGTAGATCTAGCTCTTCATTGGGTTTCTGATTAAATTTTTCTCTCATAGTTAGATGCCACTTCCTCTCATTGACCCTGACAATTGGCTACCTGGCGCAAACACATAACAAGCTACCGTTCTATATAAACCTATTTCCCAATCCTCGCGTTCTGGAGGGATCAACCCAATTTCAAGATCAGACAGAACGTAGTCAGAACCAACGAAATCTTTAAACCCTTCAAAACACTTTATTGAAGACCATCGTTCAATCTCGGTTCTTCCAGGAAACGGTTCACCCGCTATAGCGGGATGCACGTATTCTCCGTAGATTTCAGCATCATGTGGTCGTCGGCAATCAACAATTGTTGTGAGGTCGCTGATGTCACCTGTCCGGTCATCCACTAACCTGTATTCATTGAAACAATCCTCTGAACTTAGTTCGTAAAGAAAACTTACTATCTTCCCTTCAAGCACAAGAGAATCGACGCTCCCTGTTTTTGCTAAAGCACCTGGGATAATACCGGGAGCAAACTCTGTAGTTTGTTTCTCTTCGGATGAACAAGCAAAACACAGAAATAAAAAAAACACGAGAATCGGAACACTTTTCCAACTGCGCAGAAGGAAATGGTGCGCGCTTTGATGGTTTGAGTTAACAACGAAAGAGTTCGTTTGGAAGTCAAAGCTTTGTAGCAATGTTTTCATCATCTATAACCATAGGAGCAGTTTTTAATAACTCGGTAAAGCCCGGTCAAGATTAAAGAACCAAACGCTTAAGACAATTACAAAAGGTGTAAAAGCAATTAAATAAGTAGGCAATTTTCTCCACCGGTTTGCAATAAAATTAGAAGAAATCATTAAAGCCAAAAGTGCTAGCCCCCATGTAATCGAGGGAAGAATAGCTGACCTGTCACCATCTAGACCCTCTCCAAAACTTGTTGCACGCTCCGTAGGTAAAGGTACTGATTCAGAGGCTCGTGTGCTCTGCGATACTTCCTGGGTAGGGGTCGGGAGAGGGTCAGCTTCATCAATCTTTTCATTCTGTGTGTTTGAAGCGATATTTCCCTCTTCGGTGGGTTTCAGTTCCGGCGGAATATCCTCAGTCACCGTTTGAGTTCCATCATTAGGGAGCACTTCATCAAGCGCTTCTTGATCAAAAATAAAAGCAAATCCTGTTTGGGGAGCGGCATCAGGCCTTGCGAAATACTCAGCTGGTTCTCCTATCAGTTCTGCAACAACAATGATTCGATTACGGGCCGTTAGTCGAGGGTGGCAAGAAACTAAAGTTAGCCGGTTTGGGTATTCCTCAAAGTCTTGATCAAGAACAGCAAGTCGTTGTGGACTTACAATGAAATTACCGCGTCCACCATTTTGTTCAATGACTTTGTAAGTGAAACTTCCCTGAATTGTTTGAACATTGATCTCGTCACCAGGTTCAAGTTCGTCAATTCGACTAAACGGCGCACCCCATGTTGTTCGGTGTCCAGCGATAGAGGTATTCCCAGGCATTCCTGGCATCGGAGTATTCTGGAAATGGCCTGGTCCTCTTCTCAGAGACTCTGAAGATACTCCAGAAACAACTGTTTGCGTAAGTCCCATCCTCGGGATAATTAATTGAGCAATAGCTTCACCCTCTGAACGCCACAGAAATTCAGAAAAACTAACGCCTTGCTCGGATTCCTCCTCATTAGCAATTGTATTTTGCTCTGTCTCTTCAGTGGCTTCAATAAGTTCTTCAAAATCTTCTTTTAAGTCTTCTTGGTATCGATCGGTTAAAAAACCAGTTCCCCAAAGTTGATAAGCTACGAAAAGTAAGGTCAGACCACCAATTGCAATAAGGCTTTGGCCTACCTTTTGAAAGAAACGTGAAACAAGCATCTTGCAAAACGTTAGCCAAAAGAAAGGTACTTCACTTCCAATTGGCTCTTTTTTGGTTTTCTATTAAAGCTATCTGCCTAGGAATCGTTAGAAATAGCTTACTCCCACTAGATTTTAGTTAAGAACAAACACGTAGGGTTTTAAATGACACCAGTTATTGATCTTCAAAACAGCATGGTGCTGCTTGGGCGATTTCCTGCCTTAACCGATATCAGCATGACTGTTAACAAAGGCGAAATTATCGTTATAAAAGGCCCTAATGGCGCAGGTAAGTCTACCCTTCTTCGTCTTTGCGCAGGGCTCCTTCCATTAAAAGAAGGTTCTGGATCTATCTTAGGTTTTGATCTCATAACAGAACGCATGTTAGTCCGACCCCACGTCGGTGTATTGGGTCATAAAACTGGTTTGTATGCCGACCTCACAGTAGAGGAGAATATGTTATTTTGGGCGCAGGTTTTTAATGCGTCTCAAGAAGATATTACAAACGCTGTTGATTTACTTGGCTTAAAGGGCCGTTTAGAAAGCGTTTCTGTGAGGAACCTTTCAGAAGGTCAGCGACGAAGAGTGTCTTTAGCAACATTGGTAATGCAGAGACCTAGCGTTTGGTTACTTGATGAACCGCACGCAGCTCTGGATGTCGAAGGGAAGCAAACAGTTGACGCTTTAATTACTGAAGCAACCAAAGCTGGAGCAACCGTTCTAGTGGCATCTCATGAGATAGATAAGGTCGGTCAAAACGAAACACGAATTATTGAAGTAGCGGGAGGGGCAGTAATTAGCGATACCGGGGAAAATAATGTTTCGTGATGCATGGATGATTGCTCGTAAAGATCTTCGGATAGAGATGCGTTCCCGAATAATAACTAATCAAGTGGCACCCTATACCCTTTTGATTCTCGTCCTTTTCGGATTTGCACTTGATGCTGATACTGAAACACTTCGCGATACAGGTCCGGGACTTTTCTGGGTATCGATTATTCTTGTCGCAATACTTGCAATACAAAGAGCAGTCGATATTGAGAGTTCAGATTCAGCGCAAGATCGTTTGTTATTATCTTCTGTTTCATCACTTTCTTTATACATCGGTAAAACGATTGCTCTCTTCTTGCAACTCCTAGTCTTAGAAGTACTTATGATGGTGGCTATGGTTACATTGTTTGATTCATCAATAGACAATTATCCTCTAGTTCTTATTTCCGGAATAATTGCCACGGTAGGCATAGCCAGCACAGGAACATTGTACGGGGTTTTATCTACTGGTTTAGGTGTCCGAGAGACATTGCTTCCAGTTCTGCTGCTACCAGTTCTTGCACCGGTCGTTGTTGGAGCAACGCGTGCATTCGGAGATGGTTTTGGCCGTGTTAACGCTGATGGGTGGGCATGGGTCGGATTACTCTCAGTAATTGCCGTTCTGTACACTCTTCTCGGTATGTTGGCTTATGGACAGCTTCTAGAGGAGGCATAATGTACAGTGTCCGAAACTCTAATCTAACTAGTTCTAAAGGAACTAGATTCATGGGAACTCTTCTTCTCATAGGCCTGCCAACGCTTGTTATTTTTGGCTTCTTTCTTAGCCCTGAAGATGACAATATGGAAGATGCTGTGCGGCTATTGTACATACACGTACCCATGGCAATTTTTGCTTACGTTGCTGTAGTCGCAACAGGCGTAGGGAGTTTCTTCTATCTTTGGAAAAAGTCTCGGTGGTGGGATACAGTCGCACACGCATCGGCAGAAATTGGGCTCATCTTTTGTGGTTTAGTTCTCGTCACGGGAAGCATTTGGGGACGGCCAACATGGAATACATGGTGGGAATGGGGAGATGTTCGCCTGGTTACGACCCTCGTTTTATTTCTCATGCTTTTGGGTTATCTAGCGTTAAGGCAAGTTCCAGCTAACCCAGAAATTCGAGCTAAAAGGGCTTCAATCGTAGGGATAATTACGGCTATCAATATTCCAATAATTAATCGATCTGTTGAATGGTGGGAGAATAATACTCTTCATCAGAAATCCTCGCTGACAGATGGCAAGTTAGAAAACCTTACCTTGTTCACTCTGTTCTTAGGCCTCATTCTCGCTGGAGTTTGCTACTTGTGGTTAATGACTCATAGGTTTCGCGTTGGATGGCTTCAAACAGAAATTGAGAACGAAGGAGCTATGGGTGTTTTGCAAGAACGGATAGCTGAAGGGAAAAGCTCAGGTTCTGAAAGCGATATTAGTGATAATACGAAAGGGGAATTCAAGTGACTCATCTTGGTTATCTTCTCGCAGGTTGGATTATTTCCGTCGGGGTATTAGTACTTTACGGTTGGAGGATAATTCAAAAAGGCAAAGCACTTTCAATCAAAGTGCCGGAAAATCGTCAGAGATGGATGTCCTCATCTCAGGAGATATAAGATTTCGCATGTCGGAAGAGAAACAGGAAATGGATCTATCTCCAAGAACGCAGGAATCAAAAAAAACTCCACCCTGGATTCCTATCCTTGTCGTAGCAGCTGTCGCTGGAGCGGTGATTGTTCTTGTCTGGTTTCTAGTCACCAATAGTCAGTCATTCCTTCCGGCAGATGAAGCTGTTGAAAATAGAATGGATATTGGGGATAAGCGATTTCAACTCTTAGGCTCGCCAATTTCTAATGTCGGTGATGGTCAAATATTCGTCATTGAAGGAACAGAATACACATTCTTTTCCATAGCATTTGATGATGTCCTTGTTGATGTAGTTAGTAGAGGAACTCCTCCAGATTTATTTGATGAAGGCATTCCAGTCGTTTTGGAAGGAAGGTGGGTTCAAGGGCCACTGCCACAACCTGAATACATTTTCGCTAACGGAGCTAATGACGGATGGTGGTTCTCCACTAATAGAATTCTTGTAAAACATGATAACGATTATCGTGAAGACAGGATAGATGACGCCGAGAATCGCGGGCAGTCGCCGAAAGAACCAGAATCTTAGGACAAAATATGAATCTCGTAATTGGATCCTTCGGAGTAGTCCTGACTCTAGCTTCCGCGTTAACAGGGGCTATCACATTAGTTATTGGCCTGAGATTTAAACGAGACAAGTTGCGCGAGCTCGGAGGGAAATACGCTTGGATTGCATTTGCGGGAATGTGCCTTTCAACGTTTGCTATGCAAAGAGCATTAATTACAAGGGATTTTACTATTCAGTATGTAGCTGAAAACGGAAGTTCCTTGACCCCACCTCTATACAACATTGCTACTATGTGGTCTGCCCTTGAAGGATCCATTCTACTCTGGGGGCTTATTCTGGCAGGTTACCTAGCAGTAGTAGCGAAGAAGTTTTCAAAACGATTATCAGACCCGATGGTGTCCTGGGCCCTTGTCTCAATGTTCTTAGTCATGGCTTTCTTTGCTTTTGTGATGTTAGGACCTGCTAATCCTTTCCAATCATTCAGCCCACCGCCAGGCTATGACGGACCTGGCCCTAATCCACTTCTTCAGAATCACATACTGGTCGCTTTCCATCCCCCAATGCTTTATCTGGGGTATGTAGGATTCACCGTTCCCTTTTCATTTGCTATTGCTGCATTAATTACCGGCAGGCTGGGAGAAGGCTGGCTCCTGATAACACGTCGGTGGACACTCCTATCATGGGGATTTCTTACTGCCGGAATTGTCCTTGGAGCCTGGTGGGCATATGACGTTCTTGGATGGGGAGGATATTGGGGGTGGGACCCTGTCGAGAACGCCTCGTTACTGCCTTGGTTAACTGGAACAGCGTATTTGCATTCTGTCCTTGTGCAAGAAAGAAGAGGTTTGCTTCGAGTTTGGAACTTGTCGCTAGTTTGCGCAACTTTCCTCCTCACGATCTTAGGAACTTTCATCACTCGGTCCGGCATTATTGCTTCAGTGCACGCATTTTCAGAAGGGGGGATAGGGCCATGGCTGCTTTGGTTTTTTAGTATCACCTTGCTGGTAGTTATTTGCTTGATCTTCTGGAGAGGTGAAGAGTTACGCTCACAAGGCGGGATCGATTCACCTCTTTCGCGTGAAGGGGCATTTCTTGCAAATAATCTGGCCTTTGCCGCTTTCGCCTTCGTGGTTCTACTCGGTACTATTTTCCCTCTCATAGTTGAGGCTCTTCAGGATAGGCAAATCTCTGTAGGCGCTCCTTATTTTCAAAAGATGTCTATTCCAATTGGATTCTCACTACTATTTTTCATGGCAGTGGCCCCTATTCTTCCTTGGCGCAAAGCAAGCACTGAATTAATCCGTGACCGTATTGAATGGCCAGCATGGGGGGGCGTTTTTTCCCTTGTTCTTGCGGTCGTTTTGGGCGCTAGGGGACTGCTACCGTTATTGGGTTTCGCTTTTGCTGGGTTTGCTGCTGCAAGTGCTTCACGGCATTTACTTATTTCTATAAGAAGAAACAAGTGGAGGGGTCTTATCGGGCGATCGAACGGGGGAATGATTGTTCATCTCGGCGTGGTAGCACTTGCGATAGGGCTCATAGCAAGCTCTTCATATCTTTCACAAGGTTCCTATTCACTTCAAGTGGGGGAAAGTGTTAAATTTAGCCAAACTACAGTCACATACGTTTCATCCGAGCGGCTAACATTTTCTAATAGAATCCAAGAAATAGTTGAGATTAGGATTGGCACAAGTACTCTCAAACCATCAATTGAACGCTTTACAGCATCAGGGCAACTAGTTCCATCACCTGCAACAAGAACTACAACTCGGGAAGATATACAAGTAGCACTGTTAGACCCGCCAGATGAGAAAGACAAGTCAATCGTTATACAAGTAACAAAACAGCCGCTTATTGTATGGCTCTGGATTGGTGGTCTAGTTATGTTGATTGGAACTATCCTCTCGGCAATCCCTACGCGAAAAAAAAGACAAGGGAAACAAGAACATAAAATATCTACTACTTCAACGCAAGGCGGAGACTAATGACTCTAATGAAATCTGGAGTTGCAGCACTTGGAATATTAGGACTGGCCTTTATTATCTTATTGGCCACAAGAACTACACAAACAAATGGCCCTAATTTCGATATTGTTGGGCAACAGTCTCCTCCCATTGAAGGCTTAGCTGTCAACGGAGAAAATTTTGAACTCGAGAAAGTACTTCTTGAGAATAGATCTTTACCGGTAGAGCAACAAACATGGGTAGCTGTGAATTTTTTTGCAAGTTGGTGTTCTGGTTGTGTAATAGAACATAGTGACCTACTTAGGTTCCATGAAAAAGGAGTCACTCTTGAAGACGGAAAACAATGCAAAACCAAACTTATCGGTGTTGCATTTAACGACCGTTTGGCTGATATAGAAGATTTTTTTGCTAAATACGGAGGCGATTGGCCAGTACTTGCAGATGAGAGAACAAATCGTGTGGCTATTGATTTCAGTGTTATGACTGCCCCTGAAACGGTTTTAATCGCCCCAAATGGTTTAGTAGTAAAGAAGGTCGTTGGACCCATAAGTTACGATGATCTAGTAATGGGGATTTCATGTTAACTATTTCAAAATCTAGAGCTATCTCGTGGTCATTGATGGTCGTAGTTTTTTTTGCCGCATTGATTTTTGGAATATTTGATTCGAATAAGGTTGAAACTCCGGCAGAAAGAGCAGCTTCACTTGCTTCAACAATTGCATGTCCTCAGTGTTCAGGACAGCCTGTTTCAGAAAGTTCTGCACCCATAGCACAAGTGATTCGAGCTGAAATAAAAGAACAAGTTGATCAAGGGTTAAGCGATTCCGAAATTAAATCAATTTATGTTGAACGCTATGGGGATTGGGTTAATTTAAATCCAAGCGGTAAAGGTTTCGATTCAATAGTTTGGATAGCGCCATTTCTAATAATTGGTTTAGCCCTTGGTGGTATAACTCTTGCATATTCAAGAAGGAAATCTGCCCCTCAAGGAATTGAACTTTCAAAGGACGAGGAAGAACGGGTCTTCGCGATGAGAGAAGAGTTTGAAACTACCTCCACCATCAAAGAAGATAATCCCGGATAAGCCATGGAACATAAATGAAAAATGGAAAACTTGAAAAGGAAAAAGAGTTTCTTCTAAAGTCACTTGAGGACCTAGACTTAGAACTTAAAAATGGCGAAATTAGTTCTGATCATCATAAGGTTCTTACTTTAAAGTATTCAAAACGTTTAGCGCGGCTGGAAGCGGAACCGGATAAGAAAGAAAGCAAAACTGGGCTAAAGCGGAATAGAAAGACTTGGCTTTGGATACTTTTTCTGATCTCGGTGGCTACGCTTGCAGGTTTTGCCATCAGTATCTCATCTGGTGAACGGACAAGTTCCGACAGCTTAACTGGAAGTATCAGGCAAAGTACCGTTACCAAGCTCTCACAAGCACAGCAGCTTTTTGGAGATCAGAATCGATGGGAAGAAGCTATAGAACTCTACGAGGAAGTTCTAGATCAGCAGCCAAGTAACACAGAAGCTCTGACTTATAGAGCTTGGCTTCTGTATCGCTTGGGTAGGGCAAGCAATGAACTCATTCCGGTTTGGAACGAGGTTCTTCTGATTCAACCTGATTTTCCTGACGCGATTGTTTTCTTGGCAATAGCCTTATCAGATGAAAGTCGATACCCAGAGGCACTAAAACAATTACAAAATCTTGAGAAAATAGAAGTTTCAGATGATTTGCAAAGCGTGTTGCTCGCTCAAGGTCTGAGGGGAGAAATCTATGCTGAAGCAAAGTATCAAGACATTATTGGAAGCAGCTCACCTTCGTTACAAGATTTAGAAATGACTGTCACTAGCGCGCTCGAATCAGCAAATTATCTTTTGCAGAGCGAAAAGCCTCAAAGAAGCGTCAGTGCAATCAAGCTCTTCAGAGCTATTTTAGAAGTCGATCCTTCTAATCCGAAAGCATTGAGCAGAGAATCAATATTGTTAGCTCAAACTGGTGACCCTGTTCTTTACGAACGCGCCCTTTCACAAATGGACACAGCTGTGCAGGAAAACCCTTTAGATATCGAAGTTCTAATTACCCGAGCTACGTTGAACGCTGATATTAACCCCGTACTTTCGTGTGAAGATTTGGAAAAGGTAAATAATTCACTGTTAACAGGAGGATCTCCAGTTTCTCCTCAAGCTGAATCACAAATTGAAGTATTAGCCGCTTACCTAGATTGTGATGGGTAAATAACTTCTTTCAGGCTGCTTATCAAACTTTTTAATTGACATGATCTCGTTGCTTTGAGGTTCAGAGATGAAAACACATAGACTAGAAGTACCTCTATAGGAGAACCAATGGGTTTATCACTTGAAAATATTCTTGAAGCTCTTGAACCAGTCAATGACCCAGAATTAAATAGGAGCATCGTAGAACTCGGAATGGTAAAAGATGTTTCAATAAAGGGTTCATCAATTAGTGTCGAGATATCTTTAACTATCCCAGGCTGCCCCCTGAAGGCGAAAATTGAACAAGACGTAACGGAAGCTATCCAAGGGATAGATGACGTAACCGATGTTAACGTTACCTTCGGGGTCATGACTGATGAGGAAAGAACAAAAGTTCGCGAGATCGTGCACGGTGACCCTTCCGCAACTGCAGGTTCCCAACCAGCTCATGGTCATGCAGAAGGAAGACTAATTCCTTTTGCTGACCCTGAATCAAAAACTCGTGTTCTTCTTATTGCCTCCGGTAAAGGCGGGGTAGGAAAATCATCAGTGTCAGCTAATCTTTCAATAGCACTAGCTAACCGAGGGAAATCTGTAGGCATCGTTGATGCTGATGTCTGGGGATTCTCTATCCCGCGTATGCTCGGGCTTGATCAACCACCAACCGTAATCGATGAACTTCTGATTCCACCAAAGAAACATGGCGTAAAGGCTATCTCAATGGGGTTCTTTGCTAGAGAAGACCAACCAGTTATTTGGAGAGGCCCAATGCTCCATAAAGCCCTAGAACAGTTCTTGACAGACGTGTACTGGGAGGACCTAGATTACTTATTGGTCGACCTGCCCCCTGGAACCGGCGATATTGCGCTGTCGCTAGCGCAGTTCTTGCCACGTTCGGAACTGTATGTAGTCACGACACCTCAACCAGCTGCACAACGTGTTGCTCAACGAGCTGCTTTCATGGCGAAAAACGTGAATCTGGAGGTCAAAGGGGTTATAGAGAATATGTCTTGGTTCACTGGGGATGACGGAAAGAAATACTACTTATTCGGTCACGGTGGTGGCGAAGACCTCGCCAACCGATTAGAGGTGCCATTAATTGGTCAAATTCCGCTGATTCCTGAAATTCGTGAAGGTTCAGATACAGGTAACCCGCTTGTAGCCATGATGCCGGATAGCGAAGCTGGAAAGATATTCGCTCAAATAAGTGAAACCGTTGATATCGACCTTGCCCCCACCCGAAGGTACAACAAGGGACTTAAACTACTCCAATAGGTAAAAGAGAGGAAAAAAATGATTGTTCGTATAGGTGTCGGAGATATAGCAAAAGAAATTCAGTTAGAAATGTCAGATGATACTGATCTCGAAAAACTGAAATCGCAACTCGAAGGCGATCTCGAATCTCAAAAAAGTGTTACATGGTTATCTGATAAGGATGGCAGAGAGGTAGGGATTCCAGTCAGTAAAATAACTTTTATTGATATCGGTTCTCAAGCAGCTCCTAAAATAGGTTTTGGAGCTTAGATAGTCCCCAAACCTGAAAGATAAAATGTCAGCACTAACTGAGCTAGCACCTACTCTAAAAGCTTCTGAGAGTAGATACCTTTCAAAGTTAATCAGATCTTGGGACTTACTTGCTGATCTCTCATTCGCTGACTTACTTCTTTGTATTCCCGAGGATAATTCAACTAAAACTTCATACGTTATTGTTGCCCATGTGCGTCCGACCACGAGTCGAAGTATCTATAGAAAAGAAATGGAAGGGCGCATATTTACACGTGGCGAAAGACCGTTTTTTGATGAAGCACGCCAAAGCGGCCAAATTATAGACGGAGGTTTAATATTACAAAGCCCGGTTGAGCGCATTAGAACTTTAAGCGTCCCGGTTCTCTTTGACGGAAAAGTAATAGCTGTTCTATCCCGTGATTTTTCACCTGATGGCCAAAGAGTTGCTGGAGATCTCGAGATGACCTATTTCTCGTTATTTCGACGTTTAGCTTTGATGATTTCACAAAACTGCTATCCATTTCAAGAAGCAGGAACTGAATCAGAATTTTCTCCCAGAGTCAGTGACGGGTTGATGTTGCTTGACAGAGTTGGGCGAGTGCGCTTTGCATCTCCAAATTCAGTTTCCGTTCTAAGTAGACTCAGTATAAGGCAAATTGAGAATAAGAAAATTGGGATTGACGTCTTAAAATGCGACGCTGTTCCCAAGGCCTTTGATATACATCAAGCCCAAAGCACTGAGATCCAAATGAACGGGCAGGCTATCTCGCTCAGGTGCCTTCCTATAATTGAGAATAACAACACTACTGGGGCTGTAGTGCTCGTTAGAGACATTTCAGAACTAAGGCGACGAGATCAACTCCTTCGATCAAAAGATTCCACAATTGCTGAGATTCATCATCGAGTAAAGAATAATCTTCAGACAATCTCGTCTTTGCTTCGCTTGCAATCTAGAAGAGTAACTGTGACTGAGGCAAGGACAGCAATTGACGATTCTGTTCGGAGGATACGCTCTATTGCAGTCGTTCATGAAATCCTTTCTCACAAGGCAGACGACATTGTGCATTTCGATGAGGTTATTAAGCCATTAGTTCGACTTGTATCAGAAGACCTTTCTGATGCCGAAAGGTCAATTGAGTTTCATGTGCAAGGGGACTCAGTAATTTTGCCAGCTACCCAGACCACAGCGTTAGCAGTGACACTTAATGAACTTATGCAGAATGCAGTACAGCATGCTTTCTCAGATATTTCTCACATTGAAATGCCAAAGTTGACAATAATGTTCAAATCATCTCAGCGAATGCTTAAGGTCACCGTCTCGGACAACGGTCTTGGGCTTCCATTGGGGTTCTCAAAAGAGAACTATGGATTAGGGCTAACGATCGTCAGGAACCTTATTGAAATGGACTTGGCGGGTTCAATCGAAATTCGCAGAGCCGAATCAGGCGGTACCAAAGCGCTAATACGAATACCAATTAGTCAGACCTAGACATCTAGCCAAATTTTATACAACTAGAAGATCAAGCTATGACTGCAACCTTATTTGACGTTGACGACGGATATTTCGCCGTTCTTCTTCTGAACGCCCACCCCAAACTCCGTTGTCCTGGTTTGAGTCCAACGCGTATTCAAGGCACTCATCCTGTGATGGGCACCGATGACAAACATTTTTTGCTAAAGAAATAGCATCTAACGCACTACCAGTATTTCCAACAGGAAAGAAGAGTTCTGGGCTGGTATCTTTGCATAACGCTAACTCGCGCCAGTCCCTTTTTTTATCAAGATATGAAATTGTTTGAATTGCCACAAGCCCTCCGCAAAGCATTTAGCGACTCTTAATTCAGTTCACCTTTCGGCTCCCATTATTTGACGATACAGGCAAATTTTGTGTGTGACAAGTGGCACATGGTGGTTATGTTGAATTTGTGAAAAAAAATTATTATCTCAATTATTCAAGCTATTTTAGTTACATGGATGTGCTTTGTGACTAATGTCTGTGCCCACCGAGGTGCTTCTCTTACCTTTAAAGAAAATACTCTTGAAGCATTCACGCATGCAGTGGCAATCGGGTCCGATTGGGTCGAATTTGATGTTTGGTTAGCCAGCGATGGGAATGTGGTGGTCCACCACGATGAAACGATAGGGCAAGATCGTTACATACAGGAACTAACGGTGAAAGACATTCCGAGTCATATTCCATTGCTGAGAAATGCAATAAATGCATGCGCAGGGGCGCACATGAACATTGAGCTAAAAGTATCTGAATTTACGCTTACGCAGAAACTCGTTGATTCTGTTCTAGATGGCATAGAGGGAAATAATCTCAATCAACAGTTTCTTTTATCATCATTCAGCAGAGACGTGCTTGAATATGCCAGAGCAACATCACCTACAGTTCAACTTGGGTTTTTGACTATCGGGGATTTCAAAGAGAGAAAGGATTTCCTCCAAGGACTCAAACTCTCCGGTTTTCAATCAGTCCACCCGCATCACCTTGCAGTAGATGAAGATTTCGTAGTTGCCTCTCATGAATATGGCCTGGAAGTCAATGTCTGGACGGTCAATGATGAAGACCGTATGGAAGAACTTATTGGTTTCGGGGTGGATGGAATTATTACTGATGTGCCAGACGTCGCTTTAGAGGTTGTCAAAGGGCACGACAGGTAACTACTGAACACAATATAGGAAGTTAAACCTCCTAGTATTCATGTTACTTCTGTCCGGGTAGACCAACGAGACTTGGATTAGGCGCAACAAGTTTTAAGACACTTGGGGCGTAGGAGAAATCAAGGCTAGTCACTTCACCTAAATAATCGCCGTCAACTTGGTAAGGGAATGGTCTATGTCCCTCAACCCTAAAATCCGTAACATCTGCCCTGTAATCAACATAGGAGTGGTTATGGAAAGCTGTCGAACCACGAATCGCTCCGCTAACAAGATTTAATAACCTGTTTACACGAAGACTATTAATACTGATCATAACTAAACTCCGGCTTAAGTCAGCATCCGGAGAGAGGCTCAATGATCTACTGCCAAGATATGTATAAGGGTCAGTATTTAAACAAATCCCAAATTTGGAATTAGGGACTACAGCGCCATTGCTATGCCTAATACGAAATGCTGGTTTTTTGCGATCGTAATGTCGAAGCCACGTGTCAATCGCTGCATAAACAAATAAAGCATGGCTGGCGTATCGTTTTAATCTTCCTCGCTTCTCAACTTCTGCTACCACAGCTGCATCGAAGCCCATTCCCGCATGAAAAAGGAAATAACGTCCGTTGACGCACCCAAGGCCTATTCGCTGAGGCGCATGATTATCTACTGTTTCAAGTAAAATTCCAGTCGCTTCAACTGGGTCATCAGGCAGTCCAAGCGTTCGAGCAAAAACATTCGTAGATCCACCTGGGAGAACAGCAAGCGCTGTGTCGGTGTTTATTAAGCCATTAGCTGCTTCGTTTAACGTTCCATCCCCACCAAGCACCACGACAATATCGAAATGGTCTTCAGCAGCTTCTCTAGCTATTCTCGTAGCATGGTCTCTTCGGATAGTCTCGGCTAACACGACTTCATGATCTGAAGCCAATGCTTTTTGTATGACAACGCGCGTGCGCGGAGTCACTGAGGAAGCAGCAGGATTAACTAGGAACATTATCTTCACCGCCCCATTGTACGAAATTTGAATCCAAGCTGTGTGTTTACTCCGGTTCTACGGTTATGGATTATGTCAAAACCTGCTGTAAAGTCAAGATATTGGCCTAGTTGGGCTGATATGTAAATCCTCAAAAAGTAGGGTAAAAAATGAAAGTAGCAGTCTGCGTAAAACAAATTCCTGATCCTGCAGATCCAGGTGAAATTGATCCGAATACAAAAACACTGAAACGTGACGTCAAGCTTATTCTTGACGAATCTGATTCTTATGGTGTTGAAATGGCACTTCAGCTAGTTGGTGACGATGGAGAGGTCGTGCTTGTATCAATGGTGCCTAATAATGAACGTAATGGGCTGAACAATGCCTTAGCGATGGGTGCTGATAGCGCGATTCTTGTTAGTGATGATGCGCTCGCTGGAACAGATGCGTTAGGTACAGCTAAAATTCTCGCTGCCGCAATCGAACGAGTCGGTGCGGACCTGGTTTTAACAGCAACTGAATCTTCTGATGGATACACAGGGACAGTCCCTGAACAAGTAGCTGAATTACTGGGTCTCCCCTCAGTGACATTTGCCAAAGAAGTAACCGTTGATGGCGGAAATGTTGCAGTTAAAAGGCAAACAGAGGATGGGTACGATGATGTCGCATGCCCACTTCCTGCTCTGGTATCAGTTACTGCGGGCGTGGTTGAGCCACGATACCCATCATTTAAAGGAATCATGGCAGCTAAGTCAAAACCTGTTGAAGAACTTGCGTTAGCAGATCTTGGTATTGAGGCAGGAAGCGTTGGATGGGCAGGCGGAGGGCAGGAAATAGTTTCAATTGAGCCTGCTCCTGCACGTGAAGCTGGCGAAATCATTGAAGATGAAGGCGACGGGCATGAACGAATTATGTCATTCCTGCAAGAGTTGAAAGTTATCTAGGAGGCAACATGGGAACTATATGGGTACACGCTGAAACAAATAATGGAGTGGTCTCAACCATCACACTTGAGTTGCTTGCAAAAGCTCGTGAGTTGGGAGATGTTGTTGCTGTCCATGCAGGATCAGATGCTGAACAAGTAGCAGACGAGCTGGGGGCACATGGTGCAACTGCAATCCTAACCACCGGTGATCTTAATGGCGGTTTAGAAGGTCCAGCTTTAGCGTCAGCATTGGCTGAGAAAGCCACAGCCGAAGCTCCGACAGCTATCCTTTTCGGTACCACTTACGGTGGTCGAGATGTAGCTGGTCGCCTTTCAGTTAAATTAGACGCATCAGTTATAACTAACATTGTTGACCTAGTAGAGAGTGATGGCCTTGTCGGGGTTGAACCAGTTTTTGGTGGAGCAACAAATGTTAAAACCAAATTTACCGGAGATAAGCCAGGGATTTTCCTAGTACGACCAAAGTCGTTTAATGCAGAAGCCTCTAATGGAAGTTCAGCGTCAGTTGAAGTAATGACTGTACCTGAGCTAGGAGCAACCGGCTCAGCTAAAGTTGTCAGCCAATTTGTTGAAGAGTCGGATGGGCCGAAGCTCGATGAAGCCGGCATTGTTATTTCTGGAGGACGCGGGCTTGGCGAAGCTGAAAAATTTCAATTAATAGAAGATTTAGCGAACAAATTAGGAGGAGCTGCTGGTGCTTCTCGTGCTATTGTTGACGCTGGTTGGGTCCCTTACAGTTATCAAGTAGGGCAAACTGGAAAAGTAGTGAAGCCAGATATATACATCGCCGCTGGGATTTCTGGAGCCACACAACATATGGTTGGGATGAAAGGTTCCAAAACTATCATTGCTATAAATAAGGACCCTGAAGCTCCAATTTTTTCCATTGCTGATTTAGGAATAATCGGAGACGTCCATAAAGTTCTCCCTGCCCTATTAGAGGCATTGGGTGAATAGCCTTTCTATTTGCTCATGGCTGTTATGGGCATTGCATTAAATCTCGCAGCTTTGGTGCTCGTAGTAGGTATTTCTTGGATTGGTATGGTCTGGTTGGCTTCCTTTTTCCATAAAGGGGAGACAAGCGACCATGATTCAGCCATTGAAGATAATTGAACAAATTGCGATCTAAGTGGTATCGACAAGCCTAGTTTCTTTGCGAATTTGACATATTCTTGACCGAAACCACATACAAAAGCAAAGAAATCGCTAGCCGGAAGGCAAGCGATCAAGGAACACCATATTAGCACATCTAGATTTTCAATGTCGGAAAAAACAGCATATTTTGGGTATTTATTAAAAAAAATTTCAATTTTTCCTATCACGCAGCACTCAAAGCGAAAAATGATCACATAAGGAGACTATGTATCTTCTTTATGGATTTACTAATCTATAGATATCACTTTTAAAGATAAAGGGTAGGCACCTTAAATAATTGGCCATGGATATCTAGTTCCAGAATGGTCACTTGGGAAAACTCCTGAGTGCAGAAGGTTTTCTGCTCTTTGAACCATCGCTGCTTTCTCATCGTCATTTAAAAAAGTAGAGAAATTCTCAAGAGCAGAGTATTCAATAAGTAATCTAAGATCTGCTAGTAAATCACTAGGAATCTCTAAGCCTGCCCAATCCCAAATAACGGT
>JACERY010000008.1 GCA_013912105.1 Acidimicrobiales bacterium | reverse complement strand
TCAGGGAACCGTCCCGTCGCATGCTTTGAGTAAATCAGGGTTCCGTTGACTTTGACATCAAAAATGCCTTTGTCACCTGGGAGGAGCGTGAGCGCAACCATTTGGTGCTGGTATTCGCTCATGATTTCGTGTGCGACGCGCACCGCGTCACTTGAGTAATCTCAAGGGATGCAGTACTCAATCGTTATCTCAAGATTCGCCATCACTGTCAACGCTACCGTCCTTATTTTCGGTTTCGTCAACTTCTTCCGCTTTGTCTTCGTCATCTTTAAAACTCCAAAGACCACTTAATAAACCTTCGTCGCTTCCTTCGCCACTAGCTTCACGATCCAAGAATTTATCTAAGGGTTTCAGCATCACACCATGAATTATTTCTGAACGATACGTGGAAAACCGCTTATTTCTATTAGAAATCTTATATGGGTTACCATCAAGGCTAGAAAAACGTTCACCGCCGCGTTCTTCAGCGCGTTTCTCTAGAAGGGCTTTAACCGCAGCACCTTTAGCTCTTACTTTTTTAAACCAAGATTGCTTTTCTGTCATGTCACTCCCTTTCCGCATCCTAGATCAAGAAGTTGTCCCTAGCTGGTTCTATGCAAAGTCACTTCCACGAACACAGGTGTTTGTCATCGTCCCGATTCCCTCAATCATTGTCTCGACAACATCCCCGTTTTGCAGGTAGAAACCGTTTCTGAATCCAACGCCTTCAGGAGTGCCGCTGAAAATAATATCGCCAGTAGCTAATGACGTGATCGTCGAAAGGTATGCAACGAGTTCCGGCACTCGAAAAATCATGTTGGAAGTCCGATCACGCTGACGTATTACCCCATTCACTCTGGTCAAAATTTCCAAATCGGCTGGATCGTGAAAGGTATCAATAGACACAAGGAAAGGACCTATAGGGCCGAACGTATCAAAGGACTTCCCTAAATTAAACTGGGGAGGATCATCTTTAAACTGGACACTTCGGTCAGAAAAATCCTGACCAACAGTGAAACCCAATATATGACCCCACGCGTCACGTTCAGCGATATCTTTACCTTTCTTTCCAATAACGATCACCAATTCACCTTCGTAATCGCATTGATCACTTCGCATCATCACATCAGCGTCAGGTCCAGTAATGCAGGAAGGAAATTTTGTAAAAACCATTGGAACGCTAGGAGTTTTCATCGACGCTTCATCAACATGCAACTGGTAATTCAAGCCAATACCATAACAATTACGGGGTTCAGGAACCGGAGCGCCAAGCTTCACTTCATCAACTACACCTGACGGTTCATAATCATCTAATCGGTCAGCGAATGCATGCAATAGAACCGAATGCCGAATCGCTTCCATCGGATCAACGGATACGGCGCCATTTGAAACCTGTTCAAGATCAAAGTAAGAACCGCCGCTAATTAACGAACTTCGACCATCGACATTCGCGAATATAAAAGCCATAGCTCTCCTTCATTAAGTAGGTTAACCCAGCGTAGGCGACTACCCAGTAAGACCTAAAGATACAGCTCGCTGTGTTTCTTCCTCAATCATAATGTCTGCATCAGATTGCAATAACCACCCATTAGATACAGATTCTGCTGCTGCTACTTGTAACTGCTGCACGTATGTATCAAGGGACCCATATAAATCATTTAAACTTTCTGCATCTAATTCTGTCGTATCGCCGAATAAGAAACAAAATCCCTCAGTGGCTACAGGATCCCCAGATAATATTCGAAGCGGAGCAGTGACTGGCGGTGTCCGCACGCCACCTACTGCTATTCCCATTGCATCTCGGGCTATAACAAGTTCTTCCCCTTCAACCAGTTCAATTCGCGGAGATGAACTCGGAGCATTCCCAGTTGCAACCCAGTTGTTTAGAAGATGGAATGCTGCTTGTAGGGTTTCGTGTTGAGGTCCATCATTGATCAAGTTTTCGCAACCAATTACTGCACCTAGATTCGCTCTTCGTGGAAGCCCATTAGGGTAAGCCAAAGAATAGGTATCAGAGTGAGCGGCCCCAGCGACCTCCCACGTGCGAATATTCTCTGCATCATCCTGACGGGCAGATGCATATCGCAGCACAGTTAAATCTGTTTCAGTTTCAAAAATGAATACTGGAACATCTACATCATCGCGAATTAAAACAGATGATAACCGATCACCTTCCATCGATGGGTTAGGAGCGCTATCGCCACGACCATGAATAAGGTATCCATCAAATACCCTCACGATCGGATCAATACCATTTATATATGATGTCAAATACCCTGCTGATTGTGACTGGCCCATAGCGATGAACGCATCAGCTTGTTTCCCATACAAGCTCATAAGCCAATCTTGAGCAGCTATCGATGATTGTGTGAATATATCAAACGAAAACGCATCGCCAGGGTGGGTAAGGTCACCGTAACGTTCAGGGTCACGGATCGGCAGCCCCCTCGTATCTATCAAGCCACCTGGTACACGGCCGGTATCTCGCCCCATCACGCCAACAAGTTGAGCAGAAACTCCAACAAAGGCATGGCCCTCGCGACCAAACTCCTCTGATAGGAACGCCCAATCAATGCTATTATCAACGCCTGCAGTGACATTCATCCATTCAGATACCACCACGCCACTGAAACGGTCAGCCGGTGGGAAACGAACTAGAACCCTAGTCTTGTATAACTCTTGAGTGTCTTCATTAAAAACCCATTGGCCGTCACTTGTTAAAGGAAGATCGGAACGATATGACGTAGCTTCACCCGCAACTAGTAACTCGACTTCGGTGAAACCATCGGGAAGAGGTGCAGCTCCAAGGGGTTGAAGAATTCCACCACCTAACCCCTCGGCGTCAATAGTTTCTGAAGCTACTCGAAGAATCCCTGTTGGTTTGGAGACTTCGACTTCTTCTATTTCCTCTTCTCCCTCAACTAAGTCAGGGGCCTCTTCTACAGGGGGAGTAGGCATAGATTCAATTCCTGATTTGTCTTCTTCCTGACTGTCAACTGGCTCTGCAGTCAGATTCTCCTGACCAGTCGAAGATGACGATGATTCAGTTGAACTACACGCAAACAAACCGCAAAACAAAACACTTAACGCAAGCACTATCCGTGACATACTTCCCCCCCGAGTGATCTTAACGGAAGAATTTCATTCGTTCATTTTTGACCTAAACGAAAAGTAGGGAAGAATATCCGTAGAACGAGGAGAAACATGACCTACACACCGGAACAGCTATCTGACAGAGAACAGATTCGAGACGCAGCAATGCGGTACTGCTATGGGGTAGACCGTTTAGACGCCGAAGTAATGAAATCAGCGTACTGGCCAGAGGCAACCGATGACCACGGAAATTTTGTTGGCAACGCTCACGAATTCGTTGATTACTGCATGAAAGCTCACTTACGGTGGAAATGGACAATGCATTCCATCTACAACCACCAAATTGCACTAGAGGATGATGGAATTCACGCACGAGGAGAAATTTACAATATCTCTCATCTTTGCCGTGAAGGAACAAACACCGTAGATACATGGTTCGGACGGTATTTAGATAGGTACGAAAAACGTGAAAATGAATGGAAAATAATTGAACGAGTATGCGTCCACAATGGAACACAAGTCATGGATAGCGAACCCATGCGCATGCAAACCAGCACATATAGAAGAGGATCCTTTGACCGCCCAGCAGACGGAAGACCAATCGGCCCATAATCTGGTTCCCATATGGTACTTCCCTATGGACTATGACAACATAGGCGAATGGTATTTGAAACACTTACTGTTAGCGAAGATGACGGAATAGGGAGATTAACTCTTAACCAGCCTGACAAACTCAACCCATTAGGAACACAATCACTAGAAGAAATAGTTCGAGCTACAGAATGGTTCGATCAGCAAAACACGGCCGTCGTTGTCATCAACGGTGCAGGTAGGGCCTTCTCATCTGGGTTTGACCTTAGAGAATTCACAAATGAAAATTCCAAAGGGCGAAACGGACCTGCTCTTGGAAAACAAATGGCTGATGCGGTTGAAAATATGCGTGCTGTAGCCATAGCGGCAGTTCATGGGCATTGTATCGGTGGAGGAGTAGTGCTCGTCTCAGCCTGCGACCTCAGAATCGCTGCAACCGGTACAGCATTTTCCATACCAGAAGTCGATTTAGGTATCCCACTCGCATGGGGCGGAATACCTCGCCTTGTCCGCGAGATAGGCCCAGCTATGACAAGAGAACTTGTCATGACATGCAGGCCATTTAACGCTGATGAAGCAAAATTAATAGGATTCATCAACCAAGTCGTAGCTCCTGAAGAACTAGAACAAGCTTCAACACAACTTGCAAACGCTATTCGGAAACGACCACAAACAATTATCCATACAACTAAATTGCAAGTACAAAGCGCAGCTGAAGATTTAGCATCAACTCAAAAAGAATGGGTTGGAGAGATGCTCATCGCATCAGCTGGACTTGACCAAAATGCAAAAGAATCAGCGCAAAACTATCTTAAAGCAAAGAACGAAACCTGAAAAACAATAGGTTGAACACCATCAAAACTATTAGAGAAGAATCAAATACTAGGAATCAGACTGGGAAGGGGGGGGATGATAACCAATAAACAGAAACATAACGTTGATTACAAATCAATGTCTTGGCTGATGCCCCCAGCGCTAATACTTCTCATCCAACAAATTTTTTGGCGGACTCCGCTCGGGGCGGTTCTTCAAGGCATAGTTCTTGGGCTTTTAACAAGCCTCGTAGCATTAGGGATCGTTCTCATTTACCGCTCGAATAGGGTTCTCAATTTTGCTCAAGGCGAACTAGGGCTTTTACCCACCATCCTCGCCGTCATGCTAATCGTCGAATCTGGATTTCCGTATCTCGTCGCTTTACTTTTAGGCTTGATAGCGTCACTGCTCCTCGGGGTTTCTTCAGAGTTTCTCGTTATACGAAGATTCACGAGAAGCCCACGTCTCGTTCTCACTGTTGCAACCCTCGGTTTAGCGCAAATACTAGTTATGTTCGCTCTTCTCATGCCAGGGTGGTGGGGAAGCGGCGTTACAAGTCAGCGCATCGATTCTCCGTTAGATATACAGTTCGATTTTGCTAAATTCAGATTCAACGATAACCATCTCATAGTTCTCATTGTCGTTCCCTTGATCCTCCTCGCTGTCGGAATTTTTCTCCAGCGAACCAAAACAGGGGTAGGCATTCGAGCTGTAGCGGAAGATTTCGATAGGGCCGGAATGTTAGGGATCCCTGTTCGCCGATTACAAAGTTTCGTATGGGCGTTAGCAGCGTTACTTGCCTTTGTTGCCTTATTCCTACGCTCAAGCATTATCGGTTTACCAGTAGGAGGGCAGCTTGGAGTACTTTTCTTCCTCAGAGCGTTAACTGCAGCAGTCGCAGGCAAGTTAAGTGACCTTAGAACCGTGCTTGTAACGTCAATGATGTTAGGGATCCTTCAGCAAGGAATTCTTTGGAATACGGATAGCCCAATGCGCGGGAAAGCGCTTATGGCAGCAATGTGTGCTGTCGTGATACTGCTTTCCCTCGTCGCACGACCGCAAACTTTTTCTCGCTTTGAGAAGATCAGAGACGCTCTAGCTATGGGCGAAACCCGACCAATACCACCTGAGTTGAGGAATAGGCCCGAAATTCGAATAGCAAAATACGTATTTGCCATCTTAGCTATTGGGTTTCTAGCGATCGTCCCATACTGGTTTGGAACGGTAACGATCCTTCGTATCTCAGCTCTTTGCATATATGCAATTGTTATGCTCTCACTCGTTGTACTCACAGGTTGGGCTGGCCAAATATCTCTCGGGCAAATGGCATTCTTTTTTACCGGTTCAGCTATCGCCGGAAAATTAATAGTTGAATGGAATGGGGATCTTCTCGCAGCAATTTTCCTTTCTGGTTTATTCGGAACGCTGCTAGCAATAATCGTTGGGCTTCCAGCATTGCGGATTCGAGGCCTGTACCTGGCCGTAACCACATTTGCATTTGAACTAGCTATGGTCAGTTATTTTCTGAACACAAGATTCTTTGATTGGGTCCCATCATATTCAGACAGGGTCGAACGCCTTCCGATATTTGGAAGCATTGATTATTCATCAACAAAGGGCATCTATTTTATTACTGCAATATCGTTAGTCGTTGCGTTGCTGGCTATCAAAGGACTTCGAGAAAGTAGAACAGGGAGAGTGCTTCTTGCCCTACGAGATAACGAACATGGAGTTGGAGCTTTCGGTATAAGTGTCATCCGGGCAAAATTAATGGCTTTTGGGATAGCTGGGTTTCTTGCAGGTTGCGCAGGAGCGTTACACGTGGCCCACCAACAAGCCTTCGTCCCTGTAACGAACTCTTCAGGGCTAGGAAGTTCAATACGGGTATTCATTGCCGCAATCGTCGGCGGAATCGGGTCGTCACTAGGGGCTATCTTAGGATCGCTTTTCCTTTTCGGGACCATATGGTGGCTAAGAGGCGATTGGAGCATATTCGCAACTGGATTCGGGATCCTAACAGTCTTACTTATAGCGCCAGGAGGTATAAGTTCACTTATCTACCGAATACGAGATTCAGCTTTAAAACAATTTGCAATCAAAAAAAATATTGACGTCCCTAGCCTCGTAGCAGATGACCTAATTCCAATACCTGCCCCTACGAGCGAGGAGACTAATGATGAAATCTAGATTCTCGCGCATCGTCGGGGACGGTCCCGTCTACCCGCTTATTATCCTTTTCGGATTAAATGCTGTCGATGAGTTAGATAGAACAGCATTTGCAATTCTAACTCCAGAAATACGCGACGAATTCGGCCTTGGGTTCCAAGGTTTACTCACACTGGTAGCAGTAGTTATCGCTGTTTCACTTGCTCTTCAAGTACCTATAGCGGGATTAGCTGACAGAATGAACAGAGTTCACTTAGCAATCATTGGTGCTCTTGCTTGGGCCTCATTTTCCTTTATGACTGGTCTTGCTTCATCAATTGTTTTCTTAGCTTTCATGAGATCAGGTTCAGCAATCGGTAAAGGGGTGATTGATCCAACGCATAATTCCCTACTAGCTGACTGGTATAAGCCAAATCAGCGGCCAGCAGTCTATTCATTCCATAGGGCTGGGAACTCTGTCGGGATAATCCTAGGAGCCTTACTCGCTGGAACACTTGGATACGCATTTAGTTGGCGCGTCCCTTTCCTTATTTTCGCCATCCCAACTTTCATTCTGGCTTTTCTCGCATTTCGACTACAAGAACCAATACGAGGACGATTTGAAAGAGAAGCAGCTGGAGCGGATAAAGAAGCAGCAGCCCTTGCTGAAGTCCCCCCATCAATGACAGAAGCATGGCGGTTATGCTGGAAAGTAGCAACATTACGTCGGTTGTTTGCTGCGCTACCTTTCGTCGCCGTCGCCGTCGTAGGATACGGGACATTATCGTCTCTGTTCTATGAAGAGGTCTTTAACTTAGATGAAAGAGCGCGAGGGGTAATTGCAGCTTCCGTTGAGCCTGCCCAATTAGCTGGATTAGCAATTGGAGCCTCAATAGGACTTAAGCTCGTAGCTAGAGATCCCGCTCTTATTGTTCGTTTCTTAGCAGCAAGCACTTTTCTTACGTCTGCACTCGCAGCAGGGCTTGCTCTATCACCAGCGGTTTGGATGGCCATAACCTTCAGCGCTCTCATTAGCTTTTCAGTTGCTATTGTCGGACCGGGACTACTCGCAGCGCTTTCGTTAGCAATACCTCCACGCGCTAGATCTATGGGATTTAGTATGGGATCCCTATGGGCACTCCCTGGATTATTTGCCCTTCCTTTGGTTGGATGGGTTGGAGATAACTGGGGGATACGACAAGGCATGCTTCTAATGACCCCAATACTTGCAATTGGCGCATTCATCATGGGTTCAGCTGCAAAAGGAATCGTTGACGACATAGATCAGGTCCGCTCATCAGCTCGAGCGCGCAGCGAAGCCGCGCTGCAAAGGAAAAAAGGTGAAGCCAAACTTCTCTTAACTCGTGATGTGCAAGTCAGCTACGACAAAGTGCAAGTCTTATTCGGTGTAGATATTGATGTTGCCGAAGGAGAAATTGTTGCTTTATTAGGCACAAATGGGGCAGGAAAATCAACTCTCCTCAAAGCTATCTCTGGAGTAACAGAAGCCGATAGAGGAGCAATCATTCTTGATGGCCGTGACATCACACATGCACCACCTAATGAAATAGCAGCACTGGGTATATCGCAACTACCAGGAGGGCACGCTATTTTTCCTAACTTAACGGTGAAAGAAAATATTGCTGCGTCGCGTTGGTTAAGCCCAACGCAACAAGCAGATAATAGCCCACCATCTTCTACTAAAAATGAAAGTGGGGAGCGTAACGAAGCTTTAAAACTTTTCCCTGAAATCAAAGAACGATGGCATGAGCCAGCAGCAAACTTATCTGGAGGTCAACAACAAATGCTGGGATTGGCCATGGCGCTGCACAGCGCCCCGAGAGTACTCATGATCGATGAGCTTTCTCTTGGATTGGCTCCAGCCGTGGTCGAAAGAATTCTTCCCGTTATCAAACAAATCGCTGCTAACGGAACAGCGGTAATCATCGTTGAACAATCAGTGAACCTCGCTCTAACCATTGCCGACAGAGCATATTTTATGGAAAAGGGAAAAATCCGCTTTGATGGTTCCACACAAGATCTTCTAGATAGACCTGACCTATTGCGATCTGTTTTCCTAAGCCAAACAAAAAATATTGATTTACGAACTGGCGAAAAAATCAGTGAACAAGCAAGCAATGATTCACTCCTTGAAGTCAAAGAAGCTACCCGTAGCTTTGGAGGTATCCGAGCTGTAAGTTCGGTTTCTTTCAAAGTTCATAAAAATGAAATCCTAGGAATCATGGGGCCAAACGGGGCGGGGAAAACAACGCTCTTTGATTTACTAAGTGGATTTGTCCCTCTCCAATCGGGAAGCATTCACTTAGGGAGCCAAGATATAACATCCAATAGTCCGGCAGAAAGATCAAAATTAGGACTCGGAAGATCTTTTCAAGATGCCCACCTCTTTCCATCTTTAACAGTTGCAGAAACAATTGCGGTTGCCTTAGAACGATTTATCACATCTAAAGACCCTTTCTCCGCTGCTTTGCACCTCCCGCATGTTGCGAAAAGTGAAAAGCACATCAAGGGTCAAGTAGCAGAGTTAATAGATGTCATGGGATTGGGAGCATACGAAAACAAATTCATAGGTGAGTTATCTACCGGAACACGAAGAATGGTTGATTTAGCGTGCGTGATAGCCCACAAACCCACTGTTGTTCTTCTTGACGAACCATCAAGTGGGATAGCGCAAAGGGAAGCTGAGCAACTTTTGCCTGTCCTTAAAAAAATACGAAATGATATGGGGTCCTCTCTTGTCGTAATCGAACATGACATAGGGCTTCTATCTGAGCTATCTGACCGTTTCATAGCTCTGAACCACGGATCGATTATTGCTGAAGGCTTACCAAAGACGGTACTTGAAAACCCAGTGGTTATTTCCTCCTATCTTGGGTCGTCAAAAGAAACAATACAAAGAAGCGGAGAGATTTAATTCCCAACTTCGGATATTTCTACTAATGTCCATACCAATCACATCTAACGGGGGGTTAGAGATGAAACAAAAGACAACAATGGACTCAAAGGTAATTTCAAACGAAATCAAGGTTAGAAACTACAGAAAATTTACTTTCACGCTCCTAGTGTCCGCGCTTAGTGTTCTAGCGCTTTTGGCAACAAGCTGCGGAGGTAGCGACGACGCAACAAGCAACGTAGCTGAAACAAGTTCATCTTCTGAAACATCTGAAACTGAGGAATCATCCTCAAGTCAAAGCACAAATGAAGAAACTGCAGAGGAAGATACGACATCTCAAGCCCCTGAAATAGATGAAGATTGCAATACTGCTTCTGAAGCTAGAGACGATTTATTCCCTGGCGTGATGTTCTTCTCAGAAGCGCAAACTCGTTGCATAACAGACATCGACTGGGGAGACCGGTGTGATGAAGAAACAGGGCGTTTAAAAATTCCAGTTATTGGCCACCCTGAATGCTTTGCCCCATTTGTAGGAGATAATGGGGGAGCAACTGCACAAGGGGTAACAGAAGACACCATCAATATTGTCTATTGGAGATGGCAGGAAAATGATTTCATTCTCCAGTACATAACGGGGCCGATCGCTAACGATGATACGAATGCTGATGCTGAAGCTAGCTTACGAGGTTTAATCCAATATTACGAAACGTACTATGAAACCTACGGAAGAAAAGTCAACCTCATCTTCTACGAAGGCACGGGAAACATTGCCGATCCGATTTCAGCACGCGCCGATGCAGTCAAAATCGCAGAAGAATACGACCCTTTCATGGTTTGGAATGGCCCAACTTTAACGAACGCATTTGAAGACGAACTTGTTTCACGAGGGATTGCTTGCCTCGGCTGTGGTCCCAGCCAACAAGTTGACTACTACAAAGAGAACGATCCGCTTAGTTGGACTTTCTCAATGAGCGGAGAACAAAACATTCTTATGGGAGTGGAATATGTTACAAAGCAACTCGCTGGGAAAAACGCAGAATATGCTGGCGATGAGAACTACCACAATCAGGAAAGAGTATTCGGCCGGTTATTCATTGAAAGTGGCGAAGCATCTGTCGAGAACAACAACGAATTCGAAAATCAGCTTGCACAGAATGGAGTTGAAATCGCTGAAACAGTAGCGTACGCACTCGATCCAGCAACACTCCAAGAGAGTGCAGCATCAGCAATTTCGAAATTCAAAGCAGCTGGGGTTACATCCATTTTGTTAAGTTCTGATCCTATTGCTCCTCGCGATTTCACACGTGAAGCAACAGCCCAAGGTTACTTCCCTGAATGGGTGCATATTGGTAGCGTTCTAGCGGACACAACTGTTTTTGCACGAACATATGACCAAGATCAATGGGCCAATGCTTTCGGTATTACTACGTTGTCTGTTCGGACTAATCCGCTAAAAAGCGGTGCTCCATACCGGTATAAGTGGTTCTTTGGAGAGCCTGCACCTGCAGATGATTCAATAGCTGTTATTGACCCTTGGCCAGCAACGTTCTATCCAATTATTCAAGGAATAGGGCCAGACCTTACATATGACAAATGGCGTGAAGGGTTAAACATTGCTGATCCAACTGAACGGTATACGACTGCTTCGTCGTTCTCCTGGGGTGAAAAAGGAAGATGGCCTGCTGAATTAGAATACGACTTCTTTGGTAACGACGAAGTAACAGTATTCTGGTGGGATAGTGACGCTCAAGGATTAGATGAGACTGACGCAGAAGGTTCAGGAATGTACCAATACGCTGATGAAGGGCAACGATACCTATGGGGAGAAATCCCAGAAGCAGAGATTGAACTGTTTAATCCAGCGACATCAATAGACCTTTATGACGACCTGCCACCCGGACAAGAAATACCTAACTATGAGCCAATCCAACCAGGAGGGTGAAAATATAACACTTCACCCGTGGAATACTGAATTCACTTGGGAAAACGCGATACAACGCACTGGTTATCTATCAGTAGAACAAGTAAATCAATACAACGAAGAGGGTTACATTCGAGTAGATAACGCTTTTACTCAAGAAGAGTTATCCACCTTAACAACCCAGTTTGACAAGTTAGCGCTTGAAACAGAGGGATTCTTAAAATCACTTGAAAATGAAAGGCTATCAATAGCTGAGTCAGGAGCTATTCTATTCGGAATTCACCCATCCCTTCACTTTCAAGAATCCAAAGATTTTGTATCTGGGTCTCCGTTCACTGAAATAGCTCACGACCTTATCGGCCCCAATGTCCGGTTGTATTGGGACCAAATAGTTTATAAACAAATGGAAAAACCTCGCCGTTTCCCTTGGCATCAAGACAATGGCTATGGTTTTGTTGAACCTCAACAATACCTTACTTGTTGGGTTCCCCTTGTCGACGTGAATGTCAATAACGGTTGCCCATGGATTGTTCCTTATGTTCATAAACAAGGAACTCTTGCGCACAGCTATGTTGAACCACTTGGGTATGAATGTTTCAGCGACCATCCGGATGCCATACCCATAGAGGCACAAGCAGGAAGCATTGTTGTGTTTTCCTCATTAACGCCGCACATGACGGGCCCCAATCTCACCCAAAAAACGAGGAAAGCCTACATTATCCAATACGCACCTGAAGGATCGCATCTACTAAAAGGAGATTCCGAATCAGGCAAGGTTGATAGCAGGGAACCAGCTACTGAACCTCAAAGACAATTTGAAATTCTAGTAAATGGGCAAAGTCCGTTGTGAATAGCTATTGAGTATAAATTGGATCGCTTGAATCACGAGCACTCTTCTCCCAGACAGCGCTTCCAGACATTTCTTCACTGATGCTTTCTACTTTTGACCAATCATTACGTAATTGACGCTTTTGTATCCTCCAAAAGTCGTTCTTTCTTTCAAATTGATCTATGTAACGCCCATTAAAAGTGTGCAGTTTTTTCTCACCGTCGGTATCTTCAACGTGAAAAGCAAGCACGTAAGACTCTACAAGGGCGTGATCCCCATCTATCTCAACGCGTATATTTGAAACACGATGCTGTGTAGCAACGAATCGTTTGCGAAGCGAAGGCAGTGCGTATTCAACGAAATCTTCAATTACCATAGGTTCTGGGCCATAATTATGGAGTATGGCACCCGGGTGAAATGCCGCTGAAACAGCCTCTGCATCTAACCTATCAATTCCTCTCGTGTAGGAAAGTAAACTATCGATAATCAGAACACGTTGACTCGTCAAAGAAGAGTCACCCATCAATCCGCCTGGCTTTCATTTATGGCATTCCAAACCGTTACCGAAGTTAGAGGCATATCAATATGGCGAACACCAAGATAGGCGACTGCGTCAACGACAGCATTTTGTATAGCTGGAGTCGAACCAATCGTCCCTGATTCACCAATTCCCTTAGCGCCCAAAGGATTCCTTGGACTAGGTGTTTCAGTATTATAAGTTTCAAATGAAGGTAATTCTGCAGCGGAAGGTATCGCATAATCCATAAGGTTCCCCGTCACTGGATTCCCGTCTTCATCATAGAAAACCCCTTCAAACAATGCTTGAGCAACGCCTTGAGCGATACCGCCATGTTGCTGGCCAGTAACAAGCATTGGGTTAAGAATGCGACCACAATCATCAACTGCAATATGGCGAACTAACTCTACGCCACCTGTTTCTGTATCAACCTCTACAACAGCGACATGAGCACCAAAAGGAAAAGTAGAGTCAGTGCCATCAAAGTCAAGTTCGTGAGCTAATCCTGCCTCCATCTCAGCTGGCCGCTTCTCTTCATCATTTGATGCTTGAGAAAGTTCAGCCCAACTCAGAGCATTAGAAGGAACACCAGCCACATGCAAGCCTCCTTCACCAGTGACAATATCGTCGGCACTTGCTTCAAGAAGGTGAGCGGCAAGCTCTTTAGCTTTTTCAAGAACAGTTTCGCTGGCAACATGAACCGCTGAACCAGCAGTTTGTAAAGATCGCGATCCCATCGTTCCTTGTCCACGAGGAATTTCATCTGTATCTGACTGCAAAATCGTAATATCTTCCATGTCAACACCAAGCATTTCAGAAATTATCATAGAAAAGGCAGTTATATGACCTTGCCCATGCGCACTAGTTCCCACACGAGCAGTAACTGAACCATCGTCACCCACCTCGACAGCCCCATATTCCATATGTAGTCCTGCAGGAGCAGTGACCTCCACATAGGTAGACAACCCAATTCCTAACTGTTTAGGGCTTCCATCGCTTCGACGTTTTTCCTGTTCAGCTAGTAGAGAGTCATAACCAGCTTCTTCAAGCGCCCTATCGAGAACCAAAGAATAGTCACCTGAGTCGTAATTCGCTCCTCCAAGAGTGGTTAAAGGAAATGCATCTTCTGATATGAAATTCTTATGACGTATTTCTGCTGGGTCCATGCCGAGTTCATCAGCAGCCACATCAATTAGTCTTTCTAATAACTGAGTTGCCTCAGGTCGCCCAGCGCCACGATAAGCAGCAGTATGAGTGGTATTAGTAGCTGCGCTGCGAGCGTGGTAACGAATTCTAGGAATATCGTAAACTCCCTGAATCATTGTTTGCGTAAAGAAAGTTAGGAAACCTCCAATAGCTGGGTACGCACCTGCATCAGCTATAACCTTTGCATCCAAGCCAGTTATTACTCCATCAGAAGAAAACCCCATCTCCCCGTACATAATCATTCCTCGGCCATGAGCAAGAGAAAGCATATTTTCGCTTCGTAATTCTGTCCACTTCAACGGCCTATCTAGCAACCTAGCTAAATGAGCTGTAATTATGTGTTCAACGTACACACCGCCCTTCGGGCCAAAGCCACCACCAACAGTAGGGGCTGCTACTCGAAGTTCAGATGGCTCCATGCCAAGTTCACCAGCGAGAGCATCACGTACCGAAATTGGGTTCTGACTAGGAATCCAAGCTGTTAGAGAACCATCGGTCTCAGGAATCGCAATGATCCCATTTGATTCTAGGGGAACTCCGGCAAGCCGCTGACTGACAATACGAACTTTAGCAATGTGTTCAGCCCCCTCATTAGGGTCACCATCTTCCAGCCCTATCCCAGTTTCAAAACACTGATTAGAGCCATTCTCTTCAAAAAGTATGGGAGCATCTTCCGCAAGAGCTTTTTCTGGGTCCGTTACAGCAGGAAGCGGATCGAAGTCCATCCATATCGCCGCCGCAGCATCGGCTGCAGCATTAAAGGAGTCTGCCACAACCACAGCAATAATATCTCCTACAAGACGAACCTTGCCTTTTGCTAATGGAGGTCGAGCAAAATGCGGTGGAAACATTGGAAACCCAAGGTGTGGAGCTAGCTCTAAATCGTCAGCTGTCCATACATCAACAACCCCACTAACCGTTTTCGCCTCAGAGGTGTCTATAGAAATGATGTTCGCATGAGCGACCGGGGACCGAGCAAAATAGACGAATCCCAATCCTTCAATCTCCATATCATCAAAATACTCGTCTTCTCCGGTGAGTAGAGTCGGGTCTTCACGACGAAGAACCGCGTTACCAAGAATCGAACCTTTAACTGCAGTCATGCAACTTCCCCTCTGTTATTACATATGATTCTTGCATTTATCTGCTCGGAACACGAGTCAAAAATAGATCTTCTTTAAAGATGAGCCGTTCATTTTGTTAGGTTCTAAACAAATTACGTTTCTTAAAGCAGTTGATGTACAATCTTTCAAGTACGTTTCTAGGGCACAGCAGGAGGAAATTTTGGCAATAATTCGAGATGTTTCAGAACGGTCACCGGGGATCACTTATCAAGAACTCCTTGACGAGGATACCCACCCAGTTCCTGACGTTCTGAGATTAGAATCAACAAAGAGTTTTGGACCCAATGAGTTTCCTATCACGCGCTATACCACACGGGAATGGCATGAAACAGAAAAAGAAAAGCTCTGGGCAAGAGTGTGGCAATACACTTGCCGAACCGATGAAATCCCTGAAATTGGAGACTACTACGTTTACGAAATCGTCGGGCGAAGCTACATCGTCATGCGTAGCAGCGAAAACGAAATCAAAGCTTACCCAAATGCGTGCCTTCATAGAGGCAGAAGGCTCAAAGATTACGATGGAAGATGCTCTGAAATCCGATGTCCTTTCCATGGATTTGCTTGGGAATTGGGTGGAGAACTAAAAGAAGTTCCAGCAAAGTGGGATTTCCCACATGTTGAAGCTGAGGAATTCAAACTACCTGAAGTGCAAGTAGGTGTTTGGGCGGGTTTCGTCTTTATAAACCCAGACCCTGATGCTGAGTCCCTAGAAGATTTCATAGGAGACCTTGATGACCAAATGGAAGTTTGGGACCTTGAACGCCGCTACAAACAAGCTCATGTTGCGAAAGTTATACATGCAAACTGGAAAATCGCACAAGAAGCCTTTTGTGAAGCCTTCCACGTCAATGCCACTCACCCACAAATTCTTGCTTACCTTGGAGATACCAACTCTCAAGTAGATGTTTGGGACAACTTTGCACGTGTGATTAGCCCAGGCGGAACTCCAAGCCCCCTTCTCGATTATGACGTTTCTGAAGAAGAGCAGCTTAGATCAATGTTGAATACCAGTTATGACCAAGAAACGCCAGTACAAATACCAGAAGGCACAACGATGCGTGCGCACGCAGCGCAAATGTCACGAGACCGGTGGCGAGAGTTTGCTGGTGATTGGGTTGACGTAATGTCCGACGCAGAAATGATGGACAGTATCGACTACACGTTGTTCCCGAATTTCCACCCTTGGGGAGCTTTCAATAGAATCGTTTATAGGTTTCGCCCCAATGGAGATGATCATCGTAGTTCAATTATGGAATGTATTTTCCTTGCACCTTACAAAGAGGGGGAAAAGCCAGACCCTGCCCCAGTTCACTGGCTAAGCGAAGACGAAAATTTCAGTGACGCGCCTGAACTAGATACCTTAGGAAAAGTTTTTGACCAAGATGTTTTCAATATGGGCAAAGTTCAGCTTGGACTAGAAACCACACACAAGTCCGGAGTCGTCTTGAGCAACTACCAAGAATCTAAAGTGCGATGGTTGCACCAAAAATTAAGTGAATGGTGTGAGGAGAAGTAATGTCTCATGGATTGATTCACCCATTCACTAAAGCTCTTTACCTGAAAACTGCTGAAGGTAACATACGTGTTACAAATGGCGACCTTGAAGGCTTATTTCGTATCGATGGCTCCTGGATAGAAGGAGAATTAAGAGAATGCGACCCACAATTATGCGGTTGGGTAGGCGGCCCAGTGATCGAGAACCATCGAGTTGGAAAAGTAAAACAAAAATAATTCACTATGTAGATTGAAAGATCGGTAAGAACATTGGTATTCCCTGCAGATATTAAAGTAGTTGAAACCATGATCGGAACCAGAGCTGGAAATGCTGCAAAGCTCAACTATGTCAATCTAACAGGGATGAAAGACAAAGAAACAGAAGAATTTAACTTCCCAGCTCAGTACATGTTCAAGGATGTCCCATGGAGTGAGCAAGCACGCAATTTTGAAGACGAAGCTGAACCTCCACAGGGCGCAGACCTACTTTTGCCATACATGGAAAAACATAACATAGAGATCGCTATGGTCGGGGTAGGGTTTGGCGAAGAAAGATCTGGGGCCCGCGAAGCTATAGATCGTTACCCAAGTCGCTTTATAGGGTGTCATGAACCAGACCCGAACAACGTAATGGGCTCAATAGCTAACATTAAAAAACTCCATTCAGAAGGTTACATTCGAGCAATCTCAGCTTTCCCCGCCGGCCGAACCCCACAAGTTCCAATCGATGACCCTAAAATGTATGCGCTTTATGCAACATGTGTAGAATTAGACATACCAATTTTTTGCTGCGCAGGGATACCCGGACCTCGAGTTCCATTTGAAGCACAGCATGTGAAACTGATAGACGCGGTCATGTATGATTTCCCCGACTTGCGGTTTGTGACACGTCACGGATGTGAACCATGGGAAGATTTGGCAGTGAAACTCATGCTTAAATGGCCAAATCTTCACTATTCAACATCCGCTTTCGCTCCGAAATACTATCCTAAAGCGATTATTAACTACGCAAATACCAGAGGCGCTGAAAAAGTTATGTACGCCGGTTACTTCCCAATGGGTCTGCATATAGACGCCATCTTTGAGCAACTTCCTAACGTCCCTTTCCGCGACCATGTGTGGTCAAAATTTCTTAGGGAGAATGCGGCTCGAGTCCTGAAACTAGATATCTGAGGATAACGATGCTTACCCTACGATTTGATTTCAGATTGAAACCCGACAGTCCGGCTACCATGCAGGAGTTATATGAATCTGCGCTAGAGATGTGTTCATGGGGTGAACGAAACAAAGCAATTACTGTGATGTTTTCTGAACATCATGGTTCTCCAGACGGGTACCTTCCATCCCCAATTATCATGGCAGCAGCGGCCGCTGTTCGAACAGAAACGTTGACATTCAATATCGGAGCACTCCTTCTTCTCATGTACGACCCAATAAAACTCGCAGAAGACATCGCTGTTCTCGACCATCTCAGCGGCGGAAGGGTTGGATACACAATAGGGCTTGGCTACAGAGAAGAAGAATATGAAATGTTTGATGTCGATAAACAGCATCGAGGAAAAGAAATTGAAGAACGAATAAACGCACTCCGTCATGCTTTAAGTGGTGAACCTTTCGAGTGGCGGGGGAGAAGAATCCATGTTCAGCCAAAACCACTAACTCCTAGAGGCCCCCTTATCGCTTACGGCGGTGGTAGTAAAGCAGCCGCCGAACGCGCAGCTCGTATGGGGATGATGTTTTTCCCGCAAACAAGCGACCCTAAGATGGCAGCTTTCTATGATCAAGAAGCGAAACGTGTCGGAAATCCACCGGGTCTGACTATGGGGCCTAGCGAAGGAGCCCCAACAACTGTTTTTGTCGCTGAGAATCTTGACCAAGGATGGGAACAATATGGCCCTTATATGCTCCATGATGCCGTTTCTTATCGAGGGTGGATGGGGGAAGGTAATAACTCTGCGAGTCTTAGTCAAGCTTCTTCAATCACCGAACTACGAGACGAAAACGGGCCCTATAGAGTTGTGACTCCCAAAGAAGCAGTTAAGCTCGTACATCAGTATCAAAGCTTGCCGCTTCAACCCTTATGCGGAGGGGTTCCTCCAGGTTTGGCTTGGTCTTCATTGCTATTGATAGAAGAGCAAGTGCTTCCAGCTTTTTATTAAGCAATTTGATGTGTGGGCCTGCTAAGATTTAAACGGAGGAATTATGAAAAAAATATTTTGTTTAACTTTGACTGCTTGTTTTGTCCTAGCAGCGTGCGGTAGCAGTGATGGCGACGGAGAAAGCTCAGATGGGCTTAGCTCGGGAGAGCAAGCAATCGCTGACGCACTCACAGCAGAGTTAATATCTGATCCAGAATTCTTCCCATTCGTAGATGATGCCACGTGCATCTCTGAAACTTCCGTAGGTGAACTCGGATTAGATAAGCTGATTGAGCTCGGATTTACCGAAACATCAGTCGATATTGCTGCAGCGGAAGCACCCGAAGAACTTCAAGATTCCTTTACAAATGCCGTCCTTGACTGCATCGGCACATCCGGATTAGCCGACTACATTATCGAAGCTTCTGCTGAAGATGACGACGGCGCGCCTTTACGAATGGAAGATGCACAATGTTTAGTGGATAGCCTTAGCCGTGAGCAATGGTTCGAATTTGTAAAGACAAGCTTTGAAGAAGGCGATGATGAGGCATTCGGAGCAGAATTCTTTACCCTAATCCTTAAAGAATGCCCTCAAATACTTGCCAATTCCTTAATGGACGACACAGGCCTTGACCGAGAACAAGCTGAATGTGTAGCTGAATCCCTGTCTGAGAACCTAATTGACCTCTTTGCCTCTAGCGGATTAGAAGATGATCTACCACCAGATGCACTCGGAGATCTAATTGAAGCATTCGTCGGCTGTGGTGTCGACCTATCTCAATTAGAGTAGAAGTGGAGCTAAGCGGTCCAAGCTTGCGTCATCAAATGGGCTGAGTTGCGCCCTAGAAATTCCTTGCTCTGCAAGCCATTTTAAGCCTTCAGCTACTTTTTCTGGGCTTCCAAAGAAACGACCGTACAAGTTATCTCCCATTGTCTGTTCAAGACCTTTGGTGAATTCATCGTTCCCAGCATTACATAAAACAAACATCCCTAATTCTATTCCAGGGCGAATGGCCTGAACTTTCTCAATCATTGACAAGAGGTGGCTTTCAGGGATATTAGCCATAACCTGCAAGTCAAGTTTGCCTCCACGAGTAGACGCGCTTGAGGCTTTAATTTCAACCCGATCCAGAAAAGGGGTTACCTCACGAACGGTTCTAGATCCACCGACTGAACCAATCAACAACGGTGGTTCGTCGCCTAGAGGACCCAAGTTCTTTGCATTAACCGAATAATAACTCCCATTGAAAGAACAAGTCCCCTCCGTTATCAAAGAACGGACAATTTGAATTGCTTCAATATACATGCCGGCGCGGTCACGAGGAACCGGATACTCCATTCCGGCGTCGATGATCTCTCCCTCAGCCCATCCAGCACCAACACCGAGTTCAAATCTGCCATCGCTAACTTTATGCAAAAGCAAGGCAGCTTGAGCAACTTCAACAGGCGAGCGAAGTAAGTTATTGACGAAAGACGTCGTCACTTTTACATTGCTAGTAGCTGCGGCAATAGCAGTTACCGCTACCCATACGTGTGGGAAAGGACGGTGATCAGTATAGAAATGATCAGCCACTGAGAGGACATCCCAACCCTCGTCTTCACGTTGACGCGCCCATTCGCCCGGATTGACGCTCACATCCATAAGATTTGTCACATATTCCATGAGCGAACCTTAACGGAAGTGCAAAGAAACAGCTAACAAGAAACCTAATGCGTGGAACCTTTTAAATACTGTGGTTGAATCAAGTTATGAGAAAAAACGTCAAACATAGCATAAGTATTTTAAGCCTTACCGTGCTGATGTGCTGTTTCTTTAGCTTCAGCCCACTACATGCGCACACAACACTAGTTGATTCGACACCGGAACGAGCTAGCAAAATAAATGACATCAGTTTCATAGAACTAACCTTCACAAGTGAACTTGTACAAGACGAAAAGGCAAAAATCTATTTAGCAACTATTAGAGAAGGAAAAGACATTCCAATAGGTGAAACTACTTTCGTTTCTAAATTCACTATAAAAGCAGAGGTTCCGCAACTACCTGACCCAGGTCAATACGTTATTCGTTACATGGTCACATCACTTGATGGGGACCTGAACGATGGAGGGTATGCTTTTGAGCTTCTAGCGTCAAAGGGAAACAATGTTGCATGGTTGCTCCTTGGGCTGGGAGTAGTCATCCTCATAGGATTGGCACTTCTTTTAAGGCCTAAAAAATCTGACAACGGACAGAAAGAAGAGAATGAATAATCCCCGGATTCAACCCTTAGATATCGATAACTTAGACCCTGAAGCTGAAACTGTGCTGCAACCAATGATTGATGCAGGCCGACCATGGAATATTTTCTTAACCTTGGCCCGGCATCCAGATCTAGCTCGACGTTGGCTCGTCTTCTCAAATCACGTTTTATTTAAATCAACAATTCCCGCCAGAGAAAGAGAAATAGCGATCCTACGCACTGGGTGGCTATGCCAATCAGAATACGAATGGGCTCAGCATAAGGTCATTGGAACCGATGCAGGGTTAACCCCCGAAGAAATAGAGCAAATTAAAGAGGGACCAGAGGGGGATTGGAATACTTTAGAACAGCTCGTAATTAAAGCAACTGATGAACTCCACCATGAGAAAAGAATTAGTGAGAATACGTGGAAATCGCTGAGTGGTCATTGGAACGAGAAACAATTGATGGATCTAGTTTTCGCAGTTGGCCAGTACACACTAGTGTCAATGGCTTTACGAACATTTGATGTTCCGCTAGATGACTTTCTAACCGGATGGGACCCTTCTGAAGCTTAAGCCAGTTTCATCCAAACTAGAGAAAGTGAAACCTCTTTCCTAGAATCTCAATCGCTGAAGAAAAGACCTCAACTCAAAGCGCACCAACAAGTGGATAAACGTATCGCAAGTTAAAAGCTTATTCTTGTAATAAAGTTGTGCTTACGAACACTCTCGGATTTCAAAGGATTCAAATGCAGTACATCCTCGGTTTACCCACTGACCATGTAGAGTCTATTGACCAATTTGGAACCAGCGAAGCGATTTCAGAAATCGCTTCAACAGTTGAGGAAATTGGATACGCCGGAATTTTTGTAACAGATCACCCTGCGCCATCAAAATCGTTTCTCAACGCTGGCGGTCATCACACCCTTGACCCTATGGTTACACTCGCGGCCGCAGCAACGGCTACCAAAAAAATCAAGTTGCTAACAAATCTCTATATCCTCACCTACCGCAATCCATTCCTAACTGCGAAAGTTGTATCTAGCCTTGACAACCTTTCCGCAGGGCGCCTCATACTTGGAATAGGCGCTGGATATCTTGAAGATGAGTTTCTCGCCACAGGGGTTGATTACGAGAACAGAGGCCAATTACTTAACGAATATTTAGAAATACTTGGACAAGCATGGACCGGAAATCCAATTTCAGCCAAAGGACAAGGTTACGACGCGCGAGAAATTATTTCATTGCCAATTCCATCTCAAAAAACTGGTTTCTCCTCTCCTCCAATATGGGTAGGTGGAAATTCCAAGAACGCTTTAGAGCGTGTTGTGCGCTTCGGTGAAGGGTGGATACCCATGGCTACACCAAAAGGAATGGAAAAATTCGTGAAAACAACAGCAATTACGGATATGGCTGCTTTAGAAAAAAGAATAAGCATACTTAATGAAAAATGGAGTAAACACGGAAGAAAAGGAAAGCCATTTATCTCTATTGAGCCATGGGATGCCGGAAGATTTGGTTCAAAGAATTGGGAACCTCAGAAATACCTTGAGCGGATCCAAGAAATGTCAGAAATGGGGATCACCCACATCCCTGTCATGCTAAGCCCAATAGGAAAAGAGTATGAGGCAACAAGAGTTGAATTTTTGGACTCCGTAAATGAATATGCAGAAATTGTTCAAATCAAGAATTCGTAACAAGTAACCCTAGATCTCTGGCAACCTCTTGCAGTTGAATAGTTTCACCTGAAACATAATTACCTTGTTCCCTCACGACGTGGGCAACAACCTTACCAATAATTGCCGGAGATACTCCCAAGGATGCAACGTTTTCAACAGGTCCACGAACAAGTTTTACTCGTTCTGTTGCGACGAGCCCCGGTTGAAGATTGAGAGTTATCACTCCGCTATTTTGATACTCAAAACCAAGTTGAATCGCCAAGCGGTGAAAACCAGCTTTGGAAATTGTATAGGCAGACCCCCAGCCTCCTTCACCAGGCATAGCAAAGGGAGGCTCGTAAGCAGCAGCCGAAGTCATAAATAACAATATTCCGCTTTTTCGTTCCACCATTGAAGCAAGAATGGGTTTAAGAAAGAACAACTGGGCTGTTATATTGCCAAAAATGCGGTCAGCAACCGCATCCAAGTCGTTATCAAGAAATTTCCCATAATTACCCGGACCGCTATAGACAGCATTGCTGAGAAGTACATCAACATGCCCTAAAGTCTCGATAATTGCCTCGGCAGTCGGAACCAACTGGTCCCTATCCATAAGGTCCATGTACATAGGAAAGGCCTTTACGCCAAATGAACGAATCACCTCAGCAGTCTCTTCAAGCGAACCGGGGAGCATTTCAGCGCTCATACCAGATGGTTCAGGTGAGGGGTCATTACGCAAGACCGTGCGAGCAGTTATCGCAACATCAAATCCACTTTTAGCTAACGCAATAGCAGATGCTTTCCCTATACCTCTGCTAGCCCCTGTAACAACTGCTTTACCCACAGACATTCAGACCCCCCTGTGAAACCGGATTACAGGCGATTAGCGTTATTCGTGATTAGCTCCCAAAGAGAATCCACGTGATGCTGCTGAGTCCACGTCGACCCTATAGATACACGAATAAACGCCTTGCCGTCAATTATCGAAGGTGTTACATATGCTGAACCACTTGCATTTATAGCTTCGGCGAGTTCATGTGTTGAACCATCGCCGCCAACATGGCGGAAGCAAATCAAAGCTAAAGTCCTCGGAGCCACAATCTCAAATCGTTCGTCATTAATAATTTTTCGTTCAAGTTCTATCGCCCAATCAACATGTGAGCGAATAAAAGAACGTAAATTTTCCGCACCATATGAACGTAGAACAAACCAAAGTTTCAATGCTCTGAAACGACGTCCCAATGGAACATGCCAATCTCGATAGTCAACTGCAGAAGGATTACCAGAAGTTTCATTCCTTAAATAAGGTGGGAGAATACTTAAAGCATCAATTAGCGTTGATCGATCGGCAACCCAGAAAACTGAACAATCAAAATTAGTTAGCAGCCACTTGTGAGGATTGAATGTGTAACTATCAACTAGTTCAACGCCATCCTGAAGATCTCTGAACTCAGGACAGATCATGGCGCTACCAGCGTAAGCAGCATCCGCGTGATGCCACATATCGTGTTTCTTCGCTATCTTCGCAATATCACGAATTGGATCCATTGCAGTGGTGCTTGTCGTCCCCACTGCTGAACAAACCCATGTAGGTTTAAGTCCTGCTTCAAGATCCTCAGCTATCAATGTTGCCAGTGCAGTTGGGTCCATGGCGAAGGAGTCATCAACAGGGACAGCACGAATATGCTTGAACCCAGCAATTCTCGCCCCTTTTTCGATAGAAGAATGTGCTTGCGATGACCCATAAGCGACTAGAGATTCGGTTTCGTAACCTTTAAGTCCTGCATGATGTCGTGCGACAGCTAATGACAGGTGCGTAGAGTCAGAAGCGCTCATTTGCAAAACCCCACCGCCTTGACCCGAATCGATCCGCCATTGGGTAGGAAGCCCAAGAAGCTCTACAAGCCAATCAAGAACAGTATTTTCAATTTCAGTTGCAGATGGGGCAGTAGACCACATCATCCCTTGGGTAGCGAGACCTGCAGCAACAAACTCCCCGAGAACAGAAACGGGAGAAACACCCGACGGGAAAAACGCATACCAGCCAGGATGTTGCCAATGAGCCATACCCGGCATCACAATTTGGTCTAAGTCATCAATTATTTCATCCATTGATTCCGCAGATTCAGGAGCAGAGGTAGGCATCATCGCCCGAATATCTCCAGGCTGCACTTTAGGAAGAACAGTATTATCTTCCATAGTGTCAAAATAGTTTGCAAGCCAGTCAACAAGACGGTAACCGTACTTCTGAAATTCTTCTTTCGATAGATGCATTGACAAATTCTTTTCACTCATAGTCAGTGAGTGTAACGAAAGTCGCACCAAGAAGGACTGAAAAAGCTTCAGGTGGAACACAAACTTCCAAACCGCGCCTGCCGGCACTAACATAAATGAGATTAAGAGGAAAGGCTGACTTGTCAATAAAAGTTCGATGTTCCCGAAGTTGGCCAAAGGGAGAAATCCCTCCTGTAACGTAGCCTGTTCTTTTTTCAGCGGTACGAATTGGTGCTAAAGCAGCTTTTTTTGCACCGGCAGCACGAGCAACTGCTTTCAAGTTCAAAGACAACCCAACAGGAACAAGGCAAACGATAATTTCTTGACTGCTCAATTGGACAAGAAGAGTTTTGAAAACAACGTCATCACTAAGGCCGAGTTTTTCTACAGCCTCATTTCCAAAACCATCATTACTTCTTTCATGGCTATATTCTAAAAGTTGATATTGGATATTTGCCTCATCGAGAGCGTGAATGGCTGGGGTCATACAGGAAAGCTTAAAATAACATAAGCAAATAAGGAATTCCTTCCTCCGATTGAATTAAAGGCAAAAACCAGACTATTCTCCATAACAAATGGGGAGGAACTATGTCAGTAGTTGGAGCTAAAGTTATTAGGAAAGAAGACCCGAATCTACTAACGGGGCGCGGCCAATTTGTTGATGACATACAACTAACGGGAACAGCCCACATGGTATTTGTAAGAAGCACCGAAGCTCATGCGCGAATCCTAAATATCGACACAACAACAGCAAAGGAAAGCGAAGGCGTCCTAGGGGTTTGGACATCTCAAGACCTTAACCTTCCGCCACTGCCAGGCGTACCAGGGCTAGAACGTCCAACATTAGCTACCGATAAAGTTCGTTTCGTTGGTGAAGCTATCGCAGTTGTAGTAGCAGAGAATAAATACGCAGCCGCAGACGCAGCCGAACTAGTATTCATTGACTATGAACCTTTAGGAGCGGTCACAAACATAGCTGAAGCCACAGCCGCTGAAGCACCACTACTTTATGAAGAGTTAGGTTCCAACACAGTCGCAGAAGTCCCATCAGCTGACGATCATCAGGGAATCTTTGATGATGCCCCTCACTCAGAGAAATTATTTCTGACTAACAACAGATGCACAGCCGCCCCCATCGAAACAAACGCATGCCTAGCAGACCATGGGCCATCAGGGTTGACGCTATGGGCAAGTTTTCAGGCACCTCATCACCTCAGAAATCGGGTCAGTGCATGGCTTGGAATCCCGCAAGATCAATGCCGAGTTATTACACCGGATGTTGGAGGCGGATTTGGTCAAAAAATTAACTTCACTCCCGAGTTCTTCGTTGCTCCGGTTCTTTCACGGATACTAAACAGGCCTGTCAAATACACTCAAACCCGAAGTGAAGCAATGACTTCAATGTACCATGGCCGAGCACAAGAACAAGAAGTAGACATCGCCTTTGACGATGAAGGCAAAATACTCGCGTTAAGAGTATTCGCAACTCAAGATATGGGCGGGTACGCCGATGGGACGGGAATGGGAATGCCCGTTCTGACGACTGCGATGTCAGCAGGTTGCTATGTGATCCCTAACGTATCAATTTCTTGGAGAAATGTTCTCACCAATACCACCCCAATTGCCGCATATAGGGGTGCAGGGCGACCTGAAGCTACATACCTAATCGAACGTTCAATTGATCATATTGCATACAAGCTAGATATGGACCCAACTGAAGTTCGCAGGCGAAACTACATTCCCAAAGAAAGCTTCCCCTATGTCACACACTCTGAATTAGCAGTCTATGACAGCGGAAATTTTGAAGGAGCGTTGGATGAACTGCTTACAATCATGGACTACGAAGCTATTCGAAAAGAACAAAGCGCGAATCAAGATGACCCTACAAAACCATTAATTGGTGTTGGATTCTCCAGTTGGCTTGAAATAGCCGGCTTTGGCCCTCCAGGATCTTTAGAAGGATTTGGCCATCTAGGATCATGGGAATCTGTTCAAATTCGGATTCAACCAGATGGTTCAGCAATTATTTATACTGGTGCATCACCACATGGGCAAGGCACAGTAACAACTTTCGCCCAAATTGCCTCAGAATTTTTAGGCATTGATTTTGAGAACATATCAGTTCGGCACGGAGACACGGCGACGATCCCTCAAGGCATCGGAACTATGGGATCACGGCAAGTCGCAGTTGGGGGAGAGGGAGTCAAAAATGCTTCACTAAAAATTGTTGAGAATGCTAAAAAAGTAGCTGCGCATAAGCTAGAAGCTAACCCTGCTGATATTGAAGTAGAAGATGGGACTCTCTTTGTTAAAGGGACACCAAGTAAAAGTTTATCTTGGGCTGAGGTAGCTACTTTTAGCTTCCAACGCCTTGAATTGCCAGAAGACATGGACCCCGGTTCCTTAGACACAACTATTCTGCAAGAAGTACCAAACTTTAGTTTCCCATCCGGGGCATATGCGTGTGTCGTGGAAATAGACAAACAAACCGGAGACGTTAAGATACGCGATATATACCTAGTTGATGACTGCGGTACGGTCATCAACCCACTACTTGCTGAGGGGCAAGTGCACGGTGGGGTCGCTCAAGGTATAGCGCAAGCTCTTTATGAAGAGTTTACTTATGACGAAAACGGCCAACCAACAACAGCAACCTTTATTGACTATCTAATGCCTGGAGCACCTGATCTTCCAAAGTACACTTCAGGAAGAATTAACACCCCTAATCCGAATAACTCCCTTGGAGCCAAAGGAATAGGAGAATCAGGTTCAGTAGGTACACCTCCCTCAGTTATTAATGCTGTTGTTGATGCGGTTCGCCACCTTGGTGTTTCACATATTGATATGCCTGCAACTCCACAAAAAATATGGAAAATTCTTAATGGAGGTTCCCAATGACATACCCAATTTCACTAACAATAAATGGAAGTAATTACGAAAAAGATGTTGATCCCAGAACACTACTTGTGCATTTCATTAGGGAAGAATGTGGTTTGACAGGAACACATATAGGGTGCGATACATCCAATTGCGGAGCGTGTACCGTGCTACTAGAAGGTGCGGCTGTGAAGTCATGTACAGTGCTAGCAGTTCAAGCCAATAATCAGGCAGTAGAAACGGTAGAGAGCCTGGCAAATGCTGATGGTTCATTCTCAGCTGTCCAAGAGGGTTTCCGACAAGAGCATGGACTTCAATGCGGATACTGCACACCAGGAATGCTCATGGCAACTACGGCCTTACTTCAAGAAAATCCTAAACCAACAGAAGAAGAAATAAGAAGTAATCTAGAAGGGAATCTCTGTCGATGCACAGGATACGAAATGATCGTCCGGTCTGTTCAATGGGCTGCAAATAACCCAGATGGAATACCAGTTCAGATAGGAGAAGGATCATGATCCCAGCAAAATTTGATTATAAGCCAGCATCATCTTCTGAAGAAGCGATTGCTCTTTTGACTGAATACGGTGACGAAGCGAAACTGCTCGCAGGTGGACATTCATTGATTCCATTAATGAAACTCAGACTTGCTACTCCAGAAGTCCTAATAGACATAGGAGGAGTAAAGGACCTTTCATTTATAGAAGACAGAGGGGACATAGTCGCAGTGGGAGCGCTAACAAAGCATCGTCAAGTTGAACAATCTGAAGTGCTTGGAGAACACATTCCACTGCTCGCACATGCAGCGAGTCATGTAGGGGACCCTCAAGTTAGGAACAGAGGAACAATAGGAGGCTCACTCTGTCATGGCGACCCTGCTTCAGATCTACCAGCTGTTGTGCTTGCTACGAGAGCATCCTTGATTATTTCTGGACCGAATGGCCAAAGAAGCGTGGAGGCCGATGACTTCTTTACCGATTTCTGGGAAACCGCAGTTTCAGAAGATGAACTTCTGACTGAAATTCAATTTCCAAAATACACAGGTGAAAAATGGTCATTCCAAAAATTTAACCGAAGAGCCCAAGATTGGGCCATCGTAGGGTGCGCTCTTCAACACGGAGAAAACTCAGGAATCGGAATGATTAATATGGGGTCAACTCCTGTTAGAGCAGCTGCGTCAGAAACAGCCCTTAACTCTGGCGAATCAAATGAAAATATAGCTGGATTAGCTGATGACGGACTTACCCCGCCATCAGACATTCATGGTCAACAAGAATATAGAAGACATCTATCCAAGGTACTTTTAGGGCGCGCTCTAGATAATTCTTAACAAACAAAAAGGTAACAGAAAAATATCACTCCAACCGCTACGATTTATATATGGATCTAGGAATAAATGGGCGGGCAGCCCTCGTAGCTGCATCCTCAGCAGGTCTTGGCTATGCAACAGCCAAGGCATTGGCTGAGTCAGGATGTAAAACCGTTATCTCTGGTAGAAACGAAGAACGTCTCCATAAGGCTGCAGAAACTATCCCCAATGCCATACCTATCATTGGTGACGTCTCAACGGTAGAAGGGTCAATACAGCTTGTAAAACAGGCAAACGATGCGTTGGGATCTAGTATCGAAATTCTTGTTACTAATGCTGGCGGCCCTCCACCTGGAACATTTGAGACTACTGAGATTGACCAGTACCTTGCAGCCCTTGAACTAAATCTGATGTCAATAGTAGCTATGACTAAAGAAACAGTCCCAGAAATGCAGAAAAAGGGATGGGGGAGAGTTCTCGCCATCACCTCTATTTCTGTTCGGCAGCCAATACCAAACATCATGCTATCTAACACAGCAAGAGCAGGAGCAACTGGCTTCCTCAAAACACTCGCACTAGAGGTTGCACAAAATAATGTAACCGTGAACTCTATCCAACCCGGTTTTCACGCAACAGATCGTGTCAGGGAAATATACGGAGACGCAGACTTGGAAGAATTAGCAAAAACAGTGCCTATGAAGAGAATTGGATCAGCAGAAGATTTTGGAAAGATCGCTGCTTTCCTTTGCTCCGAAGCAGCTGGTTACATCACAGGGGCAGCCATACCAGTAGCAGGCGGAACTTACGGAGGGCTTCAGTAAGAACCAACTGTTCTGTTCGCTTGATGTCTAAAGCCGCTATAGGGTTAACAGTGATGAATGAACCAAATTGGCGAACAATACCAGAATTGATAGACGCATCTGCGCAGACGTACGGCCCTCTCCAAGCTCTCGTAGACGGAGAAGTTAACTGGAGCTTCCTGGAATTGAGAGAAGCCATATACCAAGCAGCTAAAGCATTGATATCTTCAGGAATTAAATCTGGAGATAAAATTGCAATATGGGCTCCCAACACATGGGAATGGATAGTTGCAGCTCTTGGAGTTCATGTAGCAGGAGCCATACTTGTTCCAATAAACACAAGATTTAAAGGTAAAGAAGCAGCCTATGTAATTGAGCAAGCGGAAGCAAAGGTTCTTTTCACAGTGACAGATTTCCTAGACACAAATTATGTTGATCTTCTTAAAGAAGTGCAAGCCGACAAAAAAATTGATGAAATTATCGTACTCCGGGGAAGCTCAACAAAAGGAACAATACAGTTTGAAAAATTTTTAGAACGTGCAACAGCATGTAAGCAAAAAGAATTCGCACAACGTAAAGGTTCAGTCGCCGGAGAAGACCTATGCCATATCATGTTTACCTCAGGTACAACTGGAGCGCCAAAAGGAGCAATGCTGACCCACGCCGCGGTCGTTCGAGGTTATAACGATTGGGCAGACATTATCGGCCTCGAACAAGGTGACCGCTACCTTATTATCAACCCCTTCTTTCATTCATTCGGCCTGAACGCAGGAATTCTTGCTTGCATAATGAAAGGCTCATGCATCTTACCGCACCCAGTTTTTGACGTTCAACAAGTAATGGAACGTGTCCCCAAGGACCGCATCTCGATGCTTCCGGGACCCCCAGCTATTTATCAAACAATCCTCAACCATCCGAATCTAAAAGACTTTGACATGTCAACCTTGCGGCTAGCAGTCACAGGAGCAGCAGCTATTCCAGTAGAGATGATTATACAAATGAGAGAACGTTTAGGCTTTGAAAAAATCGTCACGGGGTATGGATTGACAGAAGGCTCCGGTTTAGCAACAATGTGTCGTCACGATGACGACCCGGAGACTATAGCAAATACCTCTGGAAGGGCTATGCCGGGAATGGAAGTCAAAATCATCGACGATGAAGGTAAAGAAGTTCCACTTGGAGAGCCAGGAGAAATCATCGTAAAAGGATACAACATCATGGTTGGGTACCTAAACGACCCAACCCAGACTGCCGAAACCATTGATGAGGACGGATGGCTATCAACAGGAGATATCGGAATAATGGACCCAGAAGGAAACATTGTAATCACCGATAGGAAAAAAGACATGTACATAAATGGTGGATTTAATGTGTATCCAGCTGAAGTTGAAGCAACCATGTTGCGTCACCCTCACATAGGCCAAGTATCTGTCGTCGGTATCCCTGACCAACGATTAGGTGAAGTGGGATGTGCCTTTATTGTCTCAGCGGCCGGTGAGACACCCATTGAAGAGGAGATAATTCAATGGTGTAGGAAAGAGATGGCTAATTTTAAAACCCCGAGAGTTATCAAGTTCTTAGACAACCTCCCTCTAAATGCATCAGGAAAAGTTCTTAAATATGAATTACGTAAACTCGCCCAAAAAGATAGTTCAAATTGATGAAGGCAATAGTTCTTGAAGAATATGGAGGAGTCGAAGTACTCCAGGATAAAGAAATTCAAACCCCAAAACCTGCCAAAGAAGAATTGCTCATCAATGTAAAAGCAACAGCCCTAAATAGAGCAGACATTCTTCAACGGAAGGGTTTTTACCCAGGCCCACCGGCACAACACGAAATACCTGGACTAGAGTTCGCAGGGACTGTATCAGCAAGTGGCAATGGCGCAGCGCTCTATCAAAAAGGAGACCCAGTCATGGGAATCGTAGCAGGAGGGGCATACGCAGAATTTCTTACTGTCCACGAAAAGCAGGTAATCCCTATTCCTCAAAATATTTCATTTACGGAAGCAGCAGGAATACCTGAAGCATGGTTTACAGCTTACGATGCACTTATTGACAAAGGGAATCTTGCCACCGGAGATACATGCCTCATCCATGCAGGAGCATCAGGTGTTGGAACCGCCGCTATTCAAATAGCAAAATCTATCGGCGCTGAAGTAGCTACGACCGCATCAACAAAAAAGATCGATACCTGTCTCCAACTTGGTGCAGATTTAGCTATCGACTACACGAAAGGCGACTTCGTCAAAGAAATTCTCGAATGGACAAATAACCAAGGGGTAAACGTCATAATTGATCTTGTCGGAGGAGAATATTTAGCTAAGAATCTTCAGTCAGTGTCTTCGCAAGGAAGAATCATACAAGTGGGATTAATGGGTTTAGGAAAACCTGAAATTGATCTTGGCATATTACTTCGCAAAAGAATCTCACTTATTGGGACAGTTCTTAGAACACGGTCACAGAAGGAAAAAATTGAATTAACAAAAAAAATCACTGATTTTGTAATACCTAAATTCACAACTGGAGAATTTAGGATATTGATTGACAGCATTAAACAATTCAGTGAAATAGGTGATGCCCACACACGCATGGAACGAAATCAGAACATTGGCAAGATTATTGTTGAAATCTCATAATGTGGAACTCCACAGCGACTTTGGAACTCGTATTGGCAATAACAGCACATTGGAATACCCTATAAACGACGATGAGTGAATCAAGGGTTAAAATTAGCATTCCAGGGAACCACCTTATGCCTGGCCTTTTCGGAGAGAGAGATCTACATCTGAAGTCGATTGAAGCAGCTTTTCCTGATGCGACCATCCATGCACGTGGTAACCAAATTTCAATTCAGGGTCAAAATGCTGCAAAAGTTGGTGCACTGTTTGAAGAAATGGTTATTTTGCTTGAGAACGGACATGTGATTGATTCCACGAGCTTAGGAAGGTCAATTGATATGGTGCTTGCCGATGAAAAACCATCAGATATTTTCGGTTCAGAAATTCTTAAGGTGCGAGGCAGAAACATACGGCCAAAATCTAAAGGGCAGAAACAGTACATTGAAGCTATCGCAAACAATGTCATTACTTTTGGCATAGGTCCTGCAGGAACAGGAAAAAGCTGGCTCGCAGTGGCAATGGCTGTCAAAGCATTACAAGCAAAGGAAGTACGAAGAATAATTCTTACGCGCCCAGCAGTTGAAGCTGGAGAACGACTTGGATTCCTGCCAGGGGACTTGATGGCTAAGGTCGATCCGTATCTACGTCCTCTCTATGACGCTCTATACGACATGATGGAAATAGAAAGCGTCGAACGATTTCTGGAAGAAGCCGTGATTGAAGTGGCACCTCTTGCCTTTATGCGTGGCCGAACCTTAAATGATGCTTTCGTGATTCTTGATGAAGCACAAAACACTACACCTGAGCAAATGAAGATGTTCCTCACCAGAATTGGATTTGGCTCTCGAGTAGTCGTTACAGGCGATATGACACAAATAGACGTAACAGGTAGCCGAGGAGGGCTTGGAGAGTTAGAAAATATTCTCAAAGGGATTGACGATATATCATTTATTCACTTAACAAGTCGAGATATAGTTCGGCACCGGATTGTTCAAGCAATTGTGGATGCATATGAAAAACAGTCAGATAAAGGAAAGAAATCTTGACAGTTTATGTCGGAGCAGATTTTCCCGTAGGCCACCCAGAGATAAATATTGATACAAACCGATGGGAAAAACTAGCCACGGCAACTTTACGAGCTGAGGAAGCCCCAAGCGGTGAACTTAATTTGATATTCGTCGATGAAGTTAAAATGGCGAATCTAAATTCAATGCATTTAGGAAAAAGCGGCCCAACCGATGTCCTCGCATTCCCAATTGATGCTGAAGACCCAACAGAATGCGAATCTCCACAACTCCTAGGCGATGTCGTGATATGCCCCGAAGTAGCAAGACAGAATGCCGCAGCACAAAAAAAAGAATTTGAAGAAGAAATAGCGCTACTAGTCTTACATGGTGTTCTTCACATACTCGGCTACGATCATGCAACATCAGACGACTCCCTAATAATGAAAGATCGCGAGAAACAGTTGCTCGCTGACCTATTCGTAGCATGAGTCAGTCAGAAATCATCGCTCTTATCGCTCTTGTCGTCTTGATAGCAGCAGCGGCGCTACTGGCTTCTGCCGAAACTGCAATCACAAGAGTAAGCACTGCACGAGCTGAAGCATTAGTAGAAGAAGGGAGAAAGGGGGCAGGTGTTCTCAGAGAACTTATAGAAAGAAGAGAGCATGTTCTCCACCCGATACTTTTTGTTGTCCTAGCATGCCAAATAGGTGCCGCAACTCTCGTCGCTATACTCGTCCTCCACAATTGGGGCGTGTGGGAATTAGCTGCTGTTTTCGTAGGTGAACTCTTACTCCTGTATGCAATTTCTGAAGCATTGCCCAAAAGCTGGGCACTAGCGCATCCAGATAGAAGCGCAACCAGAGCAGCGCCACTGGTTAAACTCTTATCCTCTGTAGCTCCACTTCGGTGGGTAGCAAACGGCATAGTGCAACGAATGGGGGCGAAAATTCCTAACGGGCTTTCAGAAGGCGAGGTTTCAGAAGAAGAACTACTTGCCTTCGCAGAAGAAGCAGCAGCTAGCGATGCCATTAATGAAGACGAAAGACAACTAATAGAACATGTCATTGAATTCGGAGATACGGTCGCCCACGAAGTAATGGTCCCTCGACCCGATATAGCCGCAGTAAAAATTACTGAAACGATAAATGAAGCGATTGAAATTGTCATAGAGAGAGGCTTCAGCCGACTTCCTGTCTACGAAAAAAATATTGATGACATCACAGGAATTATTTACTCAAAGGAGTTAATGAAAGCTCTCAGAGATGGCGGTAAAGAAGATTCTGTTGCCAAGATTATGCGAAAGCCAGTCTTCGTCCCAGAATCAAAGAAAATCTCGCAACTCTTAAGAGAGATGCAAGCAGAAAAATTTCATATAGCAATAGTTATTGATGAATACGGAGGGACAGCAGGTCTCGTAACCCTAGAAGACCTTATCGAAGAAGTAGTTGGAGAAATAGTTGACGAATTTGATGTAGAGCCACCCATGATTGAGAAATTGGATAATGGAAAACTTCGCGTAAATGGAAGGGCTAATCTTGACGATCTAGATGCGATACTCAATATAGACCTACCAGAAGGAGACTGGAGCACTGTCGGTGGTCTGATATTCAATTCCCTTGGGCACGTTCCCAAGGTCGGAGAAGTGGTTCAATTAGACAACCACCATTTTCTAGTAGAACGAGTCCAAGGTCGCCGAATAGCGAGGGTCTTATTTACGCCTGCGATAGTAGAAAATATATGAAAAATTCCGAAGAACAAAATGAGAACTCTAGCAAAACTGTGAAAAGCACTACAGAAAAATATCGTTCAGGGTTCGTATCAGTTGTTGGACGACCTAACGTTGGCAAATCATCCTTAGTCAATAAGATCTGTGAAGAAAAAATCGCCATCACATCAAACAAGCCCCAGACAACGCGTCACCAAATAAGAGGTGTATTGCATAAACCTAACTCTCAACTGATATTTGTCGACACTCCTGGAATTCATCGCCCGAGAACATCATTAGGAGAAAGACTAAATACAACTGCAACAGCCGCAATCAATGACATTGACTTAATCTGCCTAGTCCTAGATGCAACAGCACCAATCGGTCCAGGCGACCGTTTCATAGCTGAGAAACTACCTAAAGAAGCAATAGTCCTAGTAAATAAATGTGATAAAGCCAAAAAAAGCCAGATAGCTGAACGACTTATCGAAGCCTCAGAGTTTGACTTTGCAGAGTATTTCCCAGTTTCAGCCAAAACAGGCGAGGGACTAGAAGTATTGCTTTCGCATCTCAATATGCAAATACCGGAAGGTCCAATGTTCTATCCTGCTGATCAAACTTCAGATATGACTGACAGAGACTACGTAGCAGAATTAGTGCGAGAACAACTTCTTCGAATAATGAAAGAAGAGTTACCGCACTCCATAGCTACCCGAGTAACCGAATGGGAATGGCCCCGGATACGAATAGAAATCCTAGTTGAGCGCGAAAGCCAAAAAGGAATTGTTATCGGGCACAAAGGTGAAAACTTAAAAAGAGTCGGCACTGAAGTCCGAAAGCAACTAGCAGAAGGAACACATGTTGAGCTGCAAGTTAACGTCGACAAAAATTGGCAAAAACGACCAGATGAAATACGACGACTCGGTTACTGATCACGACAGTCCAAGATCCGTGAATTAAGAAAATTCAACTATCAAAGCCAAAATAGTTAATGCAGAAAGAAAAAAAACTGCAATCGCAAAAACCGGAACATGTATCGTTCGACGCGGAGCAGCACCTTTTCCGTGGAAATACCTAACAGCATTCGCCCAATCTCCATGACTTGATGACATGGCCAAAACTTAGAGGCCATAATCTATCAAAAGGTGGATGTCTCCGAGATCAATATCTAATACGTAAATGCACCCATACCAACAAAGAGAGAGATAGCGTTTCAATGTGGCCACAAAACGATTCAGTAATTCTAAAATTAAAAACCTAGGAATAGACCCAAAGGCGCTGCCCAAACATGTTGGCGTGATCATGGATGGCAATGGTCGCTGGGCTGAACAAAGACAGCTTCAAAGAACAGAGGGTCACTTACGCGGAGAAGAAGCTCTATTTGAATGCATTGAAGGAGCAATCGAGATAGGTATCCCATGGCTTACCGTCTACGGGTTTTCAACTGAAAACTGGAACAGGCCCAAAAAAGAAGTTCAGTTTTTAATTAATTTCAACCGTGAGACAATTAGGAAAAGAAGAGATGAACTTCACGAACGTAACGTCAAGATCCAATTCATAGGAAGGGAAAACTGGAGAGTTCCAAAAGGTCTTTTGAACGATATGGACAAAGCAAGGGACCTCACAAAAGAAAACACCGGTCTTATTTTTACCATCGCATTCAATTACGGAGGACGAGCTGAACTCGTTGATGCTGTTAAAGCAATAATTAGATCAGGTATTGAAGAAACAAAAGTAACCGAAAACAGAATTTCAAAATACCTTTACGATAACGAAATGCCCGAACCCGACCTTATCCTTCGAACATCGGGAGAAAAGCGTCTCTCAAATTTCCTCCTCTGGCAATCTGCCTACAGCGAATTGCTATTCCTAGAAGACCTTTGGCCGGACTTCACTAGGAAAACATTTCATCAAGCAGTCAAAGAATATCAAAATCGTTCCAGAAGATTCGGTGAGTTGTGAGTCGGTACCACAGAACTGAAGGCATCGTTCTCAGAACTTACAAGCTGGGAGAAGCTGACAGAATCATAGTTATTCTGAGTCCGGATAGAGGAATGATCAGGGCAGTAGCAAAAGGAGTTCGAAAGACAAAAAGTAAATTTGGTTCCCGGTTAGAGCAAACAACACATGTTGCTCTTCAGATTCACGTGGGAAAGTCAGAACTCGACTTGATAACCCAAGTAGAGACAATCAATTATTTCCCGAAAATAAGAGAGGACTTTGATCGATTAACCAAAGCAGCAGCAATGCTAGAAGCTGTAGATCAGATTGCACTTCCAGGTGAGCCTGCTGAAGCTATGCACCAAATGCTCCTGAAAGCTCTCAAGTCATTAGAGCTACGCAGTTCGCCCCTTCTCGTTTCAGGTTTCTTTCTCAAGCTAATGGCTTTAGAAGGGACAAACCCGGAAGTATCTCACTGCGTTAATTGCTCTGAGAAAAATGTTGTTGCTTATTCAGCTTCAGAAGGCGGTCTCCTCTGTCAGGACCATAAAAAAGGAACATCTGTTAGTAGCGAAGCAGTTGCACTGCTTCAGAATATCCTTGGAGGTGAACTCGGTAAAGCTCTTAATGCACCCGAATCAAACGCAACTAAAGAAGTAGAGGGTTTAGCTACAAAAGCAATAGAGCATTTTCTAGAACGACGAATGCGGTCAACCAAAATGCTCCATACATAGAAACCAGCCACAAATATCCCCTAAAGATAAGGGGATAACCCTAAAGATTCTCGTAAAGCCACTGCACTAGCCCAAACCGGCGTTACCATTTCCAAAATGGAACAAGCCGAACCTATTAATTCCTTAATGGAAAAAATTGTAAACCTTTGCAAAAGACGCGGAGTAATTTTTCAATCAGCAGATATCTATGGAGGATTCCGTTCAACATACGATTATGGGCCCGTCGGTTCGCTCCTTTTGCGTAATGTCAAAGATGCATGGTGGAAATCAATGGTACAACTACGGCATGATGTCGTAGGCCTTGATGCCGCGATACTCTCACCACCCGCAGTATGGGAAGCATCAGGTCATTTAGAAAACTTTTCTGACCCACTCGTTGATTGCAAAGAATGCAATGAAAGATTCCGAGAAGATCAACTAGAAGATCTAGGGACATGCCCGGCATGTGGTGCAAAAAATAGTTTTACTGAAGCTAGAGCATTCAACCTTATGTTCAAAACACATGCAGGCCCTGTTGAAGGAGCAGGGCACGATGTGTACCTCAGACCAGAAACAGCACAAGGAATGTTCACTAATTTCAAACTCGTCCAAGAAACCGCCAGAAAAAAACCTCCATTCGGAATTGCCCAGATAGGGAAAAGCTTCAGAAACGAAATTACCCCAGGTAACTTCGTATTCAGAACCAGAGAATTTGAACAAATGGAAATGGAATTCTTCGTTCCTCCAAACGAAGCAGATACATGGTTTGAATACTGGTGCAACGAAAGAATGAATTGGTACACCGACCTAGGAATACCGAAGGACAAAATACAATTGCGACCTCACGGCGCCGATGAACTTAGCCACTACAGCTCAGGAACAAGCGATATAGAATTCCTTTTCCCATGGGGTTGGGGCGAACTAGAAGGTGTCGCTAACCGAGGAGATTACGATTTAAAACAACACGCAGAACACTCCGGTGAAAAGTTGACATACTTTGACCCAGAAATTGGGGAACACTACGTTCCGCACGTAATTGAACCTGCAGCAGGCGCCACCAGATCAATGATGGCATTTCTTCTAGCTGCGTACGATGAAGAAATCGTGAACGACGACACAAGAACCGTTTTACGATTTGATGAGCGAATAGCTCCATATAAAGTTGCAGTTCTGCCCCTATCTCGCAAAGAAACACTTACACCGACTGCTCAAGAGGTATATGACCTAGTGAAAACAAAATGGATGTCAGATTATGATGAAACACAAAATATTGGGAAACGTTACCGAAGGCAAGATGAACTCGGAACCCCATATTGTGTAACTATAGATTTTGACACACTAGATGATCGCGCTGTTACCATCCGAGATCGAGATTCTATGAAGCAAGACAGAGTCAGCATCGATCAACTTTTAAATTACCTCGGCGAACGTCTCTCGTAAAAGGTAGAACCGTGAGCGCATATGAAAAGATTGTCACAACAGTGCAAAAAGCTACCTCAGGGGAACTCACTCAGGAAGAAGCAATAAAAGAAATAACCCACGAAGATTTATCTCAAATTCTATTTAGTTCGACACAAGGAAAAACCTCAGCAGCAGTATCTACTGGAATAGCAGCTTCCCCCGGAGCAGCAACCGGAAAGCTCTGCCTTAGCGTCGATACTGTTCTTGACACAGTAGATGCAGGAGACCAAGCGATTATGGTCGCTATGGAAACAGGTCCAGCGGATGAACCGGGTATGCGTTGGTCAGCAGGTATCGTGACTGCTCACGGTGGCCTTGCCAGCCATGCAGCTATATATTCAAGAGGACTCGGACTCCCAGCGGTGTGCGGAGTAACGGACCTAAACGTGCAGCAGGGATCTATCAAAGTAGGTTCGACAATAATAAATGAAGGTGAAACCATTTCTATTGATGGAGCGACCGGCGAAATCTTCAGCGGAGTCATAGATATCAATGAAGCCAAAGTTCCAGAAGAACTTGAAACGTTGCTCAACTGGTGCGATCACATCCGAAATGAACATTTAGGAGTGCGTGCTAACGCCGACACAAATGAAGAAGCAAAAGATGCAATGAATTCTGGTGCAGATGGAATCGGGCTTTGTAGAACAGAACACATGTTCCTTGGGGAACGGTTACCAATAATTCAAGAAGTTTTAAGTTCTAGAAACGAAAAAACGCAAACAGCGGCACTAAATAAACTTCGAGAAATCCAAAAACAAGATTTCATTAACGTCCTTAAGCCAATGCAAGAAAGGCCAGTTACCATCAGACTTCTTGATGCCCCATTGCATGAATTTCTTGAAAATCACGAAGAGCAAAACCCGATGCTCGGACTTCGCGGCGTACGCCTTGCTCTTTCAATAGAGGGACTTTACCGAACACAAACGCAAGCACTAATAGGAGCAATACAAGACCGGATAGAAGACGGGCAGATGCCCAAGGTTGAAATCATGGTGCCACTTGTTTCTATAGAGAAAGAATTAGAAACAATCTTGTGTTGGATACGAGAAGAGATAGAACAATCACCAATAACAATACCTCTAGGGACAATGATCGAAACTCCAAGGGGAGCTTTGATAGCTGGAGAATTAGCAAAACACGTTGACTTCATCAGTTTCGGTACGAATGATCTAACTCAAATGACATTTGGCTTTAGCCGAGATGACGTTGAGTCAAGTGTTATCAGCGAATACATTCATAAAGAAATTCTCGAAGAAAGCCCTTTCTCAACTCTAGATCAAACAGGCGTTGGTGAATTGGTCAAAACAGCTATTCAAAGAAGCAGAAAACAAAACCCCGCAATAAAAATTGGAATCTGCGGAGAACACGGCGGAGAACCAGAATCCATTAGGTTTCTAGCAGATATAGGAGTTAATTACGTTAGTTGTTCGCCTCCGAGACTACCCATAGCGCGGCTCGTTGCCGCCCAACAAAAAATACAAAGTCCTTAAACGCCAATCAATAGGAAACAAACACCAGCTATCGTGTATGTTTTCCTCATGGGATGGAGCAGGGAATTTATAGAGAAGGTTCGTGAATCAACCGACCTAACTGACGTAGCCCGCGACTATGGTGACACCAAAAATGCTGGGCCCGGAAAAATAAAAATGAACTGCCCGCTTCCAAACCACAGCGAAAAGACTCCTTCACACTACGTGCAGAAAGAATTCTTCAAATGTTTTGGCTGCGGAGAAGGCGGTGACATCTTCAAATTTATCCAACTACTAGAAAATTGCGATTTCAACGAATCCGTACAACGTTTAGCGGGAAGAGCTGGACTATCACCGGGTCCAGAAGATTGGATCGGTGGATCAGCAGGAGAAGATAAACGAAAAGACCTCTTCGTCGCTATAGAGATGGCATCAGAGATTTATATAAACCGGTTACTTGATATGGATAATAAAGACGCACAGAAAGCGCGGTCTTTTCTTCGCGAAAGGGGCATCACAGGTGCTATGTGTCAAACCTACGGTATCGGTTACTCTTTCCCCAAAACAAAGGGATTAACAGATGGGCTCATAGCCAGTTTAAAACAGCCATTAACAAAATACTTTAAAGAATCAGGTACAAAAGAAGTTGACATACCTAAAAAAATAGAAAGCACTCTAAAAAGAGCAGGCCTAGCATCCGAATACCAAGACAAAACAACGGATTTCTTTTTTAGTGAAAGAATCATGTTCACAATCTTCGATTCCACAAATAGGCCAATAGCTTTCAGCGGACGACAACTTCCAGGTGGAAAAGATCCTAAATATCGTAATTCACCCGAGACAGAAATCTACAAAAAAAACGAAATACTTTATGGCCTTAACTGGGCTAAAAAACACATAGCAAAAGAAGATCGAATAATTATCTGCGAAGGGCAATTAGATGTTATAGCTCTTCTCGAATCGTCACTTCCAGTTGCTGTAGGTCCATGCGGAACAGCTATGACAGAAAATCACGTCAAGAAACTGACTGGGTACACAAAAAACTTTGTTTTAAGTTTCGACTCAGATGCAGCAGGGCAAAATGCTGCTGAGAAATTTTCGCAATGGGAAGAGAAACACAATCTTCAAATTAAAGCAGCCACTCTTTCGAGCGGCGACGACCCAGGGGACTATCTTGCGCAATCTAAATTAGACGATCTTGTTCAGCAATTAGAGAAGGCAGATCCATTTCTCCGCTGGAGGATAAATCGCATCATCCATTTAGGTAAAGTCGAAACTATTGAAGAACGTGTTCTAGTCGCCAATAGCGCTCTTCAGATAGTAAAAGACCATCACGAAGCAATGTACCACGATGACTACGTGCGTTATATCGGAGAGAAGTTGGATCTTCCATATACGGGGCTTCGGCAAAAATTTGATGAAACGAGCAAAACTCCGCAACAGAAAGCATTCCAAGGAAATCAACTCCCTCCTCAAAATAGGAAACCTCCATCGCCGATAGTGGAAAATCAAAGAAAGGCCGAAAGTAAAGAAACGAAAATATCAACTACCTTAGGAAACCGGGTCTTGGCAGTGTTGCTCCATAACCGGCAAACCCTTGAGCAAGGTGAAATTCTCCCAAACAAATTAAAAGCAATTTTTTTTCCTACCAAAGCGCAAGGCAACGTGTTCGAGGCACTTTTGAATAGCCAAAATGTAGATCAGGCGATAGAACAGGTAGACCAAAGTAGCGAAGAAGCACAAATCCTTCAAGAACTACGAAACTCAAAACCCAATGAGTCACTTACTGCTGAAATCGTCTCCAAACAAGTAGGAGAATTATTAATAAGAAGAATAAAGAACGAGCTAGATTTGCTTCATCAGGAAGCAAAAGCCACGAATAACTTAGAACTCATCACTGGTATAGGCGATGAGAAGACAGCCATAAAGACAATGGAAGACGATGGCTACGATTTATTTTCTTCGGAAGCAGACTTTCTTATCGAATGGCTTCATGAAAGGCTAGAGAAATAGATAAGAGTAGAGAATCACACAATCATGAGAAATGATAAAAAACTACTGTCAATAAATGAGGAACGCACACACGGCACTCAAATACAAACAGCTGCCAGTCATAGCTTGGAAATTCTACGAGTAGTTCAAGATTTCGTTACTAAAAACCAGAGATCGCAAATAGCCAATCAAGTGCAGGCAATAATCGATGCCAGTCAAAACATTGAATACAACTTTGTGAAAGTCCTTGAAATCAGTGCGATTTTTCTTTCAAACCATAAATTCTTAGATGTGAATCAAATAGAAACAATCAATCAGCATTTAGCTATTGTAGAAAAAGGAAAGTCTTCAAAGGAAGTAATGATTAGCCGAAATCAGGGGCTAGTCCATAAGTTAGCTTCTTCACATCTCAATCAAAAAGTTCCATTAGATGATTTGATTCAGGCGGGAAACCTAGGGCTTATGCGAGCTGTAGAAAAATTTGACCCAAACCGTGGGAACAAGTTTTCTACATATGCAAGAGACTGGATCAAGCAAACTATTAATCGATACGTTGATGAGCAGCACACAATTAAAATTCCGGAATACCAAAGAAACAAGATTACTCGTATTAGAAAAATCCAGAATTCAATTCTGCAAGCAACCGGAAAAGAACCCTCGCTTTCAATCGTCGCTGCAGAATGCGATATGAGTGAGCGCGAGGTCGAAGAGTTACTAACTATAAAACAAGACGCTGTATCTTTAAATAAGGCCGTAGGTGAAGGGGAGTCAGACCTAGAAGACCTGATACAGGACCAAATGTCACCATCACCAGAGTCCGCGGCTGAGGAAACAATGGTTAAAAACGAACTACGAAAAGCACTTAACGAGTTATCTGAAGCTGAACGGGAAGTGATAGTGAAAAGATTTTCTCTTGATGGTGGAGATAAAGCAACTCTTGAAGAGATCGGGGAATCGCAGGGAATCTCAAAAGAAGCGGTACGGCTTAAAATCCAACGCCTTTTGCGTAAACTGGCGCTATCACCTGGCTTACGAAGCCTTGACGAATTAAACGATTAACTATTTTCGTTAGGAATTCTCGCACGAATACACCGTCTAAGTGTAATGCTGGTATCCTCCGTTCAACCTTCCGGGGTAGCTCAGTTGGCAGAGCGTCGGACTGTTAATCCGCAGGTCGTGGGTTCGAGCCCCACCCCCGGAGCGAAAAGCCTTCTCAAAAAGAGAAGGCTTTTGCTTGTTTTGTTTCCCATCTTGGCGATTTGGTGGGTAGGATCCATTCGGGCCTGTAGCTCAGTGGTTAGAGCAGGGGACTCATAATCCCTTGGTCGTGGGTTCGATCCCCACCAGGCCCACATTTTGAAGTTAATCTAACGAACTGTAACTTTCCCTGCTTCTTCTCGTGGGTCTATGCCAGTTAGTAATGCGTTAAAAAGTTTGGTAGACACACCATTTATTGCAGCATTGGACCCCATTCGTTTCGGAAGGCGCACCTCTTTCTTATTCTTTTGCACAGCTTTCACTGTGGCCTTTGCTACTTTTTCAGGGTCAGCTACGGCCATGATTCTAAGTTTCATGAAACGATCTACCGCCTTTTTCATTATCGGGTCAGTATCAATTCCGTCCCACATTTTTGTATCTACTGGCCCAAGATGAAGAATGGAGACATCCAAGGGGGTATACCTCAGTTCCATCCGCAACGATTCTGCGTAACGCGTTAATCCAGCTTTTGAAGAACAATAAGCCGACATAGCAGGGTTTCCAGTTGTTGCCGCTATGGAAGACGTATAGACCAAATGCCCGCTCCCTCTCGCAAGCATTTTTGGTAGCACAGCGGCGGTTAAAATCTGAGGTGAGATTAAGTTAACGCGCAGTGTTTCTTCGATTTCATTCTCAGTAATGTCCTCAATCAACGTACTCTTTTCTATCCCAGCGTTATTGATCAGCACATCAATAGGTCCTGCTGCTTCTTCTACATGATTAATGTAATTGCGGACATCTTCAGGGTCATTAGCATCAAAGGGTATAGCTATCCCATTTATTTCATGAGCAAGCTCAGAAATTGCCTCCTTTGATCTCGCCGACAGCACCACATAGCTTCCAGCAGCTGCAAACTCTTTAGCAATCTCCGCTCCAATACCTCGTGATGCACCTGTGACAACCACTCTCTTTCCTGCAACATCCATAGTTTTTCTCCTTATCTTAAGATTCAGAAAACCGAAGCATTCTGCAGTATTTGAAATATATTCAAAGACTGATTCCTACAACGATTCCCCCAGAAATAGTAAGTTAACATACATTTGTTTCGGGAATGTTAAAGCTTATTCTGACCCTAAAGTTCTTCTACGTAGAGTACTAATTCTCGGACATCCCAGCTATGCAAAACCCTCATTAACCACTCAATTAATCGCTAATCCCTTTCAAAACAATTACTGGGATAAGTCGATCCGTCTTATCTTGATATGCAGCGTAATTTGGATAATTTTTTATAATTTCTAGCCATAACTTCTCTCGCTCAGGGCTTTTAGAAACCTCAGCAAACATAGTTCTCATATCCGATAAAGTCTCAACGGTAACTAATGGGTTTCTTTCCAAGTTCAAAAACCAATCAGGATGCTGGTCATCGCCGCCACGGGAAGCTACGAGAATAATTTCGTCTTCTGATTGGATAGGGCTAGTAAGCATAACTGTTCGACCTTTACCGCTTTTTCTTCCAACAGTTGTTAACTTGACCACAGGCATCCCAGCCATGTTCCACCCCTTTTTCCCAAAAGTTAGCCTTATAAGAGAACGGTGAAAGGTGTTAACTACTTTTAAAACATTATCTTTAGGCACTTTTTGAGGCTACTACAAGCATGACTAATGAAATAATCTCCTATCGTGGTATCTGTAATGAGGCCTTTCACTATCATTCTGCTATTGGTATGCGCTGCCTGTTCAGGAACTGAAAGGCCAGAATTAATTTCTGTTCCACCCCCAACTGCGCAACCCTTACAAGAAGTAATTACACCTTCAGAAGAACCAACGGTCTTTCCTACGCCGACTGCCAGCCCTACAGCAATGCCTACTCCAAGCCCAACTCCATTTCCAACTATCGAATTAGGCTACATGGCGTTTTCTGATGAACGCCCAACAGGACTTGTTGTTTCAGCATGCACCCCCGAGACTATCCATGGAAAACCTGTTGAAGGAGTTCAAATTCACATAGATCGATATGACAAAATGTGCGAAGCAGCTAAAAAAGAAGGCAAGGTTTTCGCGGTCCGAAGCGCTTTTAGAAATTATTATGACCAACTTGATTACCACACCTCTGAAAGATTCGGCCCAACAGTTGCGCTTCACCCAGATAAATCAATGCACGTAGCCGGAATGGCAATAGATTTAACAGTTGATCACAAAAACTGGCGCCACGCAATAGTCGGGTGCTACGACGAGACTAAGAATAGTTTTACCTATCTTCCAGAGGAAATTCCTCACCTCGAGTATGCGCAAAAAGTTATTAATACCGACTTCCAACAACTATGTGAACAAAATACTTCTATACAGCCAATCAAAAGGTCAATGCTTTTTGGTTTAACGCCAGGATGCACAGATCTAGAAAATCCTGAATGGTGGGGAGACCCAGAAGTCATCGAATGTAGTTCTGCAACGTTGCTTCCCAATGGAATGGTGCGTGAAGATTGGCACTTCGAGAACGCGACTATAGTCAGTGCGCTCCTGCAACAATAAATTCCGCACACTAAAAGACATTATGAACAGACCACTAAAATATAGATCTCTTTCAGCATGCGTTCTGCTTTGTCTAATTTTATTTATGAATGCATGCGCTGAAGAGACTTCTGGTGTCATTGCATCAGGTAAACCATTATCACAATCACCTGAGCCAACGATTATTCCGATACCAATGCCTACACCAATACCAGTGCTTGCCCCCACACCCACACCCACACCCACACCCACACCTGTCCCAGAAGTGTCCGACTCCCCGTACGGTCAAAACGTTGAACGGTGGAGAGAAGATGTCCGAGGAGCGTTAACACAATATGGTCTAGAGGATCAAGAGGACCGTTTTATGCGAGTTCTATGGTGTGAGAGTAGAGGAGACCCTGATGCAAGGAATCAAGAAAGCGGAGCTTCCGGCCTAATGCAACATCTTCCGCGTTACTGGGATGAAAGAGCAAAACAATCAGGTTTCCAAGGGTCATCTCCCTTCAACCCAATAGCCAACATTTACACCTCTGTTTGGCTTCTAGATACTGGCGGTTGGCAGCACTGGGAATGTAAATAAATTAACATACCCTTCAAATGAACAAAGCATATGATGAATTATGGACTTAGCCGACCTGAACGATGAATCTCAAGTAATAACGGAGTCAAAAGAAAAAGCATTTAGACGTGATGGCCATATCTGCATAAGAGGCTTATTAACACCGGCAGAAATTGCATCTTACCGGCCAACTCTGGAGCAAACAGTCACAGATGGCGTTTACGAAAAGAGGCCATTGAAGCAACGCGACACATACGGAAGAGCATTCTTGCAAGTCCATAACTTGTGGCAAAGAAACGAAATATGCAGAAGATTTGTTCACGCAAAACGTTTCGCACATGCCGCAGCAGCCTTGCTAGGAGTGCCAAGCGTACGTTTGTACCATGATCAAGCCTTATTTAAAGAAGCAGGTGGCGGTTATACACCGTGGCATCAAGACCAAACATATTGGCCTTTAGAAAAAAATTCAGCACTTACAATATGGATTCCTTTAGAGGATATTGAAGAGTCAACAGGGTCGATGCATTTTGTTACTGGCTCTCATCAGTTAGGAGATTTAAACGCAGGCACTATCTCAGATAAGTCACACTCAAAAATTGAAGAATGGATTCAAACTAATTCAAAAGAAGTAACCACATATGGAGGTATGAAGGCTGGTGACGTTACATTTCACGCAGGCTTTACGCTACATAGTGCCGGCAGGAATAAAGGTAACTCAACAAGACCTGTTATGACAGTGATATATGTAGCTGAAGGGACTCAAATTCTCAATCCCACCCCAGAACAGAAATTTGACTTACAGTTTTGGCTTGGCGGTAAAAGCCCAGGTGAAACAATAGGGAGTAAGCAAAACCCTGTGCTTTATCCATAGGCCTTTCTAAACTGGTCGTAAAGTATATTTTCCAGAAGGCTTTGGTTCTCGCGGTGATTCAAACAAATTATTGAATTGAATTTCTGCTTCAACTCGAGGTGTAATAGCAACAACGATCTCTGCAACAGCGTAAGTGTCGTCTAACGCTTGATGAGCATTGCTTATATCCACATCAAATGCCAAGGCTACATCGCCAAGTTTCCTAGTAGGAGGTGGAATAGGAGCATAGACGGAAGCATTCCGACTATCCCAGTTAGGAAATAGTAAATCGGCAGGTAGATATCCTGATCGTTTCAGTTCGGCATGAAGAAACCTGATATCAAAATCAGCGTTATGAGCCACAATCACAGATTGATCAAGCCGTTGATACAAATCGCCAGCTATTTCGCCAAACGCCGGAGCGCCACTCAACCAATCTCTTTTGATTCCGTGAATGTGTGATGCTCCTAATTCATGGTCATCACCAGGATTCACAAGAGTTGTCCATGACTCTCCAATTTCACCGTTCTCAACGATCACAACAGCAACTTCAACTACTCGATTAGTTCGCGAGGAGAATCCCGTTGTTTCAAAATCAAGGCAAGCAAATCTAGTTTCGTTAAAGGCAAGTGGGCTGATTTCCATTAATCGCCTAATTCCATTGAAGTAACAACCTGATCACGTGAACTGAACCATTTCCCACCGGAGGTCACAGTCTCAACTTCGCCACTCGCCTCAACCCATCCAGTGAAACCAGAAGTCAAATGGGCCACGTTTCTAAACCCAAGATCTTGAAGAAGCGCAGTAGCTAAAGCGGATCTCCACCCTAAAGAACAAAACAAAACAAAGCGCCCATCAAGCTCAAAGCCCTCTTTGTGATAAGGACTTTCCGGATCAAACCACCATTCAACCATCCCAGATGGAGCAGATAATGAATTAGGTATTGTCCCATCCAAAAGACGCTCACGAAAATCACGGATATCAACAACAGTACAAGATCCTGAAGAAATCTCATCTTGAAGTTCTGCCACGCTTAGTTCCTCTATGTTTTCCTTAGCGGTCTTTACAAGATCATGAACTGTTTTTCTAGACATAGCCACACGCTAGCTGAAAATACAATTATGTAATAAGCCAACATCTAAAAGCCCATACAACTTTCTTAGATCTTAAAAAAATGCAATTATTGCAACATGACAAACTATGGTGCAACAACAACGACAGACGAAATCCTTCAAGGGCAGATCTTAACTGGAAGACACTTCATGGTTACAGGTGCTTCAAGCGGCTTAGGTGAAGAAACTTCTAGGGCACTTAGTAGCGTCGGAGCCACCATTACGATGGTGTCAAGAAACAAAGAAAAGCTAGAGGCAGCCCGTGAACGAATTAAAGAAACCATCCCCTCAGCAGATCTTCACATCGGAATCGTAGACTTGTCAGACTTAGCGAGCATTCGTGCATATGCTTCGGATTTTCTCGCAACTCAAAAACAAATTGACGTATTGATAAATAATGCGGGAATTATGGCATGCCCATTTTCGAAAACAAAAGACGGGTTCGAAATGCAATTCGGAACAAACCATGTAGGGCATTTCTTGTTGACTAATCTTTTAATGCCAGCAATCTTGGATGGTGACAAGCCAAGAATTATTAACTTATCCTCTGCTGGGCACACTCATTCCGACGTAGACCTAGAAGACCCAAACTTCGATACTTCTGAATACAATGCCTGGGAATCCTATGGGCGTAGTAAAAGCGCAAATATACATTTCACTCAGGAACTCGTTCGACGCTACGGAAATAAACTACAGAGTTTCGCTGTTCACCCAGGTGTAATCCTAACTGAACTCGGCCGTCACCTAACTCCAGAGTTGATGCACGAGATGACCGAACGTGTTAAAGCCCGGTCAACTTCATCAGAAAAGGCAAAAGAAACTGGAGGGTTACCATTTAAATCAATGGAAGCCGGTGCAGCTACACAGGTTTGGGCTGCCATCACTCATGATTTACATGACCAAAATGGCGCTTACCTAGGAGATTGCCAAATAGGTATTGAGGGCGGAAACCCTAGCGAGAATGGCTACCTTCCATATATTTACGATAAAGAGACCGCCAGAAACCTTTGGACCCTCAGTGAAGAACTTGTTCAACAGAAATTCCCTGACAAGTAAAAGTAAAACCGAGTGAAAATACCAAAATATTGAAAGATCTCTTCTCAAATTATCCTTCGGACAAGGCATAGAATAAAGTTCTCAACCAAACAAAAATTTAGGAGGCTTCAGTGCCCGGATTACTTCCAAATGTCGACCCAGATGGACTCCTTGAATACTCAGTTGTCTATACAGATCGTTCTATCAACCATATGTCCAATACTTTCCAGACTGTAATGAATGATATTTCGTCAACGATGCGAACTGTCTATAACGCCGAAGCAACAGCTATTGTTCCAGGAAGCGGAACATTTGGAATGGAGGCAGTGGCAAGACAATTCGCAACGAATGAGAATGTCCTTGTTGTGCGAAACGGTTGGTTCAGTTATAGATGGACGCAAATATTTGAAACAGGATCAATCCCATCATCACATACGGTATGTTTGGCCAAACAAATAGACAGCAACCCACAAGCTCCTTTCGCACCATCCGCGATTGATGAAGTGTCAGAAACGATACGTAAACAGAAGCCTAAAGTTGTTTTTGCACCCCATGTTGAAACATCGGCTGGAATGATAATCCCAGATGATTACATTTCCACTCTTGCTTCAGTGACACATGAGAATGGCGGCATATTAGTTTTAGATTGCATTGCATCTGGAGCAATTTGGATTGATATGCAAAAAACTGGAGTTGATGTTGTTATCAGCGCTCCTCAAAAAGGGTGGAGCGGAACACCATGCTGTGCTCTCATTATGCTTGGAGAGCGAGCAGTTAGCCGTTTAGAAAAAACAAAAAGCTCTAGCTTCTCGTGCGACTTAAAAAAATGGCGTGAAATAATGATCGCTTATGAAAGTGGGGGCCACGCATATCATGCAACAATGCCAACTGACGGACTTCGAAATTTCCGTGATGTAATGAACGAAACACAAAGCCTTGGTTTATCTGAGATGAAAGAAGCCCAAACGCATTTAGGTCTAAAAGCTAGAGAGGTATTAGAAGCAAAAGGGTTTTCTAGCGTTGCTGCACCAGGTTTTCAAGCTCCAGGAGTAATCGTGTCATATACCACTGACCCCGATGTAAAATCTGGCTCTAAATTTGCAACTGCCGGAATGCAAATCGCCGGCGGAGTCCCACTGCAAGTAGGGGAACCGGAAGGATTTTCTACTTTTCGTATAGGTTTGTTTGGCCTAGATAAGCTTATGAATATAGATAGGACAATAGAAACCCTCGAAGTGACACTTTCTCAAATTTAGCTAATCTATAGAGAAAAAATCTGCTCGAGCTCGCCTCTTCTCGTCATAGACAGGCTCATTAATATCACAGCGAAATTTCCGATGATTTGAATCACGCCCAGAAGTACTTCGGATCAGGCCGCCCATATTGAAATAATTATCATGATCAAAATGAGCGCTTAAAGAATCCATATTATCCCAGATTTCGACAACCTCTATTCTCTCTTCACGACAGGGATCGGGCGAAAAGACATACATTTGACAACCGGGTTCGTCATTCCTCGTGGCTAGTTGAAATGGGATAGATGCTTTCAACACGTCGTCCCGTTCTGACGGGTCGTGAAGGTCAACATAACCAGCGATGATTATAGGGTCATCAGGTACTTGATTCTCGTAACTGTAAAAGTCTGCTCTTGCTTTTGGCGATTCATCGTAAACTGGTTCATAAGCCGTTACCCGCCATTTCCTGCTATCGGCACCTGCTAGTCCCACTTCGGCAAACATTGAACCCATATTGAAATAATTCTGATGGTCAAAATGAGCGTCAAGACTGTCTCTTCCATCCCAAAGCTCAAACACAGCCACTTTTTCTTCAGAAGCTGGATCAGGTGAGAATACGTAAGCCTCACATCCAGGTTCATTGTCACGCGTTGCTTGCTGCAAGGGGACCGCTTTCTCGATTGCTTCAGGTCGGGAAGCAGGGTCTGCCAAATAAAAAGTTGCTGTGATGATAATCATGAGACCTCCAAAGCCTGCATTAGAAAACTAGCAGGAGAAAGTTGCTTGCCAAAATACTCCAAGATAAACGAAGGGGCTAGCCTAAAACTATGAACAAACATTTACGTCTCGCCCTGATTAGCCTTATTGCCTCAATTTCGTTAGGTGCCTTACTTACATTCGCCCTCAGCGCTGAAAGCACTAAAGTCGGTTCAATTCCAACATTTACAGTTTGTGCAATCATCGCTTACGGGTTGAATTATTTAGCCTTCGTGCCATCCTATTTTGCAAAGACTGAGCATTACTTTGACCTAACTGGCTCCATCACGACAATAACATTGATTGCTTTTGCAATACTTAGTAGCGAAACGAAGGACGCCAGATCAATTTTTGTCACAATCCTGGTGCTAATTTGGGCAACAAGACTCGGATCCTTCCTCTTCCTTCGAGCAAAAGAAACCGGAGGAGACAGCCGTTTCGATCAAATAATTAAATATCCCTTATCTTTCTTGTCCTGGTGGTCTCTTCAAGCTTTATGGGTGCTCGCAAATATTGCATGTGCACTAGCAATTCTTACTAATAAAGAAACCAAACCATTCGGAGCCTTTGCAACTGTAGGAGTGATTCTATGGATAGTCGGGTTTGGCTTCGAGGTCACCGCAGATCAACAAAAGAAAAACTTTAGACGGAATTTGTCAAACCAAGGAGATTTTATCCAATCGGGACTCTGGGCCTGGTCCCGCCATCCAAACTATTTCGGTGAGATTCTCTTGTGGATTGGGATTACGATAATCGCTTTACCTTTGCTGTCAGGATGGAGTTGGGTAGCTCTTATCTCGCCGATTTTTGTGGTAATACTCCTTACAAGAATAAGTGGAATTCCGATTTTAGAAAGGCGAGCGAAAGCTAAGTGGGGCGATGACGAACGATACAAAAACTACATCGCTGAGACTCCGATGCTGCTTCCAAAGCCGCCAAAGACTAAGTTGAGGAACTAAAGCAATATTTAAAGGGGGAAAGATGAAGTTCGGTTTAGCATTTGCAAGCAGTATTGGCACCGAAGGAAGTAGTGCACTGGAAACTTGTAGAGTCGCAGAAAAAGTTGGCTTTGAGTCTGTATGGGGAGGAGAGCATGTAATTTTTCCATCGTCTATAGAGTCAAAATATCCGTACACATCTGATGGTAAGGTCCCAGCAACAAAAGATACCTGGATTCCTGACCCTTTAATTTGGTTAGCGTATGTTTCTTCAGTTGCGCCGAGCCTAAGACTGGGCACATGTATTCTGATACTCCCACAACGAAATCCAGTTATTCTGGCAAAAGAGATAGCTACGTTAGATCACCTCACTAACGGAAAAGTTGAGCTCGGGATCGGAGTTGGTTGGCTTAAAGAAGAATTTGAAGCAATAGGGGTTCCTTGGGAACGCCGGGGCGCTCGAACGGATGAATATGTTGAAGCGCTACAAGCTATCTGGTCAGGAACAGATATTGAGTTCCACGGAGAATTCGTTGATTTTGAACCACTAACATGCACGCCACGACCGAAACAGGAAAAGGTTCCTATCCTCGTTGGCGGTGATACCCCAGCAGCTATAAGAAGAGCAGCTAAGCTCGCAGATGGCTATTATCCCGGAACAGGTGATTTCGCCGAATTGCAAAATCTGATTAAGTCACTCCACCATGCAGCTGAAGACAATGGAAGAGACCCATCTGAGATCGAAATCAACGCTCACTTCTCGGTATTGGGCGAGGAAGGCAGAACAGAGGGGGTTGAAGCAATGCGCCAAGCAGGAGTTCGGCGTATTATGGTTCCAGCCTTCTTCTTCGCAGGACCAGATGGACTTGAACGACTTGAAGAGTTCGGCGAAAGCGTTATAAAGCTGACAGCCGACTAAGTAAAGCGCATTTACTTTATTAGTAAATCTTTCTTAGCCCTTTGTAAGTGCCCTCTGTTGATATTTGAAGCGCGGGATCGCTATACAAACGTTAAAAAGGAACATCCCAGCAATAATTGGGAACCACATAATTGATTTCACAAAATAGAATACGGCCTTTCCAATTTTGGTTTTAGTTATCACCAAGTAGAGGTAATGAACGAAAACTACAAGCAAAATCCAGTGCTGGTCCCAAAGCCATGCAGATGCAGCAAAGAGTCCAAACCCAACAATGGCAAAAACAGCTGGCATAGAAGGATCATCATTATCATCAATTAATTTTATTGGCCCGAACAGATTCTCAATAGAATCACGAAGTTCATTTTTAGCTTGGTGCCAATTCTCTACCTGTGCCATTTGGCAAGTATACGAGGAAGAATTTCTTAAATACCCTTAGTCATTTGTTATTTAGCAAGGACTCACTACGACTAGGATAATTAAACATACTTAATAGAAAGAGACTTGTTTTGAGAGATCATGTTCTAGATTCCCTATCTGCGATTGATACTAATTACGAGATCATTGATTGCGACCCCGAGCTAGCGGACACATATGCCTTTTGCGAGCGGTACGGTTATTCATTAAATGAGTCCGCCAACGCTATTCTTGTAGCAGGAAAAACGGAGTCTCCTTCGTATGCAATGTGTGTCATCTTGGCTACAACGAAGATTGACGTTAACAAAGTAGTCCGAAAGAAGCTTGGTGCACGAAAAGCTTCCTTTGCTTCCCCAGAAGCCACGATTGATATAACAGGCATGACGCTTGGGGGAGTCACCCCATTTGGCTTACCAAATAACCTCCCGATATGGATAGACAGTCGCGTAATGGATTGTGAAAAAGTGATCGTTGGCGGAGGCTCTCGAGCTAGAAAGATTTATATAGACCCACTTGGGTTAACGCATCTACCAAATGCAGAAATTGTAGAAAATCTAGCGAGAGTAAAATCAGATAGTTAGTAGCTACTAGTCAACCGTAATTATGACACCACAACTTGATGAGCTAACTTTTCTGAAAAAATTTTTAATTCCTCCCAGAAAAACGATCAAAGAGAACTGAAAACCGTATTTCGCTTTAACAGCATCGTGTACTGTTTGGAATTCATGACCAGAAACTAGACGAGCGAACCCAGAAACAACCTCAGTTCCCTCAACTACATTCCCTCGAGAGTCACAAGGTCTAAGTTCAACACGAGGTGTGTGGGAAATCCGTCTAACTTTCCACGAAGTTGAATCAGTCGTAAACCCTAATTCTTTATTTTCTAGACCCACTATCCAGACAGGGCAGTTTTTTTCACTTCCGTCTTTTGTATAAGTCGTTATAGAAACGTACTGATTTTCATATATAGCCATATACCTCCAATAATTTGATCTCAAATCTAATTGACAGTCGCAGGTGATACTCCGCTTGACCAAAGAAAAACACTTATAAGTTCATCTTAATCATTTCCGGAGACTAGATTCCCTATGGAGGTAAAGACGTGAAGTCACTTTTACGATATGTAGTATCGCTTGCATTTTCAGCAATAGATGAAACAAACGGAATCGCTACAAATCCAAAAGTCAAACCTATCTCGCAGATGACAGGAGCGAAATCAACTGTTCCAGTTCCATTAGCAATACCAGCCGATGAGATAAATCGACCAATACCGAAAGGGCAGCCGCTGCCAGTTGGAGCCGTGACGACCATTGATAGCCCGAATGTTGAAACTTTAGGTGGAGATATAAGCTTCACTAGTGCAGAAGCAATCCAACTAGATGTCTCCAACCAAGATGTCGCAAAAGCTGAAACCCTCGTCAAAGATCAAGATTTACCTCACGATAATTTATCCCTGATCAGAGGTCTAGACCCCTATAGTATTACTCGATTAAATGAACGGGGGATTGTTAATTTCGCTCAGGTAGCATCTCTCAAACCTGACGAAATCGAGGTCATTGAAACCGACTTTGATCTTCCAGGATGTTTCAATAGGTTCAGCTGGTGTTATCAAGCCGAACAGCTAGATCAAGAAAGAGAGTGAACAAAAGAATTATTCCAAGTTTGCTTTAGAAGCCAAACTTGGAATCTAATCTTCGCCTAAACCCGTTTTCCCCGCCTCGCGCATAAAGGGTACATTCGTGGTGTGTTGTGGTTCAGTGGCCTTTGAGCCGGTAGTAAAGCCTGCATCAACAGTTAAGCAATGCCCATTCGTATACCCTGATTCGTCCGAAGCAAGAAATAGTGCCGCATTTGCGACGTCTTCCGCTGTTCCAGCGCGACCTCGAAGAGGTGAATTTAAAGCAAGCGTTTCACGTATCTCATCTAAAGCCTCAAAATCTCCGAGATGTGCCTGAGCGGCTAACGGCGTCACAACGCCGCTTGGGGCTATGCAATTAACGCGAATTCCAAAACGACATAACTCCGCAGCTGCATTTTTCGTTAAACCAACAATTGCATGTTTTGCTGCGGCATAAGCATGCGGACCAAAACCTCCGCTTACACCTGCAGTACTTGCGAGATTTATAATCGAACCGTTCTCCTGACGCTTCATTTTCTTAGCAGCGTGTTTAATTCCAAGAAATGTTCCAGAAACTAGAACATCGAAAGTCTTCTGAAATTGGATCAGCTCGATTTCGTCAATGGGCCCTCTCGCCCCAACAATTCCTGCATTATTCATCATTATGTCCAATTGGCCATTAACTTCGTAAGCTTTTGCAATCAAGTCAGCTACCTGATCCTCTTGCGTGACATCACATAGAGAAAAACTTGCAGCATCTCCTAATCGCTCGACAACTGCCATTCCTAAATCTTCTTGGATATCTCCTAGAACAACGCGAGCACCTTGGTTGACAAAGATTTGAGCTGCAGCTTCCCCTATTCCACTTGACCCACCTGTGATAACTGCTACTTTTCCTTCTAATCGATAATCCATTTCTCCAAGCTAGCAAGAAATTACCTATCGTTTCTTGCTAAGTTAGAGAAAGCTTGAAAGGAAGACATGAATACTGAGCAGAAACAAGATAATTCCCAGAAAATCACTACAGAAGAAATTACGGCTGAACTACATAGGCGTGGTCATGTCGTCACATCATGGGAAGGAATAGGTGGAATTACACTACCGACGGAAGCAATAGCAACTATGTACAAAATCGGCCTTCCAGAGAACCCAGATGCACCTACAATTTTTAAAATGAACTTCCCTCCTGGATGCACAATAGAGTCACATACGCATGATTGCGATTACTCGGAAATTGTTCTCGAAGGGTCTCAAATGATTGGCCGAACATGGTTATACCCCGGTGATGTGCGTATCGGTTTGGCAAATCGTGGTTACGGGCCATTAGTTGCAGGCCCTGAAGGAGCTACTGTCCTTGTGATTTTTGCTAATGGACAATGGCCAGGAATTCCAATAGGTAAGGGATCCGGAGATACGCTTGGAACAAGTGAAATAACCGATCGATTTGAAGCGTAAAACCAAAGATGCCATCGAGGATAAGAAACCATGGGTTTCTGAAGTAACTCGAGATGCAGTTAAGCATTTTGTATGGGGTATCGGAGATAACAACCCAATGTGGGAAAGGGCTGTACCTCCTTCGTTCGCATATGCAATTAACGAGACAACTGTAGCTCCCGGCCACGAGGAATATGAACGCCACTACGCTTCTGTGGAATGGGAATGGTTTCAGCCATTTACGATCGGTGAATGCATTCACATTGAACAGACATCCAAAGATGAAAAATCAGAACAAGAAACAGATACTTTTTACCAAACCGGAAAAACAAAATTCTTAGATAGCCAGAAGACAGTGATAGCACAATCAACTGTTAGTTGTCGTCGAGATAAACTCCCGTTACTAGAACCAGCAAACCGCCCAGAAATCAGATACACAGCAGAAGAACTTAACACCATAGAAAAAAATATTTTAGCTGAGCAATCGCAAGAAACTAATCAATTATTTTGGGAAGATGTCAGAATAGGTGAACTGGTCGGATCAATTAGAAAAGGCCCTTTAAGTATCATGGACATTGTTGCATGGTGTTCAGGAACCCTGGGGTCACCAGAAAATACCCAAAAATTGAGCTTGGGAGGGCTTCAAGACCAGGCAGCTACAGGCCCACAAGTCGTAGCATGGCTCATCCACCTAATCACCAATTGGATTGGCGATAAAGCAACTTTGCTCCGGTTGAGAGCTGAACTCAAACAACACCCGTTCTTGGGTTCAACAACGACTTTATCTGGGGTTGTAACGGACCTTGGGATAAAGGAGAAGAGCCATTGGTGTGAAATAAATATAAAAGGCCAGCTCCAAAATGGCGAACTTACTATTCAGGGGAAAGCTGTCGTGCAACTACCTAGCAAAGCAGAAAAATAAAGATAGAAGTTAACATTTAACAAGAATTGGGCTAGCTTGAGAAAGCTAGCAAAGTTGTAAAGAAGAGGGGCTAATCATGAAATTCGGGATCATCGAAATATCACAACCTGACAGAAGTCGTGAAGAATACCCATTCCGAGAGATTCATGAGCGAGTAACGAAAGAAGTTATAGAGGCAGATGAACGAGGATACGACATGTGCTGGATAGCCGAGCATCATGCCAGCACCGGATACGGAATACTCCCTGACCCACTTCTATATGTCGCTTACCTAGCATCGCAAACGAAAAACATCACTTTATGTAGCGGAGTAATGGTTGCCCCATTGCACAACCCAGTTCGACTTGTAGAAAATATTGCTTTCGTTGACATCCTGACCAAAGGTAGAGTTGCTTTTGGAATCGGCTCTGGCTACCGCGAACATGAATTTGAAGCACTCGGTGCTGACTTTGAAAATAGGCGTAAGTACCAAGCGGAGTCTTTAGAAGTAATGATGGAACTTTTCCACACTCATCAAATAGATCATCAAGGAACTTACCATCCAAACTATAAAATCACTGGCGAATACGAAATTCTTCCACGCCCGGTTCAACTTCCACACCCTCCCATGTACATGGGTGCATCCAGCGATGAATCAATTGAAAACTGTGCGAGATATGGCCTAGGCTTACTAACCTCAACACTTACTCCAATCCAAGAAATTGTACCTAAATGCCAGCACTACCTTCAAAAATGTGAGGAAACCGAAAGTCCCTACAACGCTAATCCGGGGCATGGAACAATCGGCATCGGCAGAATGGTCTACGTTGCTGACACTGACGAGCAAGCTAAAGAAGAAGCAGCTGAATCAGTATGCAAACATGTGGATTCCTTTACGGGAGCAGCATCATCTGGATACCTCGGAAAGGTATCAGATGCCAGTCAAGAAGAACTTCATGGTGCAGACTATGAAAAACTCCGAGAAGATACAATCATCTATGGATCACCAGAAAGCGTTATCGAGAAAATCAAGTACATGGAAGAGGTAACAGGTGCCGATTCCTTGATTCTGCATTTCCCGCCATATAACTCACGTGAACAAAATGCACGTGTGCTTGCTCAATTCGCTGAAGACGTCATACCAAAGTTTCGATAAGTCATGACGATCACCCCTGAGCGTTGGGGAATAATTGATGAAACTGCTATAGACGAGGCTCGTCAATTGATTGGTGTGCCTCTACGTCGCGACCGTATGCAGTGGAATACTGTAGCAACCAGCGATGCAATCAGGCAGTTTGCTGATGGAGTCGGTGACTACAATCCGCTGTGGCGCGACCAAGCACACGCAACCCAAACAAGATGGGGGGGCATTCTCGCACCTCCGTCCTTTCTTTATTCAGTTGACGCAACCATTGTCGCTCCTAAATTGCCTGGTGTGCAATGGATCTATGCAGGAACTAAGTGGAGATGGTATGACGTTATTCGGCTAAATGACGAGTTTGATGTATCTGCAATGTTCACGAAAATTGAAGAGAAGACAGGAAGAAGATTCGGTCTGTGGGTTTTGCAAACAGGTGAAATTACTTATAGTCGCAAAGACGGCACGCTTATATGTATTGCTGAGGGGAGGGTAGCGCGTACTCCTCGAAGAAAAAGTAACAAAACGAAGAATAAAGCATCAAAACCTAAGGATCCAAAAGAAGTAACTTACGCTCCCGAAGTCGTTGAAGAGAGCATAACTAAACGCTCTACTCCGATCTGGGAAACAGTGAACGTCGGTGACACTATAGGCCCAGTAGCTCAAGCATTGACGCTCAATCGTATTTTTCAATGGTACACGGGAGCGCAGGGGGCACTCCATTATGGTGGCGCCCACGGTGACGCAGTTCGCTATCGAAATAGACATGATGACTATGAGATAAACAAAGAAACTGGAGCCAAAGATTCAGCAGCACGCGGCCACTTCTCTTCGAAAGAGGGAAAAGACGTGGGAATGGGTGGAGCTTATGACGTTGGACTCCATCGGATCGCTTGGGTGATTGAAATGCTTACAGACTGGATGGGGGATAATGGGCATCTAGCAGAAGTTGATGTTGACGTCCTAAAACCAAACATTGTTGGTCACACAACCTATTTCTCTGCGGAAATAACGCAAACATGGTTTAATGAACATGCTTTTGTGGCTTTAGATGTTCAAGGGAAAAACCAGTTCAATGAAGTCACAACTAAAGGAACTGCAATTGTCTCATTGCCATCAGATAAGCACGGACCCGTAAAACTTCCTCTTTTTGACGGAAACCCAAATCGTTGGATAGAAATTACTGGAAAAGAAAAATAAGGAACAGAAGACTATGGAACTGAATGGAACCAAGATTGAGCACGACAATATGCGTGACGTTTTTCTTGCCCGAGCCAAATTGGGGGATAAGTCATTATTGATTTGTGACGGAGAAAGCCTTAGCTATAAAGAAGCGCACGAAAGATCAAATCGAGTTGCAAGTTCACTTGCAGGATACGGTGTGGGCAAGGGCGATGTCGTTGCAACCTTCATGTACAACTCAGTAGACCATGCAGTGGTGTGGTACGCATGTGTAAAGCTAGGAGCAATTTTTGCTTCATTGAACGTATCTTTAGCACCAAACGAATTGGTTTACAGCCTCGGAGATACCAACGCGAAGGTGGTCATCGTTGATAACGACCTTCTTGACATATACAAAGAAGCCCGACCTGATTTTACTCATCAACCTATAGAGATACTCTGGCGCGCTCCAGAGTCATCCGGCTATGTACCATTTGACAATCTCTATAACGGAGAAGATGTTTTACCTGAGGTCGATATCGCGCCAAATGACCCGATGTCAATTATTTATACAGGTGGCAGTACAAGCATGCCGAAAGGGGTTCTAGCTCCACATTTACACTACATCGGAGCAGCAGAACGGTACAAAGAAATAACACAATCAAAACCAGATGATGTTCATTTCGCTAACTCACATTTTTTTCACGTCGGAGGACAACAATTCGGAATAATGGGACCCTTATACTGTGGAACCACAGGAGTCATGACTAAGTGGTTCAGCGTCTCCAACTACTGGGAAATAGCAAGGAAAACAGGCGCTACGATTATTGACCCTATTGGCACAATGATCTCAGCATTGCTAACACGCGACCCATCACCCCAAGATCGTGATCATAACGTAAGGGTCGGGATAGGAATAGCCTCAGGGCAGGTACGCTCGTCATTTAGAAAAGAATTTGAAGAACGATTCGGAGTTCCACTTCTTGAAGTTTATGCAATGACAGAGGTCGGAGTTCTGCTTTGTAGTGAACGGTTAGATGACAAAACAGAAGATAGCTGCGGAAAAACGTACGGATGGGCCGACATATCGATAGTAGATGAAAATGATTGTCCTGTACCCACAGGACAGCAAGGTGAAATATTGCTCCGACCCAACGGAGCGAATTGTTTCATGTTGGAATACATCAACAAACCGAAAGAAACAATCCAAGCATGGCGAAACCTCTGGTATCACAGTGGGGATATCGGGTACTTGGACGATGAAGGCTACCTGCATTTTGTTGGAAGGCAAGCTCATTGGGTGAGAGTACGAGGAGAGAATGTTTCAGCTTTTGAAGTTGAAAAAGTTCTTACCGCTCATGGAAGTATAAAGGACTGCGCAATAGTCGGTGTTCCTGGAGATTTAGGAGAAGAAGATATCAAAGCGTACATTGAGCTAGAAGAAAGTGTTGGTTTAGAACCTGAGGAAATCATCACTTGGTGTGAGGAGCGATTAGCTTACTTTAAAGTTCCTAGATTCATCGAGTTTGTCACAGAATTTCCGAGAACGATTACAAAACAAGAGATTGAAAGACATGCCCTTAGGGAGCGTGGACGAGGAGATGCTTGGGATCGAGAGAATAGGATTTAAGGTTCATAGGTAGTCTGCAAGAAACCAACAAGATAGGAACAAATTGAAAATAAGTTCTTTTCTTTTTTATGTGATAGTTTGAAACGACTGGGGCGCATAGCTCAGTTGGCTAGAGCACCTCGTTTACACCGAGGGGGTCAGGGGTTCGAGTCCCTTTGCGCCCACGGAGGAGGGGGTTAAACCCATGGCAAATACAACTGAAGATACATCTAGAACAGATTTTTTTGACCCAGGTATCAGAACGCCTGAAATGGAAATGTCTGATATCGGAGAAGATACCCCATCAGCATCTGATCTAAGCATAGAAGAGATCAATCCAGCCAATCCCCACTTATTTCGAGAAGACCGTTGGCAAGAACACTTTGCACGCCTTCGAGCTGAAGACCCAGTTCACCTAAACGAAATAGAAACAGCTGGACGGTATTGGTCTATAACAAAATACGATGATGTGCGAGCCGTTGATGGAGACTGGGAAACCTACTCATCAGCGAAGGGCATCACTTTAGGTTTAAAAGAGATAGCGAACTCAGATGAAATGGAACAACCAGGTATTCAGACATTCATAGCTATGGATCCACCAGAACATACAGCACAACGTAAAACAGTACGAAGTGTTTCAGCTCCAAGCAATATTCGAAATATTGAACCAATGATCCGTGAACGGACCGCTGATCTTCTTGACTCTCTTCCTGAAGGAGAGACTTTTGACTGGGTCGACACAGTTTCTATTGAACTCACAACACTGATGCTCGCAACGTTATTCGATTTCCCCATGGAAGACCGGCGAAAACTTACGCGCTGGTCTGACATTGTTTTCGCTATTCCTGAACCTGGGGGAGTGGTAGAAACGCAACAACAAAAAATTGATGAACTGCTTGAATGTGTTGACTATTTTGAAGGACTCTTTGAACAGCGGCGAGAAAACCCTGGATTTGATCTCGTCTCTATGCTCGCACACGGAGAGGCGACTAAGGACATCCCTCCTTTGCAACAACTCGGTAACCTCTTGTTACTAATTGTCGGTGGTAATGACACAACTCGTAATACTATGACGGGAAGTGTCTATGGCTTGAATAAATTTCCGGATCAGTATGACAAACTTCTAGCTAATCCAGACCTAATTGAAAATTTTGTACCTGAAGTAATCCGCTGGCAAACCCCACTTGCCTACATGCGGAGAACAGCAACCCGAGATATCGAACTCCGTGGGAAAAAAATCAAGAAATACGACCAACTACTCATGTGGTACCTTTCCGCTAATCAGGACGAAGATGTCTTCACAAATGCAAACGTGCTAGATATTGAACGCCACAACGCTGACCGTCAACTCTCTTTTGGGTACGGTATTCATTTCTGTATGGGAAGCCGGATCGCTGAGCTTCAGCTACGAATAGTTTGGGAAGAGATCCTAAAACGTTTCAAACGTATAGAGATTCAAGATGAACCCGAACGGGTATTTTCAAGCTTTGTACACGGCTATTCAAATCTTCCAGTTACCGTTAAAAGGCGTTAATTATTTCAACTGTTAACAGGCATCAAGTAGTTCACCATGTAAAGCAATGCTGCCGCTAGCAACGATTTTTTTTCTTGAAACAAAATCAGACCGGAAAGAAGAAAAACCAATTTCCTCCCCAGACGATGTAGTAACTTTGGCATTCGCTTCTTCACAGATCAAGGCAGCGCCTGCATAATCCCAAACAGCTAGACCGGGACTGAAATCGACGAAACCATCAAATGTTCCATCAGCGACGCAGCATAAATCAAGTGCAGCTGAACCCATTGTCCGATATTGCTTCCATCCAAAATGGTTGGAAGGAAAATCGTTTAACACGATAATTGCATCGTCAACGCCTTCGATTAGTGAAGCAGAAATTGGGGCCCCATTTTTTTCAGACCCTGATCCGCGCTCGGCACTATATGTCGCCCCTGTAGCAAGATTACGCACATAAGAAAGAACAGCGCCTTCATGATTGATGATACAAATACTCAAGGCATACCAAGGTAAGCCAAGAGCGGCATTTGTAGAACCATCAATCGGATCAATGACAGCGACAAATGTTCGATCGAGACCGATTGGTTCAGATTCTTCACTGATTACTCCTAAACCTGCACTCTCAAGCATAGGAATAGCAATAGAATCAGCGACGACGTCATGTTTATATTGGCCAGGGTGCCCATCAGCTTTTCCCCAATCGTTGAGATCACCAAGGCCAGATTCAATAGCTTTACCGATATCACTTAAAAGAATATGAAGAGAATCAATACTCATAAGACAAGCGTACACCCGAAAATAAACGCAAAGAATCAATGCAGGCATGGAATGCTTTAGACGAGTATGAAGAGAAAGCGTAAGTTAGTGATATGGGAAATAGAAGAGAGTTAATAAAGATGAGCGATGCGGAAGTCAATAATTTCATCGCAAAGCAGAAAAGTTTACAAGTTGCCACAATAAATCGGGATGGAACTCCGCACCTTTCAACGTTATGGTTTGACCTCGTTAACGGAGAAATAGTATTTGAAACTTTCACCAAATCACAAAAAATAAAAAACTTACAGCGCGATAATCGAATAAGTTGTCTTCTTGAAGACGGTTTAGAATATGAAAAATTACGAGGTGTACAAATTAATGGAATCGCTGAGCTGCACACTGCAGCTGATGCCGTGCATGATCTAGCTAGAGGCGTAATGGCGAGAAACAACCCAGATATTCCCGAAGAGATGCTTGACGATATAGCCAAAGCCATGTCGGCTAAAAGAACTGCCGTGGTGGTTAAAGCAACAAAAGTAATTTCCTGGGACCATGGAAAACTTGGAGGAACGTACTAAACACGGACAGTGACATCACCAGCAACGAATAGAGCGCTACCGTAAATACGTGAGACAAATAACTGTCCTTTTCCGCTTAGCAATAGTCCTTATCCTTGCTGGTCTTGTTGTAGGAATAGTTGGAGTTCTCTCAGGACCTCAAATCAAAGAAATCGGAACTTCTGGAGAATGGTCGCATTCGCCAGTGGCACTTGCTAGCACTGGCACACGGTCATTGGTCTATGATCAAAACGGCGAACTCATGGCTACTTTTTTCGATGAGAATCGATCGCCAATCCTGCTAGATCTAATACCAGTTGAGGTGCGTGAAGCCATACTAGCTATTGAAGATTCAAATTTCTATGGTCATCAAGGTGTGGATTTGAAAGCAACAGCAAGAGCACTCATCGAGAATGTGGATGCTGGTGGTATCAGCCAAGGAGGGTCAACTATCACTCAACAACTGATAAAAAACCTTGTCCTTACCCCTGAGCAAACTGTCGAGCGGAAAGTACAAGAAGCAGCACTAGCTGTTCGTCTTGAAGATCAGCTAACAAAAAATGAAATCTATGAGATTTATTTAAATACAGTGTTTTTCGGAAGTACCGCTTACGGAATCAAAGCAGCTGCTGAAGTCTATTTCGGTTTAGATTTGGCTAACAAGACGCCAGAAGAAGTTAAAAGAACTTTAGACGACGGTCTCGGCTGGCCAGAAGCTGCGCTATTGGCATCTTTGATAAGTAATCCAAGTGTGAATGACCCAACGGTTAATCCACAAATAGCCACTTATCAACGAAGAATAGTGTTAGACCGTTTAGCGGAATTGGGATATTTTTCACAAGCCAAAGCAGAGGAATACGCATTGACACCTCTTCCAACTCAAAGATTTCAACCCTCTCTGCCTTCCGCAGATGACTTCTTTGTTGCCGAAGTACGAAGAAGTTTATTAGAAGACCCTACTTTCCTTGGTGGTGGAGTCGAGTCACGGTTGGAGGATCTTCTCGGGATCAACGGTGGCATCAGGGTTTACACAACTTTTGACCCAACAACGCAACAAATGGCCCTAGACGCTAGAGACGAAGTGCTTCGCGAACAATGGGGCGTTGACCCATTTTTTACGGTTTCCATAGCGTCAATTGACCCAGATTCAGGTGCAGTCCGCGCCATGATTGGAGGAGAAAGTTTTGATAGTGAAAGCCAATTCAATCTCGCTACCCAAGGGCGAAGGCAACCCGGTTCATCATTTAAAACGATTGTGTTAGTGGCAGCGCTTCAAAGAGGAATACAAACAGATGATAAAATTAATGGAGAAGGTCCTTGTGAATTCCCAGAAGAAACCGAACCTGACGGTATTTACGAAGCAAATAATTTTGCAAACGATGATGGTGAAATAGCCGAAGTTCGAGATCTTCTTTTGTCCTCAAGTAACTGTGGTTTCTTGAAACTTGGACAACTTACCGGAATAAATAACATCATTGATACAGCTAAACTACTCGGCATTAAGTCGGAAATGTCACCGGTTATCTCTCTACCCTTAGGTGTAGAAGAAGTAAGCCCTATGGAAATGGCTAATTCATATGCCACGCTTGCTTCAGGAGGCCTCCGTCGAGAGCCGTATTTCATAGAACGCATTGAACGATTAATTGAAAATGAATGGGTATCTATCTACGAGCATGAGAATGATGAACGATACCTCCCAGAGCGAGTTCTTACTGAAACAGTTTCGTGCTGGGCTACTGAAACTTTATGGGCAAATGTACGCGGAGGGACTGGAGTTAGAGCCGGTTGGCCAATGGGATCGCAACCGGCAGCAGGGAAAACAGGAACGACAGAGAATTTTGAAGATGCATGGTTCGTGGGTTATACGCCATATCTCGCAACAGCTGTTTGGATGGGAAATCCCGATGAGAAAGTTTCTATGCGCGGAATATACCCCCATGGGAATGTCACAGGAGGTTCTTTCCCCGCAGAAGTATGGGGTTCTTTCAATTCCAAATACCATGCCAATCTTCCGGAGCGGACATTCCCGTACTGTCGTCCTTTCGCACAAGAAGGAGAGTATCTGAGAACGATAGATGACCCTCAAGCCGGAACTGACCCTTGTCCAGATCAAATAGCTCTTGACTATTTCGGTGATGAAGAAATAGATGTTTGTGAGGATGAGATTCCAGAAGAATTCATTGAATGCGAATATGAGTATGACTTCCTCGATATTGAAGCTGTAAGAGTTACTGTCTATTGTGGCGACCCTCCAGAAGAAGAGGAAGAAGAAGAGGAAGAGGAAGAGGAAGAGGAAGAGGAAGAACCTAGTCAAGAAACTGAGAGCGGTAGTGATGAAGAAGAACAAGAAGATTAATAAATTTCTTCAAGCGAGCAACGATGAGGACAAGCGCCCAGAAGGTCTGTAAGATTCCAACAATGACCTCTGCTACACCAGATAACCTTGAACTCCTACTCAAATTACAAGATAAGGATAATCAAATCCTTGCTTTACATCATGAGGTCAAACAACTCCCAGAAAGAGAAGAAATCAAAAGTATTCAGACTCAACAGGAGGAGCTTCAAAAGCAAATACAACACGTTGAAATGGAGCTTCATATAAACCAGCGAAACCAAAAAAGACTAGAAGATGAAGTAGCTACTATTGAAGACCGCATGCAAGGACAGCAAAACAAACTTTACGGCGGAGAGGTGCAAGCCATCAAAGAACTTCAGGCTTTAGAAGCAGATATAGATGGGCTTAAAGAACGCCAATTATTAGTAGAAGACCAGATTATTGAAGTTATGGAATTAAACGAACCGATCTTCCAAGAAATAGACAAATTGGGGAACAGAGAAGTTGCGTTAAACGAAAACTTAGTAGCGCTCCAAAAATCATTAGCTGAAGCAATACAAGAGTTGGAAAAATCTATTATCCATTGCAAAGAAGAACGACAGGACTTTGCCAATAGTATTCCTGAGGAACTTCTAAAAGAATATGAACAGATTCGAAAGCAGCCGGGTCGAGTTGGTGTAGCGCTCTTATCAGGAAGCACATGTCGTGGGTGTCACCTAGATCTCCCAGCTGTTGAGGTAGATCGGATTAAGAAATTGCCCAATGATACACTTATTAACTGTGAAGAATGCAGTTGTATTCTCGTCCGCTGAATTATGTTTCTATGGTTTGCAGGTTTAGCTTTCGTTATAGTTGCTTCGGTATTTGCAAGCCCCCTTATTGACTATCGGCTAGTTGTCCTCGGTGCAACCATGCCTGTTATCGAAATGATCTTTAACGGGCCATGGGTTATGCATTCTCTCGCAGCGCCAGTTGCGCTAATGATTCTTGTAATGCTCGTATTCTCAGGGAAAAGGCTCCGTCAGCGAAGATGGTTGGGGCTTCCGATAGGAATGTTCCTATACCTTTTTTTAGATAGGGCATGGACTAAAACTGATGTCTTTTGGTGGCCAACATCTGGCATAAACCGGAATAATACTGAGATACCTACCTGGGAATCCCCTCTGATTATCGTCGTGATGGAAATAATCGGAGCGATAGCGATAATTTATTCTGTTAGAAAATATAAACTTTTAGTAAAAGAGAATAGGCTACTTTTTCTTAGAACAGGCCATATTCAACGCGAAGCTATGAAGTCAGGACAATAAATAAAATGGGAAGAATTACTTTGCTACGTCATGGACAGACAGATTTTAATGCAACCGGATTGCTGCAAGGACGAGTAGATAATCCTCTCAACTCTATTGGAATCCTTCAAGCCCAAAAAGCTGCTCAGATGATTGGGCCAGTTGACAGAGTGATTTCAAGCCCGCTCAAAAGAGCTATCCAAACCGCTGAGGTATTTAATACTAAAATTGAATTATCTGAGCAGTGGATTGAACTTGATTACGGTGATTGGGATGGGACACCTGTCGCATCTATCTCCAAAGAAGTTTGGGAAGAATGGAAAAGAAACCCTAATTTTGCACCTCCAAACGGTGAATCACTTTATAAATTAGGGCAGAGAGTCAGGTCTTCTCTTGAATCATTTAAAAGTATTAGTACAGAACACGTTTTAATTGTTGCACACGTTTCTCCTATCAAAGCAGCTATCGCATGGGCTCTAGGGGTAGGTGATGAAATCGGAT
>JACERY010000007.1 GCA_013912105.1 Acidimicrobiales bacterium | reverse complement strand
ACAACGACGCGGAGCTACTCATGAGGCTCAACTGAGGTTGACTTTTGATGAGGCAATAACTGGGCTTGAAACGTCTGTAACGGCAGGAAAAGTATCAGGAAGTTCACAGTCGGTAAAGATTCGTATTCCAGCAACAGTTGAAGACGGAACACGTCTCCGATTAAAAGGGAAAGGTGGACCAGGAATAAACGGTGGTCCGGCAGGAGACTTAATTGTCATTATACGAGTATCAGCACATGACATATTTGAACGCGATGGCACAAACTTAATGCTAGAAATCCCAGTTTCTTTTATAGATGCTGCATTGGGTGCTGACATTCAGATACCTAAGTACCCCAATGGAACTAAAAAACTTCGACTTCCTTCAGGAACCCAAACAGGGAGCACCTTTAGAGTAAAAGGCGAAGGGATAACGATCGGAAAATCAACAGGCGACCTTTTCGTCACAGTAAAAATAACTGTCCCGGAAAATATTGATGAAAAACAACGAGCAGCTCTTGAAGATTTATCAAATCTGTTTGGAGATAACTGAACCTCTGCCATCTCACATTTCAAAGGCAAAAATAGAAATGTAGTTAAGTATTCGAGACTTCCGGTGGAATAAGAATCAATTGCTGTGATGCACTGAACATAACCACGTTAGTATTTCGTTAAAGAGATAACGATGGATGCAGAACTACTAGAGGTTAATGAACTGACAATGCGTTTTGGCGGCGTTACTGCGCTGTCTAATTTGAGCTTTTCAGTAAAGGATGATCAGATTTGTGGACTTATAGGACCAAATGGCGCGGGGAAAACAACTCTTTTTAATGTGATAAGCCGCATTTATGACCCAACATCGGGAACTGTTCGTTTCAATGGTCAGAATCTCTTAGATAAAAAAGCTTTTCAAATAGTTGAAATGGGTATAGCTAGAACTTTTCAAAATCTGGCATTATGGCCGCGTATGACCGTACTGGAGAACGTTCTCTGCGGAGCTCATGTTCTAGGCCGACAAAATTTTTTTTCCGCAATGTTACGCACGGGGTTAACAAAAGAAGAGCAGAAGTTAAAACAATCAGCCTATGCAATTCTAGAAAATCTGAACCTAATTCAGTATGCCGAACAACCATGTGATGGATTGCCGTTTGGCACAATGAAAAGAATCGAGTTAGCTAGAGCACTTGTAAATAAACCAAAATTGTTATTACTTGATGAACCTGCAACTGGATTAAATCAATCTGAAGTAAACGAGCTCGCACATCTTATTAAGGCAGTGAGGGATGATTACAGACTCACAATCCTACTTGTAGAACACCATATGGGAATGGTTATGGGAATCTCTGATCGAATTATTGTTCTAGATTTTGGTTCAAAAATAGCTGAAGGAACACCTGACCAAATTCAACAGAACTCTCTTGTCATTTCCGCTTATCTCGGAGGTGCTAAGTGACTAATTTCCTATTGCAAGCTGAGAATCTCAGTGCGTCGTATGGCCAAATAGAAGTTTTACATGGAATTACATTTCATGTGTGTTCTAAGGAAATCATAGTAATCCTCGGAGCTAATGGAGCTGGAAAAACAACTACAATTCGAGCATTATCGGGGATGGTAGAGACAGCCGGATCAATAACATTTGATCACGAAGAGATTAGCGATCTCAAACCAGACCATATTGTTAGAAAAGGCATAGCGCATGTGCCTCAAGGTAGAGGCACATTCCCTGAACTAACAGTTGAAGAAAATCTTCGAGTTGGAGCTTTCATTAGATCTGATAGCGAGGTTAACAACGATCTTCAAAACTGCTTCAACACTTACCCCGTATTATTCCAACGTCGTTCCCAAAAAGCAGGTTCTCTATCAGGTGGTGAACAACAAATGTTAGCTGTGTCACGTGCGCTTATGTCAAGGCCAAAATTACTTCTCCTTGATGAACCCTCGCTTGGGCTAGCTCCTCAAATCGTTGAAGCACTGTTTGAACGTTTTGTTTTAATGAACAGAGAACTTGGTACAACAATGCTGATTGTTGAACAGAACGCGCAGATAGCGTTATCTATGGCAGATAGAGGTTACGTACTCGAAGCAGGAGAAATAGTTGTAGAAGGCGAAGCAAAAGCACTCATAACTGATGATGCAATTAAAAGGGCATATCTCGGGGGCTAAATTGGATCTTTTTCTTCAACGACTTTTTGATGGGTTAACAAACGGATCCACATACGCATTAATAGCTGTAGCTATGGTCTTAATCTACAAAGCGACAACGCTTATAAATTTTGCACAAGGAGAACAGGCGCTTCTTGGCGCATTTGTAGTACTTCAATTATGGAATTGGGGTCTACCAATGTGGGTCGCAGTAATTATCGGAATGATTTTCTCAGCTTTTCTCGCTGCACTGCTTGAACGAACATTTATAAGGCGTTTTGATCCCGCTGACCATCTGCCGCTTGTGATCATAACATTAGGTCTCTTTTTAGTCCTTAATGCAATAGCAGCCGTTGTTTGGCGTTACGACCCATTGTCTTTCCCACAACTTTTCCCTCACGGAAGCGCCCTGACGGTCGGCAATGCACGCTTAAGTTGGTACTCAATTTTTGCTTTCGGAAGCTGCATTCTTGTACTTTTCCTTCTTCATATATTGCTAACTCGGACAAAGATAGGTTTGGCTTTTCGTGCTGTTTCTTCAAACCTTGAGTCAAGTCGCCTTTGTGGCATAAAAGTTGGATCTACTCTTCAATTTGGTTGGGCGCTAGCTGCTGCTGCGGGAACACTAGGCGCCTCAATTTATGCTGCAAATCCTGTATTACAAATTGAACCGTCCATAATGCTACGTGCTTTGATCTTTTCAATAACCGCAGCGGCACTAGGTGGATTAGATAGTCTGTGGGGCGCTTTGGTTGGGGGCTTAACAATCGGTTTCGTACAAAGTGTACTTGTCCAATACATACCATTTATTCCAAATGAGATGACTCTAACAACCACGGTGATTGTTTTACTTGTCGTACTAACCCTTCGGCCATCAGGATTTCTAGGAACGAAATCCGTTGAGAGGGTTTAAGTATGTTACGGAAAATTGTTCTTACAAGAGGTACAAAGGGGTACAAAACATATAAAACAGGTATTTGGGTCTTCGTAGGGCTTTTATTCCTTCTTATCGGATTTGCCTTTGTTGACGTTGGTTCCATTTCTATTGGTTCTAATAAATATAACCTCTCTCTGATTCGCCTCAATAAAGCTATTGCATATGGAGTAGCAATTTTAGGACTCCAAGTCGTTATTGGATATACCGGGCAAATAGCTCTCGGCCAAAGTTTCTTTTTCGGTATGGGGGCTTATATCTCTGCGTGGTTAGTAGCTGATTATTCTTGGCCTTTTCTCCTAACATTTCTCATCGTGATCCCAAGTTGCTTTATAGTCGGAATGCTCTTTGGATTACCAGCGCTTCGAATACGGGGTCTCTACTTAGCTTTACTCACATTTGGATTAGCAGCTATTTTCCCCCAGCTAGTAAAATTAGACAGCTTATATGACTACACAGGTGGGGCTAACGGAAAACTCACTGGCTATAAATTTAAATCTCCCTCGTGGTTGCCATTAGATGAAATAGCTGAAGGTCTCCAAAAGATTCCTCTTCTTGGAGGTTTCTTTGGAGACGGTGTGCTTTCTAGCAGAGAAGAGTCACGATTATGGAAATTTATCCTTTTCGCGATAGTTGCATCGTTCTGCTTCTGGCTGATATCAAACCTGATTAAAAGCAAACCTGGAAGAGCAATGCGGGCGATTCGTGATAATGAAACAAGTGCTGCTGTCTCTGGAGTGAATACAGCGTTTACTAAAGCAATGTCGTTTGGGATTGCTTCCGCATTGGGAGGGATTGGAGGCGTAATATATGTTGCAGAAGTTGGCATAGCATCCCCTGATGATTTCAGCTCTCTCGTTGCTATCTATCTAATCGTTGGATTAGTTGTTGGAGGTGTTGGAACTCTTGAAGGAGCAGTTATAGGGGGTCTCGTATATGCCCTGGTACCAGATTGGGCTTCTTCTACTCAATCAATAGCTTTTGTCCCTGAACGGTGGCTGCAAGGACCAACTGGGTCACTGATACTTGGAGTTTTACTAATTGTACTTACATTATTTATGCCAGGTGGTATCGCAACTGCAATGAACAAAGCAAAATCTCGCTTCATCCTACTTAAAGAACCGGACGGAAATAAGTAGCTAGAGGGTTGCGCAGCAACCCCCGAAAAGGTAGTTTTCCCATACGAAAGACAGAGGTAAATATGAAAAGTTTATTAATCAAACTACTGTGCCTGACTAGCGTTTTTGCACTTATTGCTTCGGCTTGCGGCGATGATGATTCTGCTGGGACCCAAACAGGTGGACAAGTGACAATTGCAGAAGGAACAACACTTGATCTAGATGCATGCCCCGATGATTGGGATTCCTCTGAAGGAGTCACAGATACTGAAATAAGGATGGGAACTTCGCTTCCACAATCAGGCCAACTAGCTGCTTTTGGAACCATTGCAACAGGAATGCAGTATTACTTTGATTATGTAAACGCAACTGACCCCATTGATGGGAAAAATATTGTACTGATAGCAAAAGATGATGCATACGAAGCAGGTCGAACAGTTGCCAATGTTGAAGAGATGTTAGAAACAGAAAATATTCTGGGGTTCGTTGGAGTTATTGGCACCCCTAACAACTTTGCGATTCGACCAATTACCGATGACGCTTGTGTGCCACAGTTATTAAATCTTTCAGGATTTCCTTTCTGGGGCGATCCGGCGAACTACCCATGGACTGTAGGTAATATCCTCAATTACATCACTGAAACTAATATTTGGTGTGAGGCTATTGTTGAGGAATTTGGCGCTGGAGCAACTGTGGCAGGCCTTTTTGCAAATAATGATTTTGGGAAAACATATCAACAAACACTTAAAGAATGCTCTGGTATTGAATTAGTAGCTGAAGAACTCCATGATCCAGCTGCCCCAGATGTGACCAATGAAATGACGACTTTGGCATCCTCTGGCGCTCAAGTTTTTGTAGCAGGAACAACAGGGGCTTTCTGCCCGCAAAGCGTTGGTGTTATGGCTGCAACATCATGGAGGCCTCGCTTTTACATGTCTTACTCATGCAATAACCTTCCTGCCTTTTTCACTCCAGTCAAAGATGCCGCAGTGTTACTTCAAGCTGAAGGATCTGGAGTACGAATGGCTAATTACAGTAAAGTTTGTGGCGACCCACGATTTGACGATGATCCTGCAATTCTCTTAACAAAGCAGGTTCTTAATGAGTACAGCGAAGTTACCTGCGCTGATGGTTCATATTCTGGAGGTGTTTTCTTTGCGCAAATACTTGAAGATATTCTTAGAGCAGCTTCTGAACTACCCGGTGGGATTAATCGAATAAACGTGATGCAAGCCACTTGGAATCTAGATACCACGAATGGAAATAATTTTGTGCCAACACTCCGTCTTGATGGAATAAATGATGCTTATTTGACAGAAGGAGCTCAATTGCAAGAGGTGCAGGTCATTGGAGATAAGCTCACATTTACACCTGTAAGTGAAATATTTGACTTTGAAGGTCAGGGCGGGTCATACGGCGGATAAAAATAGGTTTTAATTTCTTAAAAAAAAGGAAATCTTGCCTCAAAGTTATACATTCCTAATGCTAAATGACCTACAGTGGGTTGGTAAGCGGAGTCGACAGAAGGAGACCGCCTGTGCCATCGACCGTCGTCGTCGGTACCCAGTGGGGTGATGAAGGTAAGGGGAAGTTTACCGATCTTTTTGCCAAAGAAATGCATATGGTTGTTCGCTACCAAGGCGGCCATAATGCAGGTCATACACTTGTAGTAAATGGAGAAACCACTGCTCTGCAACTAATTCCAAGTGGTGTTCTTTATGACCACATAACACCCGTTATCGGGAATGGTGTAGTTGTTGACCTTGGAGTACTTATTAAAGAGATGGACATGCTAGAAGCAAAAGGTGTTAGTTGTGAACGTCTTAAACTAAGCGGTAATGCCCACCTAATTTTTCCATACCACCAAGAACTAGATGTCGTTTTTGAACGTCACCTTGGTGCCAATAAACTTGGAACAACTAAAAGAGGTATAGGACCTGCTTATGCGGACAAAGCATTTCGTGTAGGAATACGAGTACAAGATCTTCTAGATCCGAAAATATTCCGAGAAAAACTCAGCGTTTCCCTAAATGAAAAAGGTCCTTTACTTGCAAAGGTATACAATCGTCTCGCTCCGGAATTAGAAAGCCTTTCAGAAACATTCTTAAATGAATATCTTCCACGGATAAAACCTCATATAGCTGACACAATTGACCTTGTTCACAACAAGCTCGAAGCTGGAGAGAACGTACTATTTGAAGGAGCTCAAGCTACGTTCCTAGATCTAGATCACGGTACTTACCCATTCGTCACATCATCTAACCCAACAGCTGGTGGTGCTTGCGCAGGAGCTGGAGTAGGCCCGCGTCACCTTGAACGCATCGTAGGAATAGCTAAGGCGTACACGACCCGCGTTGGGTCTGGTCCATTTCCAGCAGAACTTTTCGATGACGTAGCAGACCACTTTGTTAATGTTGGCCACGAGTATGGGACTAACACAGGCCGTCGTCGAAGAACTGGTTGGTTTGATTCAGTTATGGTCCGTCATGCAGCAAGACTAAATTCGTTAACAGAAATAGCACTGACAAAACTAGATATTATGGACACGTTAGAGACAGTTAAAATATGTGTAGCGTATGACATAGATGGCCAACGAATAGAAAAGATGCCATATCACCAAACTGACTTTCATAAAGCAACGCCCATCTACGAAGAATTTCCTGGCTGGCAAACAGACATTTCACAAATCACAGACCCAAATGATCTTCCTAAAGAAGCGCAAGAATACGTAAAAGCAATTGAAAAATTTTGTGGAGTTCCTGTTTCCCTGATCGGCGTCGGTCCAGGAAGAAAACAATACGTGAATTGGCGATCGTGAAAGAGTTTTGGAAATCGTTCCAAACACATCACAGTAGATTTCTACCCATACCTGGATTCATCCAATGAAAAGCGTTGTCATTGGTTCTGGCGGAAGAGAACATGCCCTTGCGCATGTACTTAGTCGCGATAGCCAAGTCCTAGTTACGCCTGGAAATCCTGGAATCCCAAATTCTTCCGATGTATCACCTCTCTCCCTTGATGCTGATCTTTTTGTCGTAGGTCCGGAAGCTCCATTAGTTGCTGGCTTAGCTGATCAACTTCGTGAACAAGGAAAGATTGTCTTTGGCCCTGGGGCAGACGGAGCGCAACTTGAAGGATCAAAAGCTTGGATGAAGCATCTTTTGTCTGAAGCAGGAGTTCCAACTGCTCGATATGGCGTATTTACAAATAAAGACAAAGCAATTGCATTTCTAGAAGAAATGCCCCTTCCATACGTTATTAAAACTGACGGTTTAGCAGCGGGAAAGGGTGTGCTTGTTACAGATTCGCTAAACGAGGCTACTGAAGCAATTAATAATTACTTATCAGGAGAGTCATTCGGAGATGCTGGAAGGAAAATAGTCATTGAAGAAGGAATAAGCGGACCTGAGATTTCTATTCTTGCGATATGCGATGGAAATAAAGCCGTTGCCCTCAGTCCAGCTCAAGATTACAAAAGACTATCCGATTATGACAAAGGCCCAAATACGGGAGGAATGGGAGCACATTCACCCGTCCCAGGGATATCAGATGACCTTGTAGAGAAAGTTATGGAAGAGTCTGTTTACCCAACTCTACAAACACTGATCAAAAGAGGAATTGATTATAGGGGAGTCCTATATGCAGGAATTATGGTCACGGAAACTGGACCAAAAATTCTTGAATATAACGTTCGTTTCGGAGATCCAGAAGCTCAAGTAGTACTTCCAAGACTAAAAACCAGCTTATTTGAAATCCTTTTCCAAGCCGCATCAGGGAATTTATCTATCAACCCAGAATTTATAGAAGACGCAATGGTGACTGTTGTATGTGCGGCAAAAGGTTACCCGCAAGCACCTCAGTCTGGAGATAGAATTATCGGTATTGAAGCAGCAAGAAATGTAACTGGTATTGAAGAAGTATTTTGTGCTGGGGTTAGTCAAAACAAAGACAAAGAATTGATAACAGCTGGGGGAAGGGTCCTTGCGGTAACAGGTAAAGGAGCAAACCATTCTTCGGCCCGAACTGCAGCGTATGTAGGAGCAGACCTTATTAAATGGGATGGCCTCTATAAACGCAGTGACATCGCTGGAGCACTTCAATGAAATATCTATTATGGGTTTATACAAAAAGTAACTGAAGGGAGAACCTGTGAAAGTCGGAATACTAATGGGATCTAAATCTGACGAGTCAAAAATGCTTAAAGCAAAAGAGACGTTGGACGAATTCGGAGTTGAAAGTGAGTGGAGAGTGCTCTCAGCTCATCGAAACCCACACCAAGTTGTCGAACTTGTATCAACAGCGCGAGATAACGGCTTTGTTGCATTTATTTGTGGAGCTGGGATGGCAGCCCACCTCGCTGGAGTAGTGGCTGCGCATACAACTTTACCTGTTGTGGGCGTTCCATTATCCGGAGGAGCATTAAACGGCCATGATGCTTTATATGCGACAGTTCAAATGCCCAAAGGAGTTCCAGTTGCGACAGTAGCTATTGATGGTTCTCAAAACGCAGCGTTACTAGTTCTACAAATGTTAGGTATAAGTAATTTAGAAATCCAAGAAAAACTCTCTAAATACAAAGAGGAAATGGCGAATAGATGAGCATTCCAAATATTCTCGCACAACGGTACGCAAGCGAAGACATGACCATTATCTGGTCGTCTGAAAATAAAGTCCTGTTAGAGCGAGAGCTATGGATAGCAGTTCTTCAAGCACAACGTGAAGTTGGTCAAGATATTCCAGAAGAAGCAATTGCTGCTTACCAGCGAACTAAAAATGATATCAATCTTGAATCAATCCTCGAACGTGAAAAAATAGTCAAACATGACGTTAAAGCTCGGATAGAAGAGTTCTGTGATCTCGCTGGATATCAATTAATTCATAAAGGAATGACCTCGCGGGATTTGACAGAGAATATTGAACAATTACAAATTCGCCAGAGTGTAGAACTCATTCAAATACAAGCAGTTGCGGCATTAGTTCATTTAGCAAAATTATCTGAGCAATATAGTGAAACTCCGATTACAGGACGCACACATAATGTTGCAGCGCAGGTTACGACAGTAGGAAAGAGATTTGCTAATGCAGCTGAAGAAATGCTTCTAGCATTTTTAAACCTAGAAGACATAATAAGAACATATCCCATGCGCGGCGTTAAAGGTCCTGTTGGCACGCAACAGGACCTTCTCGAATTGCTCGGCGATGATGAAAAGGTCACTGAATTTGAAGCAAGCATTTCCGAACATCTTGGATTTCATTCAACTCTGGAAAGTGTTGGGCAGGTCTATCCGCGTTCACTAGATTTCAATATTGTCAGTTCTCTTGTTCAACTTTCAAGTGGTCCAGCAAACCTCGCAAAAACCTTACGTCTTATGGCTGGACATGATCTAGCAACAGAAGGTTTTCAAGACGGGCAAGTAGGTTCATCCGCTATGCCACACAAAATGAATATGCGATCCTGTGAACGTATTGGGGGTTTATCACACGTCATAAAGGGCTACTTGTCTATGGTTACAGATTTAACGGGAGATCAGTGGAACGAAGGTGATGTTAGTTGCTCAGTAGTACGAAGAGTTGCTTTACCAGATGCATTTTTAGCAATGGATGGTTTATTACAAACATTCTTAACTGTCCTTCAAGATTTCGGTGTTTACCCTCGCGTTATTGAACGTGAGCTTAAACACTTCTTTCCTTTCTTAAGCACAACAAGGATTCTCACTGCAGCAGTAGAAAAGGGAATGGGTAGGGAAGAAGCTCATGAAATAATTAAAGAACATGCAGTAGCTGCAGCACTTGTATTACGAAATGAGGAATTAGGTGAAAATTTACTCACTAAAAATCTAGGTTCAGACGAACGATTCCCGCTAACAGAAGAAGAAATCATTTTTTCAATAAGCGAAGTAACTACAGGTTTAGCTAATAAACAAATACAAAATCTTTCTAATAAAATTAACGAACTACAAAATCGATACCCAGAATCGTTGAACTATGTACCCGCCCCAATCATTTAAAGAGGTTTGTTATGGCTAGAAAACCCGCATATAAGCTAGACCTTCCCCACGTCTATTCAGGTAAGGTCCGCGATATTTACGATGCTGGCAACGAACAGTATCTTATGGTTACAAGTGACCGGATATCAGCTTTTGATGTTGTTATGAATCAACCAGTTCCGGATAAAGGTCGCGTACTTATGGCTATGTCAGCCTTTTGGTTCGACTATCTGGCTGGTTCAATGAAATCTCATCTTGTCTCAACAGACATAAAGGATTTTCCGCAAGCGGCGCAAATTCCAGAAATTGCAGGAAGGTCCATGCTTGTTAAAAAAGTCGAAATGCTTCCTATCGAATGTATTGTTCGTGGCTATATTACAGGGTCAGCTTGGAAAGAATATAAACAAAAAGGCACTATGCATGGGACGCAACTACCAATTAATCTGCAAGAGTCTGAGAAATTACCAGAACCTGTATTTACACCTTCAACCAAGGCAGAAGACGGACTTCACGACGAAAATATCTCCTATGAGCAAGCAGCAAATATTGTGGGGATTGAAGTCGCTCACTTAGCTAAAGAAAAGGCTTTAGAGCTCTACACAATAGGATCGGAGTACGCTATAGAACGAGGAATAATAATAGCGGACACAAAATTTGAAATGGGCTTTGTTGATGGAGATCTCGTTGTCGCTGACGAAATCTTAACTCCAGATTCATCTAGATTCTGGCCTCGTGAATCTTGGAAACCTGGATCTACTCCGCCTTCATTTGATAAGCAACCTGTCCGTGACTTCCTTGATGGTCTTGACTGGGATAAATCACCTCCGCCACCAGAATTACCGCAAAATGTAATTACAGCCAGCGCACAAAGATATCGAGAAGGATACGAAAAAATTAGTAATAAAAATTTAGATGATTGGCCAGGTAATTAGCTTCATCACAATTGGAATCCTGACTTCTACAAAGCAGAATGGATCAGACAGCTATTATGGATTTACTATAGATAATAATGACAAACCAAGATTCATTAAAACCAGGCGAAGCACGCCAAGAAGGTTCATCTCTTCGTGATGAACTACTAGCTGACCCAACCCCACCACCCGAAGCTCTCTTGGCTGAGTCTTATGAGTTTCTTGGAGATAGCGATATTTCTTATGAAAGTTATTTTTCAGAAAGTTTCGCAGAAGATGAATATAAGAAAATGTGGTCAAAAGTTTGGCAATGGGCATGTCACGTTGATCATATTCCAGAACCAGGAGACTACTTTGTCTATGACATAGGGGATCTTTCATCGTTAATTGTCCGTACTTCCGATGGATCTATAAAGGCTTATTTCAACGCATGTATGCATAGGGGAACACAGCTTAAGCAACCTGAAACTTGTGGTTTTAGCAGTGAACTACGGTGCCCTTTTCATGGATGGACATGGTCTCTCGAGGGACAGCTTGTTGATTTACCTGGATCATGGGACTTCCCTCACGTCACTGAAGAATCGCATCGTCTTCCTGAAATGAACGTAGATGTGTGGGAGGGGTTCGTCTTTATAAATTTTGACCAGAATGCTCAACCACTAAAAGAATATCTAGGTGTCCTACCAGATCACTGGAAGGATTGGGATCTTGCAGGACGATACATTGAAACTCACATTCGAAAACATCTTCCGTGTAACTGGAAAGCGGGCGCAGAAGCTTTTATTGAGGCTTACCACGTTCGAGAAACTCACTCGACTGGAAAATTAGGTGATGAGGTCACTACCCAATACGATGTTTTTGGTGAGAATGTATCCCGCTTTATTCACACTCGAGGTCTTAATAGTCCTCTGAAAGAAAACCCTCGCTCAGAAGATGAACTTCTTGCTCATCTCAGTGGGCGTATGTTTGGTAAGGGTGAATTTGTACTTCCGGAAGGGATGAGAGCCCGAGACTATTATGCCAAACTGGTTCAAGAGCAAATGGGCGAAAAGTATGGCCATGACTTTACACATCTCAGTGAATCATTAACGCTTGATTCAATAGAGTATTTCTTATTTCCTAATGCTTTCTTTTTCCCTGGGCTCTCATTGCCAATGGTTTATAGATTTAGGCCAGATCCTGAAAGCCCAGATCGTTGTTATTTTGACCTAATTTTTATGCGACCAAGACCACTTGATGGGGAAACACCAGATCCTCCGGAGATAATACATCTCCCAATAGAAACTAGTTATTCCTCAGTTGAGGGAGTGGGGCCTCTTGGCAAGATTTATGATCAAGACACTGCTAATTTGGCTGCTCAAACACGAGGTTTCAAGTCAAGCTTTAAACGAGGTGAAACATTAGGTAATTACCAAGAAGTGAGAGTAAGGCATTTGCAGAAACGAGTTCAGGATTACGTCGAATCTTAACGTCAGAAACTCATGAGAAGATACTCGCCTTACTGCTTTGATTGTGGCAGCATTGGGAGATGAAATATGAAGCTTGCGTGGAAGTGCGTCTCAAAGAAGGAATAGCAGATCCTCAAGGATCAACGATAGAAAAAGCTACTCCCAAATTAGGTTTTGAAGGAGTCAGTAATGTTCGGGTAGGGAAAAATATCCGTTTTATAGTTGAGTCTGAGACTGAAGAATCAGCTAGAGAAACTATCCAAGAATTATGTGACCGATTCTTAACTAACCCAGTTATTGAGGATGCCTTTATAAGTGTCCAAGGAGTCGAGTGAGTCCTTCAATAGGCGTTGTTATTTTTCCAGGCTCTAATTGTGAACAGGATGCTGTCGAAACAATTAGAGGTTTGGGAGCTGAAGCTCATTTTTTATGGCATGGCTCATCAGAGATAGGTGACATTGACGGAGTAATTATTCCGGGAGGCTTCGCTCATGGTGACTATCTTCGCCCAGGGGCTATAGCGAGGTTTTCTCCAGCTATGGAATCAATTGTTGATTTTGCTAAAAAAGGCGGACCTGTAATTGGAATATGTAATGGATTTCAAGTGCTTACCGAAGTAGGTCTCCTTCCCGGAGCGCTACAAAAAAATGCCGGACTCAAGTTTCTTTGCAAACCAGTTAATCTTAAAGTTGAATCAACTAATTCAGTTCTTACATCACAAGCAGAAAAAGGTGTGATTCTTCGCATACCTATCAATCATTTTGAAGGAAATTATACGTGTAGTGAAAAGGTACTTGAAGACTTAAGAAGTAATGACCGTATCGTCTTAACGTATGAAGAGAACCCGAATGGTTCAATGGGAGACATTGCGGGGATATGCAATGAAGCTCGTAATGTTGTTGGTTTAATGCCGCATCCTGAACGTGCATGCCACCATCTACTAGGAAGTACAGATGGCAAACCTTTGTTACAAAGTTTTATAGAGAGTGCTAATGGGTAGTCACATATATCTTTTTAATAGAAAAATGCTTTTATCCGAATGTAGCTCGCCTAGTGCCTACCAATCACATCAAATTGAGGAACAATGACGGACGAACTCCATCGAACATTAGGTCTAACAGACCAAGAATTTGAAAAGATTATTCAAATCTTAGATCGAGAACCGAACCACCTAGAATTAGCAATGTATTCAGTTATGTGGAGCGAGCACTGCTCCTACAAATCATCAAGAATTCATTTACAGCGGCTACCTACAGAGGGAGAGGATGTCCTTGTTGGGCCCGGAGAGAATGCAGGTGTTATTGATGTCGGTAATGATATTGCTATAGCAATAAGGATTGAAAGTCATAACCATCCCAGCTACATAGAGCCATATCAAGGTGCAGCAACTGGTGTAGGAGGAATAATACGGGACATATTTACTATGGGCGCTCGTCCGATAGCAATTATGGACCCGCTAAGGTTTGGCCCTCTTGACGATGCAAGAAGTAAATGGGTTGCAGAAGGCGTCGTTAGTGGAATTTCTGGTTATGGAAATTCTGTAGGTGTTCCGAACATAGGTGGTGAAACAGTTTTTGATCAGACGTATATAGGTAACCCATTGGTTAACGTGTTATGTCTGGGAATACTACCTAAAGAACGCCTTGTTCTGGGACAAGCATCAGGTGTTGGTAATCTAGCAGTTCTGTTAGGTGCTACAACAGGTAGAGATGGCATAGGCGGTGTTAGCGTCCTTGCCTCAGCAGGTTTTGGCGATGACGAACAGGATGCCGATAAACGACCAAGTGTTCAGGTTGGTGATCCATTTGAAGAAAAACGCCTTATTGAATGCTGTCTTGAACTATTAGATGCAGGTCTTGTTGTTGGGATACAGGATTTGGGTGGAGCAGGGCTTTCTTGTGCAGCTTCAGAAACTGCGTCACGCGGAGGTGTTGGAATGGACTTTGATGTTTCTGCAGTCCCCCAAAGGGAAACGGGTATGCATCCCTATGAAATTATGACTAGTGAATCTCAAGAACGAATGCTAGCTATAGTTACACCAGAAAATCTTGCTGCGGTCACTGATATAAGTAAAAAGTGGGAAATTAGATCTGCTGTAGTTGGGAAAGTAACCGAAGGTGGTCTTCTCCGTATTTTGGATGGATTAGGTGGTGAAGTTCTAGGTGAAGTTCCTGCAGTTTCGCTCCATGAGGATGCTCCTTTGTATGAAAGGCCGTTAATGCCTCCAACTGACTTTCAATCTTTTCAAGAAAATCAGGCTGAACAATTACCCGAACCTGAAGATATAACCTCAGACCTTCTCAACTTACTAGCTGGAACCCAATGGGTTACCTCTCAATATGATTCTCAATTATTTCTTAATACTGTTGTTGGCCCAGGGGGTGACGCTGCAGTTTTACGTTTAAAGGATCCTGTCTCTGGAGAAGATACAGGACGAGGTTTAGCTGTAACGACCGACGGGAATCATCGATGGTGTGCAGTCAACCCAAGGCTCGGAACAGCCATGACTGTCGCAGAAGCTGTTCTTAATTTATCTTGTGTTGGTGCTGAACCTAAAGCCCTTGTGAATTGTTTAAATTTCGGAAATCCAGAGAACCCAACAGTGATGTGGCAATTAAGTGAAGCAGTTGATGGTATGGCTGAAGCATGCATTGAACTGGACCTTCCTGTTGTTGGCGGAAATGTAAGTTTGTACAACGAAAGTCAAGGTGTAAATATTGACCCAACACCAATAGTTGGGGTAATTGGAGTTATCAATAAACTTGAAACCCCACCACCTGGAATGCAATGGGAAGATGGCGACCGGTTGATGGTGATAGGTCCTGAAGCAAAAGGTTTATCAGGAAGCGCTTGGGCTTTTCAGAAAAATCATCGGTCTGGAGTACTTGAATCAATTAATTTCGATTTACATAAACAAGTATGTGAAACAATTAAATACCTAGTTACTAACGGACTTGTCACCGGATTGCATGATATTTCAACTGGTGGATTAGGTGTCTGCGCAGCTGAAATGGCTATCCACTCTGGTATTGGATGTACACTCGCACGAATCCCTGACCATATGGCATTCTTTTCTGAATCACCTTCTCGAGTGTTAATCGCTGTGAATCCTGAACGTATTCCAGAAGTAGAAGAAATAGCAACACACAATAACGTTCCGCTTACACGAATAGGGCTAGCACATGGAGAAACATTTGCAGTGAAAAACTTGCTTTCACTGCCTGTTTCGGAACTTCAGACCCAATGGGATAATAAACTTACGGAAGCATTTGATAGTGGAACAACACAGGGTTAAAAATCAGCTTGTGACAAGTTTTTTTTATTCTTTTTTTTCAATATCTAGATGTAATGATGCTAACCCACGAAGAACGTAGCTTGGTTCGTATTCAAATGTATTCTTAGCGTTGAAACTAGGAAGGTTTATTCTTTTCCCTAGTTCTTCCAATGCAACTTTTCCTTCTAACCGAGATAATGGTGCGCCAATGCAGAAATGGTGTCCTTTCCCAAAGGCTAAATGCTTGTTGACATTATCACGATCTGGTAAGAACTGATCAGGGCTGGGGAATTCACGATCATCTCTATTTGCTGCGGCAAAGACAACCCAGACGCGCGATCCTTTAGGAATTAACATTCCTTCTATATTCACATCTTTTGTAACGGTTCTAAAAAGACCTTGAGTAGGTGATGATGCTCTAAGTCCTTCCTCTACGATTCCATAGACAATCTCATCTGGGTTGCGTTCGAGTTGCTCCCACCACCTGGGATTCTCTATTAGTAAGCGCATTGTTTCATTTAAAAACTTTGTAGTTGTCTCATTACCGGCAACCATGAGCTGCCGAATAATGCCATATACCTCAGGGAAATACAGTTTTCTAGTTTGCCCGTCAGGTAAGTCAGGATCATTGAAATCAGCAAGTGCTAAATCAGAAAGAATATCATCTTGAGGGTTAATCAGACGGTCCTCATATTCAGAAAACCAGTACTTTTGACAATCAACAATAGATTCAGCTTTCTCTATTCGCATTTCTCGTGAAGGGTTTGCTCCAAGGTCGTAATTATTTGCATCCGACCACCATTTAACCTTGTTCTCTACTTCTGGAGACATATTTAATGCGTAATGTATTACTTTTACGGGAAGTGGAGTTGCGAATGATGTGTCAAAATTAATCGTGCCTTTTGTTGGAAACTTTTCAATTAGGTCAATGGCGATCTCACGGATTTTTTCTTCGTAGCTTCCAATTTTACGAGCGGAAAAAGTTCGTGAAACCAGTTTGCGATAACGCGTTTGATACGGAGGATCGATTGTGAGCATCGTTTCAGTACGAGGCCAACCTTTAGATAAGATCGCATCTATTTCTGCCTGAGTTTCAATATCATCAGTTGGCACTTTTGCATTAGACCGTTCAGATGAAAACGTTTCAGTGTCTCTTACGATCTGGTTAACAATGTCCATTCGAGAAGCAATATACGTTTTTGTTTGCTCATGATAGAAAAGAGGCCCATGCTCTCGAAGAGCGGCGTAATGATTAAATGGGCATTGCTGGATATCTCGATCCATAGGGTCGTAGCTACTGAGATCTATCTCGTCAATATTCGTCACTTCATCGCCTTTCGTTCATAGTGGGCGTTTCTCAACCTCAATTTCTAAACTAGCAAGGCCACGAAGAACAAAACTTGATTCATATTCAAATGTGCAATTTTCAGTAAACGAAGGTAATTTGATTCGTTTTACTAACTCCTGCATAGCTACCTTCCCCTCTAAGCGTGAAAGTGGTGCCCCAATACAGAAATGATGTCCTTTACCAAAAGCGACATGTTCTTTTAGGTTTTCCCTTTTTGGATTAAACGATTCTGCTTCATCAAATACTTGCGAATCACGGTTTGCAGCGGCAAACATAACCCAGATTCGAGATCCTTTCGGGATGGAAACTCCATGTATTTCAGTATCTTGTGTAACAACACGAAACAATCCTTGATTCGGCGAGGACATTCTTAGACCTTCCTCAACTACGCCGTAGTACATGTTTTCAGGATCTTTTTCTAATGCTTCCCACCACTGAGGTTGTTCAATCAAAATGCGCATAGTTTCATCAAGAAATTTTGTTGTTGTTTCATTTCCGGCAACCATAAGTTGTTGGATAAGACTATAGATCTCAGCAAATTCAAGCTTTCTTGTTTCGCCAGTTGGTAAATCGGGATCTGGAAAATCAGCGTGTGTAAGGTCAGATAAAATATCATCTTGTGGGTCAACTAATCTTTTCTCGTACTCAGAGAACCAATATTTCTGATTCTCCAATTGACCCTTTACCGAACTAATCCATCTTTCGTGGGTTAATTTATTTCCGATAGCAGCGGTAGCGTCATCAGACCAGCCTTTGATTTTTTCAGTAGTCTCTGGAGCCATATTCAACGTGTGATGGATGACGCGAACAGGAAAAGAAACCGCAAAGGCTGTATGAAAATCAATTACTCCCTTATCAGGGAATGCTTCAATCAATTCAATTGCAATATCTCTTATCTTGTCCTCTAAAGCCACAATTCGTCTTGCGGAGAAAGTTCGTGAAATAAGCTTCCGATAAGCAGTATGACGAGGAGGATCTATAGTCAATAGAGTTTCAGCTCGAGGCACTCCCTCACTGAGGATTGCTGTCATTTCCGCAAGAGTTTCTGGGTCAGGTCTTGTGGTTGTAGTAGCCCTTTCCGAAGAAAAAGTTTTTGTATCGCGCAAAATCTCATTCACAACATCAAGTCTTGAAGCAAAGAACATTCCGGTACCTTCATGGAAAAAGATTGGACCATCATGGCGAAGTGCAGCGTAATGATCAAATGGGCACTGTTGAACCTCGTAATTCATCGGGTCGTAGTCTTTTAAATCGATATGTTCAGAAGTTGTCATGTTTTTCTAGAATCCCCCGCTTAGATAAAATTGTTTTCACATACAACAATTTACACATACCATTGAACCGTGTCTTTGGAACTTTGCCAAGCTCATAGTTAACTAAAGTCATCTACATCATTACACAACGGTAAATAATCTGTAAGAATTTCAAAGTGGCGGTGGACGAATACAACCTAGATGGCGATTCGCCACGTGAAGCCTGCGGAGTAGTTGGAATTTATGCTCCAGGACAAGCTGTAGCTCACATGAATTATCTTAGTCTTTATGCTCTTCAACATCGAGGTCAAGAATCTGCGGGTATAGCCACTAGCGATGGTGAAACAATCACAGTCGTCAAAGATATGGGACTAGTTTCAAACGTATTCAACGAAAGAACATTAGCTGGCCTTGATGGGCATCTTGGTATCGGGCAAACACGTTACAGCACCACAGGATCAAGTTCATGGAGAAACGCTCAGCCCGTTTACCGTGGAATGGACCAGAGAGAATTTGCATTAGGTCATAACGGAAATTTAACTAATACTGAAAAGCTCGCTGAAGAAGCAGGAATGCTCCCTGGCACTATCACAAGCGACAGTGATTTGGTTGCAGAACTAATAGGCCAACATATTAATAAAGCAGCAAATCAGAACTCGTCTGATGGAAGAGAATTAGAAAGGTCTCTTGTTCAAGTTCTTCCAAAGCTAGAAGGTGCTTTCTCTTTTGTTTTAATGGATGAAGCTAACATTATTGGAGTACGAGATCCCAATGGTTTTAGGCCACTCTGTCTAGGGAAACTTGATAATGGATGGGTATTGGCTTCGGAAACTCCAGCCCTTGATATTATCGGAGCTCATTTTATTAGGGAAATAGATCCTGGAGAAATGGTCATTGTAAGTGCGACAGGAGTCCGGTCAATTAACCCATTTCCTCCTGAACGCGTTAATCCAAGTCTATGCATTTTTGAATTTGTATATTTTGCCCGGCCAGACACACAGTTGTATACACAAAGTGTTCATCATGCAAGAGTTCGCATGGGACAATCACTGGCTCAGCAAGCACCCGCAGAAGCTGATGTTGTAATGGGTGTACCGGAATCTGGAATTCCCGCAGCAGAAGGATACGCAAAAGAGATAAATATTCCCTATGCCCAAGGTTTAGTAAAAAATCGTTATATAGGAAGAACGTTCATTGCTCCGAATCAGGAACTCCGTTCACTAGGAGTGCGTATGAAACTCAATCCTCTTAGGGACACGATTGAAGGCAATAGGTTAGTTGTTGTTGATGATTCAATAGTTCGTGGAACAACTACCAAAGCTATGGTTCGTATGCTCAGAGAAGCTGGAGCCAAAGAAATTCACATGCGAATCTCGTCACCACCATACAGGTGGCCTTGTTTTTATGGAATGGACACCGGAACACAATCCGAACTTCTGGCCTCTAACCTCACAGTTCAAGAAATAGAAGACTATTTAGACGTGGACTCTCTTTCTTACTTGACCCTTGACCGGTTGGTAGAAGCAACTGGAACAAGTAATGCAGGATTTTGTTCAGCATGTCTTACGGGAGAATATCCTGTAGAGATACCTGAGAATCTATCAAAAAAAGTTTTAGAGAAAAATAACGAAGAGGAATTAATAACGCCTGTTATCAATCCAGATGAAATTGCGTCAACAATTAGCGGGAAAGTCAATGGCTAAAAGAAATAAAGAAGAAACGTATGAATCGGCAGGGGTCAATATAGCTGCTGGGGAAGAAGCCGTTCATCGAATAACTCCGTTAATAGAAACGACACTCCGCCCCGAAGTTCTTACTAGTATCGGGGGATTTGGAGGAGCCTTTGATATAACCCAAACAGGAAGAAAGCACCCAGTTCTAGTTTCTTCTACCGATGGTGTTGGAACAAAAGCTCAAGTGGCAGTGATGGCTCAAAGGTATGACACTATTGGGATTGATCTTGTCGCAATGTGTGTTGATGATCTCATTTGCGTAGGAGCTGAACCACTGTTTTTTCTTGATTACGTTTCTGTCGGAAAATTAATCCCTAATCAAGTTGAATTACTTGTTAAAGGAATCACGGATGGATGTAGAGAAGCCGGATGCGCTCTAATAGGTGGAGAAATGGCTGAACACCCAGGTTTGATGCACTCAGGAGATTTTGAGCTTGTAGGTTTCAGTGTCGGAGTTGTCGACAAAGAAGACATGATCACAGGTAAAAATATTGTTCCAGGTGATGCGATCATCGGGTTACATTCGCCAGGTCTTCGAAGTAATGGTTACTCACTTGCAAGAAAAGTATTCTTTGAAACTGCTAAGAAATCAATTGACGAACCTGTGTGGGATGGCGCTGAGATTACGGTTGCTGAAGAACTTCTTCGACCATCAGTAATATACACACCAACAATTTTAAAAATATTGGAACATAACCCTATTAAATCCATAGCTCATATAACTGGAGGGGGTCTTCCAGGGAATATCAACCGAGCGCTCCCCAATAATGTGGATGCTGAAATATTTAGGGAAACCTGGAAACCACCTAAAATATTTACTGAGATACAGTCACTTGGAAATATTGATGAGAATGAAATGTATAAAGTCTTCAATATGGGAATTGGGATGGTCCTAATCCTTGACCAACAATGTGTTGATAGTACAACAGAAATTGTTCATTCAATGGGTCTTTCAACGACTCGAATAGGCACAATCAGAGAAAATGGATCAGGTTCAGTACAAATCATTTGATGATCAGTAGGAAGCAATTATGGATACACGAAATTATCAGGCAGTAACCTACGATTATTGGAACACGATCATGGCGGAAACAACCAATTCGCTTGACCGAAGAAGAGTCTTATGGACAGAAATTTTATACGCGAATGGTATTGAGGTAACGCAAGATCAACTAGATAAAGCGTTTAAGAAGGGATGGGACTACTTTGAAACGAATTGGAGAAATAACGTCCAATCTTCATTAGAGAATGTCGTCAAAGCAGCGATAACGAAACTTCCAGACGGTATCTCATCCACTGTCAAAGAAAAATTGACCGACGCTTACTTAGAAGCATCAGAGTCGACCCCTAGAAGCCTATTGCCGGAGGTTGAGCAAACACTCCAACAATTAAAAGGACTGGGCCTTCGGTTAGGCGTAATATGCGATGTAGGGACAATACCTAGCAGTCGTCTACGTTCTTGGTTAGATGATCTCAATGTGCATCAATTCTTTGACTACTTCGGTTTTTCAGATGATATTGGCGTTTATAAACCCGACCCTAAGATCTTTAAAGAGACCCTCACAGGGTTAGGAGTCTTAGATCCTTCTGAATGTATTCATGTCGGAGATTTGAGAAGAACAGATGTAGCCGGAGCACGCGCGATTAACATGACAACAGTTCGCTACACCGGAGCCCGAGATGACCCAGAAGTTGGGGATGAAGCAGACTACGTAATCAAAAATCATAGTGAGATATTCAATATATTTAAGACAAGTTAAACACTTGAAAAGTGCGGTATCACGTTTTCCCCATATTGACGAATCGTTTCCATGGCAACCTCATGAGGCACCCCACCCATCTGTATGAGGCACATAATTTCGTCGGCCCCTGCCTTTTCTAGCTCTTTCACATACCTGATAGCGTCATCGCTGTCTCCATAGGCATGGTTAATATTAAATGGTTCGGTTGAAGCAACAACAGAAGGCAGAGGGTGACCTCCTTTAGTCATGAATGCCTCTACGCGTTCTTTCGCATCGTCAATAGCGTCACGAATATCTATATCACTTGGTACATGTTCAGGTAGCGGTGTTCCTATATTCCAATGCTGAATTGATTCAGCAAAAAATTTCTGTCCACGAGCACCGATTTGGAATGCTTCTTCAGCATCATTGAGAACGACTGTTGGGCAAAGCGCTGAGAGAAAATTTATGGGTGTTTTCGAAATGCAGTTCTTATTTGAACGGGAAGCAATCGCATCATCGTATATTTTTTTAAGTTCGCTTACTTGGGAAGGCCCAGAAAAACCTAGTACTAAAGCCCCAAGTCCATACTCTGCAGCCAGCCTAACAGTATCGTCTTTTGTGCAGGCCATGTATAGCGGTGGGTGAGGTAGCTGAATAGGTTGAGGGATCACCGAACGTTCAGATATAGAGATACTGCCATTCCACTCAAATGTCTCATTCTCCCAACATTGACTCAGAATTTGAAGAGATTCTTTTACCTGAGGGTATGTATCTTCTCGGTCAACTCCAAATCCAGACATTTCTATAGCTGTTGCGCCTCGTCCAGCACCGACATCCAATCTCCCACCAGAGAGGCTATCAAGCATCCCTACGCGTTCAGCTACACGAAGAGGGTGGTTATACCCAAAGGGCATGCAAACAACTCCATGCCCAATTCGGATAGTTGATGTTTTTGCTGCAACCCAGGTAAGAAAAATTTCAGGGGCACTCATATGTGCGTAGTGTTTCAATCCATGGTGTTCAACAGCCCAAATACGATCAAAACCCTTTTTTTCTGCGAAGACAGCTTGTTCAACGCAACTCATTAATGTTTCGCGTTCACCTTCAGGGGAAACATCATCACATTGAAATTCAAAGATCATTGAAAACTTCAAGACATCCCCCTTTGAAAGGTTTTATACCATCCGTAATGTTATTAGGTCTTTGAACTCAAAGCGATTCTGACCATTCTCTAATCATGTACTCTCATAATATGAGTTCGAATAAAGATGATGTCTTAACTGATTTCACAAGAGAGTCAATCACTATAGAAAATCGGACGAAAGACGTCTTCTGGAAGGGAACAGGACCCTGCATAATCGTCCTAAGCGAAATACCTGGAATTACCCCTGAAGTAGCCGAGTTTGGAAGAAGACTCGTAACCAATGGCTTTACAGTCGCTATACCTAATCTTTTTGGAAATCCGGGCAAACCTTTCAGTAATGGTTACGCACTGAAATCAATGACACGAGCCTGTATCTCAAAAGAATTCCTTATCTTCGCAACAGGAAAAAGTTCCCCAGTAACCAAATGGATACGAAAACTCGTTGGAGTAGCTGTATCACGGTGCGGAGGAGAAGGTGTTGGAATTGTTGGAATGTGTTTCACTGGCGGCTTCGCCTTAGCGTTAGCCGTAGATCCGCTAGTGAAAGCCCCTGTTATGAGTCAACCGAGCCTTCCACTGCCTTTAGGTAAAAAAAGAAAAGAAAATCTAGGACTTAGTAAAGAAGAACTTTTAATAGTGAAAGAACGAGTTCACAAAGAGCAGTTATGCGTGTTTGGTTTGAGATTCACACAAGACCCGCTTGTGCCTGAAACTCGTTTTCAAAAACTCAAAGATGAATTAGGAGATGGATTCATTGGCATAGAGATAGATAGTTCAAGTTCAAACTTGCATGGGATAGAGAAGAGCGCCCATTCGGTTTTAACTACAGAATTCCGAGACACACCAGAGCATCCTACGTTTATCGCTCATGAGAAAGTAATCAACCATTTTAAACAACAGTTATTTTGAACCCTAACTAGCCTCTTCTTCGGCTTGTGGTTCTTCAGTGTCTTCGCTGGCTGGTTCTTCTGCTTTGGTTTCTTCTTCGGCTTGTGGTTCTTCAGTGTCTTCGCTGGCTGGTTCTTCTGCTTTGGTTTCTTCTTCGGCTTGTGGTTCTTCTCCAGCTAAAATCCTTTTCAGGTCATCATCAGCTTTCAACCAAGCTGATTTAACAGCATCTTTTTCTTCTTGAGAAATATTCGGGTTTTTTTCTGCTTGTTGTAAAGCTTTAACAGCATCTGATTTTTTCTTTTCCGCTTTCTTAACGACGGCAAGCTCTTTCTCTTTAAGCTTTTGCTTTTCTAGCTCAGCATTAAATAATTCAAGAGCAACATCTAATTCTTTATTTTTGCTTTGAACCATTTTAGTCTCCAACTTATTTTCTTTTTTATTCGCAATAGAAAGATAGCCGGAAAATAGTAAAGCGCCTCAATTAGACCACCTTCCATGTAATCTATCGGAGTGCCTTCACATAATTTAACTAGCGGTCTTAACCAATCACAATTGGATGCGGTAACACACCAAACAGGACCACTTCTTGTTTTAGCGGGTGCCGGTTCTGGAAAAACACGCGTTCTTACACATCGCATATCATATTTAATTGCTGAGCTTGGAATATCTCCCTACCAGATATTGGCAATAACATTTACGAAAAAAGCTGCTCAAGAAATGAAGGAAAGAGTTGGGGCTCTTGTAGGACCTAGAGCTCAAACGATGTGGGTTTCAACTTTTCATTCAGCTTGTGCACGTATTCTCCGAACTAAAGCTGGGTTGCTCGGTTATGACAGCAATTATAATATTTACGATCAAGCAGACTCAAAGACTTTAACTAAAGAAACATTGTTATCACTTGGGCTTGACGGGCGAAACGCAGGCATGTACCAATCGCTAATTTCTAGAGCAAAAAATGAAGATAAGGATCCCCTAGTATTTGCTGAAGAACTTCGAGATAGTAATAGCCTGGTGCCGCCTCAATTTGAAGACGCTTACCGAAGGTATGAACAGCTTAAAAGATCAAATAATGGCATGGACTTTGATGACTTACTTTGCAATATTGTTAAATTATTTGAAATAAGTGAAGAAACTCTTATTGAATATCAAAATAAATTTCAACATGTTCTCGTAGATGAGTATCAAGACACAAACCCTGTACAAAACAAGCTCATTATTCAACTGGCAAAAGAACACAGAAATATTTGTGTTGTAGGAGACCCGGATCAATCAATATATGCATTCCGCGCTGCGGATATTAAAAATATTCTTCAATTCGAGAACAATTTTCCCGATGTCACTGTTATACCTCTTGAACAGAACTACAGAAGCACACAAATTATTCTTGATGCAGCAAATAGTGTAATCGAACAGAATCATAGACCTTATGCAAAGAACCTCTGGACAGATGGAGAAATGGGTGACCAGATTTCTTCGATACAAGTATTTGACGAAAAGGATGAGGCAGAGGAAGTCGGGCGTGAAATTCGGAAAATCCAAGATCTTCAAAAGTATGCGTTAGATGACATAGCAGTTTTTTATCGAACCAATGCTCAAAGTCGAGCTTTAGAGGAAGTGTTAACGAGAAATAAAATTCATTACAAGGTAATCGGCGGATTACGATTCTATGAACGAAAAGAAATAAAAGACGCCCTTGCTTACCTTAACGTTCTCAATAATCCACAGGACGATCTTTCTCTAGAACGAATTCTTAATGAGCCAACCCGTGGGATTGGTAAAGGTGCAAGGGAAATTCTAAAAAAATATAAAGAGGAAAAGGGTTTCAATAATTTGTATGAAGTTCTTCTTCAATCTCAAAGTAATGAAAATATAAAGGTAGAAATTGGTGGAAAAGAGAAACAACTCAGTGCCGGAGCACTCAAAGGAGTAAAAAAGTTTCTTAAGGCTTACCTTTCAATTTTTGAGATGGTAGAACACGATCTAAGTCTTCTTCAATCTTCAGAAACAACATCAAAATCACTCAGTATTCTCAACGAGCATGGTTATATATGTCCTCAAAGAGCGCTAAGCCATCTTTTGATTGAGACAGAGTACTTAGAATCACTTGAAAAAAGCGGAGACCCGATTACAAATGCAACTCGGATAGAGAATCTCAGTGAACTTCTAGGAGCCGCAGATGACGACCAGTATAAACAAGACCTAAACGTGCATGAAGAACTTTCTGATGTAGAGCCTAATCACATGAAAGCAGTTACGTTATTTCTGAATAATTCAAGCCTAACGGATTCATCAGAAGATCATGAAGGTGGTTCAGTATCGTTAATGACTCTTCATTCTTCAAAGGGACTTGAGTATCCTTCTGTTTTCATCATGGGTATGGAAGATGAGCTTTTCCCCTTCCCCAGAGCGATCTTTGAAGATGGAGGACTCGATGAAGAACATCGCTTAGCTTATGTCGGGATTACGCGTGCAGAAAAGAATCTTTACTTTACCCACGCACATAAAAGAACACTTCATGGACAAACTACTTACAACATACCAAGCAGATTTATTGGATATATACCTGAGCACCTCATAACTCATAGGAAGAGCAGAAAATTTGAAAGTGAAATGAGTAGTCGAGTGAACCAAAGATCAAACTTTGGTTCTCGATTAGGTGGAGTACAAGCGTGGTCGGATAGTAATTTAGGTAAAGATTCAGATAAAAGTAATGCTGATCAAATAGGTCTCAAAGTAGGCGATAACGTAAACCACGACATGTTTGGTGATGGTGTCATAGTCAAGTTAGAAGTTAACGAATACGAGGCTATAGCAACAATAAATTTTGCTGACGAAGGACAAAAAACTCTAGATCTTTCTTGGGCTCCAGTAACAAAAATCTAATCGCTGGTGGGGGCATATATTTGATTTAGGTCAATTACTAGAATTCCAAATTCAGTGATTGCGACTCTAAATCTAGTTAAACCATTCCCGTCAACAGGGTACAACGAGGATTCATCGCAGCCGTCAACAAAGACTTGTCTTTCAATATCCCAATTTAAAGCACAATTTACCGGGTCAGATGGTGACCGTGCATCAATAGCAAACCAATTTTTAGCAGGATCACCACCAGTATGTTGAACATATATAGGTCGAGCTCCGCTTAAAGATGAAAAGGGTATTGGGCTTCTATCACTCTCAATTCGGTCTGCAAAAAGTTGTGCATCACCTACTTCAAAAACATCATCACCAAGTTTGAATTGAATTTCACCGCTACCAGAAAGTTTCACAATCGCAAATAGTAATGCAACTCCAAAAATCAGGCTAAATATGATAAACGACACAATTCGAGGGAAATTAACCTGACGACTTTGCAAGAAAGGCATGAAAACAGCGTATTAAGCAATTAGTCGCTTTTGGTTTTTTTCCACTAAACAATTCGATGATGAGCATAAGCGCCCAACAATTCACTAGTATCCCCTCGGGGCGTATACGCGCTAGAAATCATAAAATCACATACCAAAGAGGCTCTTATGGACTTGTTCGAATATCAAGGCAAACAATTCTTTTCTGAATACGGCATGCCAATCTCACCAGGGCAAATTGCATTTACTGTTGAAGAAGCTGTTTCCGCAGCGGAACAACTTGGCACACCAGTAATGGTGAAAGCTCAAGTTCATACCGGTGGAAGAGGAAAGGCCGGTGGGGTGAAATTTGCAGCAACGATTGAAGATGTTCAAGAACATGCCTCAAATATTCTTGGCCTAGACATTAAAGGCCATGTTGTTGGGAGAGTTTGGATAGAGAAAGCTTCTGATATAGCTGAGGAATACTATGCAAGCTTCACTCTAGATCGTTCGGCAAAAAAACACCTTGGTATGTTGTCTAAAGAAGGCGGCGTTGAAATCGAAACAGTTGCTGAGGAGAACCCAGAAGCTATTGCAAAAATCTGGGTAGATCCAGTAGACGGATTAAGCGAAGATGAATGCAAGGAATGGGTATCTGCAGCTGCTTTACCTGATCAGGCATTTGATGGTGCAGTAGATATTCTAATGAAACTCTACGAAGCGTATACAACAGGTGATGCTGATCTAGTGGAAATTAATCCACTTATTCTGACACCTGAAGGGAAAGTTCACGTTCTAGATGCAAAAGTTACTCTTGATGGTAATTCAGTTTTTCGCCACACAGAATATGCCCAATACGACGAGACTCAGACAAGAGATGAAAGAGAAACAGCGGCACATGCAAAAGGCCTTCAGTATGTAGGTCTAGAAGGAAGTGTGGGCGTCATCGCAAATGGCGCAGGATTAGCAATGAGCACAGTCGATGTGATCAACCAAGTCGGAGGTAAGCCTGCAAACTTTCTAGATATAGGAGGAGGAGCCAACGCGGATGTAATGGCTGGAGCACTTGAAGTTATTAACAATGATCCAAACGTAAAGGCTATTTTTATAAATATTTTCGGGGGTATTACAAGAGGAGAGGAAGTCGCAAACGGAATTCTGGAAGCTATGCAACGTGTCGATATTGAATCTCCTATAGTTATCCGGCTCGATGGAACTAATGCTGACGAAGGAAGAGCCATTCTTGAGCCAAATCTTTCAGATTCGTTATTGATGGAAGCAACTATGCTTGATGCTGCTAAAACTGCAGTTGAATTGGCTCGATAGGAGAAACATGAGCATTTTCGTAGATGAAACAACCAAAGTAATATATCAAGGCTTAACGGGGTCTCAAGGAAGTTATTATGGACGCCTTAATCGTGAATATGGTACGCAAGTTGTTGCAGGAACTCACCCTAAAAAGGCTGGATCTGACGTAGATGGCGTCCCGATTTACGCCAATGTTGCTGAAGCTGTTCAACAGACTGGGGCGACAGCAAGTTGTATTTTCATTCCTGCAGCTGGAGTTCGTTCAGCTGTTATGGAAGCAGCAGAAGGAGGAGTAACTTTTATTGTCGCTGTTACCGAAGGTGTGCCAGCACACGATGAAGCACACTTTTATAATCAACTTAAAAGGGACTATCCAGATGTGCAGCTACTTGGTCCTAATTGTCCAGGGATCATTAGTCCAGGGAAATGCAATATCGGTATAACAGCAGGTCATATCGCCAAAGCCGGAGGACCCGTTGGGATAGTCAGCAGATCTGGAACGCTGACATATCAGGCACTATATGAACTCAAGCAAAAAAATATTGGTGTCACCACGTGCGTAGGTATAGGAGGCGATCCTGTACCTGGAACCAGTTTCATTGATTGCCTTGCAGCTTTTGAACAAGATTCTGAAACTGAAGCAATCATGATGATTGGGGAAATCGGTGGGTCCGCAGAAGAAGAAGCTGCAGAATACATCAAAGATCATGTCACAAAACCTGTATCAAGTTACATTGCTGGAGTGACTGCGCCTCCAGGAAAGAAAATGGGACATGCTGGAGCGATCGTCTCGGGAGGGAAAGGAACCGCCCAAGCGAAAATGGAAGCCCTTGAAGCAGCTGGTGTCCGAGTTGGAAATAACCCTACAGAAGCCGGAGAGCTTATGGCTCAAATTGTAGCTTCATTATAATTTCATAGACTTAACTAAATCTTGAAAGGTGAACCGAGAATTACCAAATTAATGGTAGGTTCAGCGCGTGCGCGTAGCTGTTCTAGCATCTGGAAGTGGAACCATTCTTCATGCAATGATTGAAGCTGGAATTCCTATTGAACTTGTTGTTACCGATCGTGAATGCAATGCAGAAAGCATTGCGATAAATAATGAGATCTTCCATAAAAGAATTGAACGCACAAATTACGGAAAGGACTTTGATAGGGATTCGTATACGTGTGAAGTTCGAGATTCACTCCTCTTTAACGATATCAATCTTGTGGTGATGGCAGGATTCGGAACAATTTTAGGTCAACCTATTTATAACGTTTTTGAAGGTCGAGTTCTCAACACTCACCCATCTTTATTACCAAGTTTTCCCGGATGGCATGCTGTTTCAGATGCCCTACAACATGGTGTAAAAATTACAGGCTGTACAGTACATGTAGCTACGAAAGAAGTTGATGCAGGGCCAATCCTTGCCCAAGAAGCAGTTCCTATTTTTAATGGCGACACAGAGGAAACACTCCATGAAAGAATAAAGACTATAGAACGTCGCCTGTATGTAGAAACGATCCAGGAAATTATTAAGAATAATCAGCTAATAGAAAGAGAACAATGAAAGCTCTACTCTCCGTCTTTGACAAAATAGGAATAGAAGAATTTGCCTCTGGCCTTCATGAATTAGGTTGGGAACTTATCTCTAGCGGGGGAACAGCAAAACAAATAGCAGAAGCTGGAATCCCTGTCACTGATGTTGCAGACTACACAGGATCTCCCATAATGCTTGGACACCGAGTCGTTACTCTCCATCCCAAAATCCATGGTGGGATTCTTGCAGATAGAGAGAATGCTGAACATCAGCAAGACCTGATAGACAATCAGATTGAGACAATAGACCTTGTCGTTTGTAATCTTTACCCATTTCAGGCAGAACCCGGAATAGAGAATATTGATATTGGCGGTCCGACAATGGTTAGGGCAGCTGCTAAGAATTATGACTATGTAGGTGTGGTTGTAGAACCTAAGGACTATGACGTTGTTCTTGTCGAATTGCAGAACGCCGGAAACCTCTCAGCTGGAACACGAAAAATGCTTGCTCGTAAAGCTTTCGCACACACAGCAGCTTATGATGCAGCGATCGTTAGTTGGATAGACGATACAGATCAAAGCAGCGATGCTGAAGACCCATTACCAGATTCAATTCACTTAGCTTTGGAGAGAGTTCATGATCTTAGATATGGCGAAAATCCTCATCAAGTCGGCGCTAGATATAAATTTGTAAATGGAGGTGGTTGGTGGGACGCTGCAATAAAACTCCATGGAAAGGAAATGAGTTATCTAAATTTATTTGATACTGAAGCTGCATGGAGACTTGTGCATTCAATGGGAGAAGAACCAACGGTAGCAGTCATTAAACATGCGAACCCGTGCGGTGTATCTTCCCACCATGACATTACTGAAGCGTATATTAGAGCAAATGCATGCGATCCAGTTTCGGCATTCGGAGGGATAGTCGCTGTGAACAAAGAAGTTTCAGGGTCAATGGCAGACGAATTAGCAAAGGTATTTACAGAAGTCGTTGTCGCTCCAAGTTTCACTCAAGAAGCAATTTCAAAACTTACAGAAAAGAAAAATATTAGAATCATTGAAGCACATCCCCCAGGTTTTCCTTTACTAGATATGAGATCATTAGATGGGGGCCTACTGGTTCAGACCTGTGATCGTTTACAGCTAGACCATAGTCAATGGACTATAGCCACTGATAGAGAACCAACGGAAAGTGAATGGATTGACTTAGATTTTGCCTGGAGGGTTGCAGCAAAAGTCAGTTCTAATTGCATAGTTCTAGCCAAAGATAAGCAGGCACTTGGAATAGGAGCAGGTCAACAAAATAGAAGGGATGCAGGAGTTATTGCTGCCGAAAAAGCAAATGGTCGAGCAAAAGGTGGTGTATGTGCGAGCGATGCGTTCTTTCCCTTTACGGACGGGTTAGATGCAGCAATTGATGCAGGATGCACAGCAGTGATTCAACCAGGTGGTTCTATACGCGATCAAGAAGTTATAGATGCTGCAAACGAAGCAGGTTTAGCAATGGTGTTTACTGGTGAGCGCCATTTCAAACATTAAAATCTGGATTAGTTACATTAACTAAGTGATAAGACACACTGAATTAGTCTTCGCTAAACTATAAGGATGATAGAAAAAGAATCTTCCTCACCAAAATGGCAAGGAATTCATCATCTTGCCATGATCACACCTGATATGGATGAAACTGTCCGCTTCTACTGTGGAGTGCTAGGAATGCCATTAGTAGCAACACTTTGCGCCGGTCCGATGAGGCATTACTTCTTTGAACTTGGACCAGGTAATACTATTGCTTTTTTTGAGGACCCTCGTGCGGAGACATTTAAGAAACCTGCTGGCCTGATGACAAGAACAGATTTACAATTTGACCATCTCTCATTTGCATTGCCAAATGAACAAGACCTTGTTTCTCTTATTCAACGTCTAGAAAAAGCGCAATGTGATATTACAAGAATTGTTGACCACGAGATTATCAGGTCCGTATATTTCCACGATAACAATGGCATAGCTTTAGAAGCCTCCTATTGGACTGTTCCCATAGAAAAATTGGGTTTCCAACCGAACGATGAAGAATTATTTGCGGATCCCAACCCAGTCCCAGCAGTGAAAGAACTGGCTGAAGGCCGATTGCTAAACATACCGAAGACAACGTTTCCTTCATTCAACTAAGAAACAAAATCATTGAAGTAAATGAATAATGAGATTTCCCAACTGTTGCATGCCATCATCAAACTATGACTGCTATTAAACTTGACGGGGAAATTCTCGCATCAGAACTCAAAATTAAGCTTCAAGAACGCATTAATAAACTACAGGAACAACAAACTATACCTGGTTTAGGGACCTTGCTAGTTGGAGAAGATGGGCCTTCTAAAAACTATGTGGCTATGAAACATCGTGATTGCCAAGAGTTAGGAATGCATTCAAAAGAAATTAACCTCCCTGCGACAGCATCCCCAAATGAAATATCTGAAGCAATTCTTGACTTAAACCAAGACCCAAATATTCATGCCTTTATAGTCCAGTACCCATTTCCAGGTGAATTAGATTATGAACAACAACTTATGAAAGTCCTTCCAGAAAAGGATGCTGATGGGCTTCACCCTGTAAATCTAGGGAAACTAGTACAAGGAGTCTCTGCTCCACTCGCTTGTACTCCTGCAGGGATTCAAATGCTTCTTGCGCGTTATGACGTACCAATTGAAGGAAAACATGTTGTAGTCGTTGGTAGGGGGTTGACTATAGGGAGACCTTTAGCAAACCTTCTTTCTCTTAAACGACCAAACGCAAATGCAGCAGTAACGGTCGTTCATACTGGAGCAGGTAACATCGCTCCCTATACACGACAAGCTGACATTCTCATTGCTGCAGCAGGGTCGCCAGGAATGATTAAAGCCGACATGGTAAAACCCGGAGCTGCCGTTGTCGCAGCAGGAGTAAGTTTTTCGGGGAAGAAGCTAGTTTCTGATGTAGCAGAAGAAGTACATGAAGTAGCAGGATGGCTTTCCCCAAGAATTGGCGGAGTAGGGCCTATGACTCGAGCATTATTAATGGCAAATACTGTTTCCGCTGCAGAGAAGCAATAATAAGCAATTAAAGAGTTTTTTCTTCTGCATTTAAGTAACTTTCCAACTTTGCCCTAGACTCGTGCTATATGGCAGACAAAATAACAATCAACGACGATCACACGCTAAATGTTTCTGATAATCCAATTATTCCTTTTATTGAAGGTGATGGAACTGGAATAGATATTTGGCCGGCAGCAAAACTTGTACTTGATGCTGCAGCAAACAAATACGGTAGAACTATTGAATGGGTAGAAGTTCTTGCAGGTGAAAAAGCTTTCGATGAAACAGGCGACTGGCTTCCGCAAGCGACCATAGATACTTTTCAAGAATACCTCATTGGGATAAAGGGACCGCTTACAACCCCAATTGGTGGAGGCTTCAGAAGCCTCAACGTAGCTATCAGACAACTTTTAGATTTGTATGTATGCCTTCGTCCAGTTCGATGGTTTGAAGGTGTTCCATCTCCTGTAAAGCAACCGGAACTCGTAGATATGGTTATTTTTAGAGAGAATACAGAAGATATTTATGCAGGAATCGAAGCAGAAGCAGGTTCACCTGAAGCAGCAAAACTTATTGAGATGATAAGTGAAATATTCGGAAGAGATATTCGTGAAGATTCGGGAATTGGTATCAAACCTGTCTCGCGAACTGGGTCTCAAAGATTACAACGTGCTGCTCTTAAATACGCCGTTGATAGAGGCAGAAAGAACGTGCATTGGGTTCATAAAGGAAACATTATGAAATACACCGAAGGCGCATTTCAGAAATGGGGATACGAACTTGTCCAAGAAGAATTCAGCGATGTAGCTGTAGGTTGGGACGATTGTGGCGGAGATCCCGGAGATAAGATACTCGTTCAAGATGCAATAGCCGATATAGCACTTCAGCAGGTTCTAACAAGACCTTCAGAATTTGATGTCATAGCGACTATGAATCTCAATGGGGACTATCTTTCTGACGCTCTTGCAGCACAGGTTGGTGGGATAGGTATAGCTCCTGGAGCAAACATTAATTATGTTACAGGTCACGGAATATTTGAAGCTACCCATGGAACTGCGCCTAAGTACGCTGGTCAAGATAAAGTCAACCCTTCGTCTGTTCTTTTGTCCGGTGTTCTTATGTTTGAACATCTCGGCTGGAGAGACGCAGCGGATGACATAATAAATGCAGTTGAGCGCACGATCGGTGAAAAAATTGTTACATACGATTTTGCTCGACTTATGGATGGAGCCACCGAGGTAAAATGCTCAGAATTTGCTTCGGCAATAGTTGATCGACTCTAATCTCGCTCTCCAATAACGAGTATTATCTCTTTGCTTCACAACAGAGATATCTGAGCGCACAACCCCAAAGAATCAAGAGAACGTAGATGGCTAATTGAATGGATACTTCGGCCAGACAGAAAGAAATTCCCCAAGAGCGTTATTTCAGACGTGGGTTAAATCTGATTAGACGTTCTTTTAGAATACGCCCAGTTTCACATGTAGTAGCAATCGCAGGTGCATGCCTATTCTCAATATCAGCAGTAGCTTTGACTCGCGTTTTAGGTCACGCCACCGATGAAATAATAATCCCGAATTTAGATCGTGATTCCCTAGACCATACGGAATTATGGATTGTTTTTATAGTTATTATTTCAGTAGGTTTATCGCGAGGATTAGGTGCTTTCCTCCGACGGTACTTTCTCGCTGGAGCTCGTTATGGGACCGAACTAGTTTGGAGACGTCAACTTTTTAATCAATACTTAGATCTTCCAATGTCATTCCATCGAAGAAAATCGGCTGGGGAACTTTTAGCTCATGCAGACAATGACATGATGATCGCATCATTAGCTTTAATGCCTTTAGCTTTCACTGTAGGTACATTGTTCTTATCCATAATTGCCCTACTTAATCTTTTTCTCATTCATCCAACTATTGCTTGTATAGCGTTAGTTCTTTTTCCGCTACTTGCAGGAATGAATCAGTCTTACTCAAAGCGAGTTGTTACTCCTGCATCTGCAGTTCAGGAATCTGTCGGGAGTACATCTGGCTTAGTTCATGAGAGTTTTGATGGCATTCTCGTCATAAAATCGTTAGGTCGAAGTGAAGCAGAAGTCCAACGACTTAGAGAATCTGCTAGCCAAATTCGGAAACATAGGATTAGCGTTGGAAGGCTCCGAGCAATCTTTGAACCAGCTATTTTTGCATTACCAAATTTTGGTGTTATTGCCTTACTCATGATTGGTACTTGGCTTATTGATAAAGGATCATTAACTATAGGAGAACTTGTAAGTGCAATCGCCTTATTCGGAATTCTTGCGTTTCCGATGCGGATAGCAGGTATTTTCTTTGAGGAGCTTCCTAGATCAGTAGTTGCGTTAGACAGGATTGATGAAATCCTTGAACTAGAAAATCCGATGAAAAACTCTTTTGGAACAAAAACAACTACCAACGAGTCACTTAAATTAGAAATTAAAGGCCTTGAAGCACGATACGGTGATCAATTAATCCTCGACAATATCAATTTCACTATTGAACCTGGTGAAATAGTAGCTCTTGTTGGGCCAACTGGTGTAGGTAAATCAACCATTGCCGACATGATCGGAGGTTTACAAAAACCTACAGCGGGTCACGTTCTGTTAGGAGATATGCGATTAGAGGAAATACAAGCACAGCAAAAAAATCAGATACTCGCTGTTGCATTCCAAGAGTCTTTTCTTTTTGCAGACACAGTTAAAGAAAATATTCTTCTAGGCAGAGATTTTGAAGAAAACGATATTCGCGCTGCTCTTGAAACTGCACAGGCCCTTGAGTTTGTTGAACATCTTCCTGAAGGAATCAATACTGTTTTAGGTGAACGAGGAGTTAGCCTCTCTGGAGGGCAACGTCAACGAATTACACTTGCAAGAGCATTAGTAGGGGAACCCAAAATCATCTTCCTCGATGACTCAACTTCATCAGTTGACCCAGTCATAGAAAAGAAAATATTAAATAACCTTCGCTTGCATTCAGATGTGTCACTACTTATCGTTGCTCATCGATTGTCAACCATTAAACTCGCCGATCGGGTTATCTTCCTGAATAAAGGAAAAGTAGAAGGAACTGGAACCCATGAAGAACTTATGGAATCAAAATCGTACTCCACACTCATCAAAGCGTACGAAATAAATGGAACAATCCGATGAAACAACAGCGTTTCATAAGAAGATCCACTAGGGGTGAAGTAGGTCAAGACGCTCAAGCTATCACTCAAATTGATAACGATGAAAGTGATGAAAAAACGGGTGCTCTCGAAGTTCTTCGTAGAGGTCTTGAAGTTAGCCCAGAGTTACGTTCCGGAGCTGCCCTTACAGTAATGATGGCTTTAATCGTCGCAGCAGGTTCACTAGCAATCCCAATTCTTATCCAACAGATATTAGATCAAGGACTCAACAACGGAAATGGTTTGAGAACAGGTTTTATCTACATTTCTTGCTCGATTGCTATTGGCATAATAACTTTTGTCGTGTTTGCACAGAGAGCAACCTACAACCGTTTAGTTAAAGTTGCTGAAACAACAATTCTGGAACTTCGCATTAGAGTTTTCAGGCATTTACAAAAACTTAGTTTAGCTGATCATCAAGAGGCTCGAAAAGGGATACTGACAGCACGAGTAACAAGTGATATTGAAACCCTTTCTCAATTTGCCCAGTGGGGAGCAATAGCGTGGATAGTGGATTCGGTAATAATTCTAGGAACCCTTCTTGTCATGGCGATCTACAGCTGGCAACTAACGATTGCCGTAATCGCAATATACATTCCAATTATTCCGATACTAAAAGCAATCCAACGGCAACAATTTATTAAGTATAGAGATGTCCGAGAAGCTGTTTCTGAAACGATGGGAGAAGCATCAGAAGCAATTACTGCTGCTCCTGTAATTCGTTCATACGGTTACGAAGAGTCAGTTCGAAAAAAATTAGAGAAAGCTAATCAATCGCAATACAAACGTCAGATTAAAGCTCACAAATTTTTTGCATTACTTGCCCCAGTCATGGATGCTTTTAGCGCTCTAGCTATTGCAGGAGTAATTGTCGTTGGCTCACTTCTAGGTCCTGATATTGGTTTGACGTCTGGCGAAATGATTGCTTTCGTTTTTTTAACAACTATTCTCGTTGCTCCTATCTGGGAATTGGGTGAAGTATTAGATCAAACCCAAACGGCACTTGCTGGCTGGTGGAAAATCATTTCAGTCCTAGACGTTCCGATTGAAGTCATTGAACCTAGTAATGGAAGAGAACTTTCAAAAGGGCCTCTTGAAATACGTGTTGACCAATTATCTTTCAGTTACCGTACTGGTGATCAAGTCCTCCACGACATTAACGTTCTTATTCCTGCTGGAAGTAACGTCGCCGTTGTAGGCGAAACCGGTTCAGGAAAAACTACATTTGTAAAGCTCTTAGCTCGGTTAGCAGATCCAATATCGGGCACTATAAAAGTCAACGGCTTACCTTTAGAAAGTATTGAAATGACATCTCGTCATGAATCAATACAAATGGTTCCTCAAGATGGTTTTCTCTTTGACCAAACAATTTACGACAACGTTCTATTTGGAAAGCCAGATTCTAACGAAGAAGATGTAATGAAGGCGTTCGAATCACTTGGACTTAGCTGGTGGGTGCAGAAATTGCCAAATGGCGTTAACACCCAAACAGGGCCTCGTGGAGAGCGTCTCTCGGTCGGGGAAAGACAATTAGTAGCATTAGCCCGAGCTCAGCTCGCTAATCCTGGATTACTTATACTTGATGAAGCAACAAGTGCTGTAGATCCTGAAACTGAAGTCGCACTTGTATCTGCTTTAGATCAACTCTCTCAGGGACGAACGACCATATCTGTTGCGCATCGCTTAAGCACAGCCGAAAGATCCGATATGGTAATCGTTTTTGATAAAGGTCATATCGTGGAAATAGGCAGTCATCACTGGCTTTCACAACAAGATGGTGTTTATGCAAACTTGTATAAAAGTTGGATAGGCAATACCCAAAGCGTTTAACGAAATTTGACTAACCCTGTTGAGGATTAGCCAATAGGTGCTGTCTATTAGGTAATCTCGCATGTGTACTAAGGAGGCTCAAATGAGTAAAAAACCGGTAAATGTGACTATCACTGGAGCTGCAGGACAAATTGGATATGCACTCCTGTTCCGAATAGCAAGTGGTCAAATGCTTGGGCCGGATCAGCCAGTAATTCTGCGTTTGTTAGAGATAACTCCTGCGTTAGGGGCACTAGATGGCGTGCACATGGAACTTGATGATTGCGCATTCCCTCTTCTTGAAAACGTAGTCAAAACAGATGATGCAAACGTTGCATTTACTGAAAGCGATTACGCGCTTCTTGTAGGAGCTATGCCTAGAAAAGATGGGATGGAGAGAGCGGATCTCCTTGAAGCTAACGGCGGTATTTTTGGCCCTCAAGGCAAAGCGATGGCAGATCACGCTAACTCTAATATCAAGGTTTTAGTTGTTGGAAACCCAGCGAATACAAATGCATTAATCGCTCAATCTTCAGCGGCAGGACTTAACTCTCGACAATTTACTGCCATGACTCGACTTGATCACAATAGAGCAAAAAGTCAAGTGGCTTCTAAACTTGGCGTTCCAGTAGATTCAGTAAAAAAAATGACTATTTGGGGTAACCATTCTGCAACTCAATACCCTGATCTTTTCAACTGCGAGGTCAATGGAAATTCTGTAGCAGAGACAATCAATGATCAACAATGGTTGGAGAATGATTTTATTCCTACAGTACAACAGCGTGGTGCAGCCATTATCAAAGCAAGAGGAGCTTCCTCAGCGGCTTCAGCGGCGAATGCTGCAATCGACCATATGCGAGATTGGGAACTTGGAACTCCTGAAGGCGATTGGGTTTCCATGGCTATTCCATCAGATGGAAGTTATGGAATTCCTGAAGGAATTATTTCATCATTCCCTGTAACTTGTGCTGATGGCGATTATTCAATAGTCCAAGGATTAGATCTCGTTGATTTTAGCAGAGGCAGAATTGATGCTTCAGCGGATGAACTGGTTTCAGAAAGAGATACAGTCTCCGAACTTGGTTTAATATAACGAAATTCACAATTCACTGATTAATTTTTGAAAAAATATCAATAAGTTTTGCTACATCCCCATCAAATTGAAGAAGACCTCTTAAAAAAGCTTCTTCGGTTGTTAGCTCTCCGGAATTAATTAACGAAGCAACACCACTATCAAGCGTAAATATCATATCGGGTGAGTCTAAAGTCCCATTTGAAATAGATACTTGGTTTCCTGCTAATTCAAAAAAGAAACATTCGTTATCCCCTGATTCATTATTAATCACGTATTGGGTTGTCAATTCCATACCTGATATGTCGGAGAGGGTGTTGCTAATATTCTTTTGTAGTTCAGCAACCCAATTTTGCTTAAAAACTTCCATAACTACAGATTACCTTTGGAACCAGCTAATCGAATCGCCTTAGGAACTAACTCAACTACAGTTGGAGAACATCCGATTAACTCACCATCAGCCCATAGATCTATTCCACTAGAAATAATCTCAATTCTTTTACCTCTCATACCTATAACTTTTGGGTGCTCCATATGAGAACCACTAAATACTTTCCGAAAGAAACGAAGTAATTCCAAACGACTGATCTTTGAAACAAATGTCATATCAGCGATTCCATCAAATGCATTTGCTGATGGAGCAATTTTCATGCCACCTCCGAAATCACTTGTATTAGCAATATTAGACAGGCAGAGATTTAGGCTTACGGGAACATCATCAATTACTAATTCAACTACTTGACTTTTGAGAGAGGGAAGAACCGCAAGAGTAGCTAGGGTATAGCGGCTCGGGCCATTAGGCCATTTCAGTGCTTCTGCTTTTGTATTTACGTCTCCAGAAAACCCAAAAGTCACAACAGATGCCGCCCATCGACCATTAATTCGAAGTAAGTCAGTTAAATAATCATCGCCAAGCGACCTTTCAATAGCTTGCGCTATATCCATGGGGTATCCCAAGGACCTGCAAAAATCATTACCAGTTCCAATTGGTATGAATCCAAGAATTGTCTCTGATTGTGCAACAGCCTGAATAGCAGAGTGAATCATTCCATCGCCGCCAGCGACAACTATTCGCTCAATACCATTACTAACTAAATCACGTAGTTTCACATCAATATCGGTAAGCGTTTCACCTTCGATAAGGGTAACTTCTACACCAAGATCACCAAATTTCTCGAGAATCACTTCAGTGCTCTCACGACCTTTACCTTTTCTTGAAAAAGAGCTTATTAATAAATGCACCATCATTTAGTTCTTCCAAAATTCCAAATACTCATTACAACAATAAATCCAATAATCCCGAATAACGTTGGCCAAAAAAAATCACTCAACGAAAGTGGCCAAGCTAAAATAGAACCCTCGACCACCTCATTTTCTTCGCTACTAACAACACCCACACCGTTAGGCCATGGCCAAATAACTCTTAAACTTCCAATCATCAAAGCAATAAGAAAAGCTAATAAAGGATCACGAAATTTTAAGAGGAGCCAATTGAGTCCTCGCGCTGAGAACCCTAGAGACAGAATTGCTCCAAAAGCAAAAACCGTAAGCTTCGTCAATTCACGGTTATTAACCGTTTCAATTAAAGAACCGTACATTCCCATCATCAAGAGTAGAAAAGATCCAGATATGCCTGGAAGAATCATTGCGCAGATAGCAATCGCTCCAGAGATAAAAAAAACTATGAGACTAGGATTTGCTATAGGGCCAGCCCGTAACCCTAAGAAGAAAAAGGCTGATGCAGCTATAAGGGGTATGCAAAGAAGATAAAAGTTTTTCCACACATCTATCATCGAAATAGCAGCAACGATAGAAGCAAGGACTAGACCAAAGAAAAACCCTGCTGTTTGGCGAGGGTATTCTTCTAAAATAATTTCAATAATTTGAGCAAACCCAATAAACGAAACAAGTATTCCTAGGAGCAATGGAACAATGAATCTCCATTCAATTCTGGAAAAATTTTCTTTGGATCTCGGTAAATCTCTTTTAAGGAAGAGCACACAAGCACTACTAGTTACATGGATATTATGAACAAGTCTTTCGTAAATTCCCAATAATAAAGCAATAGTTCCACCTGAAACTCCGGGGACTACGTCCGCTGCCCCCATGAATACCCCACGGAGTAGTTGTTGTAAACCATCAACAACTTTCTCATTTTTAGAACCGATTTTCATTCTTAGAATCATAGGGGCGATTCGTTCTATCAGAGAACAACTCTTCTATCTCTTTTTAGACTAGCCAAAGTCATCAGAAATATAAAAAAAATTTTCGTTAGTTAGATGTAGTAGTTACTATTTGTATGGAGGCAATATGGAAATTGAAAATCAGAGCAGTGGTGACGAATATCTACTTAACTTATTCCTTACGGAAGAAGGAATAGCTAACCCAGCCATTTGGTATAAACGTCTACGCGATGAGTCACCTGTTTTTGAAAGTTCCTCTGGGGCAATTTTCCTATCTAGGTATAGTGATTGTCGGACATTATTTAGGGATAACAGATTAGGTAAAGATGATCGAGAAGGCCCAGGTGGTTCAGCACTTCCTCGCGACGAATCTGAAGAGGTTAAAGCATATAGAAAAGAACTAAGTGAGAATAGGGGAGATTCTTCTCCGTCTATGTTGTTTCTCAACCCACCAGACCACACAAGATTAAGAGCGTTAGTAAGTAGAGCTTTTACTCCCAAAAGAGTTGATTCAATGAGAGCAAGCATTACAAGTTTGACTGAAGACTGCCTTGATAACCTTGCTGAAAATGGAGGTGGGGACGCAATGGAAATACTTGGTTTCCTACCAGTGAACGTAATCGGTGAATTAGTAGGTGTACCTAAATCTGATTGGGACTATTTTCGCCCCTTGGTTACAGCTGGTGTAGCGTCTTTAGAAGCAGCACCATCCTTAGATGAGTTAAAAGCATCAACTGCTGCGTTCATCGAAATGAATGAATACTTTACTCAGTTACTAGCTGAACGGAAGGAAAGTCCTCGTGATGACCTCATGTCAGCGCTCATAGAAGTAGAAGAAAGTGGTGATCGAATAAGCGAGCCAGAAGTGGTTAGCACGATCATTCTTTTATTTGCTGCAGGAATGGAAACAACGCAGAACCTTATTGGAAATGGACTAGGTGCTTTCTTCGAAAATCCTGATCAAATGGATCTTTTATGGGATGACTCCACCCTTGTCGAATCATCAATAGAAGAAATACTTCGGTTTGATAGTCCTGTCCAACTTGATGGGCGAACAGCGCTTGAAGATGCTGAAATTGCCGGATTGTCGCTTCCTAAAGGAAGTAACATTGTGACATTAATTGGCGCTGCTAATCGAGATCCTGAGCGTTTTGCTAACCCTGATGACTTTCGCATCCGGAGGAATGAAGGACCTCCGTTGAGTTTCGCTTCAGGTATTCACTACTGTTTAGGGGCTAATCTTGCACGCACAGAAGGACAAGAAATGTTTGCAGGTTTAATCAGACGATTCAAAACCATTGAACAAGCTGGTGATTTAAAACAACGCGGCAGACTAACGCTTAGAGGATATGAAACAGTCCCGGTGAGCGTAACGCCCCGATGAAAGATTCAGAAGGTCTCTGGGACAAACGCTATAGCGATAATCCTGTTCTGAATCCTCCCTCAGAGTTTCTCGAAGAATTTGAACAATACCTTCCGGATCATGGGACTTGTGTTGACATAGCGGGAGGGAATGGAAGGAATGCTCTTTGGTTCGCTAAGAAAGGTTACACAACGTCTGTGATTGATATCAGTTCAGTTGCCCTTAACCAGGCAACGAAGAGCGCCCAATCTCAAAAAGTGGAACTTGAATGCATATATTGGGACATTGAGAAGAACCTTCTTCCACCAGAACGAAGATGGGATATTGCGCTCCTTACCCTTTTCCTCAATAGAGGCGTTTTGCAGACAGCGAATGAGTACCTAAACCCGCAAGGAATACTTTTGTTCGCCCAACCAACGAAGAAAAATTTAGAGCGTCACCAACACCCAAGCGAACGATTTCTACTCGACCCTTCAGAAATATTTGAGATAAGCGAGAATCTTGCTGGTATGGAAATCCTCCATGTAGATGAGGGGTGGCGAAGATCAGAAAGACATGAAGCTTGGCTCGCCTGTAAGAAAATAAATTAAACACTTCGACTTACTTGCGCTCACGGCATCTCTTTACTAATTGTAGAGATAGAAATTTCTACGAATTGGAGATGCATGAACGGACAAATGGTTAACTTCCCAGTAAATGGCACACAAGCTGCTGGCTATCTTTCTGAAGCTAAGTCAGGTCAAGGGACTGGCGTTTTGGTTTTGCAGGAGTGGTGGGGTTTGGTTCCTCAAATTAAAGGCATCTGTGACCGGCTTGCAGATCAAGGGTTCAGTGCACTTGCTCCGGATTTGTATCATGGAGAATTTGCTCAACATACGGAAATGGACAAAGCAGGCGAACTTATGACAACACTGCCTCCAGAGAGAGCAGCCCGCGACATGTCAGCTGCCATCGACTATCTCCTATCACACGATGCATGCTCAAGCGAGCAGGTAGGCGTAATTGGCTTCTGTATGGGCGGTATGTTGACATTACTCATAACAGCTCAAGAGGGTAACCGAGTGGCAGTCGCAGCCCCCTACTATGGAGCTCCTCTCGGCGATCCATCGGTAAATTGGGATGGCCTTACTGCGAAAGTAGAGGGTCATTTTGCTGCGCACGACGATTTTTTCCCCCCTGAAGCGGTTCAAGATCTTGAAAAACAGTTGCAGAAGCAGGGAAAAGATGTGACTTTCCATATTTATGAAGGCACAGGCCATGCCTTTGCGAATGAAGAAGATGTCTTAGGAACGTTTGATTCCTCAGCTGCAGACATTGCATGGCAAAGAACAGTAAACTTGATGAACCAAATCTAATTTACAGCTAAAGAAGCATCTTTCTGATACCGAAGTTTTTTTCGTTTTCCATTTAGTAGCCAACCGATAGGCGTATAACGAACGAATAACTGATAAGAGACCAAAAGAACAACAGTGGTAACAAAACATAAACCGGTCAGTTTTATTGGGCCTGGCAATTCAACGTTGCGAATCCATGATTGGGCAAGTATGAGAACTGTAATGTGGGCTAGATAGAGCCAATAGGCAGAATCCGAGAACCATCGAACCCTCTCTCTTTTCTTTGAAAGGAATCTTTGGGAAAGGCCTATTAACCCTAAAGTCATTATCCAAGTATATGAAATTTGAAAGACTGATATTACTGCCCAATTTTGTCCCAAATCGCCTGTTAATTGTTTAGCAAAAGGAAATAAGACAAGTAATGCTGGAAATGGAATCATCCAGATTTTGTAAGCGTCATCTATTAATAGTTTACCTTTCGATCGTGTAGCGGAGAATAAAACTGCTCCAAAAGCGAAGAATGAAAGATAATAGAGAAACAAATGTGCGGGGATTCTAAAGCTAGTTGATGTATCCGGTCCAAATGAACGATAGTTACCTTTATCGGACATTTGAAGTTGACAAAGGAAGCTGACACCTAGGAGACCTATTAAATAGATGGCTGAAATGGCACCACGTCTTAAACTTGAGAACTTAGATAAAGATGGGAAAATCCTATTCCTTATATTTCTAACTCCTATGGCTAGTATGTAGGCGAACACAAACCAACACAAAAACCAAAGAAACCAAAGATGATGAAGAGAAAATGGATCATCTGATCTAATGCTACTAATAGCTTGATTAAGTTCATCTGGTCTTTGACCCCAACTATCAACTGATGCCCAATTCTTTACGGGTTCTAAGTCGATGCTCCCGCCCGCTGCAATCACCCAATTAGCGATATCTTGATCTCCATTCCAAATTGCGAATTGGATAGGAGTGATCCCAAGATCTGTTTTAGCTGTTGCGTCAGCACCAGAAGCTAAAAGGTATTGAACTGCTAGTTTCTCATTCAGAAGGATGGCTATGTGCAAAGGTGTCCAATTATCATCCCCCCTAATATTTGGTGACACCCCATAACTCAATATCCTCTTAATCACATTATCTTGCCCCTCAATAATAGGGCCCCATAAATCTTGGGAATAAAATTGGTCGCGATCGTCATATCTATCATTAAGAGCTTTCTCTGATGCCCAATCTACGGAAGGGACAATTAATAAACAGCCCAAAATTAACGGTAGGACAATTCGTTTAAATCTTTGCCGAATAAGCGAAAATGCTCCGCGTCTTCTCCAGACCATAGAAGTAAAAAAGCCGCTTAGCAGAAAGAATAATGGCATTCTAAATCCATGGATAGCTGACAAAATCTCATCGTAGAATCCTTCACCGTCCGACAAAGCCCTTATATCCTCTGCCGGCCATGCGTTTGGAATAAATGATAAAGTTCCGTGAAGAACAATACCTAAGGACATGGCTATGCCACGTAAAGCATCCATGTCGTAACGACGCTCGATGCTCACAGGAAGATTTTTAGCACTAGGCGTAGTCTCAGTCGGTTTCAAAATTTAATCTCTTCCAAAGATTATGACGATGGCGTTGCCAAAGCGAAATCTCCCAAGATGGTTCAGAAGGTAAAGCATCCATGTCAATTAATGCCTCTTTAAAAGGACCTATATCTTCAACCCCATACGCCAAACTTAAATGTAACCACTCTTTGACACGTATCGGATCTTCATCGCTTAAATTTTTATAATTAGACGAAAACAAAGAAATTATAGAACTTAAACTTTCAGACCCTATTTCAATTCCTAACCAACTCGGCTTATCAAGAGAAATATTCAATGAGTCAATAGGGATATTAACCGACTTCACATCTAAATTACCAAGAGCCCAAACTGCTTCATTTAATCTTGAGGTTGACCGATGAAAGAAACCAGTCATAGAGCAATGCGGAGGATATTTTTGCGCCTCAGTACCTCCCAATTGGTCAGCAATATGAAAGTAATCATTGCACCATGCAAGCAAGTCACCAGTCGGCGTGGCGTAAAGAATTAACTCATTAAGATTCGCGCCACCAGTATTATGCATATCCCGCCTAAACATTTTTATGGTATGAAAAGTGTATACATTCCAAGAATTTACCCTTCAAATTAACGATAGATTGCCGAAGGGTAAATTCTTTAGAATAATAGGTGAACAGTTTCTAAATACTATGTCATAACAACTTTTCATTTGTTATGTATGAGATATGCCAAAATATCTCCATCTCGCAAACAAACTCGGCGAGAAGATAAATTCACTAAAATTCGGTGAGTTATTACCCACTGAGCATGAATTAATGGATGATCACGATGTCAGCAGAGTTACAGCTCGCGAGGCACTACGGGAACTTGAAGTTCGGCACCTTGTTCGACGAGAAAGAGGATCAGGAACAAGAGTAGCGCTACGGTTACCGTACCCCATTAAAGACGGGGAAGCTCCGAGCTGGTCACAACTTGTAAGAGATGCTGGACATGTAGCAACACGAAAAGTGGCTGAAATAACTAGGGGAAGCCCCCCAGAAGCAGTAGCAAAAAAACTAATCATTTCAGAATCTAAACACGTAACAAAAATTTCTCGTATGGGACTCGTGAACAATGAAGTAACCACGTACCAAGAACATTGGCTCACCGAAAGCTCAAAAAATCTAGAAGAATCTATGAATAATGGGGAGTCATTAACGTATTTTCTCCAACAACATCTCGGATACAGAATCGTTCGTAATTGGTCTCGGGTTGATCTCATCCCAGCACCAATAGAGGTAGCAAAAGTATTACAACTTATCGGGCAGCCCCCTGTTTGGCACATCAAGTCGGTCAATGGTTGCGCAAAATTACGGAAACCGGTTGAGTACTCAGAATCATTCATGAGAGCAGATGCATTTCATGTTTATCTCGAATTTGGAGAAACCCAAAAGAGTATTGGAGAACTATGAACAGATTATCAAGAGGTGAAAGATCTGAACTTCTAGCAGCTACAGACCCCGACCTGCTTACTGCAATAGGTAACTTATGTCTGGAAGGTACTGATAATCCTGAGATCATAACCGGTCCGCAAGTAGGAACAGTAGTTCTCACCCTAAGAGAGCCGATTGAAGAAAAGAGATTTCATTTAGGAGAAGTCTTAGCAACAAAAACTGAAGTTATTCACAGAGGAATACAAGGGTGGGCGCTCCTTATGGGAGATAACCCCGTCGCCTCCTTAGCTGCTGCTATTTGCGATGCTGAGATTGAAGCTGACGGTCCTTATTCAACTGATGTCGAAACACTTCTTAGAGAAACTAAGCAGAAGATCCAAAGTCAAAGAGCAGCAGAATGGCAAGAACTGTCAGCAACCATTGTCAACTTTGAGGAAATAGAATGACGACTTACATTGATGCTCGAATTACGGAGGAACTAGCACAAAGAGTATTTGATGTTCTACTTCGGACTATTTCAGAACCAGGAAAAGTCTTACCTCTTCCAAACGAGGTCATCTCTAAATCACTGCCACTGAACCTATGGCTTCCACTCGTACTAAGCGATGTTGACACTACTGTACATATCGGAACATCAGATATCGATCATCAAAGACTCGTTTTCGATGCTTCTGGGGCAATTCCTAAAGCACTTACTGAAGCAGATATTGTCGTACTTGATCAATCAAATAGTGAAAGAATCTCAAATGTTAGGACAGGGACAGCACTAGCACCCGAACTAGGAGCAAAAGTAGCTCTTAATGTAACCAGATTTAACGCGCAGACAGATAATTCCGAAAACTCTGTGAGCCTACAGTTTCAGGGACCCGGTATCAATGGAAGCCGAGATATACAAATAACGGGTATGTCACTCAACGTCTTAAACCAATTGGGAACGAATAGCGGACCATACCCGCAGGGGTTTGATACATGGCTTTTCAGTGAAGATGGCTTAGTCATATCAATTCCTCGAACAACTCGAATTACAAGCAAAAATGGAGGCAACTAAATGGGCTACATGGCAGCAAAAGGTGGCTTTGAAGCTATTCAGGCAGCAGAGGAACTAGTACAAAGAAAGCGAGTTGAATGTAATAGCTCCTGGCTAGAAATCGACCAAATCATCGAACGTCTTCAGTATTCAGTTGATCGTGTTATGGGCGAAGGAGGACTGTGGGACGAAAAGCTTGCAGCTATTGCCTTCCGTCAAGCTGAGGGAGACCTAATTGAAGCAGCTCACTTACTTCGATCTCATAAATCAACATTGCCCAGACTCGGATATACCGAAGTTACTCATGTAAATCAGATAGATGTGCTCCGAAGAATTGTCCCTGCATTTAGAGAACCTCCTGGCCCCCAACTTCTAGGAAAAACTCTTGACTATACCGGACGGTTGTTAGAAGAGTGGGATGAAAATAAAGCGAGAACTGACGCAGTTGAAGCATCAGCGAAGCACCATGACAACAAACAAAAGACCTTTGGAATCACTACAAATGAACATGATAAACCCAGAGTACCAGGTCGACTTCTTGATGTATTGCGCGCAATGGACGCTGTTGTTGAACGAAGGTCAGATGCAGACCCCGAACCAGTTGATATTTCGCGAACACCTGCTAGGCCTGGCGCTCCTCGATCATCTTTACTATCAACCATGGCTCGCGCTGAAACAGGTGCTTTGGTCCAACTTTGGTACCGCAATATCCTAGGTCCTGACAACAACATAAATGAGGTAACTCTTGGAGAAGTTCGTCACGGTCGCCTACCCATTACCGTGTTGCACCCTTATACAAGTGAACCTGTAAAAATTGGACACGTCAGAATTACTGAGGTCGAAGCAATCGAGGATCTAGACGGTATTGATGAAGATAGGGGACGGTTTGACGTCGGATATGGGATTTGCTTTGGGCATAACGAGCGAAAAGCAATAGCTATGGCAAATTTAGATGTTGCATTGAATCGCGAACCCGAAGGAAGTTGGCTCGAACAATCACTTTTGATGACGACTGATGGTCTTGACTCATCAGGGTTTTTAGAACACTTGAAACTCCCTCATTACGTCACATTTCGATCAATGATGGAACGGAAAATCGCTGCAAGAAAAGCAATCCTAGACAGAGATAGAAAAGGCGAAGCTATAAAAAGCCACCATGCTTTAGAAAAAAAAGTGGGAAAGTCATGACACTCCAAGATGTAATAACTGTTCAACGCAACCGAAACCAAATAATGGACGAGCACACGAAACGAGAAATACGACGTGCAGTGCTAACAGCAGTTGCTATTCCTGGTTATCAGGTGCCATTTGGATCTAAAGAAATGCCCGTAGCTCGAGGATGGGGATCCGGGGGTTTACAAATTACTCTTGCAGTAGTTGGGAACGAGTCTGTAGTTAAGGTTTATGACCAAGGAGAAGATGGTGGAGTAAACGCAGCTAACCTACGACGACTTATCAGAAACTCAGAAGGTGTTAAGACCACAACCGATGCAAGGAAAGCTAACGTAATCCAAACTCGTCATAGAGTTCCTGAAGATGAGTTGCAAGAAAATCAGATATTAGTTTTGCAAGTACCTGTTCCCGAACCTCTTCGTGAGGTGGAACGTGATATGAACGAACTAAGAAGAATGCACGCTGAAGCAGACTACGCAAAAATTTGGGTAAGTCTGTACGAAGATATCGTACATAACGGTGTCATCATGAAAACAACTGGGTATCCATGTTTAATTGATGGAAGATACATCATAGCGACTACGCCAATACCAAGATGGGACGTCCCAAAGCTCCATCAAGCACATTTCCTTGCCCTATACGGGGCAGGCCGAGAAAAAAGAATTTATGCCGTGCCACCATATACAGATGTTGAACCTTTGACATTTGATGACGTTCCATTTCAGGTCGAAGAAGTAAACGCTGTCTGTAGACACTGCGGAACGATCGGAACAAAGAATGATAATGGTGAAGCTAGCTACCTTGTCGAGATCCCGCAACAAAACGGGTCATCACAATGGGTGTGCAGTGATACAGATTGGTGCAATCGCAAGCAGAACCCTGATTTAGCTAATGATCAAGACTTTAAGGAGGGTGAGTTGTGGTAAAAGGGTCAATTCAACTAGAAGGCCTAGGTTGCATCTACGGACCAAATAACCATGCAGCTGCTGACGAGACTGGACCAACATTCGGAACTAACGTCAGCGAGACATACGACTCAGTTGTCGGGTGTTGGGACGTCAGCCTTCATGCCTCTCCGGGTGAAGCATTAGGAGTTATAGGCGAATCCGGATCTGGTAAATCCACTGTTATGCGATGCATCGCTGGGGATCAGAAAGCGACAAAGGGAGATCTTAGATTAGTAAGCATAGAAGGAGGAAAGCAAAATATCTTCGAGATGGATGACAGCACCCGAAGATCTCTGCGAATAGATCAGCTAGCAGTGGTTTATCAAGACCCAAGCGAAGGGCTAGATCTTAAAATCTCAGCTGGAGGTAACATTGCTGAACGCCTAACGGCTGCTGGATGGAGAAACTTCAAAGACATTAGAGATCGAGCAACCGAGTTACTCCACCGAACAGAAGTTCCTCTTAACAGAATGGATGACCCCGTCCAGACCTTTTCTGGAGGGATGAGACAACGTGTACAATTAGCGAAAGCACTTGCCAACAAGCCACCAGTACTAATACTTGATGAACCAACAACTGGATTAGACGCATCCGTTGCTGCAGGTGTTCTAGATCTCATAAGAGGACTACTCGATGAAACAGGAATCGCAGCTGTCGTAGTCAGCCATGACTTCAATGTAGTTGAAATGCTTACAAGACGATGCATGGTTATGCATCATGGTCGCACGGTAGAAGTTGGATTGACCGATCAATTACTAGAAGACCCGCAACACCCTTATAGTCAGAAGCTTGTAGCTGCGGCAAGGGGTTGATATGAAAAAACCACTTCTTCGTATATGCGACCTACACAAATCATTTACGCTACATGCAGTTGACGGACGTTTAATCGAGGGACTTAATGGAGTCGACCTTGATATTTATGAAGGTGAGCACGTCGCACTAGCTGGAACATCAGGAGCAGGTAAATCAAGTCTTTTAAAATGTATTCACCGAACGTATTTAAGTGATTCCGGTTCAATCGAGTTCAATATTGGAACGGGCTATGAAATAACAACTTTGACTGATGACCAAATAGCAGATCTACGGGAACACCAAATAGGGTATGTTTCTCAATTCTTAAAAGCTGAACCCAGGCGAGGTGTGAAAGAAATTGTTATTAAATCTGCAATCAAAAAGGGAATTGATGAAGCAATAGCTGATGAAATGGCAGCAGCTATTCTCACAAAGCTCAACATAGATGAATCATTATGGGGCACCTATCCAACATTGCTTTCTGGGGGAGAAAAACAAAGAGTTAATCTAGCAGCAGGAATAGTTGCACCACCAATTCTTCTGCTTCTTGATGAACCAGTTTCGGCTCTTGATCCGAAAAACCGTGAAGCAGTCTTACAAGTTATTCAAAATTTAGCCGAAGATAATACGACGATATTGAGCGTTTTCCACGACCTTGATGCCATGTTTCGATTGGCCGATCGTGTTGTAGTTCTCTCCAATGGAAAAGTTATCGACCAAGGTCACCCCGATGAAGTAATTAACCGATCACTAGAAAGTGTTGCATCATGACAATAACAACCCCGACCCAAGCAAAAATATTATCTATAAAAAACTGTAGGCTAATTCTTGAAAATAAAATTCTTGACGAAGCAACTATTGTCATCGAAGATGGGATTCTTACATCCATATCAACGAATGGTGCAGTACCCGAAGGAGCTATAGATGCCTACGGTTGCTTTGTCATGGCTGGTTTGGTGGACTCTCATAGTGATGGACTCGAAAAGGAGATTTCGCCACGACCAAACGTGCGTTTTGACACCAACTATGCCCTATCTTCATATGAAAGTCGCGTTCGTGCAGCAGGAATAACGACGATAGCTCATGGTGTCGGCTATCAAGACAACCCTAAGATGGGTAGATCTGTAGAAGGGGCTAAAGAACTTCGAAAAGTAATCCTAAGTAGAGCATCAAATCCTGACTCACAGGTAACACATAAAGTTCTACATCGCATTGAGGCACGTGATGAAGTCGGAGTAGAAGCTTTAATTCAGGACCTCAATTCCGAAAAACATGAAACTAACTGGATGGTATCTTTTGAAGACCATACACCGGGACAAGGACAATATCGAGACAGAAAACAGTTTGAAGCTTCAGTAGAAAAACACGAACTTGAACCTGGGATGACCGTAGAGGAATATGTAAACAAAAAAATCACAGAAGCTGAAGCAACTTTCAGCCAATTAGAAGCAACGAGAAAGAAACTACGGCCCTTTGTAGAGAACGAAAAAATAAAACTAATTGCCCACGACTTAGAAAACCGTGATGAGGTTCGAAATGCAATACTCGAAGGCGCAAAGATAGCTGAATTTCCTGTGACTATTGAGGCCGCTCAGTACGCTGCTGAAAATGGTTTGGCTGTTGTAATGGGTGCACCTAATGCCTTACGGGGCAGTTCTCATAGTGGAAATGTCTCTGCAAGGGAAGTAATTTCCTTAGGCCTTTGTACAGCTCTCGCTTCGGATTATATGCCTTCATCAATGTTAGCATCAGCGTTTCTCATGGCCGAAATGAAAATATGCAGTCTCGTTGAAGCTATCAATCTCATCACAAAAGGTCCAGCTAGCATGATCGGACTTGAAAAAGAAGGGACTCTTCGAATTGGTTGTTCTGAAGATCTGATAATCGTTCAAAGCAAAGGCCGATGGCCTCAAGTAGTAAAAGTTCTTCGCTCCAACGAACCCTCATTTCGCAGTTAAAAGATGAAAAATATTTCGCCGATTATTTCCGAAGCTGCTGATGCCGCTATTGCCGCTTATCATAACGCAAAGAACAATGTAGGACTTTCTAAACTCCGAGAAACACACCGCATGGGTAAAGATGGAACCCCTACTAAACTGTTAGATGAATTAGTCGAATCAGCAGTGATCGAAAAAGTCGACTCCTTCGACATCAATATCTTAAGCGAAGAAGAAGGCTTTATAGATAAAGGATCATCTGTTACTTTAATAATTGATCCAGTTGATGGAACAGGTAACGCTACGACCGGAATTCCCTTTAGCGCATTCACAGCCGCTCTCGTTAAAGATTCTACTTTCATAGAAGGATATACATATTGGTTTGAGGGCGATAAGGCATGGTGGGCAAAACGAGGTGAATCAACTAGTTACAAAACAAGTTGCTCAACACAACTCACAACCAGCACAATTTCAATGATCCGACCGAAAGGTAATGGAGAAAAATTTCTGAAAGTCGCAAAAGCCTGCCACAAAACAAGAATTCTTGGTTCGTCTGCAATTGAAGGCGCACTTGTTGCCGAGGGGTCTCTCGACGCAGCTCTTGACCCCGGTTCGAACACTCATCGAATTGTTGACCTTGCCGCTGCAAAAGTGTTTCTTGAAGCTGCAGGAGGAGTACTTGTAGATCTTAACGGTAGGCCGTTTGAATATACTACAGACATCACACAACGGTGGAGTGGGGTTTGTGCAGCGAGTGAAGCTCTTGCAGAAAAGATACTTGAGCTATTGTCAAATTCGTAAACTTGACTATGAGAAAATAGACGGTGATCTCAGATTGGATTCAGAAACAGCATCTTTCGAAAAGCATGACTGGTTTCTCATAATCGGAACGGCTGGTCTCTGGGGAGCTTCCCCACTATTTATAGATATCGCATTGGATGATTTCCACCCAAGCTTGATTACATGGTTGAGAGTTCTATTCGGATGTTTAACTATATGGATTTTCCCAAGTAACAGCGAAGCGGTTCGCGCATCTGATAGGAGAAAAGTGATGCTACTGGGATTTACCTGGATGGCTTTTCCGTTATCAATGTTCCCGATTGCTCAGCAATGGGTTAACTCCTCAATGACCGGAATGCTCTACAGCGCAGTACCGATCTTGACCGTTATGATCGCTGCAGCATTCTTTCAAGTCTCCACTTCACCCCAGCGACTCAAAGGAATCTGTATCGGTTTAATTGGGATCGTGTTAATCAGTAGCCCAGAAATTTCTACCGACAACACAAACGCATTCGGAGTTGGTCTCATGTTCTTGGCATTTATTTCATATGGGATTGGATTTAACCTAGCCGGCCCTCTTCAAAATCAATACGGTTCAATTCCCGTGGTTAGACGAGCTTTGACATTAGCAACTTTGTTGACAACTCCTCTAGGAATCTATGGAACTTTATCAAGTTCATTTTCTTTACAAGCAATGTCTGCCTGTCTTGTTTTGGGTGCAGGTGGAACCGGCATCGCCTATATCTGGTCGAGTAAGCTTACAGGCCGAGTAGGAGCAGTCCGCTCCTCAATAGTTGCATATCTTTTTCCAATTGAAGCTGCAATTTTAGGTGTTATGTTTCGCGGTGATTCTATTTCGTACTTTGCAATCATCGGTGTTGTTATAGCGATTTCAGGAGCCTATCAGACGAATTCCAATTAGGTATTTGCTTCAATCGGAACAGGTGTTTGTGACTACGTTTGCAAATTGCTCGGAGTCGCCCTGTTTAACATACCATTCCCACTTGAGATCATCGGGTCCCTCAACCCATGTTTCAGTCTTTTCTGCATAGCAACAGAGTGTTTCTTCAACTCCGGTCGTATCGAGCCCACGGAAAGTCAAACGTGACTCAGCCTCAGAAACCTCTGCCACTTCTGTGACTTCTACTCCAAGATGGTTAATTGTTCCCGCTTCTGACTTTGTTGATTCAAAAAGCACTAACTTCAGAGGAGGATCTGAAATTTCAAAATTTGCATAACCAGGTTTTAATTTCGTTGGTGAAACTCCGAACATTCGTGAATAGAAATCAATGCTTTCATCCAAATTAGAAACATTCAGAGCTAACTGTAAACGACCCATAACTTACCCCAATAAAGAATATTAACATATTTAATTTACCTATCGTAAAGAAATTCAGAGTAACGCCATTATAAAATTTAGATGAATAAGGTGATCAAAAGGTTGCCAATATTACATCGAAATATCAAAAAATTAACTAGAAGGTTAACTCACCTTTCGATGTTGCTTTCTCTTTTGGAGAAGTTAACCCAAAGGATACTTTTTCGTAAATTCATGAATTTATGTTTGTAGTAACAATTATTCACACAAAGTGAAGAATTGACCCTAATTAGGAGGGACAACAATAATGAAAAGGAAAAAAGGATTCTTTAGAATTTTTTCAATTGTGCTAGCTCTTGTGACAATGAGTGTTCTCACTGTCGCCTGTGGAGATGACGACGAAAGTTCTAACAATGACTGGCCATCAAAAATAATTTTTGGAGCAGTACCTGCCGAAGCCGCTAGTAGCCTCGAAGCAGATTACGAGACGACACGAGCAATTTTGATTGCACAAATTGATGGACTTGAAGAAATAGATTTTTTTCAAGCCACAGAATACGCAGGTATTATTGAAGGAATCATTGCTGGTCGAATCGATGTCGGACAATTTGGTGGATTTTCCTATGTGATCGCAACCAATAACGGAGCAGATGTAGATGTTGCTGGAGTTATGACTCGAGACCCTGCGATTGAGCCAGGTTACAAAAGTTATCTAGTTACACAACCAGATAGTGGAATCACTTCAATTGAACAATTAGCTGGTAAAACAGTCTGCTTTGTTGACCCTGGATCAACCTCTGGATTCTTATTCCCATCGGAAGGTATGCTATCCGCCGGTCTCGACCCTTCTGAGACTTCAACAGATATTACCCCTGTCTTTGCTGGGGGTCATGATGCATCAGCTATCACTGTCGCAAATGGTGAATGCGATGCCGGATTCGCCTACGACACCATGATCACAAGCCAACTCATAAACAGTGGAGACATCAAAGGTGTCATCGATGATGTTGGAGATGAAAACGTAAACCCAGAAGATGCAGATCTGCGAATTATTTGGAAGAGTCAAACAATTTCAGGAGCTCCGATGGCAATTATTAACGACTTGCCAGCAGATTTCATTGCAAGGTGGAAAGAAGTCATTGCCGAGAACGTCAACGTTCCATGGGCCATCGAAAATGGCTTTTGTGAAGGAACATTAGAAGATAACAACTGCAGCTTCGCTGATGAAGATGACACATGGGGATACGTCCCGAAAACCGATGCGTTCTATGATGGGATCCGTCAGGTTTGTGAAGTTACTAAAGCAAGTAAGTGCGGTTAAGAAACATGGCAGTTGAAGCAATTTCAACCCCTGACGTCGTGGACAGTGCGCATGTCCCGGCGTTAGGGAAAACTGCAGTTGAGGTATGTGACCTGGTAAAAACCTTTGATAACGGGGCAGTTCGTGCATTAGATGGAGTATCTTTTGCTGTACCAGAAGGTCAACTACTCGTTATAATTGGCCTATCTGGGTCAGGGAAATCTACGCTTCTGCGGCATTTAAATGGGCTCCATCTTCCCTCAGAGGGCTCTGTCACCGTCCTTGAGCAGAATGTACCGAATCTCAACCGAACAGATTTAAGGAACCTCAGAAAAGAAGTTGGTTTCGTTTTTCAACAATTCAATATTGTTGGTCGATTGACCTGCATTGAAAATGTATTAACCGGAACTCTTGGTCGTTTGAAGGGGCCGAGGATAGGCGCCTCAATGTATAAGAAAGAATTGAGAAAAGAAGCTATTGAACAATTAGAAAGGGTAGGTCTTGCTGAAAGAGCTTGGCAACGTACGGATACATTATCGGGTGGACAGCAACAACGAGTAGCGATTGCTAGAACATTGATGCAAAAACCAAAAATTGTCTTAGCCGACGAACCAGTTGCATCTCTTGACCCAGAAATTTCTGGACAGGTTATGGACTTGCTGGTCCAATGTTGCATTGAAGACAATATAACTGTGTTATGTAGTCTTCATCAGGTAGATCTCGCATTGGGATGGGCTGACAGACTAATAGGTCTCAGGGATGGAAAGGTAGTTCTTGATACTCCTGTGGATGATTCGATCGATCAACAGAGCGTTATGGGTGTTTATCGTGAACTTGACCCTGGCGGTGAAAAGCGTGCTGAATACTCTGAGGGACTTGTTTAGAAAGTAACTTACATTGAGCGAAACTTCCAGAACTACCACTCCTGAAACGAGCATATCTCAACCTATTACACGGAAACGTGTTCAAATGTGGTCGTTTTCTATCTTGTTTCTGACTGCATTTATATGGTCAATCAATAAAGTAAATCTTACTCCACAGGGTGTAATTGAAATTTTCCGTGGTTGGCCTGAAACGCAAGATCTTTTAGCTCGGATGTGGCCTCCATTTATTCCGAGCGAAGACCTAAATGTAGTAGTGAAAGCTGTTTGGGATACATTCCTTATGGCCTTTGCTGGTACTTTTTTAGGCTTAATCCTAGGAATACCTTTAGGGCTCCTTGCAGCAAAGAATGTTATGCCCTTAGCGTTTATTCGGTTTTTATCGCGCGTAACAATAGTTTTTGCAAGAGCAATCCCGGCACTAGTCTTTGCACTCTTTTTTGTGCGGGTATACGGAATTGGGCCTCTTGCTGGGATCTTAGCGTTGGGTTTACATTCAATCGGAATGATAGGTAAATTGATCACGGATGCGGCTGAAGAAATTGATTCGGGTCCGCGAGAGGGAGTTACTTCAACTGGTGCTAGCGGGTTTCAGGACACAATTACAGGAGTCTGGAGTCAAATAGTCCCTACTGCTATAGCAGTAGGACTCTATCGCCTTGAAATTTGTTTCCGTGCAGCGAATATTCTCGGATGGGTTGGAGCTGGCGGAATCGGAGTTATTTTTAGAGGTTACCAAGGCAACCTTCGATATCAAGAAATGCTCGGTGTTACTTTATTAATCACCTTGATGGTCATTCTCATGGAATTACTATCAGCCATTACTCGCCACACCTTATTAGGGACAACTAAAAACACTGTAAAGAAAACACCAATGCTCGGTAGTCGATTCTTTAGTGGCAATAGAAGCCAATCAATGCTGAGAGGAGGTCATCTGGAACGCAATAGTATAGGAACCAAGCTAGCAAATATAATTGTTAGGAAGCCTCAGCCAACTATTACAGAGATCTCAAAACTAGATTCAGTTGAAGATTCACATAATATCCATTCACCGCATTTTAAGAAATCTAAAGTCCAACTCACCCAACCTTGGACCTCAGATAGAGTAAAAGTTAATTTAGTCGGGCTGAGTCTTTTCTCCTTACTTGTCTTATCGTTAACTCAACCAGGCGATGGTATTAGTTCCGTATGGGGAGAACTATTCACCGGAAGCGGTAAATTCCCAGAATTTTTAGGAAGAGTAACTCCAGATGATTGGTCATGGTTTACCGACCGAATAGTTAGCGACATGCTGGAAACTATAGCTATTGGGTTAGCAAGCACAACGATTGCATTGATATTCGCCATACCGTTTGCTTTTCTTGCCGCTAGTAACACCGCTCCTGGAAAATTTATTTATAGGGTCTCCAGATTTTTTAACCTGTCGGTGAGGTGCCTTCCAGAATTAGTTTTAGCGGTTATATTTGTTGCTGCTATCGGCCCTGGTCCTAAAACAGGGACAATAGCAATGGCTATCGGAATGTTCGGTTTTGTCGTGAAACTATTTTCCGACACTATTGAAGAAGCAAAACAAAATATTAGAGATGGTGTTACCTCTACGGGTTCAACACGGATTCAGGAGTCAGTCACTGGAGTATTCCCACAAGTTGCGCCGTCTCTTTTTTCGAACTCGCTTTACTTATTCGATGTTTCAATAAGAAGTTCAACCGTGATCGGTATTGTTGGAGGCGGGGGAATAGGATTTCTCACTATCAATGCTGCTAAGACATTAAATTTTGAAACCCTTGGTGGAATCATATTCTGCATTTTTGTGGTGGTATATGCAATTGAATTACTGTCATCCTGGCTACGTAGAAAATTTGTGTCATGAATAGTTTAAAATCACCAGTTGAACACCTCATCCAACTTTATGGAAAATATGGACGAACGAAATACACGGAAGTTGTCACTCAAGAGAGTCACGCTGTGCAGGCAGCGTATCTTGCTGAAAAAGCAGGAGAGGAGAAAGAAGTTATTCTTTCGGCGCTGTTACACGATTTAGGCCACCTCCTCCTTCAGGAACAGAAAATTGACGAACTACATTCGCCAAGAGATCACTTTCATGAGGTACTTGGAGCTAACTATTTAAATGAATTTTATACTGACGCTATAGTACAACCAGTCGCTCTTCATGTTGAGGCAAAACGGTGGCTATGCGCAACAGACCCTAACTACATGAGCACGCTCTCTCCCGCTTCAGTTAGAAGTTTAGAGCTACAAGGTGGACCGTTCACAGAGACTGAACTAGAGGAGTTTCAAGGAAATAGGTACTGGAAAGCTGCAGTTTCATTGAGGAAATGGGACGATCAAGCAAAAGATCCTTACTTTAGCAACTATTCAATAACACACTATAAGGACCTTCTAGAAAGTTGCTTGAAACAAAAGTCTCCGTTCTAAGAAATTTGTCCCAATAATTTCCTATTCTTCCGTTTTGACTTTATGTAATCTCGGTTGGTGTATGCAATAAAGTCTAGAGGAATTTCCTTCGGGCATGCTTCGTGGCATTCTCCATGGTTTGTACATGAACCAAAATACTCTTCCATTGTCTCAACCATATCCTCAGTCCTTGACCACCTTTCAGGCTGACCTTGTGGCAGTAGATTGAGGTGTTGTATCTTCGCAGATGTGAAGAGCTGAGCGGCAGAGTTGGGGCACGCTGCTACGCAAGCTCCGCAACCAATGCATGCTGCAGCATCGAAAGCTGTGTCAGCGGCATCTTTAGGAACTGGAATCAAATTAGCGTCAGGCGCTGACCCTGTAGGAACTGTTATGTATCCTCCAGCTTCAATTATGCGATCTAATGGAGAACGATCAACAACCAAGTCCTTTATCACAGGAAATGAAGCGGCTTGCCATGGTTCAACGATGATTGTGTCCCCGTCACTGAACTTTCTCATATGAAGTTGACAAGTTGCAGTTGCTTTTTCAGGACCGTGTGCTTTCCCATTGATCATACATCCGCAGGTGCCACAGATTCCTTCTCGGCAGTCGCTTGCGATTTCAACAGGTTCTTCTCCAGCATTAATCAAATTTTCATTAAGAACGTCAAACATTTCTAGAAAAGACATGTCAGGGCTGATCTGGTCAACTTCGTATGTTTCAAATCTTCCAGTTTCAGATGGTCCATTTTGTCGCCAGACTTTTATTGTAAGAGCCATTGTATTTTCCATATCGTCCTCCTACTTGTATGACCGTTGTGTTAGTGGAACATTTTCAAATTCCAAATCTTCTTTATGGAGTACTGCTGAATCTGATGTTCCGCCCCACTCCCAAGCCGAAACATGAGCAAAGTTCTCATCATCGCGTAACGCTTCACCTTCAACGGTTTGGCTTTCTGTCCGGAAATGACCGCCACAGGACTCTTCACGCTCTAAAGCATCTCGAGCTTTTAGTTCCGCAAGTTCAAAGAAATCGGCAACACGACCAACTTTTTCAAGTGAAGTATTTAAATTATCTGCAGAACCGAGAACACGAACATCCTTCTCAAACTCTTCACGTAAAGAAGGAATCTCTGTGAGTGCTTTCTCAAGTCCGTTTTTGTCTCGTTCCATTCCTATAAAGTTCCATACAAGTTTGCCAAGTTCTCTGTGGAACCAGTCAACTGATCTTGTGCCTTTGACTGAAAGCCATTTTTGTGTTCGGTCAGCAACTTCTTCAACTGCTGATACGCATGAAGGGTCGCCTTCATCAAGTGGGCTATCACCAAGAAGAGGCGCTAGGTAATTCCCGATGGTATAGGGAAGAACAAAGTAGCCATCAGCAAGGCCTTGCATAAGCGCTGAAGCACCAAGCCGGTTCGCTCCATGGTCTGAGAAGTTAGCTTCACCTGCCACGAAAAGGCCCGGAACATTACTCATTAATTCGTAGTCAACCCAAAGCCCACCCATGGTGTAATGAGTTGCAGGATATATCCTCATCGGTGTTTTGTAGGGGTCTTCTCCAGTGATGCGTTCATACATTTGGAATAAGTTTCCATAACGAGCGCGTATCGCGTCTTCTCCATCTCTTTGAATTGCGCCGGCAAAATCAAGATAAACACCATTTTTAAGAGGTCCTACTCCTAATCCTTGATCTACAACTGTTTTAGCATTTCTCGACGCAACATCGCGGGGTACGAGATTTCCAAATGCAGGGTATTTTTCTTCAAGATAGTAATACCTTTGATCCTCAGGGATTTCGGCGACACTTCTTTCTTCATCATGTCCTCTTGGAACCCAGATCCTTCCGTCGTTTCTTAGAGATTCGGACATCAAAGTCAATTTAGATTGAAACTCATCACTTGCTGGGATGCAGGTCGGGTGTATTTGCGTATAACACGGGTTGGCGAAAAGAGCTCCTCTTCTATGGGCGCGCCATCCTGCTGTCACATTGCATGCCATAGCATTCGTTGAAAGATAGTAGATATTTCCATAACCACCTGTAGCGAGAACGACTGCGTGCGCTGTGTGGCTTCGAACATCGCCTGAGATCAAATCCCGAGTAACGATTCCACGAGCAGCGCCATCATGAACAATTAAGTCAAGCATTTCGGTTCTTGTATGTAGCTCAACGGAACCGGCACCGACTTGTCGCATCAATGCGGAATATGCACCAAGCAGCAACTGCTGACCGGTTTGCCCTCGAGCGTAGAAAGTTCTACTTACCTGAGCACCACCAAAAGATCTATTATCAAGCAGCCCGCCATATTCTCTCGCAAAGGGGACTCCTTGCCCAACGCACTGGTCAATGATATTTAGCGATACTTCTGAAAGTCGGTGAACGTTTGCTTCACGGCTTCGGTAATCGCCACCTTTTACAGTGTCATAGAAGAGTCGATGAACTGAATCGCCATCGTTTTGGTAGTTCTTAGCACCGTTGATACCACCTTGAGCAGCAATGCTATGTGCTCTCCTAGGACTGTCATGGTATGTAAAAGCTTTTACTTTGTACCCTAACTCTCCAAGTGTTGCAGCTGCAGAGGCACCAGCTAAACCCGTCCCCACAACAATAATTTCAAATTTTCGTTTATTAGATGGGTTCACCAACTTCATGTTGAACTTGTGACTAGTCCACTTATCAGCAATTGGCCCTTCTGGGATACGTGAATTAATTTCTCCGATCATTCCTTTGCCTCCTCGGCTTCAACAGCAGTAAGTCCGCAAGGCGCCTCACAATTATCTTGATCAATGAGACCAACAGTTACTGCAATTGGGAAACTAAGATTCCCAACAAGAATAAGTCCAGCTAATCCAGCTGCAATATGTCTACGAACTTTATTGATTTTTGGGCTATTAATTCCCAAACTTTGGAAGAGGCTCCATGTCCCATGAAATATATGTATTGCGAGGGCTACATTTGCAATGATGTAAATAATGGCAACGCCTATATTTCCCATTGAAACAACGATGTTATTGTAAGGGTCTCCAAGATACCAGTCTTTGCTAAACCAGCCCCATGTCAAGTCTGCCAGGTGAAAGAACAAATAGAAAAGAATGATTGGTCCGGTCCATCTCATGGTACGACTGGCGTAGTTCGCAGCTATAAAATCTTGCGACGCAGCGTACTTCTTGTTTCCATCAGCGTAATTCGCTCGGGTGTTAGCTTTACGCCCCATTTCCTTAAGTGTGTAGGCAGAATGAATATGGATAGCAAAGGCAGCGATAAGTAATAACCGAACTCCCCACAGTAGCCAAGTCCTTGGAACAATATCTGTCCCTAAATTTCTAAGAGTTTCAGCGTATTCATGAATTTCTAGAGGTCCTTCATAAAGATGTAGGTTCCCGATCATATGCGTTATTACGAAACCAAGCAGCACAATTCCGCTGACGGCCATTACCCATTTTCTTCCAATAGCGCTTTGATATAAATTCAGCGGAAATGGAAGTTGCTTTGGCTTTTTACGAATTGGCTGAGGACCTTCTCGCGTTATTATTTGTGCCATTGCGTTCTGTGCCTCCTGGCATTACCTAAATTCAAAAGAATTTAGTACTTTCCCTAGATTTACCGTAGCGGCAGTCGTGATTTTCGGGCTAACTGTGTGACCTTTTTTACAGTCAAAATACATAATACTTTCCCCACAGTTGCATAGCGGGAACTAGTCTTTTCTTATGGAAACAAATTCTTTTGACTCGACACACAGATGGTTTGATATTTGCCATAGAAATTCAGTAGATCTCAAAGCAGCATCGCAAATGTGTCAACTATTAATTGACGCTTACAGTGAGTCTCATCGCTACTACCACACGTTGTCTCATGTCATTGCATGTCTTAACCTTCTTGATCGCGTCCCATTGGAACAAAATGAACGCGACCTTATCGAATATGCTATTTGGTTCCACGACGTCATTTACGACGTAACATCGGATAGCAACGAAGAAGAAAGCGCCATTTTCGCTGAGAAATGGTTACGTGAACAAGGAATACCCAATGCTTCCGAAATATCGCAATTAATTAACCAAACAGCCGATTATGCAATAGATCCACCGTCTGGACGGATTGAAGGAACACTCCATGATCTAGATCTGCACATATTAGGAACGAATACAAGGGAATATCAGACTTACGTAGCTAATATTCGAGCGGAATATAGTTATTTAGATGACAAAGATTTTTTCCGTGGTAGACGAATATTTTTAGAAAGTACATTAAATAAACGAAGTATCTTCGCAACCGATGCGTTTCAAGAACTCTTTGAAAAGCAAGCACTTAATAATATAAATGATGAATTGCTATCAATAGAAAATATTTGAATTCCTCGTATCTTCAATGCGGCCCTTACTCCATATGTCCGCTACGGTTCAAGCATGAAGCAAGCAACAACACTTGGTCGATTAAAAAAATCAGGTTGGGTATCGCAAACGGTTAAACAAGAAATACGTGAGAATGCAGTAGAGCGAATAAAGGAAGGAAAAGATCTATTTCCGGGGGTGATCGGCTATGAAGAAACCGTTATACCCCAATTAGAGAATGCTTTATTAGCCGGTCACGATTTTATTTTTCTTGGAGAACGAGGTCAGGCAAAAACTCGAATGATTCGCGGCCTCGTCGAGTTACTTGATGAATGGATGCCGATTGTCGCAGGCTCAGAAATAAACGATGACCCCTACAACCCTGTTTCAAAATATGCAATCAATCTCATAGAAGAAAAGGGTGATGGAACACCAATTCATTGGGTCCACAGAAGTGAACGATTTGGAGAAAAATTAGCGACTCCCGATACGGCGATAGCTGACTTAATCGGCGAAGTAGATCCGATAAAGGTAGCCGAAGGGCGTTATCTTTCAGATGAATTAACACTTCATTATGGCCTTGTCCCAAGAACGAACCGTGGAATTTTTGCAATCAACGAGCTACCCGATTTATCGGAGCGAATACAGGTAGGGCTTCTTAACGTTCTTGAGGAAAGAGACGTTCAAGTGCGCGGTTATAAGATACGACTACCACTAGATATTCTTCTAGTAGCATCAGCAAATCCTGAAGATTACACAAATCGTGGGAGAATTATAACGCCATTAAAGGACCGATTCGGCAGTCAATTGCGCACGCACTACCCATTTGAAATTGATCTTGAGGCAAATATAGCTGTTCAAGAAGCAGCCATATTCTCAAAGGATGATGTCGCCGTGGTTGTCCCTGATTTTATGTCAAAAATTATCGCAACCGTCACGCACGCTGCTCGTGAAAGCGCACATATTAATCAGCGCTCAGGGGTATCGGTACGCGTTACTGTAGCGAATTATGAATCTCTCGTTGCTGGAGCTGTACGCAGGACTTTACTTACCAATGAAGGCACAGTCGTCCCAAGGGTAAGCGACCTGAGCGCTTTGCTTGCTTCTACTGCAGGAAAAATTGAAGTTGAATCCCTTGATGATGGCCGTGAAGTCGAAATAATCCAATACCTTATTAAACAATCTGTTTTGGAAGTATTTAAAACAACTGCAGATCAAACGCTCTGCAGCGGAATCCTTCAAGCGTTTACCGATGGGGCAGTAATCAATGCTGGTGATGACATAGCGTCCGCGACCTATATGGAGTGGCTTGATGAAATTCCGTCTTTTCTCCCTCTTCTTAAAAGTCTAGGTTTAGATGAAAAAGATCTTGAATCTCCTTCAATGGTAGCTAGCGGTATCGAATTTATTCTTGAGGGGTTACATCTCAGTAAGCTCCTCAACAAAGAAGCTATGGGAGACTCAGGGGTTTATCGAGCAAGAGCATAATCCTCATGCACAAAATTCTCGCATTAGACATAGGCGGGACAAAATTGGCAACTTCTCTCGTTGATGAGCAGGGTCAACTTAGTAACAGAATACAGGTACCGACAAACGTCGGTAATGGAACCCCCCATTTCCTTTATGAACAAGTCTTAGACCTACTAGAGCGGTGTATGTCGTTATCACCTAATTCGCCAACAGCGATTGGTATCGGATGCGGAGGACCAGGAAAGCAAGCGTACGAGCTAGTTTCACCGCTTAATATTCCAAACTGGAAAGATTTTCCGTTACGAAAAAAAATAGAGACTGATTTACAATTACCAACGTTTATAAATAATGATGCTAAAGCTCTCGCTCTAGCTGAAGGCTGGTTGGGAGCAGCTCAAGGTTATGAAAATTATCTTGCCATGGTTGTTTCGACAGGTATCGGTGGTGGAATCGTTCTAAATGGAAAACTTTTGGAAGGGTCTGAAGGAAATGCAGGCCATATCGGACATGTATATATTCAGCCTGAAGGTGGTTTAGACGCAAATGGTGTCAGTGGTCTTCTTGAAGGGTCTGCATCTGGATCGGGCTTAGAAAGGAAATACGGGTACGCTCCGTCGGAAGCACCAGATGAAATTCGAATCCAAGCGGGAATTTACGTAGGTAGAGCTGTCGCATCGGTAGCAAATTTACTTGATCTACAGCTCGCAGTTGTTTCCGGATCTGTAGCTTTGGGGTACGGAACCGTTTTTTTCCAGGCAGCGCAAAAAACTATTAACGAATTAACAAAAATCCAGCATTCTGTAGGAACAATAATTGTTCCTGGTGGTCTCGGAGATAAAGGTCCTTTGGTAGGTGCAGCGGCAGTAGCTTTTCAAGGTATGGGCAAACAGATAATACCTAAAAAATAAAAATACTAATCGGCTCGCTTATCTCTTAGAAAAGCTTCGAGTTCAGCTGCAAGGTCGTCTCCAGATGGAAGAATTTCGCTTTCATCGACGCGTTGCTCTAATTGTTCAACGTAACTAGCCATTTCTGGATCATTTGTTACTGCCGCATGTATTCGATCTCGCCATTCGTTTGCTGCTTTTTCTAAATCAGCATGAAACGTTTCAACGCCTGTTACAAGTTCAAGACGAGATAGTAATGAGCGTGTTGCTTCCGGATTAGGTGGTCCAGGCACGTAGTGAGGAACAGAAACTCGAAGTGAAATGATAGGAATACCTTCTTTATCTAAATAATCGTGAAGAACTCCTACCAGACCAGTTGGACCTTCGTATGTTGGACGTCCAAGACCAAGCCGATCTGCAATAATTGGATCCGACGCACTCCCAACAACACCAAGTGTTCTCGTATGAGGGGCCATTCCAGCCATAGCGCCGATAGTTATAACCATTTCAACATTCATTTCTTGGGCAACTTCACGTAAAGTTTCAGAAAATGTTCGCCATTTAAGATGAGGCTCTATTCCAGAAAGCAGCAGAAGGTCATGCTGGCTATCTTCACACTCTGCCCCCCAGATTTGATTAGATGGCCACTCTATTTCTCTACCCTCTTCCCCTAAACGAACGAAAGGTCGTTCTTCTTGAAAATTAAAAAACGATTCTGGATCTATTTCTGCTATTGGGAAAGCATTATGTTTCGCAATTAAAAGATCAACACCAGCCGTTGCTGCCTCAGCCGCATCAAACAACCCTTTCAATGCGATGATAAGAATGGGCCTTTTTAAGTTTCGCTGTTTTTCCCAATGCAATTCATTCATTGGATGAGCCTTACACAAAATAACGTCAAACAAGGAACTGAAATAGAAGTTATTCTCATTAAGGACAAACAAGTATTCAACGCAACTAAGATCTTCCAAACATCAACCTAAGCGTTGCTATATAGAAAGAAGAGTGGTGTGAGAACTAAACCTGCCTCAAGAATAGTAATTGCAGGAACGGGGAATATCACATGGGAATCCGGGCAGGAACCAATTAGTACCATCGATCTTATGTGCAGAGCTGTTGAAGATGCGGCTGATGATGCAGGTAGCCGAAAACTTCTGCGCAAGGCTGACCAGATCTTTATACCGAAAGGTACTTGGAACATAGATAATCCTGGATCTTCAATCGCTTCAGCATTTGGTATAGAAGCAAAAAATGTTCTTTTTGATCTTGGGGTCCTACAAAGTTCCTTGGTCAAAAGAGCTATTCAGGATGTCGCCGAAGCACGTTCAGAATGCACGATTATCGTTGGAGGAGAAACAAAAGAATTAGACAAAAGACTTCATGGCGCTATTCCCACCAGCACAGCAAGCGACGTAACTACTGCGAATGTATTACCTGAATGGGTAAGAGCTGAAGAACTAGTTATTTCTCGCCATGAAATTGATACAGGTCTCATTCGAGCTGCTGATCAATATGCACTCATTGAAAACGCATACGCACATGAAAATAATCTCACGCGGGGACAACTAATAGATCTTATAAATGAGGAATGGAAAGAGATGGCGAAGATATCTGAAGCGGCAAATGCGCCGTGGAGGAAAAATGCATGCCAGTACCTAGATGAACAAGGCTGGGGAAGACCTATCGCTGACCCATATTGCGTCAATCACATAACACAGTGGAATGTGAATCAATCCGCAGCGCTAATAATCACCACAGAAGAAACAGCAAAAGCTTTCGGTTCTAGTGGACATTCATGGGTGTATCCAAAGGCGATAATTGAATCAAATAACGTTACGCCACTGACAGAGCGGCAAGATTTATCTTCATGTATAGCGATGCGCTTTATCAATGAGAAGCTCAAATCATTAACTGGGAAGGCAGCATCAGATAGGGAAATAGTTGAGTTGTATAGTTGCTTCCCAATCGCAGTTCGCCTTCAATCAGAACATCTCGGACTTTATAATCATGACTTAAGTGTTACTGGTGGAATGACTTTTGCTGGAGGCCCATTTAATAATTTTACAATCCAAGGAATATCTTGTGTCGCTAAGAAGATACGTGATCAGGAGACTGATGGTCTCGTTACGTCAATTTCTGGAATGCTTACTAAGCAAGGACTCTTTGCCTTGTCCGCTAAATCAGATACATCGGATTTCTTTCATGAAGATGTATCAACTGCAGTGAAAAGGGCAATGAAAACAGTTGATATTAAACCAGATATCAATGGTCGTTTAAGGATTATTTCATCAACAATTGCGCATACTAGCCAGGGCCCCAAAGCCTTTGTTATAGCCGAGTCTGATGACCATTACCGAAGAGTCGTCACAACGTTGGACCCTGAAACCACCCAAGCTTTTTCTCAAGACAGCCACATTGGAGGGGTAATTGACGTGGATAGTAGCGGGTCTTTTGAAATAGAAACGCAGTAAAGAACGGTGGGGGTGGGCTTAAATAAGCCCACCCCCTAAAGCGGTGGCAGTTTCCCAGGTGACGAACGTGCCTACTTTTGCCGTTAAATCATACTTAGTGGTGGATGCTTCTATTTTTTTTGAACGCTTGAAGAAGGTGCTGCAAACGATGCGTAAATGTGGGAAGCTCAAAGGGTAGAAAGTTCTGCGTTGTTAGGAGAAACACATGGATCTAAAAGATCTTATAGATCCCTCGACTACCGTATTGGTGACGATGGAAGTGCAAAAGGGAATCGTTGGAGACCTTTCAGATTTTCAAGAATTGAAATCATCTGCAATGGAAGTTGGACTTTTAACGAATGGGCCAAAACTTTGCAGCACGGCACGAAATACGGGAGTGCAAGTTATACATGCAACTGCTATCAACCGTTCTGACTATGCGGGCTCAATAGCTAATTGCCGGATGCTCGCAGCGTCAAAGAAAATGAATGAAAATAACGAAGGAATAATAGAAGGCACTGAAGGAGCTGAACTAGTTTCTTCCTTTGGCCCTAAGTCGAGAGATATTGTTGTTCCTCGACTCCATGGATTAACGCCGTTCACATCAACATCACTAGATCAAATCATTCGTAATCTTGGAGCGAAGACAGTTATACCTATCGGTGTATCAATCAACATTGGAATTCTTGGCTTAGTTCTTTCAGCAGTTGATCTTGGCTATCAGGTTGTTGTCCCAACTGATGCTGTAGCTGGAGTTCCCATTTCGTACGGTGAGTCGATAATGCAAGGAACTATTTCTTTACTTGCAACTCTGACAACGACAGAAGAAATAGTTTCTATTTGGACCGGCAATTAAAAAATCAAAGAGCCGGACCCGAAGGCCCGGCTCAAAGAGTTCTTTAGTCCAGTAAAAACTGGAGTCAGTTCTAGCTGACGAATGAACGACGACGTGTGCTGAGCACAATCATCGCACCACCGGCAAGAACAGCTGCACCAATAACCGCAATCATAGTTGATTCCGATCCTGAGTTAGGAAGAACTGGAGCTCCAACGCCAACACAGAATGTGCCGACATATGATTGATCCAAGGTTCCTCCACCGATACACATACCACCAGCTGGAATGTTATAAGTCCATTCAGCTGAGAAGTTACCGTCTGCGTCAGCATTAACAATTGTTAAGTTGCTAATGTCACAGGCATCTGCTCCGCCTGCTGCAGCTTCCTCATAGGTTGTTGCACCTTCACATGGAACGAGTGCGACTGTGCCATTTGCTGGCCAGCCAGATCCGGTCATTGTGAATGTTTGTTCACCGCCTGCTGCCACGAAAAGTGGGTCAGCAGTTACGCTAGCAAGTGTTTGCGCTTGAGCTGCTGGAGCTAATGCAAACATAGCCATTAACGCCACACCCAAGGCTGCTAGAAGTATTTTAACTTTTTTCATGAAAAATTTCCCTCTCAAATTGTGCACTAACACGTTATTAGTGCAAGAAAGTCATTTAATGTGCCAGATGACACACATGGTAAACATAGCGGTTTCCTGCCGTATTTGCCATGATTCCACAACTTTTACATAGAAATTCAGTGATATATGAACATTTTTTACTTCCAAGCCCACACAGGCTCTTCAATATCATCTGTACGCATAAGGTTTCCAAGAATCCCAACTTCTCGAAATTGGTACAGTAGAGCTGCCGTTGGAGCGTGAATTAAACTATTTCGTATAGGCAACTGAAGTACTTGTTTGCTGCTTTCTGCTATGTCAACCCATCTCGGGCTGTCAGCGCGAAAAAGTTCTACAAGGTCAATAAGAAATATTTCATCAACTTCATTAGGTTCCGGTGTCATAGCTGAAAGATCTTCAACCCATAGAACTATAGGTGTGATAGAAAATCCTGAACGAGTTTCGTATTCGTCCAAGCATCCAAGAATTTCATGCTCTTCTGCTGCAATGCCTATTTCTTCATGTATTTCGCGTAGTACTGTTTCTTCGCGTGTTTCACCAGGGTCAATTCTGCCGCCAGGTAGAGCGTATTGATAACTATGATTTCGCAACCCTTGGCTTCGACGAGTTAAAATAAATCCTGCTTTACCTTCTCCAGTTGGAACAATAATTATCCCGACTGACGCTTTCCGAAGCGTCTCATTTTTTGCAGGTATCCATGGATGCAAATCTAAATTCTCTTGGATTTGCTGTCGAAGATTTGCTTCAAAAACTAGTTCATGGTCAGTGTCTAAGTTAATCAGCGTGCTTTCCATTTCGGTGATCGTTTTTCAACAAAAGCTTTTGGTCCTTCTTTCGCATCTTCACTCACAGCTACGGGTTGGAAAAAATCGATAGCCAATCGTATCCCTTCATTATCTTCGACGACCCCTCCTTCAAGCACAGCTTTTCGCGTTGCGCGAACTGCGAGAGGAGCGTTGGCATTGATTCTCTTAGCAAGGGCAATAGCTTCGTCTACCGCTTCACCGGATTCACATAAGATATTAACGAGTCCATGTTGGTAAGCTCGGGCGGCCTCAATGGTGTCCCCTGTTAACGCCATCTCCATTGCAATATTAGGAGGAAGGCGTTTAGGTAGGCGAGTTGTTCCGCCAGCCATTGCTACTAAAGACCTTTTAACCTCAGGGAGTCCAAATGAAGCCTGATGTGATGCAACAACCATGTCGCAAGCTAGGACGAGTTCGCATCCTCCAGCTACTGCAGGCCCTTCAACAGCTGCAATGATTGGCTTGGTTCGTTCCAAAACTACGAAACCTCCGAATCCCCCTCGTTTTGTTCCAAGATTCGCAGCACCCGATGCTACCGCTTTTAAGTCGGCTCCTGCGCAAAATACTGGACCATTCCCTGCCAATATTCCTACCCAAATATCGTCATCACTTTCAAGTTGGTCAACAGCAGCTTCAAGTGCTTGAGCAAGTTCACCTGAAACAGCATTTCTAGCTTCAGGTCTATTCAAAGTGATGATTGCTACATTTTCACGTTTTTCATATTCAACAATCATGGATTTGACTCTACAGCAGCTTCCCCAAACGTTCTAACTAATACTTATGACTGAAGCGTTTCAGTTTAGATATGGGCAGAACTCTGTGAGACTGGTACTGTCTCATCATGGTGCTGGGCAAGTGGCGGAAAAGAAAACGTAAGAATATGTATTATGCGTATTCGGCTTGGGACGGGACGCAAACCGGGTTTGACATATCAGCGGATGACATCATGTCAGAAATTGGTGACGACCTTATGTACGACGGTGATATTAATTCAGCGCTTCGTCGCCTCATGCAATCAGGATTCGACATGGATGGGGAAAGAGTTCAGGGCTTCCGTGAAATGCTTGACCGTTTGCGTCAAGAACGAGAGGAACGCTTGGAGAATTATGATCTAGGCGGAATATATGATGAAGTTTCTGAAGAACTCCAATCAGTTGTCGATACAGAAAAAAGTTCACTAGATGACTTGATGGAACAAGCCCGTGAATCTGGCGATGAACGTAGAGAGCAGATAACGAAAGAGACTGTTTCTGAACGGAATCTTCAACTAGATATGATTCCTCAAGATCTAGCTAGCAAAGTACGTGAATTGCAAAAATATGAATTTACGTCAACCGAAGCTCGCGAACAATTCGAAGATCTTATGGAAAAGCTCCGTGAACAACTTATGCAACGTTACTTAGATCAACTTTCCGATGAAATGCAAAATATGGAAACTGAAGATCTTGGACGTTTAAAAGACATGATGGCAGCGTTAAATGAAATGCTTGAAGAACGCGCAAATGGTGAAGAGCCCGATTTCGATTCGTTCATGGAAGAGTTTGGAGATTTCTTTCCAGAGAATCCTTCAACGCTTGATGAGCTTTTAGAAGTAATGGCTCAGCGGATGGCTGCAGCACAAGCAATGATGAATTCAATGACACCAGAGCAGCAACAACAACTGCAAGATTTGTCGGATCAACTTCTTGAAGATATGGATCTACAGTGGCAGATGGATCAACTTACCCAAAATCTTCAAGAAGCATTCCCTGAACTTGGCTGGGAACAATCGTATGAATTTTCTGGTGATGAACCTATGTCAATGCAAGACGGCCAGGGTGTCTTTGAAGAATTAGGTGACTTAGATGCGTTAGAAAGAATGCTTTCCTCAATGAATAACCCTGCTTCACTCGCTGAAATTGATATTGAACGAGTACGTGAGCTTCTAGGGAACGATGCAGCTAACAGTTTGGAACAGTTGGCTGAAGTTGCGAAGCAACTAGAAGAAGCTGGTTACGTTGAAAGTAAAGACGGTCAATATGAACTCACTCCTAGGGCGATGCGTAAAATTGGTCAGCAAGCATTAACTGATCTTTTTAGAAAGCTTGATAAAGACCGTATGGGAACTCATGATCTTCAACATGAAGGGATAGGGCATGAAAGAGACTTCTCGACGAAATCCTATGAATTTGGGGATCCATTTAATTTAGATATTCAGAAAACAGTGAGAAATGCGATTAAGCGAACTGGTGGCGGAACTCCAGTCGAACTCACTTCTGAAGATTTTGAAATAGAACGTACAGAAAGTCTTGTCCGGTCGAGCACAGTTTTAATGCTGGACTTATCTAACTCGATGGCGTGGACAGGTCGATTATTGCCAGCAAAAAAAGTAGCGATGGCATTACAGTCCCTGATCAGTATGCAGTATCCGCGTGATTACTTAGGAATAGTTGGGTTTCACCTTTACGCCAGAGAAATAGAAGCACATGAATTACCTGAAGTTACAACTGGATACATGCAAGGAACTAACATGCATCATTCACTTATGCTGAGCCGTCAGATGCTCTCCAAACAATCTGGAACAAAGCAAATTATTATGGTGACTGACGGGGAGCCAACCGCTCACATTGATCGGTCAGGAAATCCGTATTTTGACTACCCACCATCTCAGTACACAATAGATCAGACACTTTCCGAAGTTATGGCATGCACTCGAGAGGGAATACGTATCAACACATTTATGCTCGATCCAGAACCAGCACTAAGTCAATTTATTGAAAAAATTACTGAAATGAATGGCGGACGAGCCTTTTTTACAAATAGCGATAATCTTGGCGACTATCTTCTCGTTGATTTTGTTGAACATAGAAGAAGACTTACGAAGTCTCGTTAAAAGCCGATGGTATTAATAAATACTTATTTGTGACTTTTTATAAAAAAATTATCTTTTATCAAAAGAATTTGCTGTTTTGACCCCTGACCTGCTTAAATGACACTAATGTAATTACAAGCTTGAATTTTGGGCTTGTTCATCGCGCCAAGTTGTCGTGTTGACTGATTTGTTTGGAAATTTGGAGGGTCAATTGTGATCGAAGAAAATTCGATTACTGAGGGATGGCAGGATTTTGCTAACTGCCTTGGTGTTGATCCAGACCTATTTTTCCCAGAACGAGGAGCTTCCACACGCGAAGCTAAAGAGGTTTGTCGCGGTTGCGTAGTCCGGGAAGATTGCCTTGAATATGCTTTACAAAATAGTGAAAAATTTGGAATCTGGGGCGGTATGAGCGAACGCGAAAGACGCCGCATCCGAAGACAGCGTGCCTTAGACCGTCAAGCAGCAATTACAGTTGTGGCAGAAACAAAAGCGATCGGATAGTCGCAGTCACTAAATAGTGACCTATTCTCGCTTTCCTAATGTAACAAGCTTATTTTGTCGCCGTTCTTTACGAATTCGTCGTCGTTGACGTTCTGAACAACCACCCCACACTCCATGATCAATACGATGTGAAAGAGCATGCTCTAAACACATTTCTTTTACAGGGCAAGTTACACATATACTTTTAGCTTTTTCTACCCCAGCACCGTCACTAGGGAAAAAAATTTCTGGTGGTTTGTTGCTGCAATTGCCACGTGCCATCCATATAGTTTCCATAAAAACCTCCAATACTTACCTGACGAAAGAAAATACGAAAAAGTTCCCATGAACAAAAATTTTTTTCCTTGGATACAATCACTGATCATACGAATTGAGGAATATTCACATGACTGACATTGAGAACGAACCACCTAAGGGACATGTAAAGATGGTTTACATGGGTCCGGTAGCTCCGCATTGGGATATGCGATCCGATTTTGGCGATAAAGAAATGGTTGATGGTTTTCGAACCAGAGTTCAAGCCCGGCTTGTTCTTCTTCCCCCACATGACCCACAGTTTCGTCGAAACAGAGAACGTGTTAACCGTGATGCTGAACGAGAGAATATTCTTATTGAATGGGACTTAGGGTATGAAGAGGAAGAGGGAAATCCTGTCTAAATGTCTCAGAAGTCTGGATTTAAGAATCGCGAGTTATCTTGGTTAGATTTTAATGATCGCGTACTGTCTTTAACACAACAGGGCGATATTCCGCTTTTGGAGCGATTCAAGTTCCTTGGGATCTGGAACAGTAACCTTGATGAATTTTTTCAAATTCGCGTTGCTGAAACAAAGGCAAAACTGAACTACGGAATCAGCTCAGAAGCAAATGTGGACGAGTTAACCAGCATTCAATTAGCTGTGAACAAACAAATTGAAGTCGCAAAGGATAGCTTTTCGGAACTTATTAAAGAATTATCTTTGCACGGAATAGATGTCGTAAGCATTGCTGAACTAGATGCTAAAGAAGCAGCTTTTGTAGAGCATTACATTCATTCAGAAGTGACGTCTGTTCTCACTCCCTTAGGTGTCCATCCGGGGCACCCATTTCCATATGTGTCAAACCTTTCGCTAAGCATTGGAGTGATGCTTAGGGACAAAGCGTTGTTAGTGAAGAGATTCGCAAGAATAAAAATTCCACCGAATCTAAACAGACTCATTCAATTACCTAACGTTAAAAAATTTGTTTTATTAGAGGAAGCTATCATGTCTGCTTTACCTGAATTATTTCCAGACATGGAGATCATAGATACTGTTCTGTTCAGAGTTACCAGATCAGCTGATTTAGAGATTGATGAGGAACAGGCAGATGATCTTCTTACAGCAATTGAGAACGAATTAAGCCGTATGAAATTTAGGGAAGTAGTTCGACTAGAGGTTTCTAAACCTCTGTCAGATGACTTCAAAGCAACTTTAAGCACTGAATTGGGCATTCTAGATTGTGATATTTATGTAAACCCAATACCGATTTCTCCGGAACCATCTTTTGAATTATCTAAACTTGACGAAGATAATCTGCATTACCCTCCACACACTCCATCGATCCCGAGAAATTTCCTTGAAGAGAATCCCGCGAAACCTTCCTTATTTTCTTCAGTAAGTTCTTCAGTCTCAGACATTTTTTCGCTGCTGAGATTTAAAGACGTACTTGTCCACCACCCGTACGAGTCCTTCGATCATACGGTTGGTGAGTTTATACGCCAAGCAGCTGAGGATCCGGATGTTCAAGCTATAAAAATGACACTTTATAGAACTGATGGAGATGGTGCAATAATCGATAGCCTTTTAAGAGCTGCAGAACAGGGGAAACAGGTTGCTGTCATCATTGAGTTGAAGGCTAGGTTTGACGAAGCGGCAAATATTCAATGGGCAAAGACTCTTGAAGAGGCTGGCGCTCATGTTATTTATGGTCTTGTCGGGCTAAAGATTCATTCAAAAATGACCCTTGTCATCCGAAAAGAGAACAACCAAATAGTTCGTTACAGTCACATCGGAACAGGAAACTATAACTCCTTGACAGCTCGCACATATACAGATTTTGGTCTGCTAACTAGTGACAAT
>JACERY010000006.1:50000-79446 GCA_013912105.1 Acidimicrobiales bacterium | reverse complement strand
AAGTGCCGATCCTCAAAGGTGATTCACTCAAAAGCTTAGCTAGTAAACTCTCGGTCTTAGGAAGCGAGCTATTGCTTGACTGCTTTGATGAAGGATTTGGGATCCCTCAACCACAAGTAGGTAATCCAACGTATGCTCAGAAGTTAACTAACAGAGAGCAAAAAATAGAATGGAAAAATTCAACTGAAGAAATTCTTCGTATGGTGCGTCTCGGAAATGCATGGACAACTATAAAGAAGAAGCGATTGGGTGTATTGGAAGCCAGTGAACGTTCTGGAGAGTCACTGAACATAGGCGAAATACGGGGGACCATAGTCGGAACAGGAAACGGCGCAATAGAGTTAATTGCGGTCAAGCCTGAAGGAAAGAAAGATATGGAAGGAGCCTCTTGGGCTAATGGTCTTCGTCTTGACCAAGAGGACCGTTTGGGAGAATGATAGAAGGCTTAGGAAGTGAATCTAGAAAAGTCGCAATTCAGGCTGTTTTGCGGATAGAAGAATCACAAAGTTATGCCAATATAATCCTTCCTCAAATCATTGAATCATCTGAGTTAAGTGATTTGGATAGGAACTTAGTAACAGAAATTGTCTACGGAACGACAAGAATGAAAAAAGCTCTCGATTGGGCCTTTGAGAGATACTTGGCAGAGCAACCTCCACCGGCATTGCGTGCATCACTTCGTGTGGGGGTTTACCAAATTATTTTTATGCGGATCCCTGACCATGCAGCAGTAGACGCGACAGTTTCTGCTAGTAGTAAACGGAACAAAGGGGTTGTTAACGCAGTGCTGAGAAAAATAGCAAAAGAGGGATCTTTGAACTGGCCAAATAAAGCTACGCAGCTAAGCTACCCACATTGGATTTTAGAACGCCTTTCAGAAGACCTCGGAGAGGAAGAGTCGCTTCGCATGCTTCAGAAAATGAACGAGGCTCCTGATGTATCAATTCGTGCAGATGGGTACCATCAAGATAAAGCATCCCAATGGGTAGTCGAGTTAATTAATCCTCAACGGGCAGATAAGATATTAGATCTTTGTGCAGCGCCCGGAGGTAAGTCAACGGGCTTAGCTCATAAGGCCTCAGAAATTATTGCAGCGGATATCAATTCCTCTCGACAAAAATTAGTTTCAGAGAACATCAAAAATTTAGGTTTGAAAAATATAAACCAAGTCATTTCAGATGGAAAGCATCCACCTTTCGTATCGCACTCATTTAATAAGGTTTTAGTAGATGCCCCATGCTCTGGTTTGGGTGTTTTGCACAGAAGGGCTGACGCAAGGTGGCGTATCTCTAAGAGAGACGTGCAGAATTTGGCTGAAATACAAAAAGAACTACTTGCTTCGGCTGTTAGACTTGTCGAGCCTGAAGGAGAGTTGATTTATAGCATTTGTACGGTCACTAAGGCAGAAACTAACGAGGTCGTATCTGAAACTGAAAGAAGGTTTCCTGGTTTAAAGCCAATTAAATTAGAAGACTCAAGGTGGAGACCTTATGGGAATGGGCTACAAATCTTACCGCATGATTCTCAGACTGATGGAATGACCATATTCAAATGGAAAGTTTAAACCTTTGAAGTGTTTTAATAGGTCAGTCACATAAAAAGCTTCGGTAAGATTTAATTATGGCAAATAACGAATCTCTAAAGGTCAAAATAATAACTGTTTCTGATGGTGTTTTTAATGGAGATAGAGAAGATGTATCTGGTAAAAAACTAGAAGAATATTTTGAGGCTAATGACTGGAAGGTCGTTGAAAAAATAGTTATTTCTGATGGCACGACTAGTGTCGCAAGCGCTTTAAGCGAATTATCAAAAAAATTTCATGGGTTAATCGTTACTACAGGAGGTACGGGATTCGGGCCACGCGACCTAACACCCGAGGGAACATCCAAAGTGCTTGAACGTGAGGCGCCAGGGCTTGCGGAATCGATTAGGCTTGTAAATCCCCTAGGAAGGCTTTCTAGAGCTACAGCTGGGACACTTGGAGAAACCTTAATCATTAACCTTCCGGGTTCTACAAAAGGCAGCATAGAATGCGTAGACGCAGTTTTCGAGGTGCTTGGACATGCTGTAAGGCTCCTCAAAGACAATTATGACCCCCACCCAAACCAAGAGCATAAGAAACATGAGTGACTTAACCTTCAGAGACGAAGAGTTGATGCGTAGAGCAATTGGAAATGCAGACAATGCGAGATTAATTTCTTCTCCAAACCCATGGGTAGGAGCAGTGCTCGAATTACAAGATGGCAGCATTTTTGACGGGTGGACTCAAGAATTCGGGAAAGAACATGCTGAAACTATGTGTTTGAATTCTGTAGGGGGGAATGCCGACGGGGGGACGTTGTATGTCACGCTTGAACCTTGTTCGCATGAAGGAAAAACTCCACCCTGCGTTGACTCAATTATTTCTTCTAGAATTAAGCGAGTTGTCGTAGGGTTGCGTGATCCAGATCTACTTGTAGATGGAGATGGAATAAGAAAGCTTCAATCGGCAGGAGTTAGGGTTGAAACTGGGTGCATGTCGGAGTTGATTGAGGAACAACTCCGGCCTTACCTGCATCACCGAAAGACTGGTCGACCATTTGTCATTTTGAAAATCGCATCTACATTAGACGGAGGGATCGCTGCAGCTGATAAAACTAGTCAGTGGATTACTGGGCCGGAGGCTCGTAAAGAAGCTCACAAATTACGAGCTTATTCAGATGCAATTTGTGTTGGTAAAGGAACAGTACTGGCCGATAACCCGAAATTGACGGTAAGAGACTGGGCCCCAGAGAATCAAGATATTTCCATCACCGACCCTAAACGGGTAGTGCTGGGGAAGGTCCCTGAAAGCGCAGAGGTTCACCCCTGTCTAGAGTTTGAATCAGAGATCGAGGATTTGTTAGATAGCTTAGGAAAAGACGGGGTGATGCAACTACTAGTTGAAGGTGGAGCAAAGACATATAAGAAATTCCATGATTCTGGTTTTGTGAATCAATACGAAATCTTTTTTGCCCCTGCTTTTATAGGTGGTAATAACGCGCTCCAAATTTTCGATGGAGATGGAGTCAAAACTATTTCAGATATTTGGCGAGGGAGAGTCCAAAGAGTCGACCAACTAGGAAATGATATAAAAATCTCAATAATCCCAGAAGATCAATAAATACGCGTAGTAGAACGAAGAAAGGCTGTACCGTAAAGATATGTTGCAACTAGTGCTCCCAAAAGGATCTTTAGAAAAATCAACGCTCCAATTATTTGCGGATGCCGACCTGCCTGTTCATCGGGGTTCTTCGGTTGACTACAAGGGTCTAATTAATGATCCAAGAATCACAAGCGTGCGTATTTTAAGACCTCAAGAAATAGGGAAATATGTAGCTGATGGATTATTTGACCTAGGAATTACTGGGCGAGATTGGATAGAGGAAACAGAAAGTGATGTTCAGTCACTAGGAGAACTTCACTACAGCAAAAATACTGCTAGACCCGTTAATATCGTCTTGGCTGTTCCAGAAGAAAGTCCATGGAACAATGTCCAAGATTTGCCGAACGGGGTAAGAATCAGCACTGAATACCCTCAACTCACAAGAAAGTACTTTGAGGATAATGGTGTAGAAGCAGAGCTTCAATTGTCCTATGGGGCAACTGAGGCAAAAGCACCCGAAATTGTCGATGCTGTTGTCGACATAACTGAAACCGGAAGAGCATTACGTGCGGCTGGATTAAAGGTTATCGGAACAGTGCTTACCAGCTTTACGGAATTGATAGCTAATCCTGTCTCATATGCAGACCCTGTTAAACGCCAAGCGATGGAGCAAATACAGACTTTACTTCAGGGAGTTCTTGAAGCTAGAGGAAAAGTTATGGTTAAAATGAATGTGCTTAAAGAAAATTTAGGATCCGTCATAGAGATCTTGCCATCAATGAAAGCCCCGACAGTTAATGAGTTATTTGGGGGAGAAGGCTACGCTATTGAAACTGTAGTGCTGAAAGAGCAAATAAATATACTGATACCAGAACTCCGAGGTGCTGGAGCTACTGACATAGTTGAAATACCAATTTCAAAGATTGTTCATTAGTCCCAAGCAACTGGAAGATTCTTTCTGCCCCATAGAAGAAAGGGTTCAATTCTTTCCGGTTCGCTTATAAGCCTAAGATTAGGAAACCTTTCGGTAACTTCTTTTAGTGCAAGGCGGGCTTCAAGTCTTGAAAGTTGAGCGCCAGGGCAAAAATGGCGCCCTAAGCCAAAGGAAAGATGCTTGCGCAACTCTTCTGGATTTCTGTCAAGACGAAAGGATTCTGGATCCGTGAAAATTGTAGGGTCGCGATTAGCTGCTGCGAAGGTTGCCATAACCTTTGAACGCTCGGGAATCTCTTCGCCATAAAGCTCGATATCAACTGTGTTTGTTCTGTAAAGGCCCAGAACTGGGGCATCGAAACGTAAGCTTTCCTCCACAGCAACTTGATGTAAAGAAGGGTCATCTCTGACTTGTTCGTAAAGAGACCTGTCAGAAAGAAGTCTCCAGAAAAGATTAGTTAGTAAAGATGTTGTAGTTTCATTGCCGCCAACTAGAAGTTGATTAAGCATTACTAAACGCTCAGTATCAGAAAGAATTCGATTATCAACCTCAGCTAATAGAATGCCGCTAATAACGTCGTCAGGAATTATATCCCCGATTAAGTTCTCGGTGTTATCAGTTTCGGAAAATCCAGCATCAGTAATTAGGGTACGCCTAATATTCAAATGTTCAAGGAGGTAAGCGTTCATTGCTTCTCGTGGACCTTTTCGGCCATCATCTGATGATTTAGAAGCAGCTAATTGGGCATCACTCCAAGCCTTAAATTGATCTATATCTTTTGTTGGGATCCCAAGAATTTTGGCAATTACAATAACGGGAAGTGGGCATGCCAAGGCATCATGCAAGTCTCCTTGTGACTTCTCGGCCATTTCGTCAACCAACTCTTTCACTAACTGCTCTATTTCGCCCTCCATTGCAGCCACGTGCCGGGGTGCAAAACTCTTTTGTATAAGCTTTCTATACCAGGTGTGCTCAGGAGGGTCACTGAAAAGGCACCCCTGAACTGAATATCTTGGCATTTGACCAAAGTGGCTAGACCATAATTCCACATTTGTAAGCATCTCAGAAACGTCTTCGTATCTCGTTGTCGTATAGAGCGGGTAAGTGAAATCTTCGTATTTATGAACTGGGCAATCTTCTCTTAAGTTTTTGTAGAACGGAAATGGGTCATCTAAAGCATCTGGGGAAAAGGGGTTAAATTGTTCCTCTTTTTTCATGCCTTTATCGTAGGAGAATTCTTTGTTAAGCGCACGAATCGGAACGCGTGAAATTATTTTCTTTCGCTGAGTGATTTAATCGTTTTTGCAACTCGGTCCCAATGCAGCTCTGGAAGGTCATGACCCATATCTTCAAAAATTAGTAGTTCTGCGTTGGGAATTGCCTCGGCTGTTGAGATTCCGCAATGAAGCGGAAGCAGTGGGTCAACAGATCCATGAATAACCAGGGAAGGTATTTTGAGAGTAGATAGCTTCACTGTTCTGTCGCCACTCATAGCTATAGCACCAATCTGAAACCCAATACCTTTGGGGTGAAAGCTTCTCTCATAACTTCGTATAGCTTGATCCCGAGCATAATCTTCATCCCAATGAGGCCCTGCTAGAGTCTTTGATGCGTTCACATTTGCCTCAATGATTTGATCTTTATCATCTTCTGGCGGAGTCAAAAGAGCATTTAGTGCCTCCTCAGTTGGAGTGAACTCTTCAGGGTTTCCAGTAGCTGACATAATGCTAGTTAACGAGAGGACATTTGAAGCATGCTCTATTGCCATAGTTTGAGCGATCATTCCACCCATAGAAGCTCCAACAATATGGGCAGCTTCAAATCCTAAATTCTTTAGAAGCGAAACTGAGTCTTGCGCCATATCTGAAAGAGAGTATGTTTGGGAAACTTCCTCACCCGTGGCTGCTCGCACAAGAAGTTCACCAGAGTCTTCTGGTTCTCCTTCAGTTTTGCTTGATAAGCCACAATCGCGATTATCAAACGTAATTACGAAAAAACCTTCGTCAGCAAATTTTTGAACGAAACCTTCAGGCCAAGCAATTAATTGGGCGCCAAGACCCATTATCAACAAAAGAGGAGGATTGGCAGGGTTGCCACGTGTCCTATAGCAAACCTTTATCCCATTTACGTCTGCGTAATTATCCAGGTTGCTCAAATTAGTTCCATTCTCAATGTTCTGTAGTTTAGGTATTTGCTTTTAGTTTAATCCTCAGTACTTCAGCTTTCTTCAGTATTTATAGAATCACGAATCTGCACATAAGCCATTTGGATCTGCTGAAGGGCTTCTTTAAGAACTGTTTCATTTTGACCAAGGCGATTTTCAAGAACAGATAATATTGCGGTCATAGCGTCTATAGCTACCTCAGCTTCCTCCAGCGCAGGAGGCTGACTACTTAGATGAATAGCTGCTAGCTCATAAATTCCCATAACGTGATTAGCTACCACTTCCGCAGCAGGAGTCTCTGCCAGTCTTTGTCTGGCTTCGGCTAATTCTGATGCCATTGCCCTCGCTTGCTCTTGTTGTTCAGGGGTCAGATCCTCAAACCCTGGTATGTCTTGTATCTCTTCATCTGCTTCGGCAGTAGTTGATTGTTGTTGTTTATTTACCTCATGCTCACCATCTGGCGTCCATAAACTCATAGATCCTCCTATGTCCCTTATTAGACTTTATAGAGGTCTTTGTCATAACAGTTATTTTTCCCTGTAATCTAATAGGGCCTAAGAAAATATAGGTATAGAGAAAGTGCTGTCGAGAGGCAGTCGCCTTACCACAACGTAATTGAAGTGCGTCGGGTGCAACATCATAACTGTTTCGCAGTTCAGGGTGCTGATTTCTTTGCACCCTTATTTTTTTGGTAACTAAAATTTAAAAATTATTTGAAGGAGTTATAACTTGATAAGGAGTTTGACATAGCTGGGAATCAGGAGCCTCGCATCAACGAACAGATCCGTGCTAGTGAAGTGCGGTTAGTTTCGCCAGATGGGGAACAAATAGGTATAACACCATTGCCCGAGGCCCTGGAACAAGCCCGAGAACTAGACCTTGACCTTGTAGAAGTAGCCGAAAATGCTAAACCCCCAGTCTGTAGGATTATGGACTACGGAAAGTACAAGTATGAAGCAGCCCAAAGGGCAAAGGACTCTCGGAAAAAAAGCACAAACATTGTAGTTAAAGAACTAAAGTACCGACCTAAAATAGCCCGAGGCGATTTTAATACTAAGACAAGTAAGGTTAGAAAATTCTTAGAGGATGGCCACAAAGTTAAGTTAACGATCATGTTTAGAGGCCGTGAAGTTCAACATCCAGAATTGGGGAGAAGAATCCTTGATGAAGTATCTGAGCAAATGGAAGACATAGCTGTTCAAGAGTCATACCCTCAACTTGATGGAAGAAATATGATTATGGTTCTTAGCCCAGATAAAAAGGCTATAGAGAGTATGAGAAAAGCAAAAGAGAGAAACGAAACTGAAACTAATTCTGAAGCCTGAATATCGTAATTACGAAGGAAGAAAAAAACATGCCAAAAATGAAAACACATAAAAGTTCAGCAAAAAGATTTAAAAAAACTGCGAACGGAAAGCTCAAAAGAGGTCGTATGCATAGAAATCACTTAGCTGAAGCAAAATCACCAAAACGTAAAAGACAAGCTAGAGGCCCTGCTGAAGTAAGCGCAGCCGATACGAAAACTGTTCGAAAGAACTTAGGTATATAACCCGACCCCAAAACATGGTCGCTGATTAGGAGAATGAAATGGCAAGAACAAAATCGTCTGTTCATAGCAAAAAACGCCGTAGGCAAGTTCTAGGAAGAGCTAAAGGCTATTACGGAAATAAAAGTAGAAGCTTTCGGGCTGCAAATGAGCAAGTTATGCATAGCGGTAATTATGCATTCCGTGATCGACGAGCGCGTAAAGGTGAGTTCCGAAAACTTTGGATCCAAAGAATAAATGCTGCCTGTCGGCAGAACGGCACAACTTATAGTCAGTTTATTAACGGTCTTAAAATCGCCGAGATTGAGATTGATCGAAAGAACTTAGCTGACTTAGCTGTCAATGATTCTGCAGCATTTACTGCTCTTGTTAAACTTGCTGATGGGGCGGCTACTGCGGAAGCTAACTAATTAACCCATGAGCGGGTTATCCAAGAATAACGCCAGAATTCGTGAGCTTAGAAAAATTATTAAGGGCTCGAAACAACGTCTTCAGTCTGAAAAGTTTGCGATTGAAGGACTGGAACTATTGAGGGAAGCAATATCTACCGGGCACTTTCCAATAGATATCTTCTTATCTGAATCTTCTACGTTGAGTGGGTCGGTGGAAGAATTGGTCCAAGAGACAGATGCAAAGATATGGTCAATTAGCGATGATCTTCTTTCTTCATTGGCGTCTACTGTTAATCCGCAACCAGTTATTTCAACATTGCCAATATTTAATTACTCTATCGATAATCTCCTATCTCCGTTAGCGAATTTTCTTGTCGTAGGTCTAGGCATAAACGAGCCAGGTAATGCAGGATCAATAATTCGAAGCGCTGCTGCTGCTGGAGCTCAAGGAGTAGTTTTTTCTAAAAACTCTGTTGATATTTTTAATCCTAAGGCAGTTAGGTCATCTGCTGGCGCTATTTTTAGAGTTCCTATTTCTATAGGATTTGAAGATGTTCAAATTATCCGTTCTCTGAAACAAGTGGATATGAGTCTCATAGGTTTATCGGGAGAGGGAAGTACGACTTACACAGCAATTGACTTTTTACGACCTTTCGCGATTCTTGTTGGAAATGAAAGTACAGGACTTCAGACTGAAGTTCTTCAAGAGGTGGACCATCTAGTCTCAATACCTATGGATGCAGGAGTTGAATCTTTGAATGTAGCTATTGCGGCATCCATAGTGTCCTACGAAGCGAAACGTCAACGACTTCTTTGAAATGGTTCTATTTTGTTGGTAATAGAAAAGTATTTAATTAAATCCCTGTATGTCACCTCACCTTCCTGCGAGAATAGAGTAAGCAAGGAAAAGCCAAATGATTGATTTAACAAAATTATCTAAAGAAGTAATAGACGCTGTCAGGGCGGCTACCTCGCTAGACGAACTTACGCAGGTGCAGAACCGTTTTCTCGGGAAAAAATCACAGATTGTCAAAGCGAAAAAAGAATTGGGATCAATCCCCCAAGACGAAAGAGCAACTGCTGGGCAAAAGATAAATGAAGTAAGAATCCAGATTGAAACTATTGTTTCCGAAAGGAAAATAGAGATTGATAAAGCTCAATGGGATTCACAATTTGAAAATGAAGCTATTGACCTTACAGAGATGCTTAATCCCATTGCCAGGGGTCATCTGCATCTCATCACTCAGGCTCGAGATCAACTTGAAGATGTTTTTGTGGGTATGGGTTTCACCGTTGCGGAAGGGCCGGAGGTTGAAACAGCATGGTATAACTTTGAAGCATTGAATATTCCGGACTGGCATCCTGCAAGAGGTAATTTTGACACAATCTTTGTTGACTTAGGAGAAGAAGAGGAAGTCATGCTTCGTTCGCATACCTCACCAGTGCAGATACGAACTATGGAAAATCAGGAACCGCCGATTTATATAGTCGCTCCTGGGCGCACATTTCGAACAGATAGTGCTGATGCAACGCATTTGCCTGCTTTTAACCAAATTGAAGGACTCGTTGTTGATAAGGGGATAACAATGGGTGACCTAGCTGGAACAATAGACTCATTTGTTCAGGCTTTTTTCGGTGAGGAAGTAAAGTCTAGATTGCGACCAAGTTATTTTCCATTTACAGAACCATCAGCTGAGTTTGATATTTCTAGACCTGATGGAACGTGGCTTGAATTGGGGGGGTGCGGAATGGTGCATCCTAATGTTTTGCAGAATTGTGGAATTGACCCTGAAGTTTGGCAAGGTTTTGCTTTCGGATTCGGCATAGACAGGCTTGTCTCAATGCGATACCAACTAGATGATATTCGAGAGCTAGTGCTCAATGACGCTCGGTTCTTAAGGCAGTTTTAGGGGAAAAATGAAAGTTCTATTATCGTGGATCAAAGAATTTGCGCCTGAAATTGATGGTGACCCTATTGAACTTGGTGAAAAACTGAGTGCTTTGGGGCTTGCCGTTGAAACAATGGAAGTTATAGGTGAGGATATCCCTGGAGTTGTAGTCGGAAAAATTTTAGACCTCAGGCCACACCCAAATGCAGAGCGAATTCAACTAGTGGATGTTGATTTGGGTAACGGGGAATCTACTCAGATTTGTTGTGGAGCATTTAATATGAAAGTCGGAGATGTTATTCCGGTAGCAACTATTGGAACCGTCCTTCCTGGCGGAATGGAAATAGTCCAGCGCGAACTTAGAGGCGAATTATCTAACGGAATGTGTTGTTCGGCAAGTGAATTAGCTATGGGCCAAGACGATGAGGGAATCATGATATTAGCCGATACTAAATCTGATTTAGAGATGGGAACACCGCTTAATCAGGCTCTAGGTATAGAGTCAGACATTCTTTGGGACCTTGAGGTAAATGCGAATAGGCCTGATGCTATGAGTATTGCAGGTGTGGCCCGTGATCTTGCAGCAGCACTTAATGTTCCATTTACTTATCCCAAGCTTAAGGATAGAACAAACAGCCAGGGCAAAGAACAACGAGTCGCCGTTGAGATACAGGACTCGACATTATGTGGAAGATTTATCGCTTGCGTCGTTGAGAATATATCTATTGGGCCTTCTCCGCAATGGCTCCAGAATAGATTAGTCCATTTGGGAATGCGCCCTATAAATAATGTCGTGGATATATCGAATTACGTGATGTTGGAACTAGGTCAGCCCAACCATACTTATGATTTCGCAAAGGTAAAGGAAGGATTGATTGGAGTAAGGCGGGCAAATGATGGTGAGATTATTAAAACTCTTGATGGAGTTGAGAGGGAACTAACTGAAATTGATGGTGTCATAACTGATGCTGATGATAAGCCAATAGGTATAGCGGGAGTTATGGGTGGTGAATCTACTGAAATTTCAGATGCTACTGAAGCAGTCATAATAGAAATTGCTTGGTGGGACCCTCCTTCGATATCGCGGACTGTTAAAAGGCTCAATCTCATGAGTGAAGCATCAATGCGTTTCAGGCGAGGGGTTGATTACGGCGAAAATATGGTAAGAGCAATGGAGCGCATGATTGACCTTTTCGATGAGTGCGGTGAGGTCACCTCAGGAGAGATGGAGGAGTCTCTCGGTGACTTGCCAGACCAATCACCGATTATCGTGCGACCTGAAAAAGTAAATGGCCTTCTTGGGGTCCATTTAGATTCCGAATCTATTTCGTCTCATCTAACATCAATAGGGTTTGGAGTAAATCAAAACGAAGGAAATTTAGATGTTGTTGTTCCTACTTGGCGTTGGGATACTCAAACTGAAACAGATGTAATTGAAGAAGTTGCGAGAATGTACGGGTATGAAAATCTTGTTCGAACTGTTCCGCGTGGATCACAAGCTGGAAAACTAACCCAATACCAAAAAGATCGAAGAATTGTTCGAGACATCCTAGTAGGCGCAGGTTTTGATGAAGTGATGCCTATGCCATTCCTGGCACCAGGTGATCTTAAACTGGCTGGATTGTCAGAGGAAGCCATACAGCTTTCTAATCCACTGGTGCACGAAGAGTCCTTATTGAGGACATCGCTGTTGCCCGGGAAACTAAAGTTAATCGCATATAACCAATCCCACCGAGTTCAAAATTTGAATTTTTTTGAGATAGGTCACGTGTTTTTCCCCCCGAAGGAGAGCGAGTTGCTTCCAGACGAAAGAGAGCACCTTTCGTTTGCTATCGTTGGCGAAGAAGCTTCTGCTGGTGTTGCAGTGCTTAATCTTCTTAGTCAAGCCTTAGCCTTTCCAAATCTTCAATTGAAAGAAAAGGCAGTTCAAGGTCTTCATCCTCGCCGATCTTCAGTTGTGTTCGTTGCGGGGAAAGAGCGTGGCTCTGTGGGCGAGGTAGATCCTAGAACCCTTCAAAAATTCGGGATTGCTGGCAGGGTAGCTTGGGCTGAGTTAGACCTGGGCGGGCTTCTAGAAGGCCCTCATGGTAAACGTAAGTACAGAAAAGTATCGAAATACCCATCTAGCGATATCGATTTAGCTTTTGACGTTCCGAACTCTGTTAGGTCCGCAGATATTGAGGGGTACTTACGGAAGGCTGGAGGTAAGCTTTTGAAAGATCTCCGGTTGTTTGACTCGTTCTCGCCTCAGTCTCTAGGGGAGAAAAGAAGAAATTTAGCCTACAGGCTGAGGTTCCAATCAGATGACGCAACCCTAACAGATAACGAAATCCGAGAATTACGTCAAAAGTGTATCGATGAAGTTCATAAGAAAACTCAGGCGAGAATTCGAGAATAATGTATAGATATGCAAGATAGTGCATATCTATACATTATTCTGTTAGTATCTAATTATGAAAAATATAGGAATCATAGGCGCTTCTGGTTATACAGGTGCCGAGCTACTTCGTTTACTAACGAATCACCCTAAAATGTCCGTTCAAATAGCAACTGGGGAAACAATGGCAGGTAAAAAAATTGCCGACCTTTACCCGAATCTTGCTTCTGCTTATCCATCTATGAAATTTGCTGATCTCAACCTTGAAGACTTTAGTGGGTTAGATCTTGTATTCTGTGCCTTGCCACATGGGCTTAGTCAAAAAATCATTCCTGATTTAATGCCAAAAATAGAGTCCATAGTAGATTTGGGATCGGATTTTCGGTTAAAAGAAAAAGAGGACTATGTCAATTGGTACGGGATGGAGCATGAATGCCCTGAATATTTAGATAATGCAGTTTATGGTTTGCCCGAATTATTTCGCGACCAAATTATAGAATCGGAGCTCATTGCAGCAACTGGATGCAATGCAGCAGCATCGATCTTTGCACTTGCACCAATGTTGGATTCAGGGCTTATAAAACCAGATGAAATAATAATCAACCTGATAACCGGCGTCAGCGGAGCTGGAAGGCCACCCAAAGACAACACAACCTACTGTGCTGTCGATGAGAATGTCGTTCCGTACGGCTTATTAACGCACAGACATACACCTGAGATTGAACAGGCTTTACGAGAATCAACTGGCCAAGAAGCAAAGGTTTTATTTACACCCCATCTTGCTCCAATGAATAGAGGAATCATAGCCACTTGTTATGGCAACCTTAATAAAGAATGCACTACAGAAGAAGCGTTAGAACAATTGGATACTTTTTACAAGGATGAACCATTCATTGTTGTAGATGAAAGACCACCTTCAACCAAGTCAACTCTTGGATCGAACACGGTTCACCTTTCAGCGAGAGTTGACAACAGAACTAATACTTTAATTTCAATAGCTACTTTGGATAACTTAGTGAAGGGTGCCTCAGGAATGGCAATTCAAAATGCAAACCTAGCAATGGGGCTAGAAGAAACACTTGGGCTTCCTATTGCGGGGCTTTACCCATAAGGACACAATGACTATCTCGCCTCTAGCCCCTAAAAAGTTCCCTGTTTTGCCTACCGTTGAAGGAATTCATATTTCAGTTGCAGAAACCGGAATGCGGTACAAAGACCGAACTGACCTCTGTCTAATAACAATGTCCGAAGGGACATCTGTGAGTGGGATGTTCACTGAGTCACTATGCCCATCGGCTCCAGTCGAATGGTGTAAACAAATAATGGGGCTTGGAAAAGCAAGAGCTCTTCTTTGTAATGCTGGGAATGCAAATGCATTTACAGGAAAACCCGGAAAAATAGTTGTAGAAAAAAGCGTTGAAAGCCTAGCAACAGCGATGGGTATTGCTCCAGAAGAAGTATTCATTGCTTCGACTGGTGTTATCGGTGAAGCCTTCAATGCGGAAGAGATAACAAACACCATTCCAGATCTAGTTAACGAACAAGGGCGATCAAGTTCTCGCGAATGGGAAAAAGCTGCAAATGCTATTAGGACAACCGATACCTTTGCTAAAGGATCTTCAGCAATTGTGAAAGGAACTGAAACAGTTGTCGTGGGAATAGCAAAAGGTAGTGGAATGATTGCTCCAAATATGGCAACTATGCTTGCGTTCATATTTACGGACCTTGTAGTTGAAGCTTCAGACCTGAAAGAGATAAATCGTAAAGCAGTAAATAAAAGCTTTAATTCGATAACCGTTGATTCAGATACTTCTACTAGCGACACAGTTCTTTTGTTCGCTACAGGGAAATCAGGTGTTCATGCTGCAGATCACATGGATGAGTTTGAAAAGGCGGTTGAGAAAGTCACTCTAGATTTAGCTCACCAAATAGTTAAAGATGGAGAAGGAGCGAGCAAATTTGTTGAAGTAAATGTAACTGGCGCAGCAGACGACTTGGCAGCACAGGAAATAGCAAAAAGCATAGCGAATTCACCACTAGTGAAAACAGCTTTAGCGGCTGAAGATCCAAATTGGGGAAGAATAGTTATGGCAGTAGGTAAGGCAGGGCAACAAGCAGATAGAGATTTGTTGAAAATTTGGATTGGGGATGAACTGATTGCAGAATCTGGCCAACAATCGAATACCTATCAAGAAGCTAGAGCAGCTTCTCACCTTCAGGAGCAGAATATTTGTATTCATGTCGATATAGGTATATCTAATGGTGAATCAAAGATCTGGACCTGCGATTTAACCCACAAATATATCGAAATAAATGCTGGGTATAGATCATGAAGTCGACGATTGAATTCGATGGGAGAGAGGGCTACCTGACTCCTGTAGATCGTGCACAAGTACTTATAGAGGCTCTTCCATATATACAAAGGTTTACCGGATGTACAGTTTTGTTCAAAATAGGTGGAAGCACTCTTGTTAATAAGGATCTTTTTCATCACTTTGCAGAAGATATGGTGCTTTTGCACTCGATAGGGGTGAAACCTGTTGTGGTTCACGGAGGTGGGCCACAAATAGGCAAACGTCTTGCAGAGGTAGGTAAGGAAAGCTCCTTCATAGAGGGGCTAAGAGTTACCGACGAAGAAACATTACAAATAGTCAAGAAAGTCTTAAAGGAAGAAGTAGGGAAGGCAATAGTTGACGCAATCACAACTCTAGGTGGGGAAGCCATTAGCGTTAGTGGAGAAGATGGAAACCTACTGAAAGCCCAACAAAGTAATCCTAAACTAGGATTCGTTGGCGAGATCACAGAAGTTTCAACAAGGGGCATAGAGAAAATCATTCTTGATGGAGTGATTCCAGTAATTTCAACAATTGGGCAGAACAAAATAGGTCAAAGTCTGAATATAAATGCAGATTCAGCAGCGGGGTCAATCGCCGGTTCATTGCAAGTAGATAAGGTTGTCTATTTGTCAGATGTTCCTGGAGTGCTTCGAGACAAAGAGGATCCTAGTAGTCTAGTTTCCGTTGTATACGATCATGAGATCAATGGAATGATTGAATCTGGTCGAATCTCAGATGGAATGATACCTAAAGTTACGTCATGTATTGAAGCGCTAAAGCGCGGTGCCCTAAGAGCACATTTGCTCGACGGAAGGATACATCATGTTGTTCTTCTTGAACTATTTACTGATAGCGGTATTGGAACAATGATCGTCAGGAAGGAAACCCAATGAAAACTCATTCGCAAATTATGGACTCCGAAATGAAATTGACGAGCTGCCCAATTATGCCGACGTACGGAGCTCCTTCTGTCATGTTTGTCAAGGGGAAAGGGACAGAGTTATGGGATCAAAGCGACAATAGGTATCTTGATTTTGTAGGTGGTCTGGCTGTTCAATCTCTTGGGCATGCGAATCCAGAAATTGCAGAAGTTCTAGCTAATCAAGCTTCGAAGTTAACGCAAGTCTCAAATTACTGGGCGACTGAACACGCTCATCATGTTGCTATTCAAGTAGATAAAGCAATCACTGGGAGGCTTAAAAATCCCAAAGGCGAAACCTACACTCCGCTAGGCCAAGTTTTTTTCTGTAATTCTGGAGCAGAGGCAAATGAACTGGCTTTTAAAATTGCGCGGAAAACCGCTTCTAAAGACTCCTACGGGGTAATAACAGCTTTAGATTCATTCCATGGGCGAACTCTCGCTGCTTTAGCTGCCTGCGGGCAACCACAAAAACATGAGCCATTTGCACCTATGCCTGCTGGCTTTTCTCATATTGAGAGAGACAACTTATCCGATTTAGATTCAGCCGTAACCGAAATTACTGCTGCTATTCATTTAGAACCTATTCAAGGAGAAGGTGGTGTATGGCCCAGCAGTTCTGAATTCATTCAGGGGGCAGAAAATATTGCTAGAAATAAAGATCTTCTATTTATGGTAGATGAGGTTCAATCAGGGTTATGCAGAACAGGCGAATGGTTTGCTTTCCAACATTTTAATCTTGACCCAGATGTTGTTTGTATCGCAAAAGCATTAGGCAACGGCTTTCCTATAGGGGCGGTTTGGGCAAAAAGAGAAATTGCAGCACATTTTCAAGCTGGGGATCATGGCAGCACGTATGGGGGGAACCCCCTTGGAACTGCAGTTGCTAGAAAAGTATTGGAAATAATGAACCGTGACAATTATGTTTTGAAAGCACGACTGATTGAAAAACTTTTAACGGAGTCATTATTGTCGTTACCTGGAATCCTATCAGTTAGAGGTAAAGGGGCAATGCTTGCAGCAGAACTAGACTCTCAGAAGAGTAAGGAAATTGCTAAAACAGCTACGGAACGCGGCCTATTGGTAAATCCGATTACGTCATCAGCGCTTCGATTTACGCCACCGCTAACAACAACGCCATCCGAGATTGAGGAAGCAATAGATATTCTGAAAGGAGTTCTTAATGACACGACACTTACTTGAAATTAGTGATCTCACGCCAGATGAAATCAAGATAGTTCTTGATTATGCTGAGAGACCTACTACTGGGGAGCTAAGCAATAAAGGCGCTGCGTTATTATTTGAAAAACCTTCAAACAGAACCCGAAACTCAATGGAAATGGCCATTATCCAACTTGGTGGGCACCCAGTAACAATACGGCCTGATGAAGTTGGTCTTGGTAAACGAGAAAGTACTGGTGATATCGCTCAAACGTTATCTTGTTATCACGCTTTTATCGGCGCTCGAGTTTTTGAGCACGCAACAGTTCAAGAGTTAGCTGATTATGCCACAGTACCTGTAATTAATATGCTGTCGGATATCGCACATCCCCTTCAAGCTCTCGCAGACTTGCTGACTATACGTCAAGAATTTTTAGAACTTGAAGGTTTACGAATTGCCTATGTAGGCGATGCAAATAATGTCGCTCGGTCTTTGGCTATTGCTGCAGGAATGATGGATATGGAATTTAGCGTTGCATCCCCTAAAGGTTATGAATTTAGTAATAGCGATATAGAAACTATTCAGCAGACAGGCATAAATATTCTCCAAACAGAGGATCCCCATCAAGCGCTGCAAGGAGCGAGTGTTATCTATACCGATGTCTGGACATCAATGGGGCAGGAAGCTGAAAGAGAAACTCGGCTGAGAGATTTCTCAGAATTTACAATTACTCCTGAACTAGTAGATAAAGCAAAAAAGGAAAGTATTTTTATGCATTGTCTTCCAGCTCACCCTGGTGAAGAAACTACTAGAGAAGTTCTAGATGGAAAGAACAGCCGAATATGGAAACAAGCAGAGAACCGGATGCATTCAGCGCGCGGTTTATTGATGTTTCTTTTGAATGCAGGAATTAGTGAACATGGCAACTAAGAGGCAAAGACAGCACATAATAAAACAGTTACTTGCACATAATCTTGTAAGTAGCCAAGACCAGTTGATCGATCTTCTTAAAGAAGAACGAATAGAAGCTACCCAGGCTACGGTTTCAAGAGATTTAGACGAGCTTGGATCGGTTAACGTAAGAGTTAGTGGGGGCACAATGGTTTATGCCATTCCGGAACTCCCAAGCGAGCATCACGTACATGAAGACCATCTAAAGAGAGTGCTGGGTGAATGGGTTGTTGGAATAGGTGTTTCCAAAAATATTGTGATGCTGAAAACACCCCCAGGGTCAGCTCATGTTGTTGCTTCAGCTCTTGATCGCGCCGGATTAGAAACCGTGTTGGGGACTGTAGCTGGAGACGACACGGTTATGGTTGTTGCAAGCCAAAGCTATGAAGGGTCAGTTCTTGCCGAGTCATTAAGTCAATTATCAGGATTGGAATAATATGAAGAAAGACAAAGAAATCAACAAAGTTGTTCTCGCGTATTCGGGGGGACTTGATACCTCTATTATCTTGAAGTGGCTTCAAGAAACATACCAATGCAAGGTTGTTACATTTACAGCAGATATTGGGCAAGGGGAAGAAGTCGAGCCTGCAAGGGATAAAGCACGATCCATGGGTGTTCCGGATTCCGAAATATACATAGAAGACCTTCAGGAAGAATTCGTTTCGGAATACGTTTTCCCTATGTTTAGAGCAAACGCAATCTACGAAGGAGAGTACTTACTAGGGACATCAATTGCGAGACCGCTTATTGCGAAAAGATTAGTTGAAATAGCCGATGAAACTGAGGCTGACGCAATAAGCCATGGAGCAACCGGTAAAGGGAATGACCAGGTCCGATTTGAGCTTGGGGCTTATGCTTTGAATCCCGATATCAAAGTAATAGCACCTTGGAGAGAATGGTCACTTAGCTCTCGTGAATCTTTGATGAGTTACGCCGAGAAACATGCAATTCCCGTAGAGATGAAACGTGGGAAAGAATCCCCATTCTCTATGGACGCAAATCTACTGCATATCTCTTACGAAGGTGGCCCATTGGAAGATCCATGGGTTCAACCACCGGAAGAAATGTGGCGCTGGTCTTTAAGTCCAGAAAGCGCACCCAATCAAGCGACATTTCTTGAATTAGAGTACGAGCATGGTGATATCGTTGCAATAGACGGACGAAGGATGAGCCCAGCTAAAGTATTGCAATCACTCAACAGGATTGCTGGCGCAAATGGAATTGGACGCTTAGACATAGTTGAGAATAGATATGTCGGGATGAAGTCGCGTGGCGCCTACGAAACGCCAGGTGGGACCGTAATGCTGAAAGCACATAGAGCTATGGAAAGCTTAACCCTTGATCGCGAGGTCGCTCATCTAAAAGATGAGCTTATGCCAAGATACGCTAGTCTCATCTACAATGGCTTCTGGTGGAGTCCAGAGCGAAAAATGCTTCAAACTGCAATAGACCATAGCCAAACTCAAGTTAACGGAGAAGTAAGGCTCAAATTATTTAAAGGTAATGTAGAAATTGTTGGACGAAGAAGCTCTAATTCGTTATTTGATGAAAAGGTAGCGACGTTTGAAGAAGATGATGGGGCCTACAATCAAGCTGATGCTGAAGGCTTTATTAAACTAAATGCACTGCGATTAAGAACATTAGCGTTGAAAAGATCAAAGGATATTGAAAGTAGTTAAGGAACTATGGAAGAAGATACAAAAGAGTACGGACAGCCTCTATGGCATGGGAGAATTCAAGGGTCATCAGCAACAGTTTTGCGAAACCTCAATTCAAGTATTGGATTTGATATTCGACTTTATAAAGAAGACATCTTTGGTTCAAAAGCACATGCTCGGATGCTTCAAAAGATAGGTGTATTTAATGAAAGCGAACTTTCGGAGGTTCTCAAGGCTCTTGATCAAATAGAAATAGAAATTGAAAGCGGGAGTATTGAAGTATTATCTTCCGACGAAGATGTCCACACTCTTGTCGAAAGACGTTTGACGGAAATGACTCCGGCAGGAGCAAGGCTTCACACAGGAAGAAGCAGGAACGATCAAGTCGCAACAGACCTTCGTCTTTGGACTAGAGGAGCTGTAACATCAATAGTTAACGACCTTGTTTCGTTCCAGGAAACACTACTTGAGAAAGCTTTATCACTTGGTAAAGTCATGATGCCCGGATATACGCATCTCCAGCAAGCGCAATCTGTGCCTGTAGCACATCATCTTTTAGCTCACGGATGGGCAATCTCACGCGATATTCAGCGGTTGCTAGAAGCCCGTGAAAGAACCGATGTTTCTCCTCTTGGAGCTGGGGCTTTAGCTGGTTCTTCGTTGCCTTTAGATATTCAATACGTTGCGGACCAATTAAATTTCGCAGCAGTATTCGAAAACAGTTTAGACGCTGTTTCTGATAGAGATTTTGTCGTGGATGTTCTTTCAGCGGTAGCGCTACTCGGTGTTCATCTCTCCCGGTTGGGTGAGGAGATCATTTTATGGGCAAGTACTGAATTCAATTTTGTTGAATTAGATGACGGGTATGCAACAGGATCTTCAATGATGCCCCAAAAGAAGAATCCAGATATTGCTGAGTTAGCTCGAGGGAAAGCTGGTCGACTTATAGGTAACTTAACGGGCCTTTTAGCAACACTAAAGGGAATTCCTTTTGCCTACAATAAAGATCTTCAAGAGGACAAAGAAGCACTTTTCGACACAGTTGATACGGTTCTAACTTTATTACCTGCTGTAGATGGCATGGTGCAAACAATGACGTTCAATACCGAAAGAATGAACGAATTAGCGAATTCTCCTTATATGGCAACCACTGATCTTGCTGAATGGCTGGTAGTACAAGGGACTCCTTTTCGTGAAGCGCATGCACTTGTAGCTAGTCTCGTCCAAGAAGCAATATCAACCCACGGTGACCTTAAACAAATTGTTGCTAGCCACGCATTACTCGGAAACGAACCAGCAAAATTATTTGATGAGAAGTCAATCCCAGATAACAAGAAAACACGGGGTGCAGGAAGCGTCGGTCAGCTAGAAAACCAAGTTTTAGCATTCAAAGAACTCGTTGCAAAGCATAAGAAAATGCTATGACCCACAGTCACACTGTACGAGTTAGATATGTCGATTGTGATATGCAAGGCGTCGTCTATAATGCTCATTATCTAACGTATATTGATGATGCATTTGATTGTTGGATTCGAGAGTATGATTGGAATTTTGAAAAGAAGCTTGAAGTGGAAGTCATGCTTAAATCAGTTCAGATTGTTTGGCATTCACCAGCAAGATTTGGAGATGTACTCAAACTGGAATCCCAGGTAACACGCTGGGGAAATAGTAGTTTTGATATAACTTCTTCGGGTTATGTAACTGAAGAAAAGAAATTCGATTCAACAATTTCTTACGTATGCGTTGACTCCACAAGCTTCAAACCAACCCAGGTCCCTGATCTTTTAAAATGTCATTTGGAGAACTATCAGGAGGAAAAGTAATTTTTTTAGAAAGAAAAAGGTTCCACACTTTTAGTGGTAACGCCGAATCTCTTGAAAGTGCCTTGAATGAGGTAACTTCCGTCTTAGACACCTCCCACGAATCAGGAAAAGCAAAAACAAAAATAATTCAATTTTTATCCCAACACCCTGATGCGTTACACCGGAGTTGTCTAAGTGGTCACTTAACAGGATCAGCAGCCATTGTTAATGAGTCGGCAACAAAAATTTTAATAATGCTTCACAAAAAACTACAAATTTGGATTCAACCCGGAGGGCATGCAGATGGTGACGGCAATCTTGCACGAGTAGCGCTTCGTGAAGCTATTGAAGAAACAGGCATAGAAGAACTGGAAGTATTAACTCCTGGTATTGATTGCGATGTCCATATCATCCCTCAACGGCTAAATGAACCAGAACATTTACATCTCGACATAAGGTATTTGATTCGCGCACCCGAGAATAGCAAAATTAAAAGAAATCACGAAAGCGTTGACATGCGTTGGGTCGAATTTTCTGAGTTGATGGAACTCACTTTAGACGAGAGCACAATCCGTCTTGCGAAAGTTGGATTGAGCTTAGCGCAACAACATTTTTAGCGGAGCCTTAATCTTTATGGGCAGAATCGACCTGTAGAATATTCAGATGCTTTCTTGCCGATCAAAACTTCTCTTTGGTTTACTATTAGCGTGCCTTATGGGTATCTCTTGTTCATCAAAAGTGACTCAGGCATCTGACCCAGATTCCAGTAATAAACTAGTCTCAACCCCTAGCTCAGCATCTGAAATCGATAAACCGAGCGTAACTATGTCGGACTCAGGGTCTTCACAAGATACTTCGTCCCACCTTGCAGAAAACACAATTTCATTTAAAGAAGAAGTTCTTCCTATAATTCAGAACTCTTGCGCCTCGTGTCATACAGATAGGGGGCCCGGAGTGCCTCATGCCAAACTCGATAGCGTAGGGGATGTCTCTGCATTTGCATTTGCCATCGGCGCTGTTGTTGAGACTGGAGCGATGCCTCCCTGGCCAGCATCCGAACTAAGCGTTCCATTCCTTCACGACGTCAGCCTAGACCCTGATCAAAAAAATAGTATTGTGCAATGGGTTCGTTCTGGAGCCCCCTTGGATCTTGATATCGAAACACCCGTGACGTCAACACAGGATGTCTCATTTCTCATATCCTATGATCAGGAACTGTCCTCAACTGATTTCTACGATGGGGAAATAGGTCAACCAGACGAATATCGTTGCTTTATATTTGATCCGGAGTTAACAGAGACAAAATATCTCACAGAGTATGAGTTCATCCCTGATCAGACGGAAGTTGTTCACCACCTAGTCGGTTATAAAGTTTCTGGAGAGTACCGAGCAGCTGCTGAACGGAAGAACGCTTCAGAGGAAGAAGGCGGGTGGAGCTGCTTCGGGTCAACAGGTCTCGGCGATGATCAAATACTTACTTTCTGGGGCCCTGGGACCGGAGCAATAAAATACCAAGAAGGAGCAGGGTTGAAGATGGACCCTGGTGATTTTTTTGTTATGCAAATTCATTACCACTACGACATTGAGGCACCCGAAGACCGCTCAGTTTTCCGAACGGTGTGGTCTACCTCAGAAGTAACGCAACCAATCTTAATCTCGACATATCTAGCTCCGGCCGAAATCCCATGCGCGGAATGGGAAAAAGGCCCGTTGTGTGAACGAGATAATGCGTATCTATACGCCAGTGCGCAATATGATGGGGTAGTTCAGGCAAATCAAATCCTCGAAGAATGTGGTTATACACCTCAGGACTATGCGAGCATGACGAATGGGATAGCTTCTTCAACATGCGACCTCAGGGCCGGTTTTGACGGGATTATCTCTGCTGTTCTCGGGCACCAACACAATATCGGGGCATCTTTTCGCATGACGTTAAATCCGGATACACAGGAAGAAGTTGTTTTGCTTGATATCCCTGATTGGGACTTTGAATGGCAGTATGCGTACTACCCGATAGAAGAAATTAATGTTGATAGAAATGACATCATCCGCCTTGATTGTGTTTGGGATCGGTCACTGAGACCCGCTGACCTTGAACCTAGCTATGTTCTATGGGCAGATGGAAGCAATGACGAGATGTGCTTCGCAGTCATCATGAGTTACCAAAAGAACTAAACTCAAACTAAAGTAATAAGTAATGATTCCAAAAATTATTAGCGCCGACGACCACGTTATTGAACCAGCACATGTTTGGCAGGACAGAATGCCTGCAAAGCATAAAGATCAAGCGCCAAAGATAGTTATCGCACCTCAAGGTGAAATGACTTTGAATGATGGTGTGTGGGTCGAGACTCCAGGTGACGGTTCTAAAATGGCTGCTTGGTGGCACTTTGAAAATAAGCGATATCAAATTAAGCAAATGGTCGCATGCCCTGGCGTCCCTCCCGAGGAAGTGACCATGGAAGGTGTTACCTATGACGATATAGCTGTTGGGTGTTACGACCCAAAAGCACGTCTCGCTGATATGGATCTTAACCATGTTGAGGCATCTCTTTGTTTCCCTAACTACCCGAGGTTTTGTGGGCAGCTCTTCTCAGAGGCCGATGACCTTGAACTGGGATTACTTTGTGTTCAGGCTTACAACGATTGGATGCTCGATGAATGGTGTGGAGATAGCAAAGGTCGACTCATCCCACTATGCATTGTTCCTCTTTGGGATCCTGACCTAGCTGCACAAGAAATTTATCGCGTTGCGCAAAGAGGGTGTCGTGCTGTTGCTTGGTCAGAGTTACCATCATGGTTAGGTAGGCCAGGGTTGCATGGCGATTATTGGAATCCTTTTTTTAAGGCGTGTGAAGAAACCGGAACAGTCATTTGTATGCATATTGGTTCAGGAACTAAAACAGTACAAACATCTCCGGAAGCCCCAACAGTGGTTACTGCCAATTTAATTGTCTGCAACAGTGCTGCATCAATGATTGACTGGATATTCTCAGGAAAATTTGATCAGTTCCCGAATCTGAAACTTCTTTATGCCGAAAGCCAGATTGGCTGGATTCCCTATTTCGTTGAGCGGGCAGATGATACTTGGCAAACGCATCAATGGGCTCAAGGTGAGAATAGAATTCCAAAACCACCTTCGTATTATTATAAGAAACATGTCTATAGTTGTTTTTTTAAGGACACAGTTGGCATCGAACTTCTCCACAAAATAGGTGAAGATAATGTCCTATTTGAAACAGATTATCCGCATCAAGATGGGACATTCCCTAAGACACTTTCAATAGCAGAAGAACTATTTGGTCACTTAGAGCAGGAAACTATTAATAAGATAGCTAGAGGAAACGCCATCAAACTCTTTGATCTAGATTTTGCTTAGGGGTGGTCATATGCATGAAGAATTGCAGCCTACAGAACAGTATGTAGAGCAGATATGGGAAACACCGCCTCGGTCAGAAATTGTTGAACTCACTAAAGCACACGTTCAGGCTATGGAAATGACTGATGATGATCTGGTGTGGGTTCAGGCAGGCATGCATCACGTTCTGTTAACTACTATCGGGCGTAAAACAGGTAACGAACATAAGGTGGCTTTACCCACTTGGATGGATAAAAATAGGGATCGAATCGTAGTAGCTTCCTTTGCAGGATCTGACAAAAGTCCGGCATGGTTCTTGAACCTTTGTGACAAAAGGGCCAATCCAAGGTTGTTATGTCAGGTCCAAAATGGAAAATTCTGGTCTAAGCCAGAGATACTTGAAGGAGAAGAAAGAGATCTAGTTTGGAAACAACTCTGCGCCGATCGGTCCTGGTATGAGAATTATCAAAGAAAAACTGAGCGAAAAATTCCTCTAGTTCGGCTTCCGGAAACGCAAAGTCAAACTGACTAGGACTCTAGGGAACCCTTCATCCCATCTACAACTTTTCTCATGTTTGCCTCTATCGACTTCAACCTATTCGCAATAATTCGATCTTCTTTCTCGGGTTGTTCCTCAATGAGACGGGTTAGGCCAGAAGATCCAGGACCAAGAAGAACTTTGTGTCTTATTCTTGTTGTGCTTCCTAAATTATCTAATTCTAATCTCCAACGAGCCCCAGGGTAGGTAGGATCGCCGGTACACCAACCAAAGACGCGATTCTTTTGATAGTCGTCAATAGTGCATTGGACAGACCACTCACCTATATGTTGGTTGCTGTTGTTGCCAGTAAAAGTTGACCCTATACCTACTGTCTGAGGGTCTCCATCCCAACTTGCCGACACGAATTCATCCGAATACTTCCCAGGGAAATTGATATCAGTTATGAGTTCCCAAGCTTGTTCAACTCGACAATTAACATCTGCTTCAACAGAAACACCTGGGCCATCTGAAAATGACACTTTTCCAACGGGTCCTTCAATAAAGGTTTTTCCGTATGTATTAAAGAACGTGATATCTCTAGCTGGCTTTCTTTCTACCTTTGAGAACTCAGATCCTTTGGTCCAAGCAACTGGAAACATCGCAATAGCAGTATTCTGACTTGGAATTTCTAAAACTGTATTTAGGTCATCTTGCTCGCTTAGGATGGCTGTCGTCCAAGCTGTGCCTAACCCGCGTGCTCGCAGGGCTAGGCAAAAGCTCCATGCACTTTGGATCACAGAGTCGAAGAGTCCAGGCCGCCCAGAATTATCGTGGACTCCAATAATGGTAGGTATTACAATTGCTGGGGATTTCGATAAATTCTCTGCTAAATAAGCTGCGGATTCCATCATCTTTTCATTAGGGTGTCCAGTTCCAACTAAAGAATCTCTTGCTTTAACCATCCACTTTCCAGCCGAGTTATAATAAAGATCCGCTATCTTCTCTTTTTGTTTCTCTTCTGTAATGACAATCCACCGTCGGCTACCCAAATTCCCGCCTGTGGGAGCCTGTTCAGCTATATCAATGCAATCTAGAATAACCTGCATATCAACTTCACGTTCGAAATCAAGTCTTAACCGAACCGATCGAGTTGTTGAAAGTACATAATCAACTGAAGAGACATCAATGTTCATAAGTTCGTTTTAGCACTATTAAATTCAAGCAGGAAACCAAGCCCTATTTTTAAGGCATAATGTAATCGTGTTTTCCTTTCAATTAAATGATCTTTTGCAACCAGAATTAACTGAGGTTAATCGTATGCCAATGCGCATTCCGCTAGAGCCATATAGATCACTTGAAGAAGCAAAGGGTGGGGGATTATCAAACCGTCGGATTTCTTTAGACGGTAAATGGAGATTTCAACTCATTAGAACTCCAAAAAATGCGCCAAAAGAGTGGGTATATAATTATTTTGACGACAGTACTTGGGAATTAATCACTGTTCCAGGATCCTGGACTCGACAGAATAAAGGGGATCACCCTCATTACACTAATATTGTTATGCCATGGGAAGGCTTAGAACCTCCAGAAATCCCAGAAGAAAACCCAACAGGCCTTTACAGGAAATCTTTCGACTTACCGCTTGAATGGAAGAGTAAACGCGTGACTATTCAAATTGAGGGGTCAGAAAGCATGGTCCTTCTCTGGTGCAATGGTTCATTTGTAGGGATGGGTAAAGATAGTCGTCTCCCAAGTGAATTTGATTTAACTCCCTACTTAAGAAATAGCAATAATATACTTTCCGTTATGGTTCCTCGATGGAGCGATGGAACTTGGATTGAAGATCAGGATCATTGGTTTCATGGGGGCTTGCATAGGTCTGTATTCATAGAATCTAGAGACCCTATCCATATCAGTGACCTTAATGTCGTAGCTGACTATGATTCACAAGCACAAACCGGAAGGCTTAAAGCAATAAGTAGCATCTCCGAATGCTGCGAAGGGTGGTTTATAAATGCTAGACTTGAAACGCTTTCGGGAAAACTGATTGAAGAAATAACTAACTTGCCAATCCAGAAGCAGGTTGATGGGTCTCCTTTGCAAAAGTTGCTTGGAGCATATCAGTTTGAGGGATTAAAGAGTAACGCTAATTTTGAAAATCTGAACGTAATTCCCTGGTCAAGCGAGAGTCCTGAGTTGTACCTTTTGTTTGTCTCACTTTTTGATACGCATGGAACTTGTCAAGAGGTTCTCCGAGAAAGAATTGGGTTTCGCCGAGTAGAGATTGAATCAAATGAATTAAGAATAAATGGAAAACCTATCGTTCTTTATGGCGTTAATAGGCATGATCATCATCCCGTTACAGGGAAAACTCTAAAAATAGATGAAATAGAAGCTGAACTTCTAGCTATGAAGAAGAACAATATAAACGCGATCAGAACAGCACATTACCCGAATGATCATCGACTGCTCGGACTTTGCGATGAGCTTGGACTATATGTTATTGACGAAGCTAACTGTGAGTCACACGCTCGTCTACGTTCATTAGCTTTAGATCCTCGCTATCATCATGCGATTGAAGAACGGACTAAACGCATGGTCGCGCGCGATCGTAACCACCCATCAGTTATAGGGTGGTCGCTAGGTAACGAATCTGGCTTCGGACCAAGTCACGTTGCTTCAGCTGGTTGGGTTCGAAAAACTGATCCATCACGATTTGTGCAATATGAAGGGGCATTGGAGCACAGGTTCTCATTAAATGACCCCAACGGCTTTCAAAATAGTTGTTCTGCTCCAGATGAGTTAGAACGTTTCGCTACTGACATTGTTTGTCCGATGTATACCCCTATAGATGTTCTGAAGAAATGGGCTAATTGGGCGGAGGAAAACAGTGGAGATGACCGCCCTTTAATACTTTGCGAATATTCACATGCAATGGGAAACTCAAATGGTTCTCTCGCCGATTATGTTCAAGCTTTTCACGATTACTCAGCATTAGCTGGAGGTTTTATATGGGATTGGAAAGATCAGGGTCTTCTAGAAGTCGACAGTCAAGGACAAGATTTCTGGGCATATGGTGGTGACTTTGGGGATACTCCCAACGATGTTAATTTCTGCATCAATGGTTTAAACGCGCCAGATGGTGAACCACATCCAGCTCTCAATGAATATGCTTGGGCTGCAAGACCAATTGTTGTAGAAAGAAAAAATTCTTCCAACATAGAGGTTACTAACAGAAGAACTTTCTCCGATACGAGTGACATGCTTTGCAGTTGGTCGATTGAAGTTGATGGGAAAAGGATTAAAGCGGGAATTTGGGAGTTGAATATTTTGCCCGGTCAAAGTGCAGTTGTTCCAATCCCAAATTTTCCCGTCTTTGGAAATAATAGAGATATTTTTCTACAAATCAAATGGACTTTAGCTGAAGAGAAACCATGGGCTCATAGAGGTCATCTTGTCGCCTGGGATCAAGTAGAACTTCGACGAAAGAAATCCCCACAGCGTTTGCGTCATAAAAAATTGAGTAATGGGTTGCAACCCCTCAGAAGAAACTTTGTTGAGCGTGGACCCTTTGCGATTGTGCTTCCATCAACAACTGAAAGGGGTTCAATCTCAGTTGGGGATAAAGAACTTCTAACAACTTTTCCTTTGGCCTCCTTCTGGAGAGCGCCAACAGACAATGACGGCGTCAAGCAAGGGTGGCTATCAGAAGTGGCCGGAGTGAGGCGTTCATGGGTAGAAAATGGACTTAACGAATTAGACACCCACTGGGAACAAGTAAAAATTGCTGAAGCTGGAAACAAGACATTGTTAGTTGTCAAGTCCGAACATGCCGGGAAAAAAGGAAAAGCGTTCCATTCAAGTTCGTTGATAGTCGACGGACCAAAAATATACTTTGAAGAGTCTGTTAGGATTCCCGAAGAGTGGGCTGACATTCCGAGAGTAGGTATTCGGTTCGAAGTTCCAAGAGAATTTTCTGAACTGGAATGGTTTGGTCGCGGGCCTCTTGAATCCTATCCAGATAGGTATAAGTCGCAAATGATTCAGAAATGGTCTTCATCTGTAGAAGATCAATTTCACCCTTATGTGGTGCCTCAAGAAAATGGAGCACACGAAGGAACAAGATGGTTTAACCTTTCAGACCCGAACAGCAATGAAATTAACATTGAGATAATGGAAATAGGCTCTTTCTCAACAAAGATTTATCACGATAGCGATATAACAATTGCAACAAAAACCGCACATTTAAAGGAGCGCAGCACTATAGAAGTGCATATCGACTCTGCGATTCGCGGTTTAGGAACTGGCGCTTGCGGCCCTGATATATTAGATCAATACCGAGTTAAGCCAGGC
>JACERY010000006.1:0-45000 GCA_013912105.1 Acidimicrobiales bacterium | reverse complement strand
GAATGAGCCTGCGAGTTATGGTGTGTGGCAAGGTTAACCCGTGAGGGGAAGCCGAAGCGAAAGCGAGTCTGAATAGGGCGTCCAGTCGCATGCTGTAGACCCGAAGCCGAGTGATCTATCCATGGGCAGTGTGAAGCGGGGGTAAGACCCCGTGGAGGCGCGAACCGACCTAGGTTGAAAACTGGGCGGATGACCTGTGGATAGGGGTGAAAGGCCAAGCAAACTCGGTGATAGCTGGTTCTCCGCGAAATGCATTTAGGTGCAGCGTCGCATGTTCAGCCATGGGGGTAGAGCACTGGATGGGTTAGGGGGCCTACAAGCTTACCAACCCCAACCAAACTCCGAATACCATGACTCTAAAGTGCGGCAGTGAGACCCCGGGGGATGAGCTTCGGGGTCGAAAGGGAAACAGCCCAGACCGCCGACTAAGGCCCCAAATTCTGGACTAAGTGGTAAACGAAGTGAGATTGCAAAAACAGCCAGGAGGTTGGCTTAGAAGCAGCCATCCTTGAAAGAGTGCGTAACAGCTCACTGGTCGAGTGATCTTGCGCGGACAATGTAACGGGGCTCAAGTCCAGAGCCGAAGTCGCGGGTTTTCACAATAGTGAAAGCGGTAGCGGAGCGTCGATCTTGCTGTGAAGCGCCGGTGGAAACCGTCGTGGAGCGTGGTCGAGTGAGAATGCAGGTATGAGTAGCGAGAGAGGGGTGAGAAACCCCTCCGCCGAAAATCCAAGGGTTCCTGGGGAAGGCTAATCCTCCCAGGGTGAGTCGGGAGCTAAGACGAGGCCGAGAGGCGTAGTCGATGCACAACCGGTTGATATTCCGGTACCACTGTGAGCGCGACCAGGCTTAACCATTGTTGCTAAGGGGATGCTAGGAGCCCGTTAAACGGCACCTAGAGGAACCGACCCACAATGGAGCGGCCAGCAATGCGGGGACGCAGGAAGGTAGATGAACCCACCCGATGGTAGAGGTGGGGTAAGTATGTAGGGCGGGTCCCAGGAAAATCCGGTACCCATTAAGCCTGAGATACGACGCCGACTCGATTAAGAGGAAGTCATTGATCCTATGCTGCCAAGAAAAGCCGCTAGCGAGCTCTCACGGTGCCCGTACCCCAAACCAACACAGGTGGATAGGTAGAGAATACCAAGGCGATTGGGAGAACTGTGGTTAAGGAACTCGGCAAATTACATCCGTAACTTCGGGAGAAGGATGACCTCATCAGAGTGATGGAACGGCTTGCCGCTTCCTGAGCTCGAAGAGGTGTCACAAACCAGAGGGAAGCGACTGTTTACTAAAAACACAGCAGCGTGCTAAGCCGTAAGGCGCTGTATACGCTGTGACGCCTGCCCGGTGCCGGAAGGTTACGGGGACGGGTTAGCCCTTTTGGGCGAAGCTCTGAACCTAAGCCCCGGTAAACGGCGGCCGTAACTATAACGGTCCTAAGGTAGCGAAATTCCTTGTCGGGTAAGTTCCGACCTGCACGAATGGCGTAACGACTTCCCTACTGTCTCAACCACAGACCCAGCGAAATTGAAGTACGAGTAAAGATGCTCGTTAGCTACAGAAGGACGGAAAGACCCCGTGGACCTTTACTACAACTTGGTATTGATGTTTGACCTTCACTGTGCAGGATAGGTGGGAGACTATGAAACGCATGCGCCAGTGTGCGTGGAGTCATCCTTGAAATACCACCCTGTGTATGTTGAACATCTAACCTCGACCCGTTATCCGGGTTAGGAACAGTGCCAGGCGGGTAGTTTGACTGGGGCGGTCGCCTCCTAAAGAGTAACGGAGGCGCCCAAAGGTTCCCTCAGCCTGGTTGGCAATCAGGCATCGAGTGCAATGGCAGAAGGGAGCTTGACTGCGAGACTTACAAGTCGAGCAGGGTCGAAAGACGGGCATAGTGATCCGGCGGTCGCGTGTGGAAGCGCCGTCGCTCAACGGATAAAAGGTACCCCGGGGATAACAGGCTTATCTCCCCCAAGAGTTCATATCGACGGGGAGGTTTGGCACCTCGATGTCGGCTCATCGCATCCTGGGGCTGAAGCAGGTCCCAAGGGTTGGGCTGTTCGCCCATTAAAGCGGTACGCGAGCTGGGTTTAGAACGTCGTGAGACAGTTCGGTCCCTATCCTCTGTAGCCGAAGGTAATTTGAGGAGATCTGTCCCTAGTACGAGAGGACCGGGATGGACGTAGCTCTCGTGTGCCAGTTGTTCCGCCAGGAGCATGGCTGGTTAGCGACCTACGGAATGGATAACCGCTGAAAGCATCTAAGTGGGAAGCCAGCTCCAAGATGAGATTACCCACCGGGTTAACCGGGTAAGGCCCGTGGCAGACCACCACGTTGATAGGCCGGAAGTGTAAGCGCAGCAATGCGTTCAGCTGACCGGTACTAATCGGCCGAGGGCTTGATAACAACTTCAATAACGAATTTAGCTGTTAGTTCGTGCTCGCTATGGAGATCTTGAGGAACTCCTCTTGACAATACGTGCCACAAAATTTTAGAAGTGGCCAATAGATTTCGGTGGTGATAGCGGTGGGGACACACCCGTACCCATTCCGAACACGGAAGTTAAGACCACCAGCGCCGATGGTACTTGGGACGAGTGTCCCCGGGAGAGTAGGTCGCCGCCGGATTTCGAAAAGCAGCGGATCCATTGGGTCCGCTGCTTTATTTTTTACTCATATTTCTGATGGTTTACACAAATGAGGAGTAGGCTTTATCCGCTATGACACCTTCGAAGAATCCACAAGGATATTCAAAACCTAAAGGCCAGAAAAATTCCTCAACCAACAGACAAAGAGAGGATAAACAGTCTGGCGGAGCGCCGCGTAAATATACGAAATCTAAAGCGGGCCACCAAGAAAAAAATAAACTAGATCCAATTCCGGGTAATCAAGAGTGGGGAGGCTTGGCTAGAAAAGGTGTCTTGCGAGTCCATCATGATGACCAAAAGGCGGAAGAGGAACGTTTGCAAAATCCACCTGAGGAGGTTATTGAAGAAATCGACCCAGAAGTGGAGCGCATACGCGAAGAGCGCGAGCTTAGAAAAGAAGAGAAGGCACGAAGGCAGGAAGAACTTCGGGCAGAAGCTAGGGCGGCTCTAGAGCGAGCTAATTCTCGAAAGAAAAATCACTATAAGCCAGAAGAACCGTTCCCGTCTTTGAAGCGAAAACCATTATCAAAACGTCGAAACACCAACATTGATGTAGCATCTAAATTAAAGAAATCCCTTGGTTCAGCTGAAGGGAAAAAAGCACTAAAAAAATTGTCTGAAGCTGATTCCGAATTTGCTCAAGAGAATTTCAGCGATGCTTTGAGAAAAATTAATCCACTTCTTAAATCATCGAAAAACATCGCAGAAATTCAAGAACTGCATGGTCTAATTCTGTATCGACTTGGGAAGTATGAAAAAGCAGCTTTCGCTCTTGAGCAATTCCGTTCACTTTCAAATTCAACAGAACGACATCCGGTTTTAATGGATTGTTACCGGAGTGAGGAGCGATGGGCTGATATTGCTTACCTTTGGTCCGAGTTAGCTGAAGTCTCACCATCAGCTGATCTAGTAACTGAAGGGCGGATTGTCTATTCAGGTGCTTATGCCGATCAAGGTAATTTTAAAGATGCTGTAAAAGTACTAGAGAAGGGTTGGAAAATACCTACACGACCTCAAGAACATCATCTCCGCAGAGCTTATGCTTTAGCTGACCTTTATGATCGTGCAAGTCATGTAACAAAGGCGCGAGAACTTTTTGGATGGATTGCTAAGAGTGCAGGGTCATATTTAGATACTAAAGACCGTCTTAAACAATTGACTTAACTTTTTAGGTATTTGAGGCATCGAAAATGCTTTGAATCGACGTGCCTAGAAGCAAATCGAAATCACTCTGATCTTGATTTCCACTGAGGCCCTCCGTTAAGGCTCGAGAAAAGCTTGCTATAACGCCAGCATTTCTGGCCATACGAGCGTTAGCTTCTTCACGAGAATAACCACCAGAAAGAGCGACAACGCGAAGAATTTTATCGTGGGAAACAAGATCCGCATAAAAGTTATCCTGTTCTGGCAAAGTTAATTTTAACATTACTGATTGGTCTTGAGTAAGCCCGTCAAGATTCCTTTGGATAGCTTCGCGCATAAGGATCTCACTCTCCAGCTTTTCTGGGCTATGAATATCAACTTCGGGTTCAATTATCGGCATTAGGCCTGCAGATAAGATCTGTTTTGCAATAGAAAACTGTTGGTCAACTACTGCATTTATTCCTTCGCTGTTGGCTGTTTTGATTACAGATCGCATTTTCGTTCCAAAAATATTTTTTGAAACAGCACGTTCTAAAAGACCAGCAAGTTCAGGCATAGGTTTCATCATTTGGACCCCTTGTCCTTCAGCCTCTAAACCTTTATCGACCTTTAAGAAGGGGACTACTTCTTTGACATTCCATAGGTAATCTGCTGTATCTAAACCTTCAACCGAGCGATCCATGGTCATCTCAAAAAGAATCGCTCCAATAACCCTACTTCCGTTAAAACTTTGGCTGGTCATAATCCTGCTTCGCATTTGATGAATCAAATTAAACATTTCATCATCGTTTGCGTATTCACTCTCTTCAACCCCATACGCCCGCAATGCTTTCGGGGTGCTGCCTCCACTTTGGTCTAGGGCTGCGATAAATCCAGATCCATTCTGGATCTTCTCTAATTGTTGGCTATTCATCTGGTAGTCCGTCCTTCAATATTAATTTCTTAGGATAGACCATAGAAAAGAACTTCGCCTTACGGAAGGATCGGTGAGAAATAAGTCACACCTACTTCTTTACACCGGTCAGCATGATTGAGGTAATATACGACTATCGTAAACTCGTTAGCCCGAGCGAGGAATCAAGGGGGATTCCGTGACAGATACAGTTTCACAGCCAGAGATAAGAGAAGTTAACCGAATTGTTGTCCGTTTCGCAGGTGATTCTGGTGATGGAATGCAACTTACTGGTGAGCGGTTTACTAGTGCGAGTGCACTATTTGGAAATGACCTTGCAACGCTTCCTGAATTCCCAGCAGAGATTAGAGCACCGCAAGGAACTCTTGCAGGCGTTTCGGCGTTTCAAGTGCAAGTATCCGATCATGACATCACGACACCTGGAGATGCTCCAAATGTTTTGGTTGCAATGAATCCTGCTGCTCTCAAAAATGAACTTTCTAAACTTGAAGAAGCAGGAACAATCATTGTTAATCGGGATACCTTCGAAGAGCGAAATCTCAAAAAAGCAGGTTACGAAGATAATCCTCTTGAGACAGGTGAATTGTCTGGCTATACGCTCTTTGAAGTTCCCATGACATCTCTCACTAAAGAAGTGTGCAAAGGAATTGAAGGAATTAAACCTCGCGATGCTGAAAGGTCAAAAAACTTTTTTGCACTTGGATTGGTTTCATGGCTGTATCAAAGACCGCTTGAACCTACTTTGGATTGGATAGAAAAGAAATTTGGTAAGACCCCTCAAGTAGTGGCAGCAAATAACGCAGCTTTCAAAGCCGGTCATGCATATGGCGAAACCACAGAGGCTTTTGACTACGCCTATGAAGTGAAGCCGGCTCAATTAGAGTCGGGAGAGTACACAAATATAAACGGGAATACTGCTTTGTCGTGGGGTCTTGTCGCTGCTGGTCAACTGTCGCAGAGGCCATTATTCTTAGGGTCGTACCCTATAACCCCTGCATCAGACATTCTTCATGAACTAGCAAAACACAAAAATTTTGGCGTACAAACATTTCAAGCTGAAGATGAAATTGCAGCAGTAGCTTCAGCTATTGGGGCATCATTTGGAGGTGACCTAGCGCTAACGACAACAAGCGGCCCTGGTGTTGCTCTTAAAGGAGAAGCTATAGGGTTAGCATTTAATCTTGAACTTCCTCTTGTCATCATCGATATTCAGCGTGGCGGGCCATCAACAGGACTTCCAACGAAAACTGAAGCTTCAGATCTCCTGATGGCAATGTACGGACGGCATGGGGAATCACCAATACCTGTAATTGCCCCTTATAGTCCCGGACATTGTTTCCACGTTGCAATTGAAGCCTGCCGAATTGCTTTAAAGTATCGCACTCCAGTTATGTTGCTTTCTGATGGCTACTTAGCTAATGGTTCTGAGCCTTGGAAACTACCCGATGTTGATGCATTACCCGATATCACAACTACTTTTACAACTGAAACAAATCATGTAGATGAAGATGGAAACAATCATTTCTGGCCATATAAACGTGATCCAGAAACCCTAGCTCGTGCTTGGGCAATTCCAGGGACACCTGAATTGATGCACCGTATAGGAGGTATTGAAAAAGAAGATGGAACTGGAAATATCTCGTATGATCCTAGTAATCATCAAAAAATGACTGATATTCGGCAAGCTAAAGTTGATAGGATCGCTAATGATATGCCCCCAACATGGATTGAAGGAGACATGGATGCAGATGTTCTCCTAATTGGTTGGGGCTCAACTTGGGGTGCGATAGCTAGCGCTGTAAAACAAGCACGTTCGGAGGGGCACAAGGTGGCGCACGCACACTTAATCCACATAAATCCTTTCCCAAGGGATCTTGGTGAAGTCTTGTCGAAATTCAAAACAGTTATTTGTCCAGAAATGAATATGGGGCAACTTTCACGACTTCTGCGGGCTGAGTATCTTGTAGATGTTCAATCCCTTAATAAAGTTCAAGGACAACCCTTCACAACAACTGAGCTTCATGAAATAATTTTAGAAGCTCAGGGAAAGAAATAAGAGATAATATGACTGATACAGCTCCTGCTCCAACAACTACGAAAGCCGACTGGACTAGTGACCAAGAGCCGCGTTGGTGTCCGGGTTGTGGTGATTATTCTGTTTTGACTGCGATGCAACTTATGCTTCCAGAGCTTGATGGCCGCCCAGAAGATACAGTCTTTATCTCTGGAATCGGATGTGCTGCAAGATTTCCTTACTACATGAACACGTATGGGATGCATTCCATACATGGACGTGCTCCTGCAGTGGCTACTGGGCTTGCGATTTCTAGACCAGAACTTGATGTTTGGGTAATCGGAGGTGATGGAGACATGCTCTCTATCGGAGGAAATCACCTTATTCACGCAATGAGAAGAAATATAGACTTCACAATTCTCCTCTTTAATAATCAAATATATGGATTAACTAAAGGGCAATATTCTCCCACAAGCGAAGTAGGAAAAATTACAAAATCAACTCCGATGGGATCTATTGATCAACCATTTAATGCTGCAAGTATCGCTTTGGGCGCTGAAGCAACATTCGTTGCTAGAACACATGACATGGATCGAAAACACATGCAGGAAACCTTCAAGCGTGCTCACGCTCACAGAGGCTCATCGCTCGTTGAGATTTACCAGAACTGCAATGTCTTCAATGACGGGGCATTCGGGGCGATTACTAAAAAAGATAAGCGAGATTCAATGCTTATCCAACTCACTCATGGAGAGCCTGTTCGTTTTGGCGCAGACAAAGAATTTGGAGTTATCTCTGACCAGTCTGGAAATGCGCAAATCGTAAAAGTCGCAGATGTCGGAGAATCGTCTTTAATAGTGCATGATGAAGGTTCTGAAAACCCCAGTATGGCTTTTGCTCTTTCCAGATTAGCCAGTGGTCCATATCAACCCACTCCAATGGGTGTATTCCGCGAAGTGAAACGACCAGAGTATGGGAAAGTCGTAAACCAACAAATAGATGTAGCAAAGGAACAAAATGGAGAAGGAAATCTTCACGAACTCCTCCGGTCTCAGCCAACTTGGACTGTCTAATAGCTAGTAATATAGAAATATCGCACGGGTAAGATTAGATACTGAAATTCTTCGAAGACAAATAGTCTCTGGCTTGAAAGAAGTCGATGATTTGTTACGCGCGAATCGAATTAAAGTTAATGGAAGTTTTGCCTCTAAAGGCAGTCAACTAGTTCTTCGATCTGACAGTATTGAAATTGAAGCAAAATCGAAAAGATATGTAAGTAGGGGAGGAGATAAGCTAGAACATGCTCTTAGTATGTTTGGCCTTTCTCCTAAAAGTAAAAAGTGTATTGATATAGGTTCCTCAACTGGCGGGTTTACCGATTGCCTTCTTCAACATGGGGCGAAGCATGTTACCTGCATTGACGTCGGCTATGGGTTGCTGCACGAAAAGATAAAAAGCAACAATAAAGTAGAAGAGTTCGAGAGATTAAATATTCGAGATCATCAAAAGGTTCTTGGAGAAAGAAAATTTGAATTTGTGGTAGCCGATCTCAGTTTCATTTCTTTAAAAACTGTTATGACTGAACTGCTAGAACTCAGTCAAGAAGAAAGCCCCATAATTTTTCTTGTTAAACCCCAATATGAAGCTACGAGACGTGAAGCTAGTAAAAATAAAGGAATTATTAAGGATTCATCAATTTGGTTGCGTACCTTAGAGGAAGTAACTCAAAGTGCAGAAGAGGCAGGGGCATACTTGCAAGATGCTGCTGCATCTCCGATCCTTGGTCGCTCTGGTAATAAAGAATTTCTTTTATACTTTGCTCGTAATTACACACGGAAACAAGTTATTTTCTCGGCTCTATTTTAAACAGACCTTATCTGCATGGTGTTTAACGCTGCTGAGGACTCTACCCTAGAGAATATATGGCACGCTTTATTTCAAATATCAATACGCGACGTCCAGAAGCAATCAAACATGGAGAAGAACTTGTTGATTGGCTTGAAGACGCAGGGCATGACTGTTTATTAGATTTTGAATCTGCTCAAGCTATTGGCCGGCCAAACTTGGCATTAGAGGAATCTGAAATAAATTCATCTTTTGAACTTGCAATTTCTTTGGGTGGAGATGGTTCAATGCTTAGAACCGTTAGCTCAGTAGGGGAACATGGCATTCCGGTCCTTGGGATAAACTTCGGGCGTATCGGGTACTTATCAGAAGTAGAACCAGAGTTATCCCGGCAGCGAATAGAACAATTCCTAGATGGCAACTATGAGATACAGACACGTATGCGGATACAGGTCAATTCGACATCATCAGCGACTCCTATACTTGGGCTAAATGAATTAGTTGTCGAAAAGATTGACCCCGGACGGACCGTCAGGTTATCTCTTGAAATTAATAGTGAATTTTTTACCTCTTATGCGACAGATGCTCTTATCGTTGCGACACCAACTGGTTCAACTGCGTATTCAATGTCAGCGCGCGGGCCCATTGTTGACCCTACGCATCAGGCGTTGTTATTAACCCCCGTAGCTCCGCATTCACTTTTTGATCGAGCGCTTGTACTCTCACCAGATGACAAGCTAAAGATTTCAATTCTTCCCGACTGTGAGGCATCCTTTGCTGTAGATGGAAACGTCATTAATACACTTGAAATCGGAGAAGCTATTACATGTTCCTCCGCAAGGTATCCCGCTCAGCTAGTCTCATTTGGTGGAAGTAATTTTCATCAAGCGCTTAAAGAAAAATTTGGTCTTTCTGATCGTTAACAAAGAACACTTCGGGGCAATTAATGGCTGAAGACAAGATGCTGTCTAGAAATAATAAAAGATTGTTAGAACTTGTAGTAATCAATTTAGGAGTAATTGAAAAAATATCTATGACACTCCGGCCTGGTATGTCAGTTATTACCGGAGAGACTGGGGCTGGTAAGACTTTGTTAGTCACTGCTTTACAATTGCTGACCGGCCAGCGAGCTGAATCAACAGCAGTAGGCCCGTTCGGAGATGAAGCTCGAGTAGAAGCTCGGTGCATCATTGATAATGAGGAAACAATCGTTACTCGCGTGGTTCCAAAAGAAGGGAGATCTCGGGCCTACATCAATGGTTCAATGGTGACCGTTGGTGCTTTGGCAGAAGTAGCAGATTCATTAATAGAAATCCATGGCCAGCATGGTCATACAGCGTTAGAAAGTCCTAAGGAGCAACGCAAAGCGTTAGACGAATATGGATCCATAGACATATCTAATTTAAAGCAGCTTCAGCTCAACGAAAAGAATTTAAAGAATGATCTAGAAAAGTTATTGGGTAAAGAAAAAGAGAAAACAGATCTAGATTATTTAAAGTTCCAAGAAAGAGAAATAACTGAAGCAAATATTCATGACCTAGAAGAAGTTGAGCACCTTAAAGAAGTAGAAAAACTTTTAGCTGATGCTACCGGAAATCAACTAGCAGCATTGAGGATTTCTGAAGATCTAAATAATGCTGGGCAAATAGTTGAAGGGATCACTGTTCTTTTAAATGAATTGCGAAATCGAGAATCCATGAAGCACCTAGAAGAAAAAATCATCGAAACACTAGAATTAATTTCAGCGATTTCAATTGAATCTCGTGATATCGCTGAGCAAATAGATACAAGCCCCGAGCGGTTAAATCAAGTCCAAGAGCGAAGATCAATCCTCACAGAATTAAGAAGAAAATATGGAGAATCACTTGAAGCGGTTCTTGAAAAGCAAAAACAATTGCAAGAAGAAATTAAAAGCTTAGAAAAGGCAGATGTCATAGCGGCGACTATGGAAACCGAACTGGGAGAAATTACTGAACAGCGCAAGAGAGAAGAAGCAAGAATAGGAAAAGAGAGAGAAAAGGCGGCACCCAATATTTCAAGTGAGATCCAAGCAACTCTTCGGGATCTGGCTCTTCCGAATGCTCAAGTTAAATTTACAACTGATGGACCTGCAGGAAATGATATAAAGCTACTTCTGTCCCTTAATCGCGGCCAGGAAATGATGCCCATACAGAAAATTGCTTCAGGGGGAGAATTATCAAGGACAATGCTTGCTTTACGACTGGTATTATCAGCGGAGACAGGAACGCTAGTATTCGATGAGGTTGATTCTGGAATCGGGGGCGAAACAGCACATTCAATTGGTAGCGCGCTGAAAAGACTAGCTAAGGGTTGTCAAGTGCTAGTAGTCACCCATCTTGCGCAAGTAGCTGCATTTGCTGATACACAAATTATGTTAACGAAAACTAACGATGAGTCAAAAGTTGGGATTGACGTAAAGGTCTTGGACGAAGAGGAACGAATTATTGAGATCTCGCGGATGCTCTCTGGTTCACCAGATAGTTTAAATGCAAGAAAGCATGCTGAAGAGTTGTTAGAGAAATCCAGAATGTAATATGAAGATTTGTATTATCCAACGCGAGCATCGAACTCAACGTTATGATGGAATCCCGTGACCAAGTATATATTTGTTACAGGTGGCGTCGCCAGCTCCCTTGGTAAAGGGATTACTGCCTCTGCTCTTGGTCGTCTTCTAAAATCTCGCGGATTAAGGGTAACAATGCAGAAACTTGACCCGTATCTAAATGTTGACCCGGGGACAATGAACCCATACGAACATGGAGAGGTCTTCGTTACCGATGATGGAGGAGAGACAGATTTGGACCTTGGGCATTACGAGCGTTTTATTGACGAAAATCTTTCGCGGGGCTCTAACGCTACCACAGGGTCAATTTATTCTTCAGTTATAGCTTCCGAACGCCGAGGCGACTATCTAGGGAAAACTGTTCAAGTTATTCCCCATATTACAGACGAAATAAAGCAACGTATCCTTTCATTGTCTGAAGAAAGCGTTGATGTAGTTATCACAGAAATTGGAGGCACAGTAGGGGATATTGAGATTCTCCCGTTTCTAGAAGCAATTCGGCAATTCCGTTTAGATATAGGAAGAGAAAATGTCTGCTATGTGCATGTTACGCTAGTTCCTTTTATCGGCCCTTCAGGCGAGCAAAAGACGAAGCCAACTCAACACTCTGTAACTGAACTCCGTAGTCGCGGGATACAGCCTGACGCTATTGTTTGCCGAAGTGAACAACCCATCAATGATGACCTTAAGAGAAAAATATCGAACCTTTGTGACGTTCCATTTAAAGGAGTCGTTAATGCAGCAGATGCAGACTCTTTATACGAGATACCTCTAGTAATTCATGATGAAGGATTAGATGATTTCCTTTGCGAAATTTTACAAATAAATGCTGTTGACCCTGATTTAGACCAATGGCGAACCCTGGTGAAAAAAGTAAGATCTGCATCAGGAAATGTCCGTGTGGGTCTAATAGGAAAATACGTCACGCTTATTGATGCCTACCTATCTGTAGTTGAGTCCCTCAATCACGCTGGAATCCATGCTCGAACAAATGTAGAAATTGACTGGATACAAGCTGAGGACGTTGAGGGCCTTCTCGCTGCGGGGAGACTGAAGGATCTAGATGGGATTATTGTTCCTGGAGGGTTTGGTGAGAGAGGAATAGAAGGCAAAATAGCAGCAGTTGGTTACGCACGGATAAATGAGATACCTTGCCTAGGGCTTTGCCTTGGAATGCAAGTTATGACGATTGAGTATGCAAGAAATGTACTCGGACTTTCTGGTGCCCACTCAACAGAATTCAATCCAAGTACACCACATCCAGTCATTGATCTAATGGAATCCCAACGAGATGTGACTGATATGGGGGGGACAATGCGACTTGGAGCCTATATCGCTGAGTTGAAAGAAGGTTCTCAAGTTGCTGCTGCATATGGGAAAACCATAGTTTCGGAACGTCATAGGCATCGGTACGAATTTAACCCGAAGTTTAGGAAAAGATTTAATGAAAGCGAGTTTGTCTGTTCCGGAGAGAGTCCTGATGGCCGGTTAGTTGAGTTTATTGAATTGCCTTCGCATCCATTTTGGATTGGGACACAAGCCCACCCAGAATTTAAATCACGACCAGATAGGCCTGCCCCGCTCTTCACTGCGTTCATATCAGCAGTTGTAGATAGGGCAGCAGGCAGAAACCCTCAACTGATAGAATTAGATGAAACCTCAAATATCCTTTAGATAGATTAAAGGAGATTAGCTATCGAACCATTTGAACTAACCAACGAAACACTCAAATACGATGGTAAAGTAATTTCAGTTTTTGAAGCTAACTTTCGCGGCCCAAATGGTGAAGAAATTAAACGCGAAATAGCTCGTCATCCTGGAGCTGTGTGCATCGTCCCTATTGTCAATGATGAAGTTATTATGATTCGTCAATTTCGACCAGCGATTAATAACTATTTACTTGAAATACCAGCCGGAAAGCGAGATATTGAGAATGAGCCACCATATGTGACAGCAGCTCGAGAATTGCAAGAAGAGGTTGGACTCAAGAGCGCTCAGTTGCATTTACTTGCAGAATTTTTCAATACGCCAGGGTTTTGTGATGAGTACTCTTATTGTTACCTAGCATTGGATTGCGAGCCTGTTGAGGATAATCGTCAAGGGCTAGAAGAGGAACTAATGACTATAGAAAAAGTACCGCTTCAAGATATTCCAAAGCTAATCGCTCAAGGGGAATTAGTTGATGCGAAATCTTTGCTTGGTATCCTGCTAACTTTGCAATATTTAGATGGATAAAGGACTCCAGAATTCCAACCCCCATATTAACGATTTCTTGATGTGGCTGCGTGTTGAAAAGGGGAGGAGCGAATCAACTCTCATCTCGTATAGCCGTGATCTGCAAAAATTTGAAGATTGGATGAGGGCTCAAGGCGTGATTTCGGAAACTATAGAAGAGTCAGATGTAATTAAATACCTCCGTGCATTACAGTCAGAAGGTTTTGCTCAATCAACAGTTGCCCGGAATATGGTCTCAGTCCGGTCTTTCTTTAAGTTCCTACATGTGGAAGGTTTTCGTAACGATAATCCTACTGAATCTGTTGAGTTGCCTCGGGTTTCGCGAGGCTTACCAAAGCCAATTAGCGAGTCCGAAGTTAACGAACTTTTATCATCCGTAGAAGGTGATAGCGCAATCGCCCGACGTGATCGGGCTATCTTGGAAGTTCTTTATGGTACAGGAGCGCGAATCTCTGAAGTTGTTAATCTATCTTTAGGGGATTTTGATGCCCATGAAGGCTTGCTAAAACTTTTAGGGAAAGGCGAAAAGGAAAGGGTAGTGCCTTTAGGGAGCTACGCTATCCAGGCACTTCATCTCTGGTTAGAACCTCAAGGAAGAGGTTCTTATGAACCTGAACGTTGGAGAAGTAGAGACGATAGTGAAGCTGTGTTTCTTAATCGTCGAGGGGGACGCCTTAGTAGGCAAGGTGGCTGGGGCATAGTGAAAAAGTACGGCAGCATTGTTGGCTTAGGTTCGAGACTCTCTCCGCATACTCTTCGGCATTGTTGTGCGACGCATATGCTCGAGCATGGGGCAGACATCCGAACTGTGCAAGAGTTGCTTGGTCATGCAAGTATCACAACAACTCAAATTTATACAAAAGTTTCTAGAGAGCAGCTTATTGGTGCCTATAAGTCAGCTCACCCGAGGGCAACGTAAAAACGATGGGACACTTCGGAGGGCTTAAACATCTAGGGACAAGATTTCTTTTCTCCGTTACCAAATCCAAGGATGAAGAAGTAACGAAATCAGAGCTTTTGAAAATAATGACAAAAGAGGAGAGAGACTTATTCTTTCAGCAGAAGAAGGTCGATCAGACTCACAGCCTTCGTTCAGCTAAAAGTATTTACGCTCAGAATGGCGATCAAGTACACACTGACTTGGTGATAGCAGCTGCTCTTCATGACGTTGGAAAATCAGAATCGGAACTAGGAATAGCCGGTCGGGTCGCCGCAACATGTATGGCATCAATATTTGGTCTAGGGCGTGTTCATTCTTGGGGATATAAACGCGAAGGTACGCTACTCAATAGAGTTTCTAAATATGTGACTCACCCTGAAATTGGAGCGCAGATGTTAGAAGAGGCCAAATCGTGCCAGCTAGCAATTAGTTGGGCTCTTGATCATCACAAAAGAGAGAAAGACTCAACTATCGACAAAGATCTTTTCGTCGTTCTTCAAAAAGCTGATAGAGCATGAGGGAACATAAGGTCGTAGATGCAAATGACGATCGTATTCTTGACTTTGTAGGGCTAAATGACCACAAATTACGACAAATACGAGAACGTCCAGATGGAGATATGGCTAGCTTCTTTATTGGGGAAGGCGTGCAGGTAGTCAACAGAGCTCTTGAGGCTAAACATCATTTGGTGTCTCTGGTGATGAGCGAAAATTTTAATCTTTCTAAATTTATAGAACTTCCTGATGGCACAGAAATTCTTCGCTGTAGTCCACTGGTCCTTAAAGCGATATCAGGACGCCCGGATTTGAAAGACCCAATTGCTTTATTCCTTAGGCCACCTATTCCAGATTTCAAAACAACCATAAAGCAATCAAATATTGTCTTACTTACTGAGAATGTCCAGAACCCGACCAATATGGGAATGATTATGAGAAACGCAGCCGCGTTTGGTATTGATGCAGTATGTGTTGATGCTACTTCTTGTGACCCTTACTATAGAAGAGCCGTGCGTGTGTCAATGGGTCAAGTCTTCGCTACTCCTCATGTGAGGATTGATTCGGTTCTTGATGCTATAGCGTACCTTCATAGAATTGGGTACGTAACCGTAGCGCTCACCCCGAAAATAGATTCGAAGAAATTGAGTTTAGCTCTTCAAGGTATAAAGGGACCTATAGCATTTATAGCGGGTTCGGAAGGTATGGGGTTGACTGCCGAGGTACTTGATTCAGCTTCAGTAAAAGCACGAATACCGATGCAAGCAAATGTGGATTCTCTAAATGTCGCAACCGCTGTAGCTATAGCACTTTATGCGGTAAACGATCTTAAAGAGAGTATTTAAGGTTGTAGCAGCCCACAGTTCGCTTTAGCACGACTTAAGGTAGCCGACGAAATTTCTTTAGCTTTTGATGCTCCTAGCTGAAGTAGCCTTTGTGTTTCTCCAGGGTCTGCCTGTAAGTCGTAGAACCGTTTTTGGATAGGGTTGAGCAGTTCAATTACTGCTTCTGCGGTGTCATTTTTAAGATCTCCGTAACGATTATATTGGTCAGCTAATAATTTCGGATCTGCTGACGTTGCGGCTCCAAGGATAGAAAGGAGGTTTGATACTCCAGGTTTTTCGTCAATGTCAAACCTAACTTCTGTATGACTGTCAGTCACAGCCCGTTTTATTTTCTTTGATATCGCATCTGAAGGTTCAAGAACTCCAATTGTGCCGCCGGGGGAAATCTCAGATTTAGACATCTTCCTATTAGGGTTTTGTAAATCCATAATTCGTGCACCAGATGGTGGGATGACATGCTTTGGGACGACAAAGGTCTCACCGAATCTGCTATTAAACCTTTCTGCAATATCGCGAGTTATTTCAATATGCTGACGTTGGTCATCTCCGACTGGGACAAGATCAGTGTCATAAAGCAAAATATCAGCAGCCTGTAAGGCAGGGTAGGTAAATAAGCCGCCAGAGATAAATTCATTTCTACCTGACTTATCTTTGAAAGCGGTCATTCTATTGAGTTCACCAAAACTCACAGTGCATTCCATAAGCCATGCAAGTTGGGAGTGCTCAGGGACATGGCTTTGAATAAAAAGTATGCAATCTTGTGGGTCAAGGCCAACAGCTATAAGTAATTGAGCCAATTCTAGAGTGTTTGCTTTAAGCTCCTCAGGGTCCTTTGGTAGAGTCAAAGCATGCAAATCAACGATGCAGTAAACAGCATCATGCGATTCTTGATGACTGACCCAGTTAACAAGTGCACCGAGAAGGTTGCCAAGATGGAGTTCCCCTGAAGGTTGTATTCCGCTGAAAACGCGTGCCATTTGCTCAAGGTTAGGGGATACTGATGAAAAAATGGGTTACCGTCAAGCCAAAATATTTCTACACGTCAGTTAGGATCTAAATATGGGATCGAATAGGCAAGAACCAGTTAAATATATTGAACGAATTACTGCCACGTACGAAGCTTTAGGCTACGAGAAATATGAGTGGTATCAGAAGAAAACGCCCCCATACCTAGTTGCAAGAAACAAACCGCTATCTAAATGCAAGGTCGGTATGATTGCTACCGGTGGGATTTATAAATCTGGACAGCGCGCTTTCCACTACAAGGATGACGCTTCCTATAGATCTATTCCTTCAGAAACACCGCTATCCAAATTGCGGGCCACTCATTTTGCTTATGACCTAGAAGGTGCACGAAAAGATATCAATGTTGTTTTTCCTGCAAATGCATTAAAAAAACTACATGAAGAAGGGATTCTCGGGTCTGTTGCAGAGAATTTCTTCACCTGTATGGGAGGTATCTACTCTCATCGAGCAGTTGAAAAAGAGTTAGCCCCAAATTTAGTATCAAGATGCTTGCATGAAAAAATTGATGTAGTTTTGCTCGTCCCCGTCTGACCAGTTTGTCATCAGACCGTGGGTTTGATTGCGCATCAACTTGAAGAGGCAGGAATTGCAACGACGTCCATTTCTACAGCTAAGGACATAACAGAGGCCGTACGCATGCCCCGCTCTGTTTTTCTAGATTTCCCCCATGGCTATACAGTTGGAAAAGTCGGAGACGGGAATTTATCACACAATATAGTTAAGTCTGCACTTAATCTTGTCGAAACAGCTGATGAGGAAATAATGAGAATGCTTCCGCATGCATGGGAAGATAATGACAATTGGAAAGACAGTGTTTTTCCTGTTCCTAATGAAGCTTCTAAGGCGATTGACAATCGGCTAGAACGATCTCAAAATCCTCAATATCAGACTGCAGAAGATAAAAAAAGAGCGAAAGATACACATGAAGCGAAAGAATGTGACCTCTGTTCCGGTATTGACTACTAGGTGTTTTCCCGAGCAAGCTTATAAGTGGTTAGGCACCGCTCTCGAGCATAAGCATGATCTACTATCGGATAAGGATAGTCTGTTCCAAGCTTGACGCCTTTGCTGGCAAGATCGTGAGAGTCAGCTAGCCAAGGTGCATGGATGTCTTTCTTGTCAACATCCGCCAGTTCGGGAACCCATTTACGGATGTAATTTCCGTTATTATCAAATTTCTCTGATTGTCGAACAGGATTAAAAATTCTGAAATATGGAGCTGCGTCAAACCCTGTGCCAGCTACCCACTGCCAATTACCAATATTTTGAGAAACATCGCCATCAAGAAGTATTTGGCGGAAATATTTCTCACCAATCCTCCAGTCAGTAAGAAGGTGTTTAACAAGAAAGGAGCCAGTAATCATTCGCACCCTATTGTGCATAAATCCAGTTTTATTTAACTCGCGCATTCCGGCGTCAACTATTGGGTACCCAGTTTTTCCCTCCTCCCACGCAAAATAATCGTCTTTGTTATTCCTCCAGTTTATTTTTCCGTATGCAGGATTCGCTGGAAGGCTTATAATCTCTGGTGATTTGAACAACAGGTGCGAATACCAGTCTCGCCAAGCTAATTGACGAACAAATGCCTTGCCGGAATCTGATGTTTCGTTGATTACACTACAAATTTCACGAGGTCCTATTGTCCCGAAATGAAGATCAGATGACAAGCGAGATGTTGCATCAATGAAAGGATAATCTCTGGAGTTATCATATTCGTCAGCTCTAGTTAGAAAAGCTTCAAGCCGATTTTGTGCGCCTTCACTTCCCGGTGTCATCAAAGGAGTAGGATGAACGTTGATTTTTTCATTGAGATCAGAAGGCAATGTGCCAAAGACGAGTTTGCTTACTTGTCCAACAGGGGATATTGGGGTTGTCACCCATTTTTTATAGAAGGGCGTAAATACCTTACTAACAGTGCCGGAGCTGGTCAGTACTGCTCCTGGGGGGTGGATTAAGTTTCCCCAGTAAGTGTGTGAGGGAACATTTGATAAAGACTTAACCTTGCGATCACGTGCTCGCGAAAAAGGTGAAGAATCATCATTGAAGTAAAGACTTTTAGCGCCGCATCTAGCTATTAGTTTCGGGATAGCTTTTTCCGCGGGGCCGTTAATAATTAGCAAGTCTCCGCCTAAGTCATTCAATTCTGTTTTTAACGCTAGAAGGTGGGAAAAGAAAACGTCACGTTTAAGACTAGAGGCAGAGTTAACTAAAGATTGTTCGAGGACAAAAACCGGAATTACCTGACCAGCCAAACAAGCATTTGTCCATGCAGGATTGTCGGTAAGTCTAAGATCTTTCCTAAACCAGCATATGCCAACGTCCATAGAACAAAGATTAGGTAGGTAAGTATTAAAAGCGTAATCAAAGTCAAAGATAGGAAGAAAATTTGCTCTTAGGATACGCTTCAAAGTAATCGAAAGCATCTAAGGTATCCCCGTGGCCTATGAAGTAGAAACTTCGGTATTTAGCGGACCTTTTGATCTGCTTCTTCACCTTATCTTGCAAGATGAAGTTGATTTATATGAGATTTCTCTCGGCGGAATCATTGATGCGTATATACAAGAAATTCAAAAGATGGAGGATGTGAACCTTGCAGTCGCCACAGAATTTCTTTTGATTGCCGCAACGCTAATTGAATTAAAGAGCCGAAGATTGCTTCCAGATGCCTCTGACCTTGACCTTGAAGATGAATTAGCTTTATGGGAAGAACGAGATCTTCTGCTGGCCCGACTCCTTGAGTGTAAAACTTTTAAAGATGCATCGCATGCTTTAAAGGCTTTAACTGTAGATGCAGACCTCTCCTTTCCTCGCTTGGTAGGTATGGAAGAACAATTCGTAGGTCTAATGCCAGATTTACTCAATGGGATCACAGGTGAGAACCTGCATGAAGCCTTTCTTAGGGCTACGGCTCCGAAACCGACACTAGATCTATTCCATGTCACATCTGCAAAACTTACCGTTGCTGAAACTGTTGAATATTTAATAGAAGAACTTCCGCAAATGGGTCGGGTCACTCTCCGAGAGTTAACTTCTGGACTGGTTGATCGAGTCGAGGTCGTAGTTTATTTCTTGTCGGTTCTTGAACTGTATAAACAAGGTGTAATTGATCTCACCCAACTTTCAACGTTTGGATCGTTAACTATCGAATGGGTTGGTATTGATCAAGAAAAAGGCCTTCTTGGGATAGATGCTTATGAGGGGTAATGGATAATTTACAAGAATACCAAAAAGCGATAGAAGCGATTATTCTCGTTTCGGATAATCCCGTTGAGCCAACACTTCTAGCACAGCTTCTAGAAATACCAAAAAGTGAAGTGGAAGAAATCTGTGAATCATTAGCTAGGGAATATGAAAATCAAGACCGCGGTTTTGTTCTAGCTAGTATTGCGGGAGGGTATCGATTTCAAACAGACCCCAGCATGGCGCCGTTTGTAGAGCGATTTGTTCTAGAAGGGCAGGGTTCGCGCCTGTCATCTGCAGCTCTCGAAACCTTGGCTATTATTGCCTATAAGCAACCAATTTCGCGAATGCAAGTATCTTCCATACGCGGCGTGAACGTTGAAGCCGTGATTAGAACCTTGCAACAGCGCGGCTATATCGGTGAAGTCGGAAAAGATCCAGGGCCAGGGAACGCGACTTTATTCGGAACTACATCACTTTTTCTGGAAAGATTAGGATTAAACTCCCTTACTGACCTTCCGCCGTTAGCTGATTTTGTTCCCGGAGCTGATGTCGTAGAAGCTCTTGAAGGCGGTCTTCGCCCTGAAGGGTTTGAGGAACGTGCAAGAATAATGACCGTAGAAACAAAAAAAGAAACCCATAACGATGACTCATCTATGAGTTAGTGCATGTTGGATAACGGACACGAAAAAGAAGAGAAACTCCAAAAGGTGCTCGCTCGAATGGGTCTAGCCAGCAGGCGCGCTGTCGAAGAATACATACTTGACGAACGAGTAGAAGTAAATGGCGCCATTGCCCATATAGGACAGCGAGTTAATATCCAAACAGACGAATTGCATTTTGATGGAACACCGTTACGAGTGAAGCCCGAACTTGTCTATTATCTGTTGCATAAACCACGTGGTGTGATCTCTACTGCCAAAGACCCAGAGGGTCGAGAAACTGTGGTTGATTTGCTCCCATCTGTCCCCAGAATTTTTCCTGTCGGTCGCCTTGATAAAGAAAGCGAAGGCTTGCTAATCCTAACGAATGATGGAGACTTTACATATCGTTTGACTCACCCATCTCATGGCGTCGAAAAAGAATACTTAGTGGCGGTTAAAGGAAAAATTTCTCGTGGGAACTTAAGGAAGTTACGTGAGGGAATAAAGCTTGAAGATGGAATAACAGCCCCAGCTAAAGTTTCACAAGTTGAAGACGGCCTTATCAAAATTACAATTCACGAAGGTAAAAATCGACAAGTAAGAAGAATGTTTAAATCTATTGATCACCCAGTCCTGCGGTTGATCAGAACTAGAATCGGGAATCTAGTTGACCACAAGCTTCAATCTGGAGAGTGGCGGCTACTTGATGCTATGGAGTTACTTGATTTTGAAAGTGGGATAATATCCAACGAGGGTGATTTAGGTGTTGAAGCTGAGAACTAAAAAAAAGCAGATACCTTTTTATGAAGGTCCTGTAGTATCGCGTTCAGGCGATACTTTATTTAGTCTCATAGAGGAATGTAAATGCAAAAAACAGCAGGAATAATTGGCCTCGGATTAATTGGCGGGTCTATAGGTCAAGGACTCAAAGAAAATGGATGGAGAGTGATTGGGTCTGATAAAAACGAATCTCGAATTAAAGCTGCCATTGAAATGGGAGCAATTGATACTGAAGGTTCGATGGAGGGAACGGATATTGTCTTTGTAGCTACTCCCGTTGGTTCAATTGTTGAATCTGTAAAGAAGTCAATTAATGAAGGCGCTTCTGTTGTCACAGATGTTGGGAGCGTCAAGGGGCTAATCTCCAAGGGAATAACGGACACCAATTTTGTTCCTGGCCACCCGATGGCTGGGAGTGAACAAGAGGGTATCGCTGGAGCTAGATCTGATCTTTTTAATGGAGCGGCGTGGGTGTTGACACCTGGCCAGAATACAGATGACGATAGTTTTGCCTTCGTTCGTTCTACTATCGTATCGCTAGGTGCAGATGTCGTAGTTATTGATCCTAATTCCCATGATGAATTGGTAGCCGTTGTTTCACATGTACCCCATTTGACTGCTGGTTCGTTGATGCGGATAGCAGATGAGCACTCCCAAGAACATAGGCCGCTCCTTAGATTAGCTGCGGGGGGGTTTAGAGATATGACAAGAATCGCAGCGGGTCATCCTGGTATTTGGCCTGATATCTGCATGGATAATGCCTCTGCGATTACTCGCGTCATCGACGAAGTTATTTTATCGTTGGAGGAGACTAGGGATCTTATCTCAAAAAAGGATAGAGAAAAGCTATTTGAACGTTTGCAGCAAGCCAGAACAGCTCGAGTTAACTTACCTACAGGGGTTCCAGATGATGTTGATCTTGCGATTGTTCGTGTCCCTGTTCTTGATCAGCCTGGAGAATTAGCAAGCTTGACGCGTCTAGCATCTGAAATTGACGTAAACATTTTTGATTTAGAGATTGCTCACTCCAGTGAAGGCCAACGAGGTGTGGTGATTATGGTTGTAGCCGAGGATAAAAGTGAACGCTTGTTAGGTGGTCTCATGGCTCATGGCTACCGACCTTCCGTGAGAACGATGGAATAACTGTGTTATCGATTGATCCCCTTAGAAAGCCACCAGATATAGATATCAAGTTGGGAGGTTCGAAAAGTATTACGAATAGGTCATTAATTGTTGCCGCTTTAGCTAAAGGAACTAGCACATTGCATGGAGCTCTTTTTGCTGAGGATACATATGCCATGATTGATTGCCTTCGGCGTCTCGGTATCCAAATTGAATGTGATGAGGTAGCTAAAAGTATCGTTGTGGTTGGAAGTAGCGGTCATTTGCGTTCAACAGGAGAAACTTTGTGGGTAAGGCAAAGCGGGACAACTGCGAGATTTATTATGCCACTTGCCGCTCTTTCTGGTGGAGAAATCCGAATAGACGGAGATCCTCAGATCCTAAACCGCCCTCATCAAGAATTATTTGCAGCGCTTCAAGAGCTTGGGGTGCTAATAACGTTTGACGAAAAAGAGAATCACTTGCCAGCAACTATCAACGGTAGTGATCTTGTAGCTAAGGAAGTGTTTCTAAACGCAGAAATTTCAAGTCAATATGTATCTGCATTACTCCTCGCTGCTCCGTGTATGCCAGAAGATCTCATAGTAAGCGTTGAGGGGAAATTAGTATCCGAATCTTACTTAGCAATGACACTCTCTGTTATGAGGTCTTTCGGAGCTGTCATAGAAGAAGTCGATAAAAATAAATTTCTCGTTCGCTCTACCGGGTATATATCTCATGATTACCAAATAGAGGCAGATGCATCAACCTCTTCATATTTTTTTGCTGTTGCAGCAATGACAAAAGGGCGGGTAAAAGTTGAGGGTTTAGGGAGATCTTCAATTCAAGGTGATGTTCAATTTGTTGACATTCTGGAAGAAATGGGTGCTGAAGTGAGTCGAAGCGAAGAAGCAATCGAAGTTCGTGGTACTTCATCCCTGAAGGGATTGAGCGTATCTATGGAAAGTATTTCCGATACAGCTCCTACGCTTGCTGTTATAGCGCCTTCAGCTGAGACAACAACCTCAGTGACTGATATTGGCTTTATCGCATACAAAGAATCGAATCGTATAGAGGCAGTAGTTGCGGAATTGCAAAAGTTAGGAATTGAGGCTTCCGAAAATAGCACTGGCTTTACGATTAGTCCTGGGGAAGTTAATAGCGGAGTCGTCCATACATATGATGATCATAGGATCGCGATGGCGTTTACTGTGCTTGGCCTTATCTCCCCGGGTATCTCCCTTGATAATCCAGAATGTGTGTCAAAGACAGCTCCAGATTTCTTCGATCATGTAGATCTCCTTCGCTTGGAAGGTGATCGAGAGTTAGCAATTTTAGCTATTGACGGACCAGCTGGCTCTGGAAAAACCTCTTTAGCGAAACGTTTAGCGAGCGAACTGGATTTTGAATATCTAGATACGGGAGCAATGTACCGGAGTGTTGCAGCTAGGGTTCTTGAAGAAGGGATTAATCCAGAAGATCAACACGTTGTTACTAAGATCGCAAATCAAACTTCGATTGTCTTTAAAGGGGAAGAGGTGTTGGTCGATGGGCAAAATTTTACGGATGTGATTCGTAGCCCTGAAGTGAATAGTGTGGTTAGTTATGTCGCTGCGAATCCAGGAGTTCGTGCTGTTCTTCGTCGAGCGCAAAGAAGTTGGGCTCGGAAAAGAGGGGGAGGAGTTCTGGAAGGGCGTGATATCGGAACAGTAGTTTTTCCAAAAGCAAAGTTAAAAGTGTATGTAACTGCTTCACCAGAAGAAAGAGCGAAGCGAAGGAGCCTTCAATCAGGTCGTCCTGTAAAGGAAATCATGGATGAGATTACCGGGCGAGATAAAATTGATAGTTCTCGGGTTGACTCTCCTCTATCTGTAAGCAGTGGGGCTTTGATAGTCGATACTACGGGGAAAACTATCGAAGAGGTGGTCGAAGAAATTCTAGAGAGATTCCATGTCTAGTGCACTTTCTGAAGCACGTGAGGCTGTTGATCAAAAGTTGCCTTTCTCTTCAATAATTTTTTATGTTTTCATAAAATACCTCGCTAGAACTGCGTTCTTCTTTTATTTTCGTTTGTATGTACGAAACGCGAAAGCTCTTCCAAAGACAGGTCCGGTAATTGTTTCACCAATCCACCGTTCTAATCTTGATGTCCCAATGGTCGGATCAACCTCACGACGAAAACTTCATTACTTGGGCAAAGGGTCGCTCATGACTAACCGGTTCGCAGCTTGGGCTTTAGTAGGGGCTGGATGCATTCCCTTGGACCGTGATTCAAGGGCGGATAAGCTAGCGTTAGATGCTTCTCTAAAGGCTTTACGTGAAGGGAAAACTCTTGCTGTGTTTCCTGAAGGTGAACGTAAATCAGGTCCTGAAGTATTTCCCATGCTAGATGGGGCCGTTTGGTTGTCGGCGAAAACAAATGCTCCAATCCTGCCAGTCGGAATAGGTGGGTCAGAACAAGCTATGGCAAAAGGAAAATTCATTCCAAAACCTCGTAAAGTCGTCATACTCTATGGGGACTTAATCCCAGCGCCGCAACCCAAAGAGGGGTCTAAGCGAGTTTCACGAAGTGAAATTAGAAAATCCTCAGAAGAGCTTCGTACTACTCTTCAAAGACTTTTTGACGAAGCTCAAAAGATTGCTGGAACTAAAAATAATAAGGATTAGGTCAGGGTTGTAAGAACTTCAGATGCGCCTATGGAGCGATCTTCATTTACAGGTTTGAGTTCAGACTTAGAAAATCCTAAATTGGCAAAAAACCCAATTGCGTTGATCAGGGGTCTTAATTCTCGGGGCGGCGGAAAGTACTCTTCTTCTGTTACAAAATGAAGTTCTTCAACTCCTTCATGGGGGGCAAGTTTTGAAATAACTTCTTGCACTAGTTCCTCTGGGGCGGAGGCACCAGCAGTCACCCCAACAACTCCTTTTAACGTTTGGGGAATCTCATCAGCATGATTGACTCTATAAACGTCACCACAGCCAACTTCCTGAGCCAAACGCTCTAAAGCTCGAGTATTTGAAGAGTTGGATGAGCCAATTACGATGACGCTATCGCATTGTTCAGCTATCGCCATGAGAGAACCCTGACGATTTGTAGTCGCGAAGCATAGGTCACTTCTCCCTGGCACAGAAAGTGTGGGGAATCGCTCTTTCGCAGCGTTAAGGATAGAAGACCAATCTCTATGGCTTAAGGTTGTTTGAGCAAGAAGAGAAACTGGCTTTTCAAAAGCTGGCAAATCTGCGATTTCTTCAATAGATTCAACGCGATGAGTTGAGGAAGGGGCGACAGCCATGGTTCCAACTGCTTCTTCGTGGCCTTGATGACCGATATAAATAATTTGGTGCCCTTTTTTAGAACGAACTTTAACTTCGTGATGGACTTTGGTTACTAATGGACATACAGCATCAACTACAAAGCGGCCAGCCTCTCGCGCCTTGAGAACTACCTCCGGTGCTGAACCATGGGCACTTAGCATCACAGGAGAACCTTCTGGGACATCTTCGATATTGTCAATAAAGACTACACCTAATGATTGGAATCGTTCCACGACAATTTTGTTGTGGACAATTTCGTGGTAGCAGTACACAGGCGCTGGGAAAGCACGGACCATCCAAGTTAGAGCCTTTATAGCCATTTCAACACCAGCGCAGAATCCACGTGGGGCGGCGAGAACAACCTTATCTACGGTCATATATACAGTTTGACGTGATAAAACAAGATTCGTACATTATTTTGAAGATATTTAGGGTGTTGTCATATTTTGAAGATTCATCCCATTCAAGGCTTTGGCGAATAACCTTAGAATATGTCCACTGCAAGAGTGATAGATGTCTACGCCGGCTCACCGGCTGAAGAGGCAGGAATAAGCATTGATGATGAGATTCTCTCTTTAAATGGCGAAATCCTTCGAGATGTAATTCGCTATCAAATTCTGACCGATGAACCGGAGATTGATATTGCTATTAACAGGGGAGGTATCGCCCTTGACATACACATTGATAAACGGCCAGGTCAGCCGCTTGGTGTTGAAGTGCATTCAGCAGTATTCGACCAGGTGAGAACATGCGATAATCATTGTGAATTCTGTTTTATATATCAATTGCCAAAAGGCCTGAGAAAAAGTCTTTATCTCAAGGATGATGATTATCGTCTTTCATTTCTGTACGGAAATTTCACTACCCTAACTCGATTTACTGAAGCTGATCTTGAGCGCGTCGTTAACGAAGGATTATCTCCTCTTAATGTCAGTATTCATGCAACTGATCTAGAGGTTCGTAATGAAATGCTTCGAAACAGGCGCGGCGGTCCTAGCCTTCGTTGGCTTAAAGCTCTTCTAGATCATGATGTTACTGTTCATGGTCAGATTGTCGTGTGCCCTTCAGTAAATGATGGTGTAATACTTGAAGATACGCTGGCTTCGATTTTTGAGCAATATCGGTCTATTCGATCGATATGTGTTGTCCCATTGGGAGTTAGTAAACATTCAACCGAAAAGAGAATGCGGCCACATACATTAGAGGAAGCAGAGAATGTTCTTGAGACGGTTGAGCAATGGCAAAAAACTTTTCTTCGTCATGTAGGGAGATCGGTAGTTCACGCAGCTGATGAGTATTATTTATTAGCTGAGCGTGAATTTCCTTCAACTAGTCATTATGACGATTTTGATATGTATGAAGATGGAGTCGGAATAGTCAGAACGTTTGAACGTGAGTTCAACGGTGAAGTAGAAGAGCCAACAAATACAGCTGCAGGCTTTTTTGCTTGGGTAGATGGTGCCCCACCTGAGGGATACCGGTCGATTCGTAATCCAGAAGGAACAGTGGCATTCCTGAGTAAGAAAAATGCGCCTGTTGGTATATTGACAGGAGAATATGGTGCGAGGACCCTGCAGCCGCTTGTAGCGTCGTTGCAGAATGATAATGTACGGATAGTTTCTGTAGAGAATAGATTCTTTGGTGGCAATGTTTCAGTTGCAGGTCTGCTAGTCGGTGAAGATATAGCCAGAACGCTTGAAGAGGAACCCCAAGGTCATCGTTACTTGCTTCCTGATGTTTGTCTTTCGCAGGGAAAGTTCTTAGATGGTATGACACCGGCCGACTTGCCGCGTGAAGTCGAGATAGTAGCCACCGATGGGATTGCATTAAGAAAAGCTATAGGAGTGACCCAATGAGTAGTTCACCTATTGTTGCTGTTGTGGGTCGTCCCAATGTGGGGAAATCAACCCTTGTCAATCGTATTATCGGCCGCAGAGAAGCTATTGTTGAAGAGCGACCTGGCGTTACTCGCGATAGAAATGAATTTAACGTTGATTGGGCAGGGTATGATTTTATTTTGGTTGATACTGGTGGGTGGTTGCCAAAATCGCGTGATGTGAAAGAACTTATTGACAAGGTTAGTGAGCAATCAGAACAGGCAATTCGTGAGGCTGATGTAACTATCTTTGTTGTAGATGCAAGAGTTCAGCCAACTGCGGAAGACCTTCTAATAGCTGAAATGCTTAGAACCAGAGAAAAGCCGACATTTCTTGTTGCGAATAAAGTCGATGACTCAAATCATGAAATAGGAATCTGGGAGTACCTTTCAATGGGGCTTGGTGAGCCGAATCCAGTGTCAGCTTTACATGGAAGAGGGACCGCAGACTTACTGGACCTAATCGTTGAGAAGCTGCCTGGATTAGAAGGAAACGAGCTAGATACTGAAAAAGCAAGTGAAGACGAGTCTATGATTGCCGTAGCTATTGTGGGGCGTCCAAATGTAGGTAAATCAACCTTATTTAATTCACTTATTGGTGAAGATAGGGCAGTCGTTCATGACCAAGCAGGAACAACTCGTGACGCTATTGATACCGTGGTTGAAAGTGATATCGGAAGGATAACTTTCGTAGATACAGCTGGGATGCGAAGGAAAGCAAAAATCACAGAAGATACTGAATTCTATTCACTTGTTAGAGCTTTGAAAGCTATTGACAAGGCCGACGTCGCCTTACTAGTTATCGATGCAACAATAGGCATTACCCATCAAGATCAGCGTCTAGCAGAACGAATTGATGCCGCTGGTTGCCCTATCGTAATTGTTTTTAATAAGTGGGAGCTTGTGGATACTGATGAACGCGAAACCCTTGTGGAACAAGTTGGAAGAAAGTTGGCTTTTCTTGGTACTCCTCCAGTGATGAAAACAACAGCGATATCAGGAAAAGGTGTTCATAAGCTTTACCCAATTCTTTCTGAAACAATAATTACTTATCACCGAAGAGTTCCAACACGACAAGTGAATCTTGTTATCCGACGTGCACAGGCAGCACACCCAGCTCCTGGCGGAGCTCGCGTTCTATATGCAACACAAGGCGCAGCAGAACCACCAACTTTTACGTTATTTGTCAATAGGAAAATCCCAAGAACCTATGTGCGCTATATCGAGAACCAATTACGTGAACAACTCGATTTAGGCTCCGTTCCAATTAAAATAAGGGTCCGAAACCGAAACGATTAAGCTATCTGAGCTGGGGAAACAGTTTAAACGAAGAAAAAATGCAATCGAACAAGCCCTAAATCGGTAGTGGACGTCGTATGAAGGTAGCATTTAGATATGGAAACACCATTTCTTATTGGGTTAGCAGCGTTGTCAGTTGGTGCTGCCTATGCTTGGACACGTTCAGCGCGACTTAGGTTACGTCTACTTACTCGTCTTGAAGCCGACCTGCATGACCTTGCTGAACTTGATTCCGTAGCACAGCGCAAAGCTATAGCGCTTACAAGAGGTGATTATCGCCGAGACCTTCATGCAGTTATGGTTTATGTCTTAATTGCGATGGCATCTTTGATCGTGGCTTTAACTAACTCTTTATCCGCTGTTGGGCTCTACGCTCTACTGGCTATACCTGCATTATTCACGATGCTTTACAATCGTAATGCTGTTCGAGAAGCACGATTAAGCGCAGAACGATTTGAGATGGAGAAACGGGCTGAAGAAGCGCTTGCTCAAGAAACTCTAGCGCCTCGCGCTTGGGCCAGCAGGCTTGCCCCTGATGAGCTCCCGGACTTTTCAGGATTTGAAGTAGGTCGTATATACCAAGCTGGTACAGGGCTCATGGCCGGAGATTTCTTTGATCTCTTTAAAGTCTCTGAATCAAGGCTAGTCGCAGTTGTCGGAGACGTCGCCGGGCATGGAATAGAGTCGAGCATTACTGCTTTCCAAGCAAAATATCTTCTTCGTGTATTTCTGGCACAATTTCGTGACCCAGCGCAGGCATTAGAAGAGCTCAATGCGCAAATGGCAGGAGGGGAACGCATAGAGGAATTCATTTCCCTTGTCGTTGTAATCTTTGATACAGAAGCAGGCACTCTACGTTTCGCTTCAGCTGGTCACCCTGCAGCGTTCCTTTGGCATCAACGTGAGATTCGACCACTGAAAGCAACAGGCCCTCTCCTGATGCTAAACCCAAAAGCTACTTACCTAAGTCGAGAGATTCCTTTAGAAGCAGGAGACATGATTCTCATGTACACGGATGGACTGGCTGAAGTGCGAAATGGTGAAGACCTTTTTGGAGAAGACCGAATAGCGCAACACATCACCCGAGACCCTGGCATATCGCCCGATGTTTTAGCAAAGACTCTTCTTGAGTCAGCTAGGGATTTCTCTCGTGAAGCGATTGAAGATGATGTAGCTATTTTGGCGATCCGACGCGAATAGATTTTAGTAATGCCTTGGTGTGAAACATGTGAAAAATTCCATAATCCTGCAACAATCAACGCTTCAGGGGCATGTTCTAAATGTGGTTCAATCATGGAGACGGGAAATCTATTGAAAGATGGAGATGAAGAAACTGTAAAAGTTCCATGGCATTTTTGGGTTGGAGTGGCTGCAGTGATCGCATATCTAGGTTGGAGAGTTATACAAGGCGTTGGCTTACTGTTCTGGTAAACGGTAGGGGACGAGATAGAACTGGGTTACCATATATGGCTTAACCAAACGGGCTGTGGCGCAGCTTGGTTAGCGCGTCGGTCTGGGGGACCGAAGGTCGGAGGTTCAAATCCTCTCAGCCCGACACATCGAAGATTTTATAGTCTTGCCAAAAATAGTGTCTTACCCGAATGCTATGCTACCGACATGTCACAGCCAGATCTTTCTCCGAGCCTTGTCACGCAATGGGCTGGGTGCGATAAATTCCTTGATAAAGAAATCAAAAGACGAAAGAAAAATAATACCTCCGATTATTTCAGTGAGAAATTCTTTGAACAAGATGATGAGCGATCTATGCCAAAGAATTTCACTGAAATGTTATTTAAAAAAGGCTTATTGCATGAGAAACAATGTTTTGAGCGCTATCAGAGCGTTTATTCAGCTGGGAAAATTCTAGATTGTACTCCTGATCCTGAGGACCTACCCAGAACCTGGACTGAGTGGATTGAGCGAGTCGGTAATCCATTTGAAGATGAGAATGAATATGAGATTATCTTTCAGATGCCATTCAAATTCAGGGGCATGCGCGGAATCGCTGACTTTCTTGAGCGTAGAATCTACGAGGAAAAAGATGAGTCAGGAAATATTGTTGAGAGGGTGTGTTATGAGCCTGTCGATTCAAAATTGACAAGGAATGCAGCAAAAATCTCACATATTAAGCAATTACTCTTTTACACCGAAGCGATAAAAGAAGCATTTAATCCAAAGGTTACTCCGAAAGAAATACATGTAGCACTAGGAAATCAAGGCATTTCAGAAGGGGAGAATGAGGCTAGGGCAGCTGGGCTTCCAGTGCTTCAATCATTTGCAACAGAGAAGTATATGTGGCAATGGGATAGGACTCGTGAACAGCTCCGCCAGATAGTGAATCTTGATGATGATGAACTGGATAGCCGATCACAAGCAAAGTGGTGTTCTTCTTGCACGTTTTGTAAATTTTTAGATGAATGCAGTCAGGATTGGGGACACGATCCGCTCCATGAAATTACTGGCATTCTTGAAACCCATATGGAAGCACTGAAAGGATACGGTATCGATTGCGTAACCAAACTTGCTTTACTTCCTAAAGAATGCATTCCGAATTTTGAAGAGAAATATGATTTGCGTGACGAAAACCTTGATCATTTTCAAGAGCTTGTCGAAATATTGGAAAACCGTGTCGGTGTCACAATTGAAGAAATAAAAAGTGAATGGGAAAGTAACGTGGATTTAGGCCGCTTTGAATTAGATCCGTATTCCTTAACAAGGCTATGGAGGCAGGCTCGTCTGCAAACTATAAAGAGAGAGACAGCTCTTTGCCCTAGTTGTGGTCAACGAGTCGCTGAAACAGACAGCCAATGCCAAAATGAAGCATGCAAAGAAGAATTAATAGTAGAAAAAACTGATGAAAACGGAAAAGAATATAAAGAACAAGCGCAAGGGGAAGGATTAGTCCTTGCTAATTTTTTCTCCAAAAAGGAAATGCGAGAGAAAATGCAAGCTCGAACCGAAAATCCAGACACTGCCGATTGGCAGTTAGAAGAATCGTTATTGCATTTACCAGAAATGAATGACTCTGATATTTATTTAGATTTTGAGGGCCATCCCTTCTGGACAATCGAAGAAGATATTATTTTCCTATTTGGGTACATAGTTAAAGAAGAGGGTGAATGGGAATATAGATACCTTGAATCTCACGATGATGAAGGTAATCCTTCAAAGAAAATGGAAGCTCAGAGAGTTGAAGAGCTTATTAATTATTTTTACGACCGGGTTCAAACTCACCCCGAGATGAAGGTGTATCACTACAACCACACGGAACGACATCTCTTAGCTCAGCTAAGCGGTTCTGAAAATCCGATGTTGAGTATTCTTGCAGCCTTCGGACAGTATGCACCATCCAATGATGAATTCTTTCAAAATGATCTAAATACTCCAAGCGGAAAATTGAATAAGATGATCAGCGATGGTGTGTTTGTAGATTTACTCGCAGTTATCCGCAACAGTTGCCAAGTGGGATGTAAGGGGTTCAGCCTTAAAAAACTTGAACAACTCGCTGGCTTTCAACGAGGGGAAGGTACAGACCTAGATCTAATGATCCCGGTAGAAGATGAAATAATGTCTTTGAATGAATTAGGGCTATCTGGAGTACCTGAAAATTCTAATGAGGAAAGCTCCGGTGACATATCGGCAGGTGCTGGGGCTGTATATGAGTATGAGTTGTACGCAAATTACGAAAGGTATGTGGATGCTAATGGTGACCCATTAGAAAGAGACGAAGAACGTTTAGAACGAATTAGGCAATATAACAAAGATGATGTAGAGGCCACTAGAGAAGTACATGCATGGTTGTTGGAAGAACGAGCGAAGCTTGATGACATCTCATTTCATAAAGCAGGGTATGAACGCCCAGAAAGAGAAGTTAATGAAATAAGAGAACAAATTCAGACCGTGCAGGAAATATTAATAGAGAGAGCTCAAGGTATTTATGGAACTTGACGAGAACAAAATAAAAGAAATAGAAAGATTGAAACTTCTGTTTCATCTACCTGAGTTTTGGGAAAAAGAATATGCCGTAACACACATGGAAGCGCTCAGAGCAATTGAGAGTAAAGATAGGAATGCTGACACTGTCCTTGTGGTAGATAGGTATGTAGGTGCTGGTGAAAATCCTGAAAAGATAATATTCAAATTCGTTGAAAATCAGAAGCTTGCAGCTAAGTGGTTCAGTAGTCCAACTGTCTTTCTCGTATTAAATGATGGGTCTCCCTACCGGACTAGTTTAAGTAATTTCAATCGAGAGAAAAGAGAAGTCACAATTAAATGGACAGTGAAGGACGGTAATGGTGATGGAGATTCTGGAACGAATCAGACTGACTTAGAACTTGCTGATCCAGATCTTTATTTAAGCGGAGTTGGGGCAATGAGCCTTTCGGATAATGTCAGGGACCGGAGAGACCATTCTCGTTCATTGCTAAATATTGTTAACGACTACCTCAACGATGATGTTCCATCGGTGGCAAGAGAAATAATTAATAATAATGCTCCTAGGGCTGTCGGGGTGAATCATTTCTGCGCCAATGATAAAGGGGATTTTATCGAACCAGCTTTGAAAGCTGTGGAGAATTTGGAGAGGTCCTATCTTCCAATTCAGGGACCTCCCGGAACTGGTAAAACTTTTCTAGGTTCGCATCTCGTCAGTAGATTATTGAGCGAAGATACGAATAAGCCCCGCATAGCGATCGTCGCTCAGAGTTGGGAAGCTATCAACAATCTATTTGAAGCAACCATTGATCGGCTAGTAGAAGACTTGGATGCTGAATCTAAGTTAAAAAATAGAGAAATTCTACTCCTTCACAGAAAAGGTCCTAAGAAAATATTTAAGCAAAGAAATAAATCATTATTTTCTTTAGATGCGACAAAGACGCCAAACGGTGAGAAGAGGAGAAAGATTAAATTCGGAAAAAATGATGACACAGAAAGTACTGAGCCGGAATGGTTCTACACAGACCCTGAAGCTGAGATAAATGTATCTTTGCCTGATGGGCCTGAGAAAGGAATTGATTTGTACAGCGACGTACACCTACTTGCGACGACTTCATGGTTCCTCGTTAATTCAGAAATGCGAGAAGCCTGTAGGTCAGATAGTTATGGAGATGACTTTAAGTTTGACTACATATTTATTGATGAAGCCGGACAGTATTCTTTGGCGGAAGCCCTCGCTATTTCCCATACCACAAAAAATATTGTGCTACTTGGGGATCCTAAACAACTTCCGCAAGTGGTGAAGGCTAGCCATGAAGGTGGGGCGGGTCTCAGCATTATGGAATATTTGATCGGTAAAGATAAAAATGTTGATTCATCTAAAGGTTTTTATCTGGATACTACATGGAGGATGCGCGAAGAAGTGACAACGTATATCTCCGAACAATTCTACGACCATGACTTGGACTGGAAAAAAGAAATCTGTAACAAGCGAGAAATACTGGGAATACGAAACGGGCTATACTTTTCTGAGGTTGAACATGAAGAGTGTTCGCGATCTTCGAAGATGGAAGCTGAAAAAGTCGTTGAAATCGTTGAAGATCTCTTGACGATGACGTTTAAGGATTCTTCTGACGGTAAAGATATAGAACGCAAAGTGGCTGAGAGTGATTTTATGGTCGTCGCTCCATTTAACGAACAACTCGGAATGTTAACTTCCGAACTCATGAGTGAAGGTCATTCGGGTGTTCGCGTTGGGACTGTAGACAAATTCCAAGGGCAAGAGGCACCTATAGTTATTTACTCCCTTACTTCTTCAAATAAAGAAGAAATTCCAGCTGGTCGTACGGACTTTCTTTTTATGCCAAATCGAACAAATGTTGCTGCCAGCAGAGCCCAGTGTTTAGCGGTAGTAGTTGGTGCAAAAGATCTCATAGATACGCAGCCAAAAACAATTCCTGAGATGGAAGCGTTGAACAATTTGTGTCGTGTCTTCCAGGATGTAGAAGAAGGAAAGGGGATTTCTGGCGAATGGCCGGTAACTAATTCTGTCATTCAATCTACGTAAACAGTGTTTCTGGTCCGGCAAGTTCAAATCCTTCGCCTGGTGGCCCAGGGGTTGAGTAGTAACCAAGTACGGGGCCGCCTTGTGTGTAACCCATCAGGTTTCTGAGTTCGGGGGAGAGCTCCTTGGCTATTTCTGGTGGGCAGGAAAGGTACTGGTTTTCTTCCTGCCGTAACCAGGTGAGGGTGTAATGCAGCAGTACGGCTAAACGGTAATCGTTATGAGTGGTATTCTTCCCACCGCCGTGCATAACGGACCCGTTGTAAACCATTATGGACCCAGCAGGCATTGTTGCAAGAACGATTTCATCATCGTTGGGATGCCGGTCTTTATCCCATTTATGTGAACCGGGAACTATTTGCGTTGCCCCGTTCGTTGTTGTGAAATCAGAAATAGCCCATATGGTGCTGAATTGTGTTTCAATTGAACGGTTAACGTATCCGCCCCAAACACCACGGTCACGGTGCAAGACTTGCTGGTCTTCATCCGGTCCGATGCATATAGCTTGAGTGAAATGCAATTGATACCCATTTGAATACGGTGCCAAATACGTTCCGCATAAAGAGTTGATAAGCGGATGGAGAGCTAATTCACGGCATTTCGGTGAACGGGCCATCAACGCCCCAATCCGCTTAGTTTCAAAACCCCAAAAAAGGTTCTCACCTGTCGGAGAAGCATCTACATACGGAGAAAGATCAGACCTAACCTCATGAAGGTCCTCATCGTTGAGGATCCCTTCAATGATCACTCCACCATCACGGTCAAGAATTTCCAAAAGTTCATCTTCAGAATCCTCAACCGTCTTGTGTTCTAAGCCCATGATTTCGTTACGCGCGTTTCGCCCCAACCAGAACAACAACGAGAACCGCCGGCTTATCAGTTCGATTCCTCCACGCATGACGAGTACCATTCTGAACAACAGTATCTCCAGGCCTAAGCGTCACTTCAGCGCCATCATCGAGCTCAAGAACGACTTCACCGGAGATAACGAATTCATAATCAACCGTGTCAGTAGTATGCATTCCTAAATTTTCCATTTCAAGATGATCAACCATACCTGGCAACTTATGTTCAGCTTCAGCGAAGGCCGCTTGAATATCAAAGTTCTCTGGAAGCATCGAGCCTTCCATTTCGGGTTGGACAGTGAAGATTCCAAACCGAAATCCTCCTAACGGAGGGAAGTAGGTTTTATAGTCTGGGACGCTTCCATCATCAGGAAATGTAGGGGCTTCATCTCCTCCCCATAAAGTAAACCACTCCGCACCAGGCAACATATCTACCGTAATGGGTTCCACGACTTCATCACTCGCGAAAATTGACTTCCCTTGATCGTTATGGCCAGTAACTACTCTACGAACACCCATGAATCCTCCTCAATACAACGAATGCTCCTAGTAAACTAACTCATTTTTCGTTTATAGGCGATTACGACATGATTAGAGAGGCATGTAGACTTTAGTCAGGGGGAATCATGTTCAAGAAAGCTACAAAGCAGCGTTTATCGGATGATCTCTCTTTACCTGCCCCTAGGTGGGATAATCCTTCTGTAAAGTCTCATTTGTTGAACGGAGAACGTTATACATCAAAAGAGTTTTCTGAACAGGAATGGGAAACGGTCTGGGTCAAATCTTGGCTATTGATGGGACGTGAAATAGAAATCTCAGAACCCAATTCTTTTCAGGTTGAGAATGTAGGCCCCGAATCAATAATTATGGTTCGCCAAGAGGACTATTCTATAAAAGCCTTCTACAACGTTTGTCAACATCGAGGATCACGGCTCACATTCGCTAAAGATGGAGAAGTAGAGACATTCGCATGCCCTTATCATGGGTGGAAATATGCGCCGAACGGAAAACTTGTTTCAGCTCAAGATCCCGAAGATTTCCCTAGGAACCCTTGTGAACATGTAACACTCACTGAGCTTAAGTGCGATGTTTTCGCGGGCTTCATCTGGGTAAATATGGACCCTGAATGCATGCCGTTACGCGACTATCTTGGTCCGATATGCGAAGATTGGGAGCGTTATACACCTGACGAATGGCGCCGGTTTACTGCAATGACTGTAAATGTCCCCTGCAATTGGAAAGTTCTGCAGGACAACTTTTGCGAGTCATACCATTTACCTACAGTGCACCCTCAGCTACGCGAATCGCATGAAGAAAATTATGAAACTTCAACTTTTGATATCTGTCAAGAAGGCCACAGTCGCATGATTATGTTGGGAGCGACCCCGTCAGCAACCCAGTACGGTAGCAACCCACCGCTTACCGAAGGATTAGCGGACAGGCTTAAACTTTGGAAATTGAATCCTAGTGACTATGAAGAACAACCTCTAGGCGCAAGAAAAGCTTTGCAAGAACAAATGCGAATCATTGGCCAAGAACGAGGCCATGACCACTACGAAAACCTTCGCGATGAACAACTGACTGACGCACATATGTATAACGTATTTCCTAACTGCTCATTAACTTTTGGAGCTGACGGCGTTCTTCTTCAACGCATGACGCCTCACCCAACTGACCCTGAACAATGTGTTTTTGATCATTGGTATTACGCATTTACGCCATCAGAAGGTGAAGATCTGCTACGAGCTCAAACGAATGTGCGTGTTGATGGTGAGAACTCTGAACAGCAATTTTTTAACTATGGTGATAGGCCAATGGGGATAATCCCAGATCAAGACGTCGCTATTACTACAGGCCAGCAGTTAGGTCTTCGGTCACGCGGATTTACGAGAGCAACAGCATCCGGCCAAGAAGACAGAATCAGTTGGTTTCATCAGGTCATTGATCAATACATTCACGGGCAGCGACCCTAGAAAGGAAACTATGGAAAAGAAGTGGTTTACCGATCACCCACCAAGCGAACGATACCCGCATTGTACTCGGGCAAACGCTGGGGAAGTGTTACCAACTCCCGCTAGCCCCTTCGGCCAAACGTATGGTTTTGATAATGCCATAGGGCATGGCTTTCAAGAAGCTTCAATAGTTATGGGTGCCTATGAAAGAGATGATTACCGAGACGGAAAACCAGAAATGGTCACATTTTTTGGAGGTTATTTCTACATCAACATGTCATGTGTCAGAATGCAGGCAGTCAGAAATCCAGCTATTACTGTTGAGCAACTTGACTTAGCTTTTTTCGGTGACCGACCAGATACTCCTCCCTACGAACCGCACCCTTTGGACGAGAAACCACACCTTCAAGAAAAAATAGACGCACACATGCAATTTGTACTCACTACCACAGAATGGCCAGAACTTGATGCTGAAAAAAAACTAGCTGAGCAGATCAGAATAGAAAGACCAGCGTTAGAGCAGTTATCTGAAACCGAGATTGTAGAGAGAATCCGTTACTTGCATCCTTTGATACGAGAATTCACAACAAACCAAATGGTTGCAGCTACATCTAGCGCGATCCCGCCAGGTATGTTCGCAGTTGTAGCTGAAGCAATAGATGACCCTACAATGCCAATGCGCGTTCTGGCTGGGCTCGGAGATGTAGATTCAGCAGCCCCCTCTTTTGCCCTTTGGGATTTATCACGACTTGTTCGCAATAATAAAGACTTAACTGAAGCTTTTGATGAGGGAATAGACGGTCTTCTTGAAAGAGTTGGCGCTCTAACATCGTCACCAAGTTTGCAATTTATCAAAGACTTTGCAGATTTTATTTTTAATTATGGCTCTCGAGGACCAAACGAATGGGAATTAAGTGCGCAAACATGGGAAACAGATCCAGACATTCCTTTGAAAACGATTGACCAGGTGCGAAGACAAAATGATGACAAAAATCCTTTGATAGGGGCGCAAAAGTCAAGTGAAGAACGCGAACATTTAATTGCAAGTGTGCGGTCCAAACTAAATGAAATAGGGGATGAAGAACTATCAGGCGTTTTTGAGGGGGCATTAGTTGGCGGAAACCAAATGGTTTTTCGAGAAAGAGCAAAAACTAGTCTTGTACGAGTTCTCCATGAAAGCAGAATGGGGATACGTGAACTTGGGAGAAGGCACACTACAGAAGGGAATATCGGAGCCCTCGAACACATATTTATGCTCCTTGATGAGGAACTAGAGGGGTTTATAGCTGACCCTAGAAGCTTCACGGAAATTCTGGAAGAACGGTACGCTGATTGGAAGCGTTTGTGGGATTTGACGCCCCCGTTTTTTATTCGAGATGGCGTGATCCCACCTTTGACTGAATGGGTAAAAGCTAGTGAAGGAGTAACAGCAACGGCTTTGGAGGGAGATACGATCCCGGGGACAGCAGGAAGCCCCGGAGTTGTCCAAGGTAGAGCTCGAATAGTCAGAGATCCAACGAATCCACCTGATTTACTCCCAGGAGATATTATGGTCGCTCCTTTGACGGACCCAGCCTGGACACCTCTTTTTCTTGCTGTTGATGGGGTAGTAGTTAATGTAGGTGGGCAAGTTAGTCACGCAGTTATTGTAAGTCGTGAATTGGGGATACCATGCGTTGTTTCTGTTGAAGATGCTACTGAACGAATAGAAGATGGCACAGTCATAGAAGTAAATGGCACGATGGGTGAAGTGACGATTATCGGAAAACCATAATGGGATACGCTGAAAGCAACCGTTGGAAGAATCCAGATTTAGTTGGGACACCTATTACTGGCGAACGATACACGGCTCTTCAATTCATGCAATTAGAGTGGGAGCACATTTGGACAAAGGTCTGGCTACTTGTTGGACGTACATCGGAAATACCGCAATCTGGGGATTTTCTAGTTGAAGAGATTGGACCGGAGTCATTTCTTATTCTCAGACAAAACGATGGGAGTGTTCGAACTTTTTATAATGTATGTCAACACCGTGGTTCCCGACTGGTTATGGAACCAGAGGGAAATATTGAAGATATACGATGTCCATCGTGTGCTTTGGTTTGGAATCTTTCCGGTGAAAGCGAAATGCTTCTAAATTCCGCAAATCAAAAAGGAAAGAAAGGTACTGATAACCTTCGGCTGGGCGAAGTCCGAAATGAGACGCACGCTGGTTTCATCTTTATCACTATGAACGAGAATCCGGTAACTTTGCAACAATATTTAGGTCCGGTTTGGGATGATTGGGAAAACTATCATAGTGATGAATGGGCCCGAACTTCAGCCGCAACGGTCGCAGTCGATTGTAATTGGAAAGTACCTCAAGATAATTCATGCGAATCGTACCACCTTCCAACAGTGCACCCTCAAGGAGAGTATTGGATTGAACACGACTACAAACAATGCGTATTTGACTGGTGTGATGAAGGCCATAACCGTATGGCTATTAAAATGGGGGCTCCGGCAAAATCTTTGCAGTCTAAGAATCTTGTAATTGATGAACAGTTGTCAGCAATGCTCTTAGCTTGGGGGCTAAGCCCAGAGGACTTCCATGGGCGTGAATACGAAACAAGGCTAGCTTTACAAAAAGCTAAGCGCGAAAGAGCGATAGAACGAGGGTACAAGATCGCAGATCTGCATGATGACCAGCTAACAGATGCATATCATTATAATATTTTTCCAAATATCACTATTAGTTACGCAGGATGTGAATATGTGTCAATGCAAAGAATGCGTCCGCACTCAACTGACCCAACGAAATGTTTTTATGACAATTTTACTTACGGGGCGAAAGGCAGCGAAAGTGATGCAGATCTCGAAGGTCTCGGCGGAAAAGAATGGTTGCATGAAGGAGAAAAGCGACAGTTTTTCACATATGGAGAACGCCTTATGAATAGGCGTATAGCGGACCAAGACCTAAGTATCGTTACCGGCCAGCAACTTGGTCTCGCTTCGCGCGGCTATTCCGGTGTGACACTATCCGGCCAAGAAAGTCGAGTGCAAAGGTTTCACGATGTTATCAACGAACATATAGCGACTGGCAGTTAAATCATTAAGCTAATCGATTGATGCCCGGTGCATCTGGCCTAGGGGGAGTAGCCGCCATAGTTAGGAACGTACGTTTCGATATCCTCCAGCCAACTTCAGATCGAATCCATTCATCATGATACTGACCACGTACCTCGTAATCGTCTTCACCAGTTGGATCTACTCGATGCCAAGCATGAACGTACGATAAGGAAGTAGCGCTCTCAGTATCATTTACTGTTACTTGGACGTTGCTGATGCTATGGCAACTCGCTATCCACTTTGTGAGAGCAGGAAGCAAAAGGTTGTATATCTTCTCTCGTCCATGGATCTCTTCCCCGTAATAATTCGCTATGGCATCTTCAGTAAAACATGCCGCTTGTTCAACAGGTCGATTTTCATCAGCTAACCGAGCTTGTTCATGAATTATAAAAGTAATTTGGTGGACAATCAGGAGTTCTTCATTGCTCGTAATCACAAGAATCTCACAGGGTCTGAACCATCCCAATTATGAGCGCTTGTTTCGACATGGTCAAAAAAAGTAGCCATAGATTGATTGGGGTCGACTATCTCGACGAAAGGAATATTCTCCGTCCCTGTCATATAGAGGAACTCATTTCCATTTCTCGTTGTCCCGTATTGTGCCTGTTCGCAACCTAACGATTGGAAATGCTCTCTCGCTGCAGCAATTTCAGCCCAATAACATACATGGTGGATTCCTCTACGGTTTGAGTCGAGGAACTCAGTGTAAATAGAAGGTTCAGAGGATGGCTCAATCAATTCAATCTGCTGAGTGCCGCTTTGCGCCAAACCCATTCGTGCTTTCATGCGAACAGTTTCTCCACGATACGTTGTGTCCGCTATATCAACATTGTAAAGAAACCAGGGCCCGATGCCATTGAAGTTAACCCAATGATTTGCTTCGCGTTCAATATCATCTACAACAAACGCTGTTTGCCTAATTACTCCTAACCAAGAAGGTACTTTCATCCAATCACCTCATAATTTAAAGAGTTGTCCACCATCGACAGCTATATCTTGACCGGTAAGCATCTTAGGGGCTTCGCTCGCAAGATAGAGGACGACATTTGCTATTTCTTCAGGGCTAACGAAAGCGCCCCTAGGGTTTAGAGACGAAAGATGGCTCGCTACAGCTTCTGGGCCTTGATCAACTAACGATTGCTGAATTTCGGTTTGAGTTGGCCCAGGTGAGACAGAATTAACGCGAATACCAGCATTAGCGTATTGCAGTGCAGCCTGTCGAGTTAAACCAATTACACCATGCTTACTCGCGACATAACCAGGTGTTGCTCTTTCAGTTCCTCTATGGCCGACAATAGAAGCATTATTAATAATAACCCCTCCGGCATTCTCTAACATCTTCGTTATCTCTGAGCGCATGCAATAGAAAATTGAAGAGAGATTGGAAGCGATTAGGCTATCCCACGATGTGTGATCATATTCATGAAAGAGTGAACTGCTGTCGAAAACTCCAGCATTATTAAAAGCAATATCTAGAGCTCCAAAGGTCGCTACTGTTTCTTCAACCACACTTTCAACTTCCGAAACTTCACGTAAATCAGCTTGAAGGAACTTAGCTTCATACCCTTTCTCCATGAGCGAATCTGCGAATTCTGAGCCGATTTCATTTCGCCGACCGATGAAAACAACGGCAGCACCATTTTCGCACAACACTTCTACCGTGACTTTACCTATGCCGGAAGTTCCACCAGTCACCAAAGCAACTTTTCCAATAAGAGGTTTTTGCTCTGCGTCCATCATTCTAATCTCCAAGTCCATTCTCCTTCACAGCTACTATTTATGCAATTGGGATAACACTGGGATTCGTATTGTTTGGTTGCGATATGAGTTCATCCATGTTTAGATCTAAGGGGAGGGTGCTATGAAGGCTATGGTTTTGCGATCTGGGGAGTTACGCATTGACCATGTCCCAGACCCGACCCCACAAAGCGGGCAAGTTATAGTCAAATCTCTTTGTTGCTGTATCTGTGCAAGTGACCTACATATGGTTCATCATGCAGAGCGACTTGCTACATGGTCTAGAGAGCACGGAGGCCCTTTCGATTTTGACCCTCACGAGGATATTGTCCTCGGGCACGAGTTCTGTGGTGAAATCGTTGAAATTGGCTCTAACATCTCAAACAGCCTGTCAATAGGTGACCGTGTAGTTTCGCAACCTATAGTCTTTAGTGATAGCGGGTTTGCTGTACTCGGATATTCAAATGAGTACCCGGGTGGTTTTGGAGAGTACATGGCTTTAAGCGAAAGTTTGATTCTGCCTGTGCCGGATGAAATGCCTAGCGAAACCGCTGCACTCATGGAGCCCCTTTCAGTCGGAATTCAATACGCAAGAATATCAAATGTGCAGGACGGGGAAGCCCCCATAGTGATTGGTTGCGGAGCTATAGGGCTCGCAGTCATAGCAGCATTTAAAGAAAAAGGGATAGGTCCAATCGTCGCAGCAGACCTGTCACCATTTCGACGACAAATGGCTATCCAAATGGGAGCTGATATAGTCGTTGACCCTGAAGAGGAAAACCCAATAGATGTTTGGGCCCGAGGTGTTGCATTGGGAACAAGATGTGTGATTGTCGAGTGCGTTGGTGCGACTGGTGTTCTCGGAGAAATCCTTATTACGGCCCCATGGTCATCAAGAATTATCGTCGCCGGACAAAATTTAGAAGATGACATATTTTTCACTGCATCTGCTCACACCAAAGGACTTAACGTCCAATTCGGTGGTTCACCAATTGCGAGCGATTACTCCAATGCCCTATCCGCCATATCGAAAGGAAAGATTGATGTTAGCGTTTGGCAGACAGGGCATGTTGATCTTGAAGGAGCAGTCGCAGCAATTGCAGATTCAACAGATACGGAACGACATACCCGAATTGCCGTACACCCACATGGGTTAGGTCCATCTTTTAGTTAAGCCCAATTCTTTGCAACTGGTCGGTAGGGGCCTGAACGGCTAGCAATGCCGAGCGTAGCATTTCAAGCATCTCGCCTTCCAACTTTTCTCCCGCGCGATTTTCTTGTTCGTCAGGGTCAATCGTGATGTCAAACAGATAATGTTTGTCAACTGATTGATCTCCAAAAGACCAGATGGGCATTTGATCTCCTTGTTCAAAGGGTTGTCGAAGCACTGGAATGTCTGTGCCGGGCATTTTGTCAAGGTAGGCTCGCTGGTCGGGGGGCGGCATGCCCACAATGCCGTTAAAATGGATCGGCATTGTTGACCACCTGTTGGAATAAATAGAGATAGGGTAATTGCTTTCGACAGCTGAGCGTGCGTACTTGTGCTTCCCGTCCGTTATCTGTATCCAATTACCCCAAACGCCACCTATCGCCCAATCCCTTATTGACGAGGAAGTGTCGGCAAGTAATGGTTTGAGAGACGATCCATGAGTTCGATGACCGACCTGAGCATCGAAGATGTCAGCCAATGTCGCAAACAAGTCTACATTGGTGGTTAATGCATTTATAGTTGACCCTCCATCAACGCCGGGCCAAGAGATAAGAAGGGGAGTATGTCCTAACGGTTCATATTGTGGCACTCCGGGTTTTCCCCAAATATCTCTTCCTTCTCGTTGGTCACCGAGATAATGGCCATGATCTGTACAAACGATGAGTGCTGTATTATCCCATAAGTTCATGTCATCAAAAGTGTCAAGGATGCGTCCGAACCAGTGATCAATCATTGAGAGTTTTGCACCATAATTGGCACGGATGTGTCGCCCCTCTTTCTCCGTAATGACTCCACCGGTAACGCCCCCATCAATATATGGTGGCCAGATAATCCATTCATCATCCCAGGGTTCATCAAAATACATGCCTGACCATGGTGGGGGAGTATCGAAGGGTTCATGTGGGTCAAATTCATCAACGAATAGAAACCACCGCTCATGATGCGGTGAAGCTTCGCGCAGGAAACGTTCAGCGTCTTTCATCGTTTGCGGGCCAGGATAATCATCCTCAGTTCTGAAAAATGTTCGGGACCTGTCATATCCCCTTGCAGGAGTATCGATACCGAACCGAGACCAGAACCACCCTCCAGGGCGTGCAGGCATTGCAGGTGAACCCATCCATGTCGGGTCATTGTACGTTCGCCATAAGTCTCCCTCGTGTCCACGCACGTATTGCCAGCCACTAAAGTCGGTGTGATAGTTTTCCCCACCGGCCTCAAAAAGGTGAGGATGATCGGTAGCTAAGTAGGATATAATGC
>JACERY010000055.1 GCA_013912105.1 Acidimicrobiales bacterium | reverse complement strand
AAAATAGATCCCGTGGGAATTATTCTCAGCGGAGGTCCTAAATCAGTTCGAATAGATGGCGCACCTCAAATTGACCCAAGTATCTATGAACTTGGTATTCCTATTTTAGGAATTTGTTACGGAGCCCAACTCATAGCGCAACAACTTGGCGGAATTGTGAGTCAATTTGATGCTGGCGAATATGGCCGAACCGCTCTTGAGATTACTGGAGGGAATCTTTTATCTGGCCAACCTACACAACAAGATGTTTGGATGAGTCACTTTGATTGTGTTACTGAAGTTCCCGAAGGATTCATTGTTACTGCTTCGACGCAGAATGCTCCCGCTGCAGCCTTTGAAAGCGAAAAAATATATGCGGTTCAATATCACCCTGAAGTTTCCCACACTCAATACGGACAAAAGACTATTGAAAAATGGTTAGAGATATCAGACATACAACGTACATGGACTATGACAAATGTTATCGAAGAACAAGTGTCGGCGATACGCGCTCAGGTTGGGAATCGGCGAGCAATTTGTGGGCTTTCCGGAGGAGTAGATTCTGCTGTAGCGGCGGCACTCGTTCATAAAGCAATTGGGTCTCAACTCACCTGCGTTTTTGTTGATACTGGCCTGATGAGAAAAGACGAAGGAGAACAAGTCGTTGAAACATTCCAGAAAACTCAAGGAATAGAACTAATACATGTCAAAGCTGGTGAAGAATTTTTCAACAAACTAAAAGGTATTACTGAACCCGAAACAAAAAGGAAAGCGATAGGAGAGCTATTTATTCGAATCTTTGAACGAACTTCAGGGGGGATAGAAGACGCACACTTTCTAGTTCAAGGAACGCTCTACCCTGACATTATTGAATCTGGAAGCCAGCATGCAGCTACGATCAAAAGTCACCACAATGTAGGAGGCTTACCTGAAGATATGGAATTTGAACTCGTAGAACCCTTACGTTCTCTCTTTAAAGATGAAGTGCGTTCAGTAGGTTCTGAGCTAGGGCTACCTGACGAAATCGTTTGGCGTCAACCATTCCCTGGCCCTGGTTTGGGTGTGCGAATCATAGGTGAAGTCACACCTGAAAAAGTAGCTATTCTTCAAGAAGCTGATTTTATTGTTCGTGATGAGTTGAAAAAAGCTGGATTAGAGCGAGAAATATGGCAATCTTTCGCAGTTCTCCCAGATATACGATCTGTTGGTGTAATGGGTGATGAAAGAACTTATGGGTACCCATGCATCATCCGAGCAGTGACAAGTGAAGATGCCATGACAGCTGATTGGGCTCGAATTCCATACGAAGTGCTCGAATTAATGAGTAATAGAATTATTAATGAAGTTGAAGGAATTAACCGCATCGCTTATGACATAACTTCCAAGCCACCGGGAACAATAGAGTGGGAATAAGAAATGGTTAAAAATATTGTTGATCTTTATACCCGAGCAGTTGCTTCCTTCGGGGAAACTCTTCAACACGTTTCTCTTGATAGCTGGGAAAAGCGCACACCATGTGATGACTGGACCATACAAACCTTAGTGGTGCATGTTCTCTCAGGTGAAGTGCAATTAATGAATCTCGTTGAGGATGAAACGTACTCGTCTCCAGAGTTAAGCCCCAACATACTTGGTCCTGACCCTATGTCTACTTGGCGCGGTACTGCTATTAATGCAATCAGAGTCGCTCAAGACACTCCGTTAGGTAAAGAACTTCCTCACCCAACGGTAACGTTGACGTTAGAACGGTTACTGGGGGCTCGCATCACCGATAATGCCGTGCACGCTTGGGATCTATCTCAAGCGCTTTCTCTAAATCATGTCATCGATCCAGAAATAGCAGAATGGGCACTCGATTATTGGGCAAATATGTATGATTTTCTTTCGCAATCTGAACATTTCGGCCCACCGCAAAACCCACCAGATCAAACTCCGAGTACACGACTTCTATCGTTGCTAGGGCGAACAGTCACCTAAAAACGCGAACAGGGTTAGACCCATCCCAATTAGCAGCACTCGCAATGTCTTCCTGTCTGCGGAAACGCACGCTCTTAGGAATGTCACCAATCTCAAGAATGTTCCCATCCATGCCTTCAAGATAAGCGAATCTCATTCCTCGAATCGCACCGTCCTGGCCAACTTTCATTCCCTTTTCAGTCAATGATGTTAACGCTGAATCATAATCCTCTGGATAGAAGCAGACATGTTGAATACCCTCACCAAAGTCATTCACGAAATTTTGGTACATGGATGGTGCTTTGTTGTGCTGCTGGATTAATTCAATTTGCATTGAGCCTGTAAAAGCCATCGCTATTCCCATTTCTACTTCACTTGGTTCGCCCTGATAGTTGAAATAATCGAGAGTCACATGCGGAATGACAGTCCACGGGCCAACACCCGCTTTTTCTACCCATGCCCAAGCTGCCGTTTCTAGATCTTCAACAACGTAACCAAGCTGTCCAATAGGTCCTAACAGAGCATTCACAGTCGCATACTAGAAGAAAATATCAATATGTACACTTTAGTCAACTCGTAAAGTCTGACTTTTGTGTCTACGATGCATGTATGGCAAAAGTATCATTAATAGCGAAATTACAGACAGATCCCGAAAAGTCAGAAGAAGTTGAAGCGGCATTGGCAGCGACGTGCTCGGCTGCTGAAGAAGAGGAAGGCCTCGAAATCTACTCAGCTCATAAAGATTCAGGAGAAGAAGGAATCTACTGGTTTTTTGAACTTTACACAGATGGTGATGCTTTGGGAGTGCACGGTCAAGGCGACGGGATGAAAGCAGCTATGTCAGCTCTAGGTTCTCTACTTACAGCACCACCAACTATCAACATTGCTTCACCAGTTGCAGCAAAAGGACTTCAGCTTTAACAAAACCTACTCTGGAAGTTCAGCAATCGTCACCGATCCGGTGACACCATTGACGCTGATAATCGCTCCATTAGGAATTTTAGAAACAGCTTCGAAAACGCCTGTGACGCAGGGAATACCAAATTCTCGACTGACAATAACCGAATGGCTTAAAGGAGCTCCTACTTCTACGACAACACCAGCCGCTGGAATAAACAAAGGCGTCCATGAAGGATCAGTTATAGGAGCTACAAGGATTTCTCCCGGTTCAAGACCTTGCGGGTCACTTGGGTCTGTAATTACTCGTGCTTTACCTGTTACTATTCCAGGGCTTCCAGGCACCCCTGCGAGTTCATCCCCTGCATCTGCTGGTTGGCCAGAAACTCCACGTTCCCCCCATTCGCTTAATAGTGGGACCACGCCATTGACGATGAAAGGGTCTTGTAATGAGCCTAGTGACTCAAAATCATTTGCACGTTGTCTGATAAGGTCAATCATTTCCTCTGGAGCATCAACAAAGGAATCAAGCTCAGCGTCGCGTAGCAAAAATATTTCTCGCGGCGTACGCAGAACTCCACGATCGGTCATTCGCCTACCTAACTCGTACATGGGAAGTCGAATTTCATGGTTCGTAAGCATCGACGTGAGCTTGGTTCGCTCTCTTCCAGCAATAAATACTCTGGCCGTCCGCATTCCTAAATCAAGTGTTGCTAACGCTTCATCATTACCAGCAAAAACTTCGCGAATTTCTTGTTCTGCCGCTTCACGATCAGCGACAGCAGCAGCATGACGGTTCTTTGGAGAAAGGGACTCATCAGCGTGACGCATTGCATCAATAGCAGCTAAAGCGCTCTCCGGTTTTATTTCCCAAGTTTCTGAAGCTGCATCCCATTCGTAAGGGCCCCTAGCGCCATGCTCAGCAAGAAAATCTGCAAAATCATTGAGGAAAGCAGCATTTGCATCGGAGGCTGAAAGTCGATCCATCAATCCACTCACTCCATCATCAAAAGCTGCTGTCAGACTTTCGCTTCTGGTTACTTGGCGAGAAAGTTCCCACATATCGACAGATGGAGGAGCAGAATCAATCCCTCCCAAACCAGAAATAAGACGACCTGGTAAAGCTGGATCTATTTCTCCGCAAAGAGCTCCAAGAACCGTAGGACCAGTCGCAGACATAGTTCCATAGACTTGGTATGGTTCAAAGAATTCTCGGACAAGAGGTTTTAAAGAACGCGCTCGTTCAATCAATTCAGCATCTGATGCTGAGGTTAAATCTGGACGTTGCGAACGGACAGACAGAATTTTGTTTCGATCTTCTGTTAATTCCTCCGGAAGTTCTTCAAGGGACATCACCCATGCTTGCACTTCTTCAATCTTTTCAACCAAATCAGGCCTCTGATCACCATCTTGGGGCACATAAGGGGGCACGTCAGGGTGGTTTCCAAGAAAGGCAGCGTCCATGGCTTCAGCTGACAATCCGGGAGTTCGTTCACCATTAATACGAATCATTGATGCGTTCAGGTATAAGTAACCTCCGAAACAAGCAATGTAATCAGGTTGATCAGGGTTTGATTCGTCGGGAGTAAAAACCCCTTGACGGTGTGCTCCATCAGCCCAACCTTTTGAAACGCCTTCTTCCCAGATGAGGTCCCACCCCAATGGACTTACCGGATTAGGGAGTATCTCTCCAGCATTAGCTCGCGTATACACAGGAAACCTTTTGCTTGGTTCCCAGTCGGTTATCCAACGATCATCCATAATTTACCCCACTTTTAGAGCTTAAAGGCCCGTGTTCTATTATCTTCAATATCCCACACTGCGGAAATAACCGCCAATACCCAAATAGTTAATCTAGTTACTTGTCGGTAACCCAGTTTGGGGAACGTTTTTCAAGAAAAGCCGCCATTCCTTCAGCAGCTTCTTCAGAATTAAATAAAGCATTTGAATATTCTGCTGCCCATGGAAAAGCTTCGTTCGTTGGTTTCTCAGGAATTTCATTTATTAAACGTTTAGCTGCAGCTAGAGCCAGAGGTCCTCCATGAAGAATATCCTCTAGTACTAGTTGGATCTCATTGTCTAAATCTTTGGCTTCCACAGCCCGTGAAATGATTCCAAGTTCCGCTGCTTTCACTCCTGAAAACTTATTACCTCTTAAGAAAGCTTCCATTGCCTCTCCTCGTCTCATTTTGGCTAGGCAAACAACAGAAATGATTGCCGGAGCGACACCTAAACGTACTTCAGTAAAACCAAATTTTGCGTCTTTGGTAGCTATGGAAATATCGGCAGCGCATGCTAATCCAATGCCACCTCCCATAGCTGCTCCACTAATTTTAGCTATAACCGGTTTTGGGGACTTTAAAATTAACTCAAGAACTTGATCGAACCCAATTGTTTCCTGATCAACCTGACCTGTTTGTATTGATCGTTCTTTTAGGTTCGCTCCAGCACAAAAGACGTTTCCTTTGTGCGTTAACACAAGGGCACGAACGTTAGGATCAG
>JACERY010000054.1 GCA_013912105.1 Acidimicrobiales bacterium | reverse complement strand
AACCAAGAAAAATATTTCCGGATGCGATTATAAGTGGTGGAAAAATAATTGTTGCTGCTACGAGAATCCATGCGAGCGGGATAGGGCCTAGAAGAAGCGGGCCAGGCGGGCGTAAAGGCACCCGAACTTCGTCACCGTACGACGAACCATTAATAAACCAGAAACCGACTGTGGGTAGTAGAGAAATTGAGGCTGCGATACTTGAAATAACCAGCAAGAATATCGAAGAAATCCCTAATTGCGACTCAATTGAACCCCAGATTGCGAGAACAACGGAAATAGGCACTAAGACCCGAAATAGGGTGAGTAAACTGGAAGAAGGAACAAGACAGACAGCAAGTACTATTGACCAAAGTAACCACAAACCTATAAAGGAAGTAATCTGAACAGGGTTACTGCGAGAAGACAGAGCAGAATCAAAGACGCTATAACCAGCAAAGGGGATACATAGCCATGAAAGGCGAAAAGCCAAGATCCAAGAATTTTTCGTCACATATGGATGTTCTCAGTTATAGAGGTGTTTATGCCAATCCTGCACCTGACTTCTTAGGGGAAAATTCCCATCATGTCTGACGAAGCAATCTTAAGAATAAAAGAACTTAGGGCTTTAATCAAAGAACATAATATTGCTTATTACGAAAAAGATGCCCCAGTGATCTCAGATGCGCAATGGGACACTTTGATGCGAGAACTAAGAGATCTCGAAACTCAGTTCCCCGATAATGAATTGACTGATTCCCCAACAGAAACAATAGGGGGGGCTCCAAACAAAATTTTTGCACCTGTTAAACACTCCGTCCCAATGATGTCTTTAGATAATGCTTTTGACATAAAAGAATTAGAGCAATGGACGCAAAAGGCACAAAGAAAACTCGAGAATGAACAAGTTATTAAGGAACTGGTTTGTGAACTAAAGTTCGATGGATTAGCCATTTCTATTCGCTACGAAGATGGGTACCTTATCCAAGCAGCTACCCGTGGAGACGGCTCTGTAGGGGAAGACGTTACTCATAATGTTTTAACAATTGCTGATATCCCGCACGAAATTAAAGGGGCTCCACCAGTGCTTGAGGTCCGTGGAGAGGTTTATCTACGTATAAGTGAATTTGAAAAGTTAAACAAAGAAGCTGAAAAGAATGGTGCAAAAAAATATGTCAACCCCAGAAACGCTGCAGCTGGATCACTCCGGCAAAAGGATTCGCGTGTTGCTGCTCAAAGAAATCTTTCCTTTTGGGCTTACCAATTAGGTGAGGTGGTGGAAGGGCCAATCTTAATATCACATTTTGAAACCTTGGAGTACCTTCGTGCGTTAGGCCTGCCCGTAAATCAGAATGCAAAGCGGATTCCTAACGATATAAGGGAGCTTGAAAGCTGCATAATGGACTTTAAGAAACGGCAACCGAATTTTGACTATGAATTCGATGGAATAGTTATCAAGGTAGACGAACTAGCACTCCAAGAAACATTAGGGAGTACAGCCAAAGCTCCGCGTTGGGCGATTGCTTATAAACTACCGCCTGAAGAAGAGGTCACGACTTTAATAGATATTGAAGTCTCCATAGGAGCAGCAGGATCAGCAACTCCATTTGCAAGATTAGAACCTATCTTTGTTGGTGGAGTAACTGTGTCTACAGCAACTCTCCATAATGAGGATCAGATAAGAGAAAAAGATGTTAGGCCGGGAGATAAAGTCATAGTTCGCCGAGCGGGAGAAGTAATACCTGAAGTTGTAAGACCTATATTGTCGGAGCGACCTACAGGACTTCCTAAATGGGAATTCCCTAGAACTTGTCCATCTTGTGGCTTCGAGCTTGATCGGCCATCTGGTGAGGCTAGACACAGATGTGAAAATTTTTTATGTCCAAGACAAGTTCGAGGACGAGTGGAACATTTTTCTCAGCGAACAGCGATGGATATTGAGCATCTCGGGGAGCAAACCATTGACCTGCTTGTATCGGAGGATCTTATTAAGGATGTTGGTGACTTGTATTCTTTAGACTTCAAAAAGATTGAGTCTTTTGAGGGCTTTGGGGAAACTTCAGTCAATAACCTGAGATCAGCTATTGAATCATCCAAATCTCGAACCCTAGGTAAACTGATCTTTGGACTTTCTATTCCTCATGTTGGTAGAACAAATGCTGATTTACTAGCTTCAGAATTTGGCCATATGGATGACGTCATGAAAGCAACGCTGGCTAACTTTGAAGCAGTTGATGGCCTTGGCCCTGTTATTGCAGAGAGTGTTTACGAGTATTTCAGAAGACCCGTCAATGTCAACGTCGTAGAGAAATTGCGAGTTGCGTCTGTCAACTTTACCGGCCCTGTTGACGAAGGATTAATAAAAGTATTAGCTGGTAAATCAATAGTAGTCACAGGAACTCTAGAGAGTTTCACTAGAGATGAAGCAGCGGAGACTATCAAAAAACGCGGTGGCAAATCCCCCGGTAGTGTTTCTAGCAAAACGAATGTATTAGTGTTGGGAGATAATCCAGGAGGATCTAAAGTTGCTAAAGCAGAACAGTTAGGGATTCCGATTCTGAATGAGACACAGTTCAAAAATTTACTTCAAACCGGGGAAATAGTCTCTTCATGAAATCTCAAATCGGAGCGGAAAATGACGTAAAAGCTATCTTTTGGGACTTCGGGGGTGTATTCACTGGATCACCATTTTTCTCAGTTAATAACTATGCAGAGACTTTAGGAACTGAAAGAGAATTACTTATCCGATTAGTTCTTGGGTATGGAATCCCCGATGGCGACCATCACTGGCACAGGCTTGAGCGAGGTGAGATCTCTATGGTTGAAGCCGCACAAGAGTCTGTAAAAGCTGTTACGCAAGCTGGAATTCATAATTTTAATTTAAAAGATTTCTTTTCCTCTATGGGCGGTAAAAGTGAAAACGCAGACAGAATGTTTGAAGGTGTACGTAAATATAAAAAATTAGGTATTAAGCAAATTATTCTGTCAAACAATATTCAAGAATTTGCTAAATCATGGAAACCCATGCTCCCCAAAGGATTATTCAATGGAATTGTTGATAGCAGTGAGGTTGGCGTTAGAAAACCCGATCCCGAGATATTCAGGATTGCTCTTTTGAAAGCTGAAATAAAGCCAGCTCAGGCAATTTTTCTAGATGACTACCCTGAACATGTTAACGTAGCTCGGTCCATGGGCATCAGAGGAATTAATGTTGGAGCGAATCCTCTAAATGCACTGACAGAGCTGGATGAGATTTTAAAGGTCTTCTAAATTTACAGAGCTGTAAAACACCAATCAATTCTTTGGCGCTTTTCTGGATCTGATAAAGGCCAATATACTGCGGAGACACAATTACGGTCTCCGAGAAGCTCCGGGACAGCTCTTCCTTCTAGAGGCTGGTATAAAAACCTATTCAAAGTAGATCCGAAACTTCCGCTAGTCTCAGCGCTTTCTCTTGGGTTTTCTAAATCTCTCAGAACATTAATTTCGTCTGGCGGAATAGGTACTCCATTGATAGTGAGCTCTGCTTCATAGCCAGAGATTAGGTCGATACCAACAAAACTTTGTCTCAAGACTTCAGAATCGGGCTCTGGGAGAAGAGACTCGATAATCGGATTACCTTCGACTCTAATATCGCTGCTGCCTTGGCTTGAGAGTGCGAATCCTAAGATCACACCGCAGATTCCCATTGTCAATAGCAGGGGGCCGATGAGTCTAGAAAATAAGCTACGAGTTTTATCATTATCTGATTGAGTATTGTCCATATTCCTATTCTGCCAGATCTAAGAAATTCGTTACAATCGTAGAGCATATGCAAATTTGCTTAAGCGGGAATACGCTCTTTATGTGGATCCATCTTCATCACCTCACGTTGGAAAGGTCATTAACGGCCGATACCGACTCATAAGTTCCCTCGGTAGAGGTTCCCTAGGAGAGGTTTATCTAGCAGATGATATTCGACAGCGCCGTCAGGTCGCTATTAAAGTCTTTGACGATATACAGATTGGTCAAGAAGAATTTAAATCACAGTTCCGAGAGAGAGCACAGATCGTTGCTTCTCTTAAACACCCGAATCTAATTTCTATCATTGACTCAGGAGATGGTGAAATCCCTTTTATCGTTACCGAGTATTTAGGTGGCGGAACTTTACGCAGCATGCTAGAAAAGAATTCTTCATTAACTCCTTCACAAGCTGTTGTAGTAGGCATCGAAATTTCTAAGGTCCTTGATTACGGTCATAAGCGGGGAATAATTCGGTATGACCTTAGGCCGGAGAAAATCTTTTTTGACATTGAAGGAGATATAAAGCTTTCAGATTCTGGGCTTCTAGGCGCTACACCAGAGCATATTGAAACAGGGGTGAATAGATACGCCTCGCCCGAACAAACTGATAAGGAGACCCCCAGTACAGCAAGTGATATATACTCGCTGGCTCTGATTCTTTATGAAGCAGTTGTGGGCCTAGAGAAATTTGAGCTAGTCACACAAAACGACAGGAATAAAGAGATTACCGTCTCTGAAGCTATGTTCGGATCTCTTGCAAATCCAATTACTCTGGCCCTGTCGCGTGACCCAAGTGGTAGGCCAGATGCCGAATCCTTCCACGACATGTTGCTAGAGGCCAGTAAGAACTTAAGTCGGCCACAACCTTTACCTGTCGATAGTGGTTTACATACCAGTGTCGTTTCCCCTGTGGCTGACCAACAAGAAGATGAACATCTAAGTAGCCGGATTACATTTCAACAAAAGGTTAAAGGAGCATTTCGTTTCATAGGGTCACGATTAAAAAGATGGTCCTGGCTGTTGGCTATGGCAGCGCTAATTGCCGGGATTATTACCGTGGTTTACGCAACGAGTGATGAAGAAGTTATCAATATAAGAGAGGTTCCAGATGCGATTGGACTAACTCCTGAAACCTTCCTAAACGAAGTAAATGAATTTTGGAATTTGGAGGAGGCGTTAACTAGAAAAGATGGATCTAACTCAGGAGTAATTTTAAAAACAGTTCCGCCCTCAGGAGATCTCCTTCAAGAAGGCGAAACTATAACGTATTATGTGTCCCAAGGAGCTGAACTAAGGGATGTCCCGCTTGGTCTAGCAGGGATGACAATTCAAGATGCTGAATCTTCGCTACTAGGTGCAAAATTAACTCTTGGTAAACTAACGCAACAGCCAAGCGAGGATATTGCGATTGGGCTAGTCATCGGTTCATCAAGCCTAGTTTCTGAAATGCCAACAGGGTCTCCGGTAGATTTGTTTATTAGCTCGGGACCAGAACTTCGAACAGTCCCAGATAATTTAGTAGGCAATTCATTTGAAGAGGCTGAAACGCTAATAGTTCTAGAAGGATTAAAAGTTCTATCACTACAAATCTATGACCCTGATGTTCCTGAAGGAATTATCATTGCGACTAACCCCTCTTCCGGGAAAGAACTCTTACGGGATTCTTTCGTTGAGTTAACCGTTTCGCTAGGCCCTGAGACCTCCCAATAAAGGATCCGAAACGAACTTTAAATGTTTTGTCAGTTAGAACAATAATGCTTGAAGGAACTAAGTCGCATGAGTTGGTAGACTCAACATAATGTCTGAACGAATTTCTTCCAAAGAAGTAGCACACGTTGCCTATCTCGCGAGGCTTAACCTAACTGACGATGAGCTTAATCTTTTTACTGAGCAACTTGAAGCAGTGTTAAGCCACGCATCAGACATAGAGGCTCTAGATCTCAGTGGCATTGAGCCTATGTCTCACCCACTTCCTGTTGAGAATATAATGCGCAAAGATAAACCACAGCCGAGCCTAGAACCATCCGAGTTCCTCTCAGCGGCACCAGCAGTAGAAGATGGAAGGTTCTTAGTGCCGAAAATTCTAGATGAGGAACTG
>JACERY010000053.1 GCA_013912105.1 Acidimicrobiales bacterium | reverse complement strand
GAAACCATCTGTGTGGTTTAAGATCTGTCGAATCGTAATGAGTGGTGCATAATCCACGCCATCAAGGACATAACCTGTGGCCCATTCTTTCCCAAGATAGGTCATTACTGGTTCATCTATTTCTATTTGTCCTTCTTCAACTAATTTCAAAACTACGGCTGAAGTTATTGGTTTAGAAATACTTGCTATGCGCCAGTAATCATCTACCGAAGCAGGAGTTCCATCTCTATCACGATCTCCAGTTGCGACCGTGACTTGGGATCCATCAGGAAGAAGTACTGAAGCGGACGACCCATACGAGCCATTCGCAAGTAACCAGTTTTGAAGAGCTTCTTGAATTCTTTGAGACAATTCTTCTGAAGCAAGCGTCTCAGGTTCAGGGTCAATAGTTTCTGTTTCAGCAGTTTCTATTTCAGCAGTTTCTATTTCCGCCTCTTCCTCTTCTGCTTTTTCTATCTTCGTTTCTGATTCATCAGCAGTTTCCATTTTTTCTGATTCCGAAGATTGTCCTTCTTGCGAAACTGGGATTTCATTTGAATCATCTGAATTTCCACAACTAGGGGTAACTGCTAAAAAAAGTGATAGGACAGCAAGTAATTTAAAGATTCTGTGCATGGGTATTTGATTCCTTATCGGGAGTAATAAAACGGCATGGTCAGTCTAATCTTGGTTTTACCCTTTAGCTCGTGACGCAAAACCGAATAGTTTGCCTGCCACTTTCCTTATTTGTATTTCTTCAGACCCTTCAGTAATTCGGTATCTACGGTGATGGCGATAGATATGTTCAAAGGGCAAATTTCTTCCATATCCTTGTCCGCCACAGGTTTGCATGGCGCGGTCCGCGGCATCACAGCAAAATCGATTACCTCGATAGTTGCACATTGCGACCTTGTCAGTGATTTCCATGTGATCGATCCCTTCATCTAACTGCCATGCTGTTTTCCAGATCAACGCTCGTAGCATTTCTGCTTCTGTGTATAGCTCAGCTAGTGGAAACTGGATAGCTTGATTCTGCGCTAATGGCTTCCCGAAAACAACCCGATTAGACGCCCATTGAACAGCGGTATCTATACAGTGCAGTCCAGCACCTAACGAGGAAGCTGCTTGTCTGATTCGATTTTCATGAACGAAAAGTTGAGCTGTTTGTAAGCCTTTTCCTTCTTCTCCAAGAATATCGGTGTCTTTAACCCGGACTTGGTTGAGCGTAACGTGCGCGTGGTCAGTGGGCATATTAAATGTCCACATGAATTCTTCAACTCTGAATCCTTCAGAGTCTGTTGGGACAATGAAACAAGTAATGCCATTTCCTTCTCCTGGTTCACCCGATGTTCTTGCGAAAATATAGTCGTGGGTTGCATGATGAAGCCCTGTATTCCAATATTTCTCACCAGTTATTACCCATTCGTCTCCGTCGCGTGTCGCAGTAGTTTCCATCCATGTAGCGTCAGAACCATGAAGCGGCTCAGTTAAGCCAAATCCGATTCGGGCTTCACCGTTAAGCATCTTAGGTATCCAGTACTTTTGTTGCGCTTCGCTTCCGAATCGTTCCATCATGAGGACCGTTACTAGGTTTCCGACAATTGAGCTTTCATTTTGAAGGTCATTATGTAATCCCAACCCTTTTCTCGCTAAGTGTTCACGGACTATAGCCATATCAAGATTATTACCATTTTGTCCCCCGAATCTGGTCGGAAGTTGATAGCGCCAGAAACCCGCTTTGTCAGCCTCAATCCGCATTCGTTTCAATAAGTTTTCCCACTCTGCGTTCGGTAAGCCTTGTCGTTCCCAATCGGTTCGGCTATCTTCTCGGCGATAATCAAAGAATCGAATATTGTCATCTTCATTTTCGATCGGTTTAATAACGTCCTCAATAAACGTATCCAGATCAGCGAGCAGTGTTTGCGTTTTTTTTGGAATTCTGAAATCCATGTTTGGTCCTATTGGTGGTCTCTTCCATATCCTTCGGGTTCTTCCCAGTTGGGTTCTCCTGCCCACGTGACAGGCTGGTCCCAGTGTTCAGAATATACAAACTCGTTTGCCGGGTGGCGGTTTGCCATTCCCCAACGTCCTGTCGGGTAACCAATTGGGATCATGGCGTGCATATGCCAAAAGCCTTCTGGCATTCCGAGTAACTGCTCTACTTCTTGTTTACGTAACTTAAGTAATGTCGTGATAAACGTACCTAAACCTTCAGCCCTAGCAGCTAGGCAAAGATTCCAAAGAACAGGAAAAGTTGTTGACTCTCCTCCCTGCTTTCCGAAAACAAAAATGAGCATCGGGTGTTGATCTAAGTATTCAACAAAATGCTCTGCACTATTCGAAATTCTTCGAGTCTGCTTTACGCTTGGGTCGTTAGGGTCACCCTCCTTCAGTGTTTCTTGAACTCCCGCGTAACTTGTTTCTTGCAACTCCCAATAAGCATCGTGATAAATTTCTTTTAGCTTTGCCATAGTTTCTTTATCTGTGACTGTAAGGAACCGGAATGTGTGCCGATTACCACCGGAAGGGCCTCTAACTGCAGCATCAAATAAGCGTGCGATGACGTCCTCGGGAATCGGTTCCGGTTTCACGCGTCTCATTGAGCGCGTCGTGTACATTGCTTCATATAAATCCATATCAACCTTTTCGTTATTGGTAGTTTTTTTAAAGTAATGGAAAGATAGTGTTTGTGCTAACGAGAAAGAGAGATTGTCATGGAAAATGAAGCATTTGATTACGAAGATGTAACTGTTTACACATTGGGAGACGATGCGGAGGAGAACATGCTCCAACTGCAGAATGAATGCACATTTATCTGGGCTAATAAGGAGGGATGGCCTGTCGGTGTAATCATGTCTTATGTTTGGGCGAGAGGGTGTTTTTGGGTTACTTTGTCGAGTCAAAGAGCTCGAGTTCCCGCAATGCGCAGAGACAATCGTTGCGCTATTTGCATTACAAGCAAAGGAACTAAAGCTGGGGCAAATCAGACTGTGACGTATAAAGGAACATGCGACATCCTTGATGATGACGAGACTAAAGCGTGGTTCTATCCTGCTTTAGCAAAAGCCCTGAATCCAGCAGATGAGCAATGGCAGAAAAATTTTGCTGGTTTCTTAGACTCCCCACGACGTGTCATTTTCAAAATAACGCCAACCCAACGTATTGGTTATGATGGGCGGAAAATGGGCGAAGCAACTTCGAAGTGGGTAGCAGATCACGGTAATCAATAGATGGAACCTACTGATCAGATACTGATCGTGGTAGCTATGGAAGCTGAAGCTTTGCCTATCAGGAGAAAACTTGGACTTGATGGCCATGGTCTCCAACTTTCAGATCATTCGTCAGCCCGTATTTGGAGAAACGACAGTATTTGCTTGGTTACAAATGGAATTAACCCCCGTTTTGGAGTTGACTCAATAGGGACAATACCTGCTGCTCTAACGACATTTTCAGCAATCAAAGCCGTTGAACCTCAAATTGTAATTTCGGCTGGGACGTGCGGCGGTTTTAAGAAAAGAGATGGTTCAATTGGAGAAATTGTCATTGCTGAGAGGTGCTTCTTTCATGATCATCGAATTTCATTAGGTGGATTTGAAGAATATGGTGTTGGGAATTTCCCTGTTTTCGATCTGGGAGCAGTAGCTAAAAGATTGGGGTTCCGGACTGGGAGTGTTAGCACCGGCGATGCGTTAGATGCTCAATTATCTGACTTAGAACGCATGGATGAAGTCCAAGCAGTAGCGAAAGATATGGAAGCAGCTGCGGTAGCTTGGGTTTGCGAAGAGCTAGAAGTTCCTTTTACAGCGCTGAAAGTTGTTACCGATCTCGTTGATGGTGAAGAACCAACTGCTTCAGAATTTAAAGCTAATCTTGAATACGCCAGTGAAAGACTCTCGGAAGCTATGTTTTCCTTAGTAGATGAATTAAAAAAAATTTAAACTATTAGGAGATGTATGAAGCTGGGCCTTGACGCAGATGGAGTGTTGACAACAACAAGATCAGTTCGGAAACGGTTAGACCTTGACCGTCCGGTTGAAAGAGAAGTGATTGAGGAATGTTTAGATATCGCTCTACAGGCGCCGACAGGTTCTAATACTCAAGGCTGGCAGTGGGTCTTCGTTACTGACCCTGACAAGAAGAAAGCGATAGCTGATTTCTATGGCAAAAATTATGATGCGTACACGAACCGACCGGGCCAACCGGACTACGGTGAGGACGACCCTCGGACAACCCAGCGACCAAAAATCATGGATTCGTCGCGTTATCTTCGCGAAATTTTCCATCATGTTCCTGTATTAATGATCCCTTGCATACAAGGAGAAGGGCGACTTGACACTGGAACCCCAACATTTGGGCAGGCAAGTGCTTGGGGATCTCTGTTACCCGCTGTCTGGAGTTTTATGTTAGCTCTGCGTGAACGAGGGCTCGGCTCAGCTTGGACAACCCTTCATTTACCAAACGAAAAAGAAGTCGCTGAACTACTTAACATCCCATTTGATACGGTAACTCAAGGAGGATTATTCCCAATTGCTTACACTAAAGGAACAGACTTTAAACTAGCGAAAAGATTACCAGGGTCGTCTGTTAGCCATTGGGACAACTGGTAAAGGAAAAACTTAAGCGAACTTACCAGTTGCAACCCTTCTAGCACGGGCCCATTCATGGGATTGTTCATCATGTGCCCATGAAATAGCGTTATTAATCAGTGACCTATATGTGGGATCTGCATATTGTGCAGGCCCATCTCCGAATTGGAGATACGCGACAGGTGAATTACCTGCATGTTTCACCCATCCAACTAGATCACTTCCGTCGGGGTGGTCCCACCCTTCGTTCGTATAACCTTTGCCGCGAATCGCTGAATCGGTGGAATAGAAACTCTCAGTCGAAAAGGAAAAATCTGAGCGGAGTATTGGCTCAACTGAATCTTCAAATATTGGAGCTAGATACGCTTCGTCAGTTAACTGGAAGGTTTCAGGTATTCCCTGAACTATGGGATGCGTAGGGTCGACAACTTTAATGGACTGTTCGACATCATGTCGGTAACCCGAATCAGGGTACTCAACGCCACGTAGCACTCCAGGCTGATAATGGAATCTGCCACCAATGATTTCAGCCCATTCCTCCCAATTTGGCCAACCCGCAATAGCGTGATGCAAGAAAATCATTCCCTTACCTTGTTCAAGTAGCGATCGGCTTCCATGAATGAATTCCTCTGATGGGTTTGAGAAATTAACAGGATGACCCCCGTGCTTGCGCGATGAAGAATCAGCGAATTCAATGCCAGGCATGTCATACATAACGAAAACATCCCAGTTCTTGGCTAGTTCCGGATCAAAAAAGTATTGGGCAGCAGGTTGCTCAACATGAGTGTATTCACTAACGCAGCTGCCGTCGTCTGAGATAAGGCTGTCAAAAATTTGAAAGAACTTATCTTTAGAGAATGGATGGCCTTTCGTTACCAAAAGAATTTTTGTCATGTCCAAACCTAACATAATGAGGCGAGATCCAAAAGATTCAACTAGCGTCTGTTACATGCAGGATCCTAAAATTATGCCAGAGAAGATAACTGCCTTGCTGGAGGCAAATGGTGCTTCCGATATTTCAGTTACCGAATATGAAAATATGACTGGCGGGTATTCAAGAATCATGGCAAGGTTTGAGGCTTCTTTTACTATTCAAGGAAACCATGAAAGTGGGTCATATGTTCTTCGAGGCGACCCTCCTGAAGGGCAAGCAATTATTGAAACTGATCGCCGTCAGGAATTTGATGTTCTCAAGGCTGTTAAGCCATACCTCAATACCCCAGCGGCCCGATTCCTTGATGCTGAAGGTGAAATTATAGGTACTCCGGCGTTAATTATTGATTTCGTTGAAGCTGAGTCGACCTTGCCCTGGATTGAAAAAAATGAAGCGTCAATACTGACACCGAAACTCGCTCACCTAGCTGGGTCCATGCATACCATTCCTATTAATAAATTACCGCAGAGCCTCCCCAAGCCAACATCAGGTGACCCTTTAACAGATCAAATCATGATGTGGAAAGAAACTGCAACTAACCATGCTGAACATTTGCCTATCTTTCGATACGTGGCAGCGTGGTTAGATGCAAATAGGCCTCCACCAGTACCCGTATCGCTTGTCCATCATGATTTCTCTACAGCAAATATGATGGT
>JACERY010000052.1 GCA_013912105.1 Acidimicrobiales bacterium | reverse complement strand
ATTGGTGAAATTCGAATATTCCATTTGGGTTTTCCAAAACCATGTACTTTTAGTGCTTGTATTTCTGTTATCCCCTGTTCTTGGGCTCGAGTTCGTAAATATGCAAACTGCAGAAGATTCGTTGCTACTTCTGGAGGCTCGCCATAACGATCTAGCCATGCCGATTGGATTTCTTTAACATCGTTTTCATTCTGCACCGAGGAAAGAGCCCTGTATGCTTCTAATCTTGATTGCTCTCTTGGGATGTAGTCGCTTGGAATATAGGCAGTTTCAGGTAGTTCAACGAGAATCTCGGAGTGAGATTCTTTAGGAACACCTCGTAATTCGTCAACGGCTTCGGTTACTAATTTACAATAGAGGTCATAGCCAACTGCCGCGATATGCCCTGATTGCCCGGTTCCAAGAAGGTTTCCTGCTCCTCGTATTTCTAAGTCTCGCATAGCTATTTTGAAGCCAGATCCTAATTCGGTTGTTTCTCCAATTGTTCGGAGTCTTTCGTATGCGTCTTCAGCTAAATTCTGCCCTTTAGGAGTAAGGAGATAAGCATAGGCTTTTGTTCCTGATCGACCGACGCGTCCTCGTAACTGGTGCAATTGCCCAAGCCCTAAACGGTCGGCCCTATCAACGATCAAAGTATTCACAGATGGCATATCTATGCCTGATTCAATAATAGTTGTGCATACGAGAACGTCGTATTTTTTTTCCCAAAAGTCAATAACTACTTGTTCTAAAGACCCTTCATCCATTTGGCCATGTGCAACAGCAATTCTTGCTTGTGGCACTTTTTCTTTTAATTTCTCAGCAATAATATCTATATCTGAGACTCGATTGTGTACGAAAAAAACTTGCCCGTCACGTAATTGCTCTCGGCGTATCGCTGCGACAACAATTGAATCGTCGTAATCCCCAACATAGGTCAATATGGGTTGCCGGTCAGTTGGTGGCGTGTGAAGTAACGTTAGGTCTCGAATGCCAGTCAAACTCATTTCTAAAGTTCTAGGGATAGGTGTAGCAGTAAGAGTCAAAACGTCTACGTTTGACTTCATTGATTTGATTCGTTCTTTATGAGAAACGCCAAATCTTTGTTCCTCATCAATTATCAAAAGACCCAGATCTTTAAAATGAACATCTTCTGAGAGTAGCCGGTGAGTTCCGATCACTAAATCAATTTCTCCCGTGGCGACCTTCTTGACAACTTCTTTGGATTGTTGTTGGGAGAGGAATCGACTTAATACCGCTATACGAACTGGAAACGGATTTAATCTTTCTGTGAAAGTTTGGAAATGCTGTTGCGCCAATAGTGTTGTTGGCACCAAAATGGCGACTTGTTTACTGTCAAGAACAGCTTTAAATGCTGCCCGAAGAGCGATCTCTGTTTTCCCAAACCCCACGTCGCCACAAACAAGTCGGTCCATTGGCTTAACTTCTTCCATGTCTAGCTTGACATCTTTCACAGCTGATAATTGATCTGGTGTTTCTTGATATTGGAAAGAATCTTCGAGTTCATTCTGCCAATGGGAATCAGGTGAAAATTTGAATCCTTGAGATGCTTCTCTTTTCTGATAGAGGACCACTAGTTCCTGCGCTATCTTCTGTATCTCTTTACGGACGCCGGTTTTTGTCCTAGTCCAGTCAGCACCACCCATTCGGCTCAATGACGGAATACTGCCGCCTGTGTATTGGCTAACTTGGTATATTTGGTCGGTCGGCACGTAAAGTTTGTCTCCACGTCGGTATTCAAGTAGCAAATAGTCTCTTTCGTTCCCGACTAAAGTTCTTTTCACAATTCCTTGGTACAGGGCAATTCCGTGGTGCTCGTGGACCACGAAAGAACCCTTTCGAAGGTCTTCTACTTGCGACGTGGGTGGAGAAATTTTTTTTCTAGGAACTCTATGTGAACGTCGTTTACCATAGAGCTCCGATTCTGAGATTATAGCGGTTTTGATATCTGGCAAAATAACGTTTATTTGGCTTGGAGTCGAGGTAATAAAAACGCCTTTCTTAACTTCGATATTCTCCTTTTCGGGCATTTTTTCTGCTGTAACATCTATTAAATCTAATTTTGACTTCATTAAAGACGCTGCGGTTTCTCCTTCTACAGTAAGGATTACGCAGTACCCGTCGTCTAAAAAATCAGTTATTTGCTCATGCAGTGTTTTAACCGAATCTTGAAATCTTCTTGTCGCTAGAGTCGGAATGGTCGGATCTGGGGTTGAGGTTATGAAGTTTAATATTTTCTTGTTCTTTTGCGATAATGCCTTTTCAAGATCAATGTGAAGTTTAGGAAAATCCTGATCTGCTTCTATTCCCCACGTTTCCGCTAACGTTACGGCTAGATTTTCTTCTTCAGTCATTAGGTCTTGAGATCTTTGAAAAATCTTTTGCGGATCGAATAAAAAAATAGTGCCTTCGGTTGGGAAAAGATCTATGAACGTTTCTTCTGTTTCAGTTACCCATGGAAGCCATGACTCCATGCCCTCAAAAAATTCTTGATTTGCAAAACGCTGCCAATGCTCTTTTCCCCAGGATTGAGTCTTTAAAAGCTTGTTTGCTTTATTTTGTATTTCAGCGGATGGGAACAGTTCACGGGCTGGAAAAATTTGTACTCTCTCTTTAGCTTCTTTTGATCTTTGGTCAGCTATAGAAAATTCTGTTAAGCGTTCAATTTCATCACCCCATGTATCAATTCGGATAGGAGTGTTTGAAGTTGAAGGAAAGATATCAATGATTGAGCCTCGAACTGCGAATTCGCCTCGTCGTTCAACTTGTGATGTTCGCTGATACCCATAATCAATAAGAGACTGTAGAAGGTTTTCGTAATTGATTTCTTGGCCTTGAGTTAGTTCCATAGATCCTATGGAGGAACTTGGAGTTAGGATTTGCGAAACAGCTCTAGCTGTTCCGACTATTATTGAGGAAATCGGTTCGTTCCTAAGCGTTGATAATACGGAATTTCTTTTACCCATTGTTTCAATTGATGGGCTAATCCTTTCAAAAGGAAGCGTTTCCCAAGAAGGGAAAAGCATAATGTCAAAACCATGAAGGATTTTTGATAAATCATCAGCAAATTGCCTTGCTTCCTCTTCTGTTCTCGTCACTATCAGCGTAGGTGTTCTTCCCACCAAAGTTATGTAGGAACTAACTACTAGGGTTCTTGCATTATCTGGAATTAGGAAATTCTTTTGCTTTCCAGAAAGCATTTGAGTAAGAACTGCTTGATCATTCAGTTCAAGTAGACAGCTATCAAATACTGCCATTGAACTTATTCATAGTTTGTTCATATCCAGAAGAAAGAAGACTTTGGATAACCTCAATTGATCTTCCTATACAAGTTTCGATTTCTTCTTGTTCGTTTTTAGATGGTCGTTTCAGAACATAGTTTTTACCTAATTCGGAAGAGCCTGGTTTCCCAATTCCAATTCTTAATCGGCCGAATCCCTTTGTTTTTAAATGTTGTTCAATTGATTTGAGTCCATTGTGGCCTGCTAGTCCTCCCCCAAGTTTTATTTTCATAGTCCCAGGTTCTAGATCAAGTTCATCATGAACAATTAATATATTTTCGGGATTGGTTACGTTATATCGATGAACTAGTTTTTGTAGAGACATACCAGATTCGTTCATAAAGGTTTGTGGAATAGCCAGAACGACTTTTTTTTGCTGAATTTGTATTTCGCTGCATAGCGAAAGAGTCTTGCTTTTTTTAAAAGAGCCTCCAAAATGCAAAGACAAGGCCTTGAGGACTTCTTGACCTACGTTATGGCGCGTTTCAGCGTATTTTTCGCCAGGGTTTCCCAAACCAACAATAACGAGATCTAGCTGAGAAGTTGATTTCTGCTTGCGTTGTCTACGCAGCACGAAATTTACTCGCTATCTTCGGCTGACGACTCTCCGCCTTCTTCCGAACTATCACTTTCACCTTCAGAACCTTCACCCTCTTCTAATTCAGACTCAGCTGCTTCGTCAGCTGCCATAGATTCCATAGTTGATCTAGTAACAGTTCCTACTGCAACTGTTTCTTCAAGGTCGACTTCTGTTCTAACGCCTTCAGGTAGCAAGATGTCACCTACTCTAACTGAGTCGTTTATTTCTAAATCAGATATGTCTACAATCAACTCATTAGGGATAACTTCTGGTCGTGATAGAACAGAAAGCGAGAACATGGTTTGATCTACCATCCCGTCTGCATCTGTAACTTTTTTCGCTTCACCTTCAAGTACGAGCCGAACTTCAACGACAAGTTCAGAATTCGGGTCTACCCTAACGAAATCAACATGAATTACTTCGTCTTTAACAGGGTGTCGTTGAAGAGTTTTTAAAATTGTAAGTTGTGTTTCGCCACCTACATCTAGCTGTACCAGAGCATTGAGACCAGCATCAGTGGTCAAAGCACCTCGGAGTTCACCGTAGTCAACTGTGAAAATTTGAGGATCTTCACCCAAACCGTAGAGGACTCCTGGAACTCTTCCACTTCGTCGTAGTCTGCGTGACGAACGACTTCCTAGTTCTTTTTTCTCTTCAGTTTTTAATACTAAATCTGCCATTTTTTGATCTTCCTGCAACTAAACCAAATAGTAGTTTGAATGATGTTTCACCAGATCCAAAGTGTACAGGCGTGATTCTACTGAACCACCCGTTTAACCCTAGCTTAGATGCTTACCGCCAAAAATTTCACTGACGCTAGTATCTTCGAACACTGCATCTAGAGCTGACGCGATAATGCCAGCAACCGAAAGTACTTTAATTTTTTCTATTTGTTTACTCTCTGGAAGAGGCAAAGTATTAGTCATTGCTATTTCCTTGATTACAGATTCTTCGATTCGCTCAATAGCAGGGTCCGAGAACACTCCATGAGTAGTACATGCAAAGACTTCTTTTGCACCTTGTTCATGAAGTAGCTGGGCTGCCCCGACTATAGTTCCGCCTGTGTCAATCATGTCATCGATAAGGACGCAGACGCGACCATCTACATCACCCATAACATCTTTTGATTCGACTACATTCTTTTTTTGCTTAACTCGGCGTTTGTGAACAATAGCTAAATCAGCTGCAAGCTCGCTTGCATACCTTTCTGCGACTTTGACCCTTCCGGTATCCGGAGATACGACAACAAGGTCATCGCCTAGACTTCGCATGTATTCAACGAGAACAGGCATAGCTGTTAAATGATCAACTGGTTTCTCAAAGAAACCTTGGATCTGACCTGAATGGAGGTCTACTGAAATCATTCTACTTACTCCAGCTGCAAGGAAAAGCGTTGCTAGCAGGCGTGCAGTTATTGGTTCCCTACCTTCGGATTTTCTGTCTTGTCGGGCGTAGCCATAGAATGGACAGACCACAGTGATTCTTTTAGCGGAAGCTCTCCGAGCCGCATCTACCATTATTAGTTGTTCCATAATGGAATCATTAACTGTTGATCCTTCTGAAGCAGAGTGACTCTGGATTATGAAAACGTCTCCTCCACGAACTGATTCAGCAAACCTGCAATGGATTTCTCCGTTCGCAAACTCGGCCAAGTTTGGTTCATCTAGGGAAACTCCTAGATGGTCAGCTATCTCTTGCGCGAGTGGGAGATTGGATCTTCCCGAAATAAGGTGAAGGCGCTTTTTAGTTATTAGTTCCATAAATGGTTTCCTATTTTGTAATTGCTGGCCCGGCAGGACTTGAACCTGCAACCTCCTGGATCAAAACCAGGCGTTCCGCCAATTGAACTACGGGCCATTGCTGTTATTCCTGAACCTATCGCATCTCATAGAGATCCATGCATTCAAAAATTGATTTATTATTGTTTCTTACTCCTCTTTCCCTATATTGACAGAATACCTTTATGAATACTTTGGGGAAAATTAATTTAAAGTACATAGAAACACCGCTTTCTAGAATTCTTCAGGTAGTGTTCAAGCGCTATGGGTTCATTAATTAAGAAACGCCGCAAAAGAATGCGGAAGAAAAAACATCGAAAAATGTTGAAGCGTACAAGAGCGCAACGACAGCGCGGGAAATAACTTCAGTAAGTTAATTTCTTTGGTTAAGGATTTCGTTTTCTTGCGTAGTTCTGGCCACTATAAAGCCTTTCCCTGGATAGCTTCCTTCAACGAACCACGTTGACCCGCTTCCCGCAAGTCTGGGAATTTGCCCAGTGTGTTCCTCCAGAGCTGATTTCCATTCTTTTAA
>JACERY010000051.1 GCA_013912105.1 Acidimicrobiales bacterium | reverse complement strand
ATTAGTACAGAACACGTTTTAATTGTTGCACACGTTTCTCCTATCAAAGCAGCTATCGCATGGGCTCTAGGGGTAGGTGATGAAATCGGATGGAGAACACGTTTAGATACTGCTTCATACAGTCAAATACGCATGGATAAAGGATTGCCAACACTCACGAAATTTAACATTACTCACGAAACTTAACTACTGGTTAGGCAGAACTAGAAAGCATGACGCAATGATTCGTAAATGATGGTCTAATCTAAGGACATACTGTTCCGGCCCCCGCCCACAGGAGCAAAAACTATGAGCCTAAAAAATCTTATTTTAAGACCGGTTTTTATTCTAAGTCCTCTGCTTGCACTATTCACAGCTTGTAGTACCAACGATATGGAATTTGAAGCTAGCGAGCAATCAGTTAGCGAAGAGGTGACTGAGGAAGAGAAAGAAGTTCCTCCACCTGCTTCTCAAGAAGAATCCACCCCGCCCACGTATGTTGAGGATACACCTGATCAAAGTGAGAGTCCCCAAAGTCAAACTGGCGCTGACCAAGAGCTAGATTGCTCAAGTGTCGGCGAAGAAGTTCGGGTTCATTGGGGCACAGATTCAGGTGATGGGTTTGAAGATTCACTTTTTGGCCCTTATCTAATGCAAGATGCCCGAGTCGGAACACATCCAGAATATGACCGTTTTGTATTGGAGTTCGCCGAAGATCAAAACAATCAAAACGGCATACCTGACAGCTATAGGGTGTTCTGGTCAACAGACCCACCCAAAGGTATGGCTAGCGGCGAGAATATCAATTTTGTTGGAGCTAATTCCTTAGAGATTTATGCTCTGGGTTATGCCTGGGACCGAGACAACCCTGAAATATTATCGCCAGCACCTCGTACTGTTTCGTCAGCGAGAAATAAAAACATTCGCGAAGCAGTATCGGACGGAGAGCTAGAAGGAGTTCTTCACTGGGTCATCGGGGCTAATCAGAAATCTGGCTTTAGAGTCTTATCAATACCAAATCCACCTCGCCTAGTTGTGGATATCTGCACATCAACTAACAGCTAACACAAATAACGACTAAGTTCGTTCTGTGAAAAATAACGATTTACAATTTCCGTTATACGTGGGTGGGTTTATGGGTCCGTTCGGAGCATCCATAATCCTTCCGATGTTTCCAGAGTTGCGTGAAACTTTCAACGCTTCTTCACAAGCTGTGAGTTGGGGTTTCACTGCCTACCTTCTTCCATTTGCGCTCCTTTTGCTCGTGTCGGGGACACTTGGGGAACGATGGGGAAGAAAAAAAACTGTTAGAGGAACGTATCTTTTGTATACGGTTGCTTCAATTATTTGCGCAATTGCCCCAAATCTTACTGTTTTTTTAATTGCAAGAAGCTTTCAAGGTATAGCAAACGCATTTATAACACCACTTTTACTTGCAGGGCTTGCCGAAATTGTCCCACCGGAAAAGTTCGGAAGAAAAGTAGGGATTTATTCAAGCTTTCAAGCACTAGGAATGGGTATGGCCCCAATTGTCGGCGGAATAGCTGCTGACACTACATGGAGAGCCGCCTTCTGGGGGACCGTAGCTGTGTCTTTTCTATTGTCGCTTTTCCCACCAAGCGGAGAACCAAGAGAGAATACCGACCTACCTCCGATAAGACCATTGTTTCAAGGGCGCATTCTAAGAATTGGATGTGCGACTTTGGCCGCAGCTGCAGGACCAATGGGAGTGAGCGTTCTTGTCGCCGTCGCAGCAAGAGATAACTTCAATGTTTCAGGATCTAAAGCAGGGTTAATCCTTCTAGCAGGCGCAGTATCAAGCTTTCTCTTAGGCCCTACTTGGGGAAGAGTGCTAGATAGATTTGGTTATCGGCAATCGTCAATAGCTGCTGCTATTTTCCTAACCGGATTCGTTTCACTTATAAGTACAGCAAATAATGCCCTAACCTTAGGAATACTCTGGTTCTTAGCAGGAGGGATGGTTGGCTTCATGTCCGTAGTTTTACAAGCACTAGGAGCAACTCAAATCCCTGATAATAGAGGAGGGACTCTGTCATTTATCCTTTCCTTTCGATTCCTAGGTGTTGGTCTTGGTCCGATTATCTGGATACCGGTGATTGAACAATCCTTTAAAGGGGCCATATTAGGAGCTTCAGCTCTAGGTTTAGTAACTGTCTATTTATTGTCAAAAAATTGACCTACTGCCAAAGCACAACGTAGCTTTACAAATGAGGTTCATGTGGCTTTTCTAAAAACCGGTAATAGCGAAATATTCTATGAATGTGAAGGCGAAGGAACTCCTGTTTTTCTTCTCGCTCCCGGCGGAATGCGATCGGCTAATTCATTTTGGGAAAACATGCCTTGGAATCCTCGTGAAAGTCTAGTTAAGGACTTTAAGCTTATAGGAATGGACCAGCGCAATGCAGGCCAATCGAAAGCGCCAATTAGCCCCTCTGATGATTGGAACACATACACAAATGATCAGCTAGCTATCCTTGACCATCTAGAGATCGAGAAGTGTCACTTACTGGGTATGTGTATTGGGGGACCATTCATCGCTGGGCTACTTCAAGCGGACCCTAAAAGATTCTTATCGGCTGTTATGCTCCAACCGGTAGGCATTGATAATAATCGAAACGCGCTCTACGAAATGTTTGATAGTTGGGCGGATGATGCTGAAGTAAGGGAAAAATTTTCGACTCCTGAAGCAATTTCCCAGTTCCGAAGCAATATGTGGGATGGGGATTTTCTTCTCTCAGCCACAAAAGACAATGTAAGAAAGTTTGACACACCATTACTGCTTTTTATGGGAGACGATTTATATCACCCCCAGAGCATTTCAAGAGAAATCGCAAATATAGGACTAGATGTAACGTTCGTAGAAGAATGGAAAAATCCGGAGTCCCTAAATAATACCAACGAAACTATTTTGTCTTTCCTCTCAAAACATTCTTAATAGTCGCTTTGATGATATCTATTAATGATCGTTCAGCCTGGTTCGTATTGGCGATTTCAGTTCTTGCGATGATTCTACTGCCAGCAGCATTAACCGGAACCACAATAGCATTTCCTGAGATCGAGGATTATTTCGGTTCAAACAGAGCCACCTTATCTTGGATTCTTTCTGGATATTCAATTACTACAGCCGCATTTACGTTACTGGGTGGGCAATTGTCTGATCGTCTTGGAGCTACGCCAATGTTTGTGCGCGGCATCATTCTTTTTTTTCTTGGATCTATTGCTTGCACCTTTGCATCCAATGTAGGCATCCTGATAGCTGGTCGGACTGCGCAAGGTGTCGGCGCAGCAATTTACGCGCCGTCATCTTTAGCTATGGTCTTAGGTGCCTTCCAGAAAGATAAACATGCTTTAGCTATTGGTATTTGGGCGGCAGCTGTCCCCATAGGCTCTGCTTTATCTCCTACGATCGCTTCCTTTGTTTTGGAGATAGCTGATTGGAGATGGATGTTCGCAATACAGGGTTTCGCTGCAATTTTTGTAATCGTAGCAATCGTTCCGTTTGGAGGTACTGTTCGAACACGAAGGGGATTTGACCCTGGGGCAGTCGACTTTTGGGGGATTCCTATAGGAAGCGCTTCTATAGGGTTCCTTGCGTTAGCGATTGTACAAGGCCCCAAGTGGGGTTGGTTTAATTGGTCAACGATGCTTGCATTTGGGGCGTCTGTCTTGTTGTTCCCTCTGTTTGTTTATAGAAACAGAGAGCAAGCTATGCCGTTAGTTGACTTTAATCTCTTCTCTATACGAACATTTTCAACAGCTAATTTAGTTTCTTTAGGTGTCTCATTGGTAGGGTCGTCGGTTTGGTTACTATGGCCAATCCATTTATCTACTGTGTGGGAGTATTCACAAATACAAATAGGGCTTGCGATTACCCCAACTCCTCTTTTAGCTGGAGTGGTTTCTTTAGGTACTGGATGGTGGGTTCAAAAGTATGGTTACCGGGGAACTCTCTTAACAGGAACGATCTTGTTAGCGATAAGTAATATATGGTTTATCTTTCTCTATGGAGCAGAAGTGAATTACTGGGGAAGAATGTTTCCAGGCCTCGTACTATACGGCTTAGCAATGGGCTTAACTTTTGCTCCGTTGAACAGTGCGGCGCTGGCAGATGTTCCGGAAGAATCCTACGGAAGAGCTAACGCAACTTTTCTGACCGGAAGAGCTATATGTTCAGCTGTAGGAATAGCTATTCTTGTTGCGATACTTGGAGACTCAGTTGGCTTTCAAGCGATACCAGCTTTCCGGCGAGCGTTTATCTTCCTAGCTGCTGTATCAACAATATCTTTTTCTATTGTCTGGGCGATCTGGCAGAAATCTCCAAACCCTCAGATTTCAAAAATAAAATTTAGGTGAGTTGGCCTATAGGCGGGGTTCTGTTCAGGTAATCGTTACCAATTAATCCCTTGATGATCATCCATCTATGCGGTCCACCTGGGAACTGCCACCATCTCTGACGGCCGGGATGAACAACCCATGTTCCACACTTGACCTTGCTCCGAATGGAGGTTACCTAGCCATCTAGATCGCTCTAGATGCTGGTGCGCTCTTACCACACCGTTTCACCCTTACCTGTGTCATTTACATGACCATCGGCGGTTTGCTTTCTGTTGCCCTTATCGATAGATCGCTCCATCCTGACTCTCGCCAGCATTCTGTTCATAGGAGCCCCGACCTTCCTCAACATAACAAGTTATGTTGCGACCAACCGGCCAACTCACCGCTTTTAGTTTGACTAAAAATTGACGAAAGTACAACCTTCAAGGGAAAAGAAGCTAAAAGATGGGTTATTTCATGAAAAAAACTAAAGAAATTGGTTTCCAAGTTATAACTAGCCTGAAGAAGTGCTAATTTCGGGTATAGAGAGTTTTGCACAGACTAAATTGAATAGGAGAACTGCTTATGACTGCACCAGAAGATCTGACAGTTGCAAATTTCGGACCTTTACTTTCCCTAGTAGGGACATGGGAAGGGCATGGAGGAGTTGACTTCTCCTACCATAACGAAGAGCAAGAAACTGGAGATACTAGCTATTTTGAGCGAGTTTCATTCTCCACATTCGGACCCGTTGACAATGGTAATCAACATTTGTATGGCCTTGATTACCGGATGGCGGCATGGCGTTCAACTGAATTAGATCAAGACCCATTCCACACTGAAGTCGGCTATTGGCTATATGACCCAGCAGAAAAACAAATCATGCGTTGTTTCATGGTCCCCAGAGGAACTGTTGTTATCGCAGGAGGAACCTGTGAGCCGGACGCAACGTCAGTTGATATGGCGGCCAAAATTGGCGATACCAACTACGGAATTCTTGAGAATAAATATTTGACCGATAATGCTTCAACAGTTGAGTACACATTAAATATCACCATTGGTGACAATGAATGGTCCTATGAATCGGACTCAGTGCTTAAGATGGCTATTCAGGAAGATTTACTTCACCACACTGATAGAAACACGCTGCAGAAAGTGGCTGACTAGATTTACAAATTCACGTTTAGGCCGTGGTTGGATAAGGTCAATTGGACTTCCCCCAAAACCACGACATACTTACTAAATGACTGAAGAAGCTTTGAAGAAATGGCCTGATTTAATCACTAATCTTGAGTCTGGTTTAAACTTAGATGAAGATAATGCAGAGGCAGTTTTAGTTTCGGTCTTAAGAGGCGAGTTCTCTGATTCAGAGCTATCAGATTTTCTCACAGCCCTCAGTCGTAAAGGTGAAACAATAAATGAAATAACCGGCTTTGTGCGCGCAATGCGATCTTCATGTGTTCGAATTAATTGTCCGACGGGAACGATTGATCTTGTAGGTGCTGGCGGTTCAGCAATGGGAAGCAAAGCCGCATTGAACGTTTCTACAATAGCCTCATTTGTCGCAGCTGGGGCTGGAGCCAAAGTGTGTAAACACGGGAACCTTAAAGCATCGTCGACTTCTGGCAGCTTTGACTTGTTGGAAGAGTTATCTGTCGAAACTAGGCTTGGGGCGAAAAAAGTAGAAAAGTGTGTGAATGATATTGGGATAGGATTCGCATTTGCAAGGATTTTTCATCCCGCAATGCGTTTTGCTGGACCTGTTAGAGCGCAATTAGGAATCCCAACTATTTTTAATATCCTTGGCCCTTTATCTCATCCAGGGTTTCTACTAAGGCAAGTAGTTGGCGTTCCTTCTGTAGATAGAGGAATACAAATGGCACAAGTCCTCCAAAAGACTGGAACTGAATTTGCTATGGTCGTTACAGGGAACCAAGGTTTAGATGAGCTCTCCGTTACTGGCCCCAACACAATTCATTTCGTTACACCTGAAGAAATTGTAACAAAGGAATTATTGCCTGAAGATGTTGGGCTGAAG
>JACERY010000050.1 GCA_013912105.1 Acidimicrobiales bacterium | reverse complement strand
CCATGTGCTGGACTGGACAAATTATGCACCGGAGCGAAAGGACTTGTTCATACCGTTATACGTAAGGACATTATTGAGAGTATCCCTCTCCAACGCCTACAAGATGTTTGCGATTACCACTCTTCGGTTGAAGAAGCTTCACAAACTGCAGAACGCGCCGGAATAGAAACACTTGTCTTTACACATTATGTACCTGCCTTTCCTTCAGGACAAGAAGAAGAATGGGAAAAGATCGCAGCCCAACATTTTTCCGGAAGAATTGAACTAGGCGATGACTTACATAGGGTAGAAATAGGAGAGTAGAGGAAGAAATATGCAGATAATACGAACCCCAGACAGCAGATTCAAGAGCTTACAGAACTACTCATTCAAGCCAAACTATGCAGTCATCAATGATGCTGAAGGTGGCAATTTGCGCGTTCATTACCTAGACGAAGGCCCAGAAGGCAAGGACACTATCCTATTACTCCATGGAGAACCCTCATGGAGTTACCTATACCGGCACATGATTCCGATACTTGTAGGAGAAGGTCATCGGGTAGTAGTACCAGATTTAGTTGGCTTCGGTAAAAGTGACAAGCCAATTGACCAAAATGACTACTCTTACGCCAGACATGTTGAATGGATGAGAGAACTTCTTTTTGACCACTTAGATCTAAACGAGATCACTTTTTTTGGACAGGATTGGGGCGGATTAATTGGGTTGCGACTAGTCGGACTTAACCCAGAGCGTTATGCAAGGGTTGTTATCGGAAATACCGGCCTTCCCACCGGGAAAGGAGAAGCAACGGAGGCCTTTCTAAGATGGCAAAAATTTTCACAGATAACTCCAGAATTTCCAGTAGGGAACCTTATCAATTCTGCCTGTGTGCGGGATCTCAGTCCTGAAGAAATCAACGCATATGATGCGCCTTTCCCCACTGATGATTACAAAGCGGGAGCAAGAATCTTCCCATCTCTCGTCCCCACAAGTGAAGAAGACCCTGCCAGCAAAGACAATGCTAACGCATGGTTATCGCTCAGTGAATTTACCAAACCTTTCCTCCTCGCTTTTAGTGATAGCGACCCTGTAACTAAAGGTGGAGACGCCCCATTTTATGCGAAAGTACCTGGAGCTAAACAGCAAAACCACGTAACAATACAATCAGCGGGGCATTTTCTCCAAGAGGACAAAGGTCCAGAACTTGCCGCGCTTATTAACGATTTTATTGCTGGCACATAATACTTGGAAGAGATCAACTATGGCATCACCAAAATACGGAAATGTTGACTACGACTACGCTATGCAACTTGCTGCTACCCCTATGAATGAAGATGGACCTATCTGGATGGTTAATCTCATGAAATACCATGACGTAGCTCAGTATGAAGATGAAAACACGACAGAAATAACAGGTCGAGAAGCTGACGATCGTTACACGCCACTAGGACCCCTTGAAGCAGTAGGGGCGGAAATCGTTTACCTTGGGGAAGTTGAAAACAAACTTCTAGGCGATCATCGAGACTGGGATCGGATAGCAGTTGTGAAATACCCGACAAGGAAATCATTTATCGATATGCAAGAAAGAAAAGACTTCCAAGATAAACACGTACACAAGGAAGCAGGGATGAAAGAAACAATCGTTATGAGCTGCTTGCCCATAGATTTCCCGAATGCACAAACATCCCTTTCTAATCCGGACAATGTGGAACATCAGCCGAGTAAAGAAGATAGCCCAATCATAATTTTGCATGTAGTTAGATTTAACGAAAGTTCAATGTTAGGCGAGACCCCAGAAGAAATGGATGCTTATACTTTGAGAGCTATTGATGCCGCTATTCAACATGGTTTTGGGATCTCTGGTTGGTTCGGAGTGGAAGGAACAATCGTCGGTGATGGGAGAGCGTGGGATCAGGTTAGATTTAATTCTTTCCCAAGTAAAGCGGCTTTCATGGCTGTAGTTCAGGACCCAGAAAGACTAGAAGCGCAGAAAGCGTATAGGGATATAGCGACCTCAGATACGTATTCGTTAATCGTTCGAACAGTATTCGATAAAATTGCTGATTCAATTGGGAAATAAATCCGAAAGGTGAGAGCTATAACTTGATTAAGTTAAGAAATCATTATTTAAATTTAATGTAAAGCGAGCACGCTTTGAATAGGAAATGCGGCTCAGTAGACAGTCCGGGTTTGGCTAACTATCGGTGACGCAACCGTTTGATGCATCTTCGACGAGACGGATGTACTTCCATAAGGTGCCCGATGTGGCTTTGAACGGCGGCGCTACCCATTGTTCGGCACGGGCAGTGAGTTCGCTTTCGGTTATTTCTATAGTTATCTCGTGGCTCTCGTCATCAATCGTGATGATATCTCCATCATTCACTAAAGCGATAGGTCCACCTTCTTGAGCTTCGGGAACGACATGTCCAACAATGAAACCGTGGCTTCCGCCTGAGAACCGACCGTCTGTGATCAATGCTACGTCATCAATGAAACCTGCGCCTGCTAGCGCGCTGGTGGGAGTGAGCATCTCTGGCATTCCTGGCCCACCCTTTGGCCCTTCATAGCGAATAACGATCACATCACCTGATTGGATCCGGCCTTCTTCTAGTCCAGTGATCATATCTTCTTCAGAGTCAAACACTCGTGCTGGTCCTGTAAAGAGTAATCCTTGTTTGCCAGTGATTTTGCCAACTGATCCGCCTGGAGCGAGGTTGCCGCGCAAGATAGAGATATGCCCTCTTGACTTCACTGCGCTGTCGAGCGATGAAACAACGTCTTGGTCTTTGAGGAGACGCGGGACTTCGGATAAATTTTCCCCTAGTGTCTTTCCTGTTACTGTCATCTGGTCGCCGTCAATCATCCCCTCGTCGAGCAGGTACCGCATTACACCAGGGACCCCGCCAACTTCATGAAGGTCTTCCATTACGTACTGACCTGACGGTTTCAGGTCGGCAAGGAGTGGGACTCGTGAACTTGTTGCGAGCCAGTCGTCGAGGTTTAGCTCTAGTTCGAACGCTCGAGCCATGGCTATCATGTGTAATACAGCGTTGGTTGATCCACCGAGTGCCATTGTCACGACCATAGCGTTCTCTAGTGACTCGCGAGTGACAATTCGGCGCGGTGTTAATCCTTCTGACAGGAGCATTTCCATCATTGTTCCTGCAGCAACACACTCTTGAATCTTTGCGTCGTCCTCAGCGGGGGTGCATGACGAGTAAGGAAGACTTAAACCCATAGCTTCAATTGCGGTGGCCATTGTGTTCGCAGTGTACATTCCGCCACATGCCCCAGCTCCAGGGATAGCACACGACACAATGGTCTGCCGTTCTTCCTCGGTGATCGTCCCTGCGAGGAATTGCCCGTAACTCTGGAAGGCCGATACAACGTCCAGTTTTTCTTCAACGCCTCCTATGGTGCCGCAGCCAGCTCGGATTGTGCCGCCGTAAACCATAATCGCTGGTCGGTCTAAGCGACCCATCGCTATGACACAGCCCGGCATGTTCTTGTCACAACCGGGTAAGGTGACGAGCCCGTCGTACCATTGGGCTGCCATTACCGTTTCTATCGAATCAGCGATTAGGTCACGGCTTTGTAGTGAATAGGACATGCCATCGGTTCCCATGGAAATCCCATCAGAGACGCCTATTGTATTAAATCGCATACCGACAAGACCAGATTCAACTACCCCTCGTTTAACATGGACGCCAAGTCCGTCGAGGTGCATATTGCACGGGTTGCCCTCATACCAGCATGCAGCGATACCGACCTGAGGCTGGTTTAGGTCGGATTGGCTCAGACCGGTGGCTAGGAGCATCGCTTGGGAAGCACCTTGGCTCTTAGGCTGCGTGATTCGTGACGAGTGGATATTCAATTTAACTGGTTGTTCGTTCATAACATCATCGTTTTCTTTTTGCTGCATGGCTGACGGGAGAAGGCTTTCCGTCATTGATACGGCAGGTTAGCAGGTTTTTGCTAGTTTCAAGTTGCGAACTCCGAAAACGTAGCGACAACTGCCATAGACGAGATTGTTGTCCCGAGGATGGCTCTTTCTTGAATTCATCGACGAATTCTCCGGATATACACGACGTTGTAATCTGACCGCTAAAGAATCCTTCGATACATGAGGCAATCTCTCAAATAGCGTTTGCTAAAACTTATGGCACTCCTGTCTGCAAGCCCCGCAGATCTCTAACTTAGACAAGCTAAATCAGCATTAGTTTTTCCATACCCCAGTCTTGTTGCTGAAGTTTTGTGCTGCTTTGGTCATCCATTCAAAGTTTGTTTTTCGAGCTAGGGAGGAGGAGATTGAGGCTATTTCCTCTGGAACCTTGAGAAGAATTTCTTTTGGAACCATGATTGCATCTCTTGGAGCAACTGCTATCTGAGGGAGGCGAGATAGGCATTTACTCATATGATCGGTATTGTCGTAGAAGTTCTCATCTTGAATTTGAAGCCATTTATCTGCTCCCATAATTACTAAATCATACCCATGAGCGATATCAGCAATAAGTTGAAGACTCGTTTGCACAATTCTCACCTGTGGAATACCAGCAAAAGAAGTTTCAAGAATGTCTATTCGCTCTTCAAGAGTCGGTCTCTCGATTATCGGCTTGGCTAACGCTACTTCGGAAATGGCGAGGTCAATGTCGGTTAAATTGTGCTGCCGAATTGCAGCTTCGACAATGGATACATGGCCCACTGTAGGAGGGTTGAACGATCCAGGGTAAACGGCAGACGTCATTGTAACGAAAGGTCCTTATCTTCTAGTTCGCCAGAGATACCAAAAGCTTTCAAAATAATCATCAAAGCTAGACAAAGAACTGTTGTCATAATTATTGATAAAGGCCTCATTCCGTAATTCTGGTAGACCATAGCTCCAACGATCGCTCCAAAAAATCTACCCAGTGCCCAGCCAGCGTAGACAAAGCCCATCATTGTTCCTCTTGCTTTTCTGTCCAACTCTGTGCAAGTAGAGAGCATTGAAACAATTACCGATTCTGTGCAAGCAAACCATAGGGAAATTAACAACAGCGCAACCCAAATAGAGGCCTCGCCAACAGGAAGAGAAATCGAAAGAGGAAGTGATAGCAATAATGCAAATTTCACTACTTTAATCTTCCCGAATCTATCACCGAACAAAGTAACGGTTCCCGAACCAACTAATTCAGCTACTCCTATTGTAAGAGCTATAAAGCCAAGACCCGAAGTTGATAATCCATGTTCATCCTCAAGAAATGCTGCAAAAGTAACGAGCATCATCATATGCCCACAGCCAAGAGCAACCATACCAAGCAGAGCGTGACGCGCAGTTGGGGATAGGCGAGAAGGTAATAGAATTTCAGTCCTCCTTGGGCTTTTGGGAATGAAGATATGAAAAATAATCCCAGTGACAATGCAAAGGATTGCCGTAACAAGAAAAGGAGTACGCCATGTTCCAGCTTGTATCAGAACTGCTGCTACTGGCATGCCAATAATGAAGGAAAGGGCCCAAGTAGTCTCAATCAAACCTATAGCTCTTGAACGGTTGCTGAAGGGAACTGAAGCACCTGTCCAAGAACTGGACCCAATGTCAAAAGAGTTCTTTGAAACTGAAGCGAGAACAAGTGCAAATATGAAAAGAATTAATCCTGAACTTGCTCCCTGTAAAGCTGTAGCCATGCCTAACCCGCATATTCCAGCAACCATAGTTTGTGTCGTCCCGCGCCTATCAGACATTCTCCCTACCAAAGGGCTAGAAACTTCAACAAGGTCCCTCATAGCCAAAGCCGTTCCCATAGCGCCTGTAGAGACACCTAAGCCTCGGGAAATTGTCGGTAAGAAAGGAAAAACTAATCGGTAAGCAATGTTAGAGATGAATCTCCCGAAAGTGATCAGGATAAGTCCTTTAGGTAAGTCGGTAAAAAAATTTCCCTGACTGGTTTCGTTTTTTCTATTAAATACCACAAAACGAGGGTACGAGAATAACAAGCAACCACCACTAAAAAACTCGTATTATTGCATTTTCGTAAAATCTAGTTGACTTCTATGCCTTTACTGTCCAACTAATGGATACCGTAAAGGGGTCAGTTAGCGTAAATCGCATAGAGGTAGCGAAATGAAAACCAACGGTGGAAAAGCCTTAATGAAAAACCTTGAAGCCGAAGGGGTCGATCTTGTTTTCGGCTTGCCAGGAGGGGCAATTCTTCCTGCTTATGACCCGTTAATAGACTCATCGATACGACACGTTCTTGTACGACATGAACAAGGTGCTGGTCATATGGCAGAAGGTTATGCTCATGCGACTGGAAGACCTGGTGTTGCGCTCGTAACTAGTGGCCCTGCAGCAACGAACATGGTTACGCCACTGGCTGATGCAATGCTTGATTCAGTGCCTTTAGTTTGTATAACAGGGCAGGTCGCCAGTGGTGCAATAGGGTCAGACGCATTTCAAGAATGCGATACGACCGGAATAACCATGGCTGTTACCAAACATAATTTTCTAGTAACTGAAGCGGAACAGATTCCCCAAGTTATTCATGATGCCTTCTATATAGCTACCACCGGCAGACCAGGGCCTGTTCTTGTAGATATCCCAAAGGATCTTGTTGATGCTAATAACCCAGCATCACAATTTGAAGACTAT
>JACERY010000005.1 GCA_013912105.1 Acidimicrobiales bacterium | reverse complement strand
GAAGCTCCAACAATAAGCGTTGATGGAGTGACAAAGCCATCTGCAAAGCCTGGCCGGAGATAATTTAACTCCTCAATCGGCGCATTGTAAGCAGAGTCAACTTGTGACGAGCACGCGATTGCAAATGCTGAGCTACTGACGCCAAGAAGAAAAGATCTTCTAGAAAGAGCATTAATGCCCACCAATGAGTTCTGAACAACCATTCTCAAAACCTAATCTTTCTATCACTTGGTGTCATAGTCAGTGAACCGATATTGGTATCCTTAATATATGACAAAAGCTGTTGGTCCATACTCTCCACTGATACAAACTGGAGACTGGTTGATAATTTCTGGACAAGTAGGAATCAAAAATGGAAAGTTAGTAGATGGTGGACTCCTACCTCAATTACGTCAAATCTTTCTTAATCTCTCAGCACTATTAGAATCTAAAAACTTGTCGTTACACAACATTGTTAAAACAACTGTTTTTTTAACTGATATTCAAGATTATGAAAAAATGAATGAGATATACGTTGAAGAATTTGGAGATCATCGGCCAGCCCGGTCAGCTGTCGCCGTCAATGCTTTGCCGATCGAAGCGGTTGTAGAAATTGAAGCCTGGGCTAAAATATGAATAATCACGTCAACTTTATTCAAGTAGGTAACTAATGGGCGGAACGATAGTAATCATAATTTTATTATTCATTCTTATACCGGTTTCAATCATCATGACCGGTCTTATCTTTAGCGGGGTGCTTGGAAATATTCTTCAAAAATCAGTTGATAGAGAAAATGAAGGAAACGAGTTGCTTGAGTTAAGTAAAAAAGACTTCCAACCTTAGATTAAGAATCTTATAGAATTCTTTCTAACCCCATCTTGACTGGCCGAAACTGTAACCAACTGATCGGACAGTTTGAATTAGGCCAGCGTTTTCTTCACCCAATTTCGAACGAAGTCGACGTACATGAACATCAACAGTCCGCGCACCACCAAAATAGTCATAACCCCAGACTCGAGATAGTAGGGTTTCCCTGCTGAATACTTTTCCTGGATGCGAAACTAAGAATTTAAGAAGCTCATATTCCATGTACGTTAGATCCAATGGTCGACCATTTATCGTAGCTTGGTAAGTTTCAATGTTGAGAATCAAATCTCCGTGTGTGAGTACTTCACCTCTGCTATCTATTCCTTGTGACCAGAAGAGATGCTTCAAGCGAGCTTCAAGTTCTTGGTGTCTGAAAGGAGTTAAGATGAAATCATCAAAAAGTTCATCCCGTAATTCAAGTTGCCCTAATTGCGTTGCATTAAGAAGTAAAAGAATTCCTTGAAGAGGGTTTGATCCTTTTCTGAGAGAGCGAGCAAAAGCAAAAGCTGCATTTGGGTCCTCATCAGCAACAATCACAGCACCGCTCCATTGATTATCATCGTTATATTCATCTGCAATTTCATGGTTGTCTACTGCTTTCCATGAAAAACCGGCTAAATCGAGGCTTTGAGCTAGCTCTGGAGGAGGAGGGTCGGGGAACACGAGAAGTGATGACATTATTCTCCTCGGTGCAGACTTAAGACAAATGAATAAATAGATTCCAGCATCTTCTTTTTATCTTGTCTTGGGGAGCTATATAAAGACACAATTCACCACACCGGTAGGTAACTTTCGATTTCAAATGGAGTTACACGTCCTTGATACGCTTCCCATTCAGATTGCTTATTACGCAGGAACCATTCAAAAATATGCTCTCCTAGTGCTTCATGAACTAGTTCCGATTCTTCCATAAGATCAAGGGCCTGTCGGAGGTCCTGAGGTAATTGCCGAAGACCGACTTTTTTGGCGTCAGCACGTGAAATTGACCAAAGATTATCGTCTGCTTCCTCAGGTAATTCATAATCTTCTTCAATTCCTTTTAATCCTGCAGCAAGAAGCACAGAATAAGCTAGATACGGGTTAGCAGCAGAGTCAAGGGCTCGATATTCAATTCTAGTAGAAGACTCTTTACCGGCTTTATGAATAGGCACTCTGACGAGAGCTGATCGATTATTCCGAGCCCAACTTACATACACAGGTGATTCATAACCAGCTATCATTCTCTTATAGCTATTAACTAGTTGATTAGTGACAGCAGTAAATTCTGGTGCGTGATGTAGGATGCCTGCCATAAATTTTCTAGCTATTTCCGAAAGCCCCATTTCGTCATTGGAATCGTGAAATGCATTTGTGTCACCTTTGAACAGCGACATGTGGGTGTGCATACCTGAACCTTGTCCTGAATCAAGAGGCTTCGGCATGAAAGTTGCATGAATACCAGCGTCTAAAGCTATTTTTCTTACGATCAGACGAAGAGTCATAATGTTGTCAGCCATATCAAGGGTTTCGGTATAGCGAAGATCAATCTCATGTTGGCTTGCGTTATCTTCATGAAAAGAATATTCAACGGGGATACCCATTGCTTCTGACATTGCTAATGTACGCCTTCTTAAACTGCTACCAAGATCAACTGTCGTTAAATCGAAATACCCAGCGTTATCTAATGGTTTAGGATTGGTAGCGCTATCAAAATAGAAATACTCAATTTCTGGTGCAGTAAAGAAAGTAAACCCCTGTTCTTTCGCAGTTTGGAGATTGCGCCTCAAGACATGGCGAGGATCTCCAGCAAAAGGAGTTCCATCAAGATTATAGATATCACAAAAAATTCTTCCGGTAGGTTCAGATGGGTCTACCCAGGGAAGCAGTTCAAAGCTCGTTGCATCAGGGATAGCGAGAACATCGCTTTCTTGCACTCGACTAAAGCCGTCAATAGCAGATCCATCAAAGTGTAATCCTTCCTCAAACGCTGCTTGAAGTTCAGCAGGAGAGATAGCTAATGACTTTAACTGACCAAGTACATCAGTGAACCACAAACGAATAAGTCTGACTCCGCGTTCTTCAACAGTCCGAAGTACATAATCTTCTTTAATCTGATCCATATATTCTTTCTAACTAGGTTAAATCAATTCTCCGCGCTGAATCCTCAAATTAACACTCTGTTAACATTTCTTGTTTTATAAAGGCCTACAGTCGTATTAAATAGTACTAGAGACTAAATTGCTTTTACAATGGTCACCTAGCTGAGAATAACCTAGAGGCCTAAAATAAGAATGGAGAAAAAATTGACTTACAGAGCCGAATACCTCTGGATCGATGGAACAGAACCAACTGCAGAGATTAGATCTAAAACAAAAATATTAGCCGATGGAGACGAACCTGGAATTTGGGGATACGACGGTTCATCGACCAATCAAGCAACAGGTGATAACTCTGATGTTGTTCTGAAACCTGTATTCCAGTGTCCAGACCCAATCAGAGGCGGTAACAATATTCTCGTGATGTGTGAAACATTTCTTACTGATCAAGAAACACCGCACCCAACAAACACTCGTGCCTTAGCTCGAAAAGCTGAGGATAAATATGGGGACCAAGATCCGTGGTTTGGGCTTGAACAAGAATATACGATGATAGATCCAGAGACGGGATGGCCTGCAGGGTTCCCATCCAATGGGTTCCCCGCCCCACAAGGACCTTACTATTGTGGAGTAGGTGCTCTTAAAATTCATGGACGCGACGCCGTTGAGGAACATACGACATTATGCATAGAAGCTGGCCTAAAAATTTCAGGCACGAATGCAGAGGTAATGCCTGGTCAATGGGAGTTTCAAATTGGGCCTGCCGGAACTGTTGAAGTAGGAGACCATCTATGGATAGCTCGGTATCTGTTGTACCGCGTAGGCGAGAAACATCATGTCGAAATCAGTATCGATGCGAAACCAATGAAAGGTGATTGGAACGGTGCAGGTATGCATACCAACTTCTCCACTCAAGCTATGAGAGATGGGTATGAAGCGATTACTACCGCATGTGAGGCAATAGGAGCACCTGGTAAGCCAGAAGAGCATTTAGAGGGCTATGGTGTTGGAATCGAAGATCGTCTTACCGGAGAGCATGAAACTCAAAGATTTGATCAGTTCAGTTACGGCGTTTCGGACAGAGGAGCTTCAATACGTATTCCGTGGCAAGTAGCTCAGGATCAAAAAGGATACATCGAAGATCGCCGTCCAAATGCAAATGCTGACCCCTATGTGGTTGCTGCTCTTATGACCAATACGGTTGGAGAAGCATTAGCATAGGCACTTTCCAAATTGGAAAGTAAAAATCTAAATTTCAGACCAATCGGAGTTTTCCGGACTTGTCAACGGATCGGTAATAACAGCTTGAACGGTGATTGCCATCCTTATCTTTGGTATGGCAAGCTCCTTGACCTTTAGGTTGCACAAGGTATAACAACGAATTTTGTTCACAATTTATGCGAACCTCATCCACAGCGAGGATATCTCCAGATGTGGCTCCTTTGTGCCATAATTCATTTCTCGAAGTGCTGTAAAAGACTGCTTCACCTCGTTTAAAAGTTTCAAGTAATGCTTCTTCGTTCACGTAAGCAACAATCAAGACATCTTTAGTAACCGCATCCTGAACGACAACAGGAACTACCATATTATTTCCTTCAGCGATTTGAAAAATCTTAGTAAAATCAACTGAGAGTTCACTGCCTTCTTCAAGCTCTTCACTGTCCGTCACCCCAATACTCTACTAAAAGTCACTCAAAAGCCTCCGGAATTTGCAACAACGAAACTAATAGATGGATTTTCTAGACTAATGTCTCTCATTTAAGTATCCAGAAACACGGATCTGCCTCTAATCTGCATACATGGCTTCTTTACGAATCGCATCTTGTCAATTGAATCTTCATGTTGGAGATTTGAGCTTAAATAAAGAAAAAATTCTCAGAGCCTATAAAGAAGCACTAGCCGCTGATGCTGACATTGCAGTTTTTAGTGAACTCGCTGTTTGTGGCTACCCTCCCGAAGACCTTCTGCTCAAATCAGGATTTGTGCAAGATACGCAAAGAGTACTAAATCAAATAGCTAAAGAGACTGAAGATTGTGTTGCAATTTTAGGATTTATTGAAGGCAGAGAGGCAGGCGCAGACCCACTTCAGAGAACATCAAACGCAGCTGCAATTTGCTCAAATGGGGTAATAAGAGGGACCTACAGCAAAAGAGCTCTTCCAGATTACGGAGTTTTTGATGAAGAACGCTATTTTGCTCCAGGTAAGGACCCGATACAGACATTTAAGATACGTGGTATTGATGTAGGAGTCACAATTTGTGAAGACATATGGATCAATAATGGCGTTACGTCAGAGCTTGCAGCAGCAGGTGCTCAGATAATTGTTAATTTAAACGCGTCACCTTATGAAATAGACAAATTAGAAACGCGTGAAGAAGTTCTGTGTCAACGAATTGATGAAACAGGTGTTCCTATCGTCTATATAAATCAGGTAGGGGGTCAAGATGAACTCATTTTTGATGGAGGGTCAATAGCTTTTGACGCTAATAAAAAAATCATTGCTCGGGCTGAACTTTTCCAAGAAGAAATTCTTATTTTCGATATTAAAGTTAAAGAAACAAATGATGAACTCTCAAAAAATGTCGTAACGATATCTGAAAACTTCAGAGAGAAATTTGAAAGTCAACAAACTGTTCGTTCCTTACCTTCAGTGAACTTCCAGATATGGGAAGCTCTTTGTCTTGGAACACGTGACTACTTACATAAAAATGGTTTTTCAGATATATGCCTTGGTCTATCGGGCGGAATTGATTCCGCAGTAGTTGCCGCTATTGCATGCGATGCGTTGGGTCCTGATCATGTGCATGCAATTTTAATGCCTTCTCGGTATTCAAGTGATCATTCGCTGGATGATGCAAAAGCTTTAGTTGAAAATCTTGGTTGTGATCATATGACAATTCCTATTGAACCAGCTCATTCAGCATTTCTGAAGATGACTGAGGAGCAATTTTCGGGGCTTGCTGCAGACTTAACGGAAGAAAATATACAGTCCCGTATACGAGGAATTCTACTAATGGCCCTTTCGAATAAATTCCAGTGGTTAGTTCTTACTACGGGCAATAAAAGCGAACTCGCAGTTGGCTACTCAACGCTTTACGGTGATACAGCTGGCGCTTTCGCTGTCATTAAAGATCTCTGGAAAACACAAGTTTTTGATTTGGCAAAATGGAAAAATGAAACACTTGAATACGAATTAATTCCGTCATCTATTATTACAAAACCTCCTTCGGCTGAATTGCGACCCGATCAACGTGACGACCAAACACTTCCCCCGTATGACATTCTTGACCCTCTTTTAAGAGAGCTTATAGAAAAAGATAAGGTACCGCATGAACTAATTAAAGAAGGGCACGACTCAGAAGTCGTTAAAAGCATTTCAAGACTTGTTAACCTTTCTGAATATAAACGCCGCCAAAGTCCCTTAGGGCCAAAGATTTCCAGTAAGGCCTTTGGAAGGGATAGAAGAGTTCCGATAACGAACAGCTACAAAGGAACTTAAAACTTTTTAGAGTTTTTTAAAACTTCAGTAATTAGAAAAAATCGTATTTTGAAATATATTTAAAACTTCATGAGATATTGCACAAAATTAGTTTGCGCTGAGCGATCATCTCGGTAAGGTAAAGCATGCGGAGCGTGAGAACGTAATAAGTCTCACATGATTTGAAAAGAGCGTACTTTGCCTAAAGAGCGAGTCGAACGAGATGAAGAAGACCTCGTCCGGTTATATCTCACCGATATAGGGCAGTACCCACTTCTCACTAAAGAAGATGAAGTGCGTCTTGCCCAACAAATTGAGAATGGTGTTGAGGCACGTGGAAAGCTCGAAACAGAAGAGAAACTAACTGCTGCTGAGAAAAGAGACCTTAAACGACTTGATCGAAATGGGGCTAGAGCTGAAAAAAAGTTTGTTCAATCTAATCTCCGACTTGTCGTTTCGATAGCAAAAAAATACCAAGCATCCGGCCTTCCCTTACTTGACCTTATTCAAGAAGGAAACCTTGGCCTAATGCATGCAGTAGAAAAATTTGATTGGCGAAAAGGATTTAAATTCTCAACATACGCCACATGGTGGATACGCCAAGCAATTACAAGAGGTATCGCTAACACTGGAAGAACAATTCGTCTACCAGTTCACGCAGGCGACACACTCGCCAGACTACAAAAAGCTAGAACACGCTTAGAATTAAAATACGGACGACCTGCAACGCTAACTGAGTTAGCTGCCGATGTTGAAATGCCTGAGGATAAAATCACTGAAGCTCTCAGATTCGCAAATGAACCATTGAGTCTTTCCGAACCACTTCGTGAAGATGGTGATGCAGAGCTTGGGGATGTCGTTGAGGACCGTGGTGCAGCATCACCGTTTGAAGTTGCGGCTACTTCTTTGCTGCCTGATGAGATAGCACGCTTATTGGCGCCTTTAGATGAACGAGAACGTGAAATACTGAAATTAAGGTTCGGGTTAGATAGGGGTGAACCTAGAACACTTGAAGAAGTCGGTGAGCACTTTAATCTTACTCGAGAGAGAATTCGACAAATTGAAGCACGAGCTATGTCAAAACTACGTCATCCAAGTAGTGACACAGGAGCTCGGGATCTACTTGCTGTTTAATAATTTAAACAACTTAACTTATTAAATTTATTTTCTTTTTATTTTGCGGAGGTGGACGGGAATCGAACCCGCCGGACGGGGTTCGCCCGTCCCACCCGCTTTGAAGGCGGGGGAGCCCACCAGGTACTCGAACACCTCCCTGATGTTTCATCACCAGTATGACCGAACTTTCGAGAATCAGCGATTCCAGTTCCCAAACCATTGGATCACAAAATAATTTCATAAGGAAACCGAATAGTTACCTGAATATCAACGATTGCTGGTTTGCGTGGAGGTTCTGAAAAACCAACACCAATTGGTTTATCGAAGGGACTTGCTGGGCCTAAGTCATATCCATCCAGTGACGCACTACCAGATCGAACCCATCGCCATTTCCGAGCTTGGTACCATTCTTTTACACCTCTAGAACTTGTTCCGAAAGTCTGAACACCCATTAATGATGAAGCTATAGGACTTTCAAAAAACCGAGTGAAGAATAATGGACGTGGCGGGATAAAACCTCTAATAAGTCCGCCTTGTAATTTGATATCGAGCCCCAACCCTAAAGCGGATGTTGAACGGCCATCTGAGTGTATTTGGATATCCCCAATACGAGTTTCATCAAAATCATAAATAGCGGAAACAAAATTAGCTATTCTTTCATTTTGTGCAAGCAAGATTTTTTTTCCATCTGGAGTTCCCCACATAACATCTGCAAATTGGCCAATAGGTGAAGAAAGCCAATGCCCAATTACAAATCTATTTCCATCAGGAAACCCAATGGAACTAATTGATCCTCTAATTCGAATATCATCCACATAGGAAACGCTACGCGATTCCAGCCTGACTAGCCAAGCTCCATATACTAATGTCGTAACGATGACAGATGGATTAGAACCCCAAAGAACCTCTCTAGATTCAGAACAGGTCCGCACTCGACTCACGTCATGGTTCCAAGAAAAAGTTTCAGATGCTGGAGCAACTATTAGTGATTTTGGCAGGCCATCTGGTTCAGGAATGTCTAGCGAAACTCTTCTATTTTCAGCTAGCTGGGCAACAGAACAGGGCCAACAAGAACAAGAACTAGTAGCGCGATTAGCACCAACGTCGCAAGATATTCCAGTTTTTCCTGCATATGATTTAAAATTGCAAGTTGCAACAATGCGCTTAGTCGAAAATAAGACTCAGGTACCTGTGCCCAAAACGCTTTGGGTGGAAGATTCAGCAGAAGTGCTAGGTGTCCCTTTTTTTATTATGGAAAGAATTAATGGACGGGTACCCGCAGATATTCCCCCTTACGTTTTTGGGGGATGGCTCTTAGACGCAACAGACGAAGAGCAACACGACTTGGAGCGATCAGCAGTTAATATTATTGCTGAGCTTTCGCAGATAGACCTTTCGCTTTTGGATACTTCTTTTCTGGAGTTCCAAACGCCAGGAGAAACACATCTCAAACGACATTTCTCTAACCAGTTAGATTATTATTCGTGGGTCGTCGGGGATCAACGTCGGCATCCGGTCATTGAAAGCGCAAGTGAGTGGCTTCAAAGTAACTGGCCCACTGAAAGTGAAACTGTTCTGAGTTGGGGCGATGCACGAATAGGGAACATTATGTTCGGCTTGGACAATTTTCAACCCGTGGCTGTACTCGATTGGGAAATGGCAGGGTTAGCTCCTGTGGAAGTAGATCTGGGATGGATGTCTTTTCTCCATAATTTTTTCCAGAACATAGCTGAAGTCCTCGAATTTAAGGGAATGCCCAAATTTATGAATTCAGAAAAAGTTTCTAAAATATATGAAGAACTTACTGGTGAAAAACCTCAAGATCTTCGCTGGTTCGAAATTTATGCTGGAATGCGCCACGCTATTATTATGAGCAGAATCAATGACAGGTCAGTCCGATTCGGGGAAGCGGAATGGACCGAGGATGTTGATTCTGTGATACCTCACCGTGACCTACTTTGGTCAATGATGGCAAATGGCTAGCCGCTATAGAAAATATAGCACCCAGTTAAATGCTAAATTCTGCCAGAATAAAGAACGGCTCCTTTAAAAAATTGTTTCACGACACGATTTAAACTCACAACGATTATGTCAATTCGTGTTGATCCAAAGAATCAATTGGTGAGAAGGAGTTAAATAGAGAAAATTACTACAATCATCGCGATGACAAATATGCGATGGTCCTTTAGGCTAGAAGTATGATGCTTGGGATAACACAAAAACACGTTGATGGATGGATTGTTCTCGAATTAAGTGGCGAAATAGATATGGCTACCGGGCCTCAACTTCGCCAAACCATCGTTCAGCGAGTCCAAGAGGGAGAAAGCAATCTCATCTTAGATTTAAGTGGTGTTGATTTTGTTGATTCCACGGGTTTAGGAGTACTAATAGGCGGTCTTAAACGTACTAGAAGCCACGGAGGCGACCTCAGGTGTATTGGACTTACCGAGCCTCTCAAAGAAATGTTTAAGTTAACTGGCCTTGATGCCGTTCTTTCAGGCAATGGTGAAGAAAAATCGGAAAAAAAGGAACTCTGAATGCCTAAAGGAATCACTTTAGAAATTCCAGCTAAAGCAGAGTATCTTTCGTTAGTGCGTGCGGTAGTAGTATCTGCAGCAGGGCTTGACCCATTAGTAGAAGACCAACGAATTGAAGATCTTCGATTAGCAGTTTCAGAAGCAACTACCAATGCTATTCGCGCTCATGCAAATCTAGGATCAGATGAAAGAATTACGATAAGGTGTGGACTTGGTGACGACCGGATAGAAGTTGAAGTTCAAGATCGCGGGCCAGGTTTTAATCCTGAAAAATTTAAAGAAATAAGCCCCTTAAACGAAGCTGATCGGTTGCAATACGAAGGAGGATTTGGTATTCCATTAATGAGAGTGCTCGCAGATGAAATCCAAATAGATTCTGCTGATGAAGGAACTACAGTTCAGCTTGTCGTGTACATTCCTCCATCGTCATAAAAGAAGTTTGTTATATTTCTTTTATTTCCCGATAGCTGGATGATGAACAAATTAGTAATATGAGTAAGTGGAGGATAACGAAGATTTTAATCCAATATCTAAACCAGACTCTCTTCTGGCTTTACATGACGTTACAGAAATCTTATTTAACACTCTAAGAGAATGGTTTGAGATTGAATCAACAATCACATTAGATCTGAAAGAAATAGATTCAGCAGTCGTTGAATTAGGAAAACCAGAAATAATAGCGGCGATGGCAATGCGAAAACTCCAAGCACTACGGTTGATATCTACACCTGGAGTTCTCACAACAACAGATATTGTTATAGCAATTATTAATGACTTAGATCGAGCTTTGCTCCAAGCACCAAGCATGTATTTAGAAAGAAAAGCTGACCGAACTGACTGGGATCAAGCGTTAGCAAACTTAGAAGACCCAGTTCTAGAGGAAACGAAATCAAGCGAAAATAATAAAATTGATACTGATATTGAAAAATTTCAACGGCAACATGCTCTATTGCACGAAGCAGTACAATCAGTGGTGGAAGCTGCTGAAGGAGAAATTAGATACTTTGAGTGACAAAGTTATTCCAGAAAAAAGTCACAACAAATCGTACTGATGCCTTTACCATTGACTTTGACTAATTTATGAGGACTTGAAAAGAAATGGCTGGAGAAACACCAATTCCTGATTTACCTAAATGGACATGGTTAGGTGGAGATGGACGTTTAGCACGCCGTGTTGGGAAACCAATTAGAAGGTTTCTTCACGTAGAAGCTGCAGGGGGGGTTATCTTACTTATAGCCGCTGCAATAGCTTTGATATGGGCTAATTCACCCTGGTCTCAAAGCTACTATGATCTCTGGCATACAGATTTTGAATTAGTCATTGGAAGCTACCACATGGGAGGCGATGGGCATCATCTCACATTAGAGACTTTAGTAAATGATGCATTAATGGCCATCTTCTTTTTCGTCGTCGGTCTTGAAATTAAAAGAGAATTAGTCAGTGGACACCTGAAAGACCGTAAAGCAGCAACGCTTCCTGTTATTGCCGCAGTAGGTGGAATGGTTTTCCCAGCATTAGTGTTCTTCTTTTTCAACCCAAGCGGCGATGCTGCATCAGGTTGGGGTATCCCAATGGCTACAGACATTGCATTTGCAGTTGGAGTAGTTTCATTGATGGGGGACAGGGTAAATCGACCACTAAAAGTTTTCCTGCTTACACTCGCAATAGCGGACGATATAGGTGCAATTCTTGTTATCGCAATTTTCTATTCATCAGACCTTTCATTGTCCTGGGCTATTACTGCCCTAATAATAATGGGTGTCATTATTGGGCTAAAAAAACTACACATCTGGTACATACCAATTTATATTGTCTTAGGGACTGCATTATGGTTAGCAACGTTTGAATCTGGAGTACATGCAACCATTGCAGGAGTTGCTTTAGGACTTGCCACACCGGCAAAACCTCAACAAAGCCAAGAAGAAGGAATCGCTGCCCTTGAATGGCTTCGCGATAAGGGAAAGAACATATACCCCGTAGATGTGAAGATAACTGCGATGGAATTAAATGAATCTCAGGTCTCAGTCGCAGAACGAATAGAAATGACGTTACATCCCATAAGTAGCTTTATGATCATCCCAATTTTTGCGCTGGCAAACGCAGGCGTTGATATGGGAGGGGGATTATTGGGTGATGCTGCATCAAGTCCCGTTACTTGGGGAGTTGGAATCGGATTAATCGTTGGAAAGATTTTTGGAATTTTCTCAATGACATGGTTAGGAATGAAACTTCCATTTACCACAGCACCCGATGGAATGAGACCGCTGACCTTAATCGGATTAGCAGCAACCGCAGGGATTGGATTCACAGTTTCATTGTTTATAACAAACCTAGCTTTTGATCAACAGAGCATAATAGATGAATCAAAAATCGGGATACTTTTTGCCTCTGTGCTAGCTGGAGTGATAGGCCTAATATTCCTTCATCTCGGAACAAAAACTAAGGAATCTACAAAAGAAGACACTAAAGATAGAAACCAGATAGCTTAATTTCGCAAAAGAAATTTCTTGTTAAAGCAAAAAATTTAAGAAAAACTTTACCAATCTAAAAGTATCTCTTTTAAATCAATTTCATTAAATGCATTGAAAAACCAAAAATTTGCGTTACCCTCTCCGGTCGCAAGCAATCTCTTAAAGAAATGGAATAAACGTGCCGAATGCACTTGTCATAGTCGAATCCCCAGCAAAGGCGAAAACAATTGAACGTTTTCTTGGAGACGATTATGTAGTTGAAGCTTCTGTTGGGCATATTGCTGATCTCATACAACCGAAAGACGTAAAAGAAGACAGTCGTTATCTTGACACAACACATGCCAATAATTCGACACTAAAGAAATTTGGAATTTTATCAAAGAGCGATTCTTTAGAAGATCCTTGGGAGCCTTGGTACGTGCAGAGTCCTAATAGTTTGAAGACAATCGCTCAACTTCGGAAAGCTCTTAAGAAGGCAGATGTTCTGTATCTCGCAACCGATGAAGACCGAGAGGGTGAAGCGATCGCTTGGCATCTTGTAGAAGTGCTAAAGCCAAATGTTCCTGTCTTTCGAATGGTTTTTCACGAGATTACTCAAAACGCAATTCTTGAAGCTTTAGAGAATACAAGAGGAATTGATATGGATCAGGTCGCAGCTCAAGAAACAAGAAGAATTTTAGATCGCATTATTGGCTATGATTTATCTGGCTTAATGCGGCAAGTTATTGGAGGAGGTTCAACCGGTGGGAGAGTCCAAAGCCCAACATTAAGAAAAATCGTTGAGAGGGAAAAAGACCGAATTCGTTTTGTAAGCGCTAACTATTGCACGATGACAGCAGAGCTTAATTCTCAAAAGCAAGAATCTTTTGCTGCAAAACTGCTTACTATCAATGGCCAGAGAATTGCTTCAGGAAAAAACGATTTCACTGAAAATGGCGAGCTTAAAAAAAGCAATAACGTCATGGTCTTCACAGAAGACCATGCTAGTGATTTAAGTAAATCATTAAAAGATAAAACGCTATCTGTTGAATCAATAGAAACTTCCCCTTACAGAAGACAACCCAAACCACCATTTACCACCTCCACGTTCCAGCAGGAGGTCATCAATAAACTCGGAGGGTCCTCAGGAGCTGCCATGGCGATAGCTCAAAGCCTCTATCAAAATGGATATATCACCTACCACAGAACAGATAGTCCCGGTCTATCAGATCAGGCTATTGCTGCATCTCGTTCAGCGATTGAAGAAACCTGTGGTCTTGACTATCTTCCTGATCAATCAAGAATTTACACCACTAAAAGCGATAGCGCTCAAGAAGCTCACGAAGCTATACGACCTGCAGGAGAAACATTTCGAAAACCTGAAGACCTTAAAAGTGATTTAAATAAGGACCAAATAGCTGTTTACGAACTTATCTGGAAGAGAACAATCGCCTCTCAAATGACGGATCAAGTAGGCGAAACCGTTCGCGTGATTCTCACTGGAGAAACAAATGAAGAACAAAATCAAACTGTAACATTTAGCGCAAGCGGAAGAACTATAACTCATTCAGGTTTTCGCCAAATCTATGAAGATGTATCTGACGCTTTAGAAGAGCAGGAACCAGACCTACAAGCAATCCTTCCGAATCTTTCAGAAGGCGATCAGGTAAATATCAACCAAATAGAGATTAATAATCATGCAACTAAAGCTCCTGCAAGATTTACGGAAGCTTCGTTAGTTAAATGGATGGAAGAGACAGGGATAGGAAGACCTTCCACATTCGCCGCAACTATAGGGAAAATACAATCTCGAAACTATATCTATAAAGATGGCCGCTCATTAATACCAACTATAAAAGCCTTTGTCGCAACAAACTTCCTAGAGAACGAATTTGAAAACGAAGTTCAATACCAGTACACGGCTGATCTAAATCAAAAACTTGATGCTATTGCAAATGGAACAACAAACCAATATCGCTTTCTTAACGACTGGTATTACTTAGATGGAGAATGGGAAACAAAAATTGATGATATTCATGGTCAAGTAAAAGTTGATCTCCCGCGAATACGTCAAGAATGTGCTCATGTTGTTGGTTTAGATCAGGAAAACAGTCAACAGATTTATGCGCGCTTCGCAAACCAAAAACCTTATGTGCAATACGGAATGGATGGAGAAACAGCTTCAATTCCAGAAATAGTCCCTCCTGACCAATTAACTATCAATAAAGCTAAAGAATTTTTAAGACTCGCTGCTGAACCAGACATAATTTTAGGGTGGGTTGAAGATAAGAAAGCGTTTGATTTATTTAATCAGGAGATAACTCAGATGGATACTGTTCTCGGTTTTGTGCCTGAGAAAGGAATCCCAGTTTTTTTAAGAAACGGATCTTTCGGGCCGTATGTTTCACTGGGTGATTTTCCAAAGTGGCCAAGACAAACATCTAAAGAGGGACGGTTGATGAAACAACCCCACCATTTGAAAATAATAAAAGTTGCATGCGCGCATCTCATAGCAGCAGAGGATACGAAAGCAGATATTGCAATCAAAACAATATTAAACGAACCGAAACGTGGAGTGGGAAAAAAATCAATTGAAAAACTACAAGTAATTGCAACTACGGAAAAGATATCTTTCCAAGAAGCACTAGCTCAACAAACCTTTTTGCCTGATGGCCCTAAGAAAGCTATCAAAAAATTATTAAGAAGCATTAAGAAATGGGAAACCGAAAACATTGATGAACCGACCGGTTTTCGGTTACGAGAGTTATTGATTAACAGCGGATACTGGAAAGAAGTCTCCAGAATGGAAAAAGCTGAAGAAAAAATTAAAGTTTTAGAACATCTCCTAGCAAACATGAACGAATTTAACTCAGCTAAAGAGGTTATTGATGTGTTAGAAGAGAGAGCAGAACTAAAAAACGCCCCTAAACCGAAAACTGCCTCTCTTCTCGAGAAGATGGACGCTGATGCCATCTCAATTAAAGATGCAATTAATCTTCTAAGTCTTCCGCGAACTATCCCTATTGAAGAAAGCATTACAGTCACTCTTAATCCAGAACCTAAAAAAGGTGAAAAGTTATTTAAATTAAAAAAAGATGGGTTAATTACAATCCATAATGGTCCATTTGGGCCATATATTAAAGCTGAGTGCGACGACGAAAGTATTCAAACACGAAGCATTACGGAAGATGAAATATTTACGGTAGGAATTCAAGAATGCTTGAACCATTTGGCAACTCCCAAAAAATTCGCTAAACGACAAACAAAGAAGATCATCCTTAAAGACTCCGACGGAAAAGTCGCCGTTGATAACGTTTCAGGAAAGCCAATCGAAATTAAAACAGGAAAGTTTGGTCCATACGTAACAGATGGAGACACAAACGCAAGTCTCCAATTAGGAGACTCCATAGAGCAAATGACAGGTAACAGGGCAAAGGAACTTTTAGCAGAACGCCGAACCCAACAAAATATGAATTAATTATGTACTTTTGCTCTCTAACATGATCAAAGCAAAAGCAGACTGTAGCCTGTGGTCGTGGAAAATAAGCCCTCAGAGCAGCAAAGACATGGTGATCAGGTAGCAGATTATCAACGAGTTGCAGCGGCACAATGGGTAGAAAAGGTTTTCGGAAGCTACCAGTACTTCAGACTCTGGCTTGTTCAACTAGTTGGTTCTTTAGGCGACTGGCTAGGCTTCCTTGCTATCGCTGCTGCTGCCACAGAGTTAGGAGGAGGAACACCTGAAACCGCTGTCGGTTTTGTTTTCTCTGCTCGCATAATACCTGGGCTTTTTCTAGCACCACTTGCAGGGGTTTTAGTTGACCGGTGGAATAGAAAAAACGTAATGATTCTATGTGATTTAGGTAGAGTATTTATCCTCATACTTCTGCCTTTTGCCACAACTGTTTGGCATCTAGTAGTAGCTTCCTTTGCATTAGAAATCTTTACACTTTTATGGATTCCAGCAAAAGACTCTGTTGTCCCAAGCATTGTTCCAGAAGAAAGTCTAACTACAGTCAATTCATTACAAATGGCTGCAACCTATGGAACAGTTCCAATAGCAGCGGGCATTTTTATTTTCCTAGGCCGTTTTGCAGAGAAAATAGAATCATGGCCCGGCGCTGCTTCCCTTAATGCTGACCAAATTGGCCTAGGATTTTTCACAGACTCGTTAACTTTTCTCTTTTCAGCGTTAATGATTTATTTCATAGCTATTCCAAATAGGACAGCTAAGGAAACTAATCCTAAACAGAAACCAAAACTTAATTTACGCTCCACGATTGATGAGCTTCGAGAAGGCTGGGAGTTTATTTTTGTCAATCCGATAGTTAAAGCAGTATGCGCAGCATTAGGTGCTGGATTAATAGGAGGGGGAATGCTTATTCCGCTAGGACCTATCTTTGCCAAAGATGTCTTAGGAGAAAACCCAGCAGATGGAATGTCAGTCTTGCAAACCGCTTTAGGAATTGGAGTAGCCGTTGGAGTCGCTACTGTCGCCCTATCTCGGCAGCGTATAAGTCAAGTAAGACTATTTGTTGTTTCAGTATTTGGCGCCGGAATCTCACTATTCATAGCTACATCAATGTCAGGTTTATGGCCTGCAGCGACACTTATAGGTTTTCTAGGATTGTTTGCAGGAGCTATATATGTGCTCGGATTTACACTCCTTCAAATCAGCGTTTCAGAAGATTTACGAGGAAGAATATTTTCGGCAGTCTACACGATTGTTAGATTGTCATTAATTATCGCAATGTCTGTAGGACCTTTTGTAGCAGCAACTTTCAATGGCCTTTCCGAAGAATTCTTTGAAAAGAGAATAAGTATATTTGGTTGGGAAATATTTGTTCCCGGCGTGCGTGTGACGCTGTGGCTTGCATCGCTTATTATCGTCTGTGCAGGCTTTTTAGCCTTTAAATCTGTCCGTAATCTCATTAGCCAGAATACTGATGAAAACAAAAAGGAGAATCCAATTTCATGAAAGCACAATTCATCGCTTTTGAAGGAGGAGATGCAAGTGGTAAAACAACCCAAGCTCGACGAGTTGCAGACAATTTAAACGCTGTTTTTACCAGAGAACCCGGGGGAACAACGATGGGTGAATCTCTACGAGCAATTTTGCTCGACCCAAACGAAAAAGTTGCTTTGCGAGCTGAAGCTCTGCTTATGGCGGCATCAAGAGCTCAACTCGTAGCAGATGTAATTAGCCCCGCCCTTAGGGAAGGACGTCATGTAGTAACTGATAGGTTTATAGCCTCCTCGCTCACATATCAGGGATATGCAAGCGGTTTGGCAGTAGACGACGTACTTTCTCTTTCGCTATTTGCTACAGAATCGCTAAGACCTGACCTCACTCTTCTTATCGATATACCGGTAGAGGAGTCTATTAAGCGCCGCGGCCAAAACCCAGATCGATTTGAACAAGAAGATATCTCTTTCCATCAAAAAGTTAGAAACGGTTACCTTGATCTGGCTGCAGTTGAAAATAAGAAATGGGCTGTAATTGACGGGACAGGAAACCCGCAAGAAGTAGCGTCGCTTGTAGATGACGCTATTAATAAACGACTTGATCTACCTTAACCATGACTAAAGATACGCATATCTTTGATCAAGTAATTGATCAAAAAGAAGCGATTACTCAATTGCGCAAGTCAGCCCAAAAACCTGTACACGCATACCTTTTCGTTGGGCCAAAAGGATCATGCCGTTGGGAGGCCGCTAAAGCATTTTCGGCTCTAATACTTGGTGATCAAGACTTATCCGAAAATTCAGATAGGTCGCAGAAATTAGCTTTGCAGGGCGATCATCCTGATCTTATAAAAATTGATCCATCGGGAAATCAATACCGTGATGAAGACGTACAAAGACTCATAAATGAAGCTTCGAGATCACCTATCGAAGGATCAAAGAAAATTATTGTCGCTAATCGATTCCACACAGCAAACCCGACTGCAGTTGGACGTCTCCTTAAAACATTAGAAGAACCACCCGAATCAATTATAATTATCCTAATTTCAGAAAATATTCCAGACAGTCAAATAACGATTGCTTCACGTTGCCAAAATGTGCATTTTCATCCGATATCACCTGAAGCGATGAAAAAATGGCTTAGTAATAAAGGTTTGAGTCCTGACAAAATTGAACTAATTTCAATAGCTGCAGGAGGTGACCTTGAAAGAGCGAATGATCTAATTTCTGATACGCAAGTCGCTTCCAGGTATGAACTTTGGAAAGAGACACCCAATAGCATCGGCTCTGAAGGATATAAAATCGCAGTCGTGGTAGACGAAATTCAAAAAGTCATAGACCAAGCTCAAGAGGGAATAACCCTACGGCATCAGGAAGAAAGTGAAGCATTGGGTGAGCTAGAAAAGCAAATGGGAATCCGCGGCTCAGGGCGAAAAGAACTTGAAGCCAAGCACAAACGTGAAATTCGGCGGTTTCGTACAGACGAGCTTCAGTTCGGATTATCTATAATTGCCAACCTGTATAAAGAAGAATTGGTAGAAGCACCGAATTCATCAAATATTAGAGCTATTGAAAAGATACGTTCAACAATGGTGACATTAGGAAGAAACCCAAACGAAAAACTCCTCCTTCAATCCTTATTTATTTCACTTTCAGAATTTAAATAAATGTTTCACGACGGGACGGTCGCTACTAGAGTTGAGTTGCTATGTTATCTCTTTTGCCCGGGTAGCTCAGTCGGTAGAGCGATTCACTCGTAATGAATAGGTCAGGGGTTCGATTCCCCTCTCGGGCTCAGAAGATATTTAGGAAACATCATTCGATTTTTGTGAGTGAGTACTTTCTTTATTTTGTAAACTTACATTATGGCAGACCAAAAGTTATTTGCTGAAGAGGCCATGCTTTATATGGATCAGTTGTATTCGCACGCGCTACGACTTACTAAAAACCCATCTGATGCCGAAGATCTTGTTCAAGAAACCTATTTAAAGGGATATAAGGCATTTGCTAACTTTAATGAAGGAACAAACCTACGAGCATGGCTATTCCGTATCCTGACAAATAGCTTTATAAACGTCTACAGGAAAAAGCAGCGTAGTTTTGAAGAGTACGATCTCGAAGGTTTAGAAGACGGGTACATGTACAGAAATCTAGGAAGTTCAACTCAACACCAACTTGGGTTAAGTGCTGAAGATGCCCTATTTGAAAACTTAACTGATGATGAAATACAAAAAGCAGTTGATTCTCTCTCCACCTCTTACCGACAGGTTGTTCTTCTCGCAGATGTTCAAGGATTCTCATATAAAGAAATTGCAGAAATTCTTGAGATACCTGACGGAACCGTAATGTCTCGCCTTCATCGAGCACGAGCCAAACTACAAACAGAACTTTTAGACTATATGAAAAGCCGACGTCTTTTATTTGAAGACGTTGAGCAAGTTACTTATGAATTAGAACCACTTGGAGTTGGGGTAGGTGAGTAAAAATATGGAACTACCACAAGGAAATAGCTCAGAAGATTCAAGGCCTCAAATACCCCTTTCTAGTCAACGCGGATCAGATTCTCAACATCGATGTGAAGAGTCCCCACAACTAATTCTTCAAGCATTAGATGGAATCCCCAACCCACATATTATTCAAACGGTTCGAGACCATTTCGGAACATGCATTAACTGCAACGATGCTCTTAACGTAGAAATACGCTTTAAGATAGCAATGGCTCAACAAGCTACTGTTAAAGCTCCACCTTCTTTACAGTTGAAAATAAGTGAATCACTTCAGCGAATAGATTTAAGTGACATAAGTATCACTGATTTATAAACGGCATTTAAAAAAAATTACCTCTTCTTTGTTTAAGGTGTCAGAGCAGGCGTATTTCGGTCTACGATCTACTTATGCAAATATTGGCAGCTGAATGGCATTGGTGGATAGCGGTAGTACTCACTCCGGCTACGTTTTTAACGGTCTTTGCTGTTATTGGGGGTTACTTCGTTAAGGTAGTTCGTCCGAAATACCCTCCAAAGTACAAGAAGCCCAGCACGGAACTTTAACGTGGCCGACACTTCGGTCGATTGGAATCTTGCTCAGCAGGTTGCAACCAGAATCAGCGAAAGAAATGATTCTGTTTCTTCGTACCATTACGCAACGCTCGCACCAGACTTTGAACGATTCACAGCTCAAGCAGAGGAATTAGTTGCAGAAACAACTGGATTAAGATCTCAAATGGGAAATGCTCGGGGAAGAGTAGCTGATCGCCCTATGTGGATAGAAGCTAATATAGATTCCTTTCAGAGACTCCTTCGGCCTCTAGCAGAGAAATTAGCCACAAAAGAAACCTCAGTTTTATCCGGTATAGGGTCAAAAGCGAGTGGTGCAGAGATGGGTCTTCTCTTAGGTTGGATGTCGGGGCGAGTCCTTGGGCAATACGATTTGCTCATCATTGAAGATGAGAATCCTGAGGACCAAGACATCGTTTATTATCTCGGACCTAATGTTCTCAATATTGAAAAAAAATATGGTTTCCCCCCAGAGGAATTCCGTTTATGGCTAGCGTTACACGAATGCACTCATAGAGCACAATTCACTGGAGTCCCATGGTTAAGAGAACATTTCCTTGGTTTGGTAAATCAAACCTTAGATACCGTTGATCCGGATCCGGATATGCTCCGAGAAGCTGCGAAGCGAATTATCGAAGCGCGAAAGACTGGAGAAGACATATTTGCTGATGGAGGTTTACCGGCACTTTTTTCTTCTCCGGAACAGCGTGAAACACTAAACCAAATTTCAGGAATGATGAGCTTGTTAGAAGGACACGGCGATGTCACTATGGATCGCGCTGGAGCTGGCCTTATCACAAATGCAGAATATTTTGCGAAAACTCTCCGCGCACGGCGTAACTCAGCAAAGGGGTTCTCAAGAATTTTCCAAAAAGTAGTAGGACTTGAAGCTAAATTAAATCAATACCAAGCAGGGGAATCATTTATCGAAAAGGTTGAAGAGAAAGGTGGCACGTCTTTATTAGACCGCGCATGGGAGAGACCCGAAAACCTTCCTTCAATGGATGAAATACAAAAACCGCAAATATGGATAGACCGAATTACAGCAGAGACCGTTAATAGTATCTAAAATCAAAACTGACCTGGAGAAAAATGACCAACTTGGTTGAAGAACTATTAGAAAAGAGCACTTTCCCTAAAGGAAAACTTGTATGTGCAGTTTCTGGTGGAGCAGACTCAATGGCGCTTCTAGTCTTAGCTGCAGCGACTGAATCAAAAGTTAAAGCTATTCATATTGACCATGGGATCAGAAAAGGCTCAGATGAAGAGATAGAGCTTGTTCAAGAGACTGCAGAGCGATTTAAAGCAGAATTTGAGTCCATTAAAGTCCAGGTAAAACCGGGTCCTAATCTTGAGTCCAGAGCGCGATCGGCACGTTATGGAGCATTGCCTAAAGGAGTTTTGACTGGACACACAGCAGATGATCAGGCTGAAACGATACTTTTGGCTCTAATTCGTGGCAGTGCTTGGCATGGTCTGAGTGGAATGCGCCCGTCAACCAGTAAACCAATACTGAAACTTCGTAGATCAGAAACTGAAGCACTTTGCCACGAATTTAAAATAAAGTTCTTTAATGACCCCTCAAACGAAGAATTGATTTTTCGCCGAAATCGTATTCGACATGAAGCTTTGCCGCTTCTCAATGAAATAGCGGAACGTGATCTTGTTCCACTTCTTAACCGACAAGCTGATCTTCTTCGCAATGGCGCAGATTTCATTACCGAAGAAGCAAAAAATATTGATCCAACTAATTGTAAAGAATTATTAGATGCTCATCCCGTTCTTGCCCGTCAGGCAATCCGAAATTGGATTTGGGAAACAAGAAAGAATGATCACCCTCCCGATCTCGCAACAATTGACCGTGTATTACAGGTGGCTAAATTAGAATCCCTCGCTACTGACATAGGAGGCGGATGGAGAATAGCTAGGACAAATCGTATTCTTCGAATCGAAATACCAGAAGAAAAGTAAGACATGCATGTATGCAGACGAGATCTGCGTTAGTGTGCCGAAGTCATGATAGAACCATTAAAACCACCAGGAAATATCCTTTTAACAGAACAACAGATCCAAGAAAGAATTAAACAATTAGGGGAGCAAATAACTGAAGACTACAAGGATTCTGTTCCACTTCTAGTCGGCGTTCTTAAAGGCGCTTTTATATACATGGCAGATCTAGCTAGATCTATTTCTCTACCGGTCGAATTTGATTTTATGGCTGTTTCTTCTTATGGCAATGCAACAAAAACCAGCGGTGTAGTCAGGATTGTAAAAGATTTAGATATAGATCTAAGTGGAAGAGACGTAATCGTTGTTGAAGACATTATTGATAGTGGGCTGACTCTTAATTATCTCCGCAAGAATCTGGAATCCAGAGGACCGGCGTCATTAGAGATATGTGCATTACTTTTACGATCTGGACGTCAAGCAAGTGAACTTGGTCTCAAGTATGTCGGGTTTGAAATTCCACCAGACTTTGTTGTTGGATATGGACTTGATGTAGCTGAACGCTATAGAAATCTTCCTGACCTATGGAGTTATGACCAAGAAGGTGAATGAATCACAGAATCTTAACGAAATATTTGAATAAACAAGAAAAAGATGGTGTTTTCTAAGGCGAAACATGCACATGTCGTACTAAAATTTATCTCGGGTAGAGAAAAGAGTTGGAGTAACAGATTTGAGACAGTTAAATATGAGGGGGAAATGGGCCGAAGGAATACAACCCCGCGGTCTTATATGGATTGTTAAAGATCGTCTTGCTGTGTGTGAACGACCAGGTGGTTATGGGCCCCAACACAGAAAAGTCCGAAGAGTTGAAGAACTTATTTGGATACGGAGAAATGATTTTAAACGCGTTATTTCGATAATACCTGCCACCCATAACCTTCATAATTACGAAGAATTTGATATCGACTATGTCCATCGCCCAGTCGCAATTGGGGGGCATCTAAATACAGTTCTCAGCGTTCTTTACTCTGATCTAAATAAATTAATTAAAAACGGTGAACGCCTACTTCTCCATCATGAAGAAGTAGGTGACACCATAGGTGGAACAATGGCTGGGTATCTTGTTTGGAATGGTTTCATAGATAGTGTTCCTAAGGCTGTTACTAAAATGGAGAAGACTTTACAAAGAGTTATTGGTCCTAATGGAAGAGAAATAGCAGCAGCTTCAGAAAGCCTTCCAACTCCAGAGGAAATGGTTGTTCAGCAAGAGGAACGACTCGCAGAGCTAGAAGCTTTACAGGCTGAAGAACAAATTCTGGAATAGTAAAAAATGGTTCGAGCATTTCTTGGGTTAGGTTCAAATCTTGGCGATAAAGAAGCCTATTTAAGGGAAGCTGTAGCAAGTTTCTCTGATCTTCGCGCAGTTTCTGGATTGTACGAGACAGATCCAGTCGGAGGAGTTGAACAAGATACGTATTTGAATATCGTTATTGAGCTTTCAACAGAACGGAGCTGTCGAGATTTATTAGAACACGGTCAAAGATTAGAAAAGAATGCTAATCGCGTTCGAGAGATCCGTTGGGGCCCTAGAACTTTAGATGTTGACATTCTTTGGGTAGAGAATGAAGAAATAAATGCAACTGATTTGATTGTTCCGCATCCACGAATGAGAGAAAGAGCTTTTGTTATGGTACCACTTGGCGAACTTGCCCCTGAATTTCTTCTTGACTGGGAAGATCCTAACGAAGGGGAAATCAGACGGATCAAAGACTGGTGATGACTCCTATTGTCCAAATAATAGGACCAGGTAGAGCAGGTAGAAGCTTTTTCAATGCCCTAGGTAGTAAAGGTTGGCAAATGAAAGTACCTCTCGAAAAAGGAAACGATCTTAGAAACGCAACTGATGGAGTTGACCTCGTTCTAATAACCACACCTGATGATGAGATTATAAATGTTGTAAATCAATTACCCAGAACTGAAACTGTTATAGCTCACGTGGCAGGGTCGATGAGGCTTGACGTTCTCAAACCACATGTCAACGTTGGTTCAATTCATCCTTTAGTCTCTTTACCTAATGCTATTTTAGGGAAAGAAAGACTTTTAAATAATGCCTGGTTCGCCATAAATGGTGATCCCCTTATGAAAAAAATAGTTGAAGCATTAGGTGGTACTGAGTTCATACTTCCTGATGAATATAGGGCGCTTTATCATGCCACAGCTTGTATAGCTTCTAACCACCTTGTCGTATTGCTAGAACAAGTACGACGCTTAGCTGATCAGGTAAATGTTCCTTTTGAAGCTTTCTTAAACCTTGCACAAGGAAGTTTCGAATCACTTATTGAACTAGGACCAGGTGACGCATTAACTGGGCCAGCTGCAAGGAAAGATGAAGAAACACTTCAAGCACATCTAGAATCTCTACCAGAAATAGAAATACCGCTCTACGAAAGTATGGTTTTAGAGGCTAAACGACTTGCGACTAACACCAATGATCTTGAAGAATAAGAACTTATGCAAATAGTAACCAGCCGTATAGAACTTCAGAATCACCTTGACCATCTCAGAGGAAATGGGAAATCAATTGGCCTAGTTCCTACAATGGGATTTTTGCATAAAGGACATATTTCTTTAATTAAACGAGCTGTTGATGAAAATGATTTTGTAGTAACAACTATTTTCGTTAACCCACTGCAATTCGCTGCACATGAAGACCTGTCTACTTACCCGAGAGACATCGAACAAGACTCAGCATTATGCGAACAAGCTGGGACAAGCATAATTTTTGCACCTGAAGTTCATGAAATGTTTTCAGATACTGTTCTTACATCAATAACAGTTAATAGTCTTTCAGCTGTTCTAGAAGGGGTTTCTCGTCCAACCCACTTTGCTGGAGTAGCTACAGTAGTCTCAAAAATATTCAACGTAGTTGGGCCATGTAATTCGTATTTTGGCGAAAAGGACTGGCAGCAACTACAAATTATTAAAAAAATGGTAGATGATCTCTCCTACAGGGTTAACGTGATCGGTTGCCCAATCATTCGTGATAATGATGGACTAGCCCTATCTAGTCGCAATATTTATCTTTCTGATGAAGAACGAAATCAGGCTTCGATTATTCCACAAACGCTCAAAAATGCTCATCTAAAAATTAAATCTGGAGAGAATTCCACTCAGGAAATTAAAAATCTAATTCATGATCAACTTCAAGAAAAGCAACTTATTTCAGTTGATTATGTCGCATTGGTAGACAGCGATTCTTTAGAACCTGTTACTGAAATTGATGAAAAAACGAGAATTCTTGTTGCAGTTAGAATTGGTAGCGCTCGCCTGATTGACAATATAAATGCCCACTCAGGACTATTTAGTTCCTAGAGATCTTTGTTAAATCACTGCAATCTCTTCTAGTCCCTGCGACACTTGTGAAACATGGAAACGCCATACAATTACAATAAAACAGCTGCAATTAAAGAATTAATTACTGACCATAATGCGTTAGAAGATGGAACAAGCTCAGGAGTTACTGTTTCGGTTGCGGGGCGAATGATGTTGCGTCGCGACCAAGGCAAGATCGCCTTCGGGGTATTACAAGATTCAACAGGACGAATTCAGCTCTTCGCACCAGCGAAAGTAACACCAGAATTTGAAAAATTTGTAGCACTTAATTTAGGTGACTGGATAGGTGTTACAGGCGAAGTAATGAAAACCAAACGTGGTGAGCTATCAGTTAAAGTCGAAAAATGGGTTGTTCTCGCAACGACTGAACGACCTTTCCCAGATAAGTGGCATGGAATAAGCGATCAAGATACAAGATATCGTCAACGTTATGTCGATTTATGGGTGACTGAAGAAGCTAGGAACACGTTTGTAACTAGAAGCAAACTAATGTCGTTAACCAGAAAATGGTTGGAAGAAAGACACTTCATGGAAGTAGAAACGCCAGTTTTCCACCCAATTCCCGGCGGAGCGTTAGCTAAGCCGTTCACAACTCACCATAACGCACTAGATATCGAACTTTATTTACGGATAGCTCCGGAGTTGTACCTCAAACGACTAGTTGTAGGTGGCTTTGAAAAAGTCTTTGAAATAGCAAGGGTCTTTAGAAATGAAGGATTGTCAACCAGACACAATCCTGAATTCACAATGCTTGAACTCTACGAAGCGTATGCCGATTGGGAAGACATAATGAAATTGTCAGAAAGCCTTATTGAATTTCTCGCTGAAGAATTAACTGGATCAACAATTGTTTCATTTGATGGGAGAGATCTAGATCTTTCAACTCCGTGGAAAAGAGCATCAATGGTTGATTTAATTAAAGAATATGTGAATGAAGAAGTTTCTTTAGAAACTCCCATTGAAGACCTCCGGTCACTCTGCGACAAGTTAGGAATAGAGTACGAGACTGATTATGGACAAGGGAAACTTATTCTTGAGATATATGAGAAATCAGTAGAACCTAATTTATGGGCCCCTTGTTTCGTCACTGAGTATCCTAAAGAAGTATCTCCGTTATCAAGAGACCATAGAGAAAAACCTGGTTTCACGGAAAGGTTTGAAGGGATTGTTGCAGGTAGGGAAATATTAAATGGTTTTTCTGAGCTTGTAGATCCAAGCGAACAAATGGAACGCTTCAAAGATCAACTGCGAAAAAGTGAGTCAGGTGATGAAGAAGCAATGGGGTTAGATAAAGACTATGTTAGGGCATTAGAATTTGGTTTGCCCCCTACAGGGGGAATTGGAATTGGGTTAGATCGTCTGGTAATGCTTTTAACCGATGTTCAAACAATTAGAGATGTCGTCTTATTCCCTACGTTACGTCCCGAACAGTAAATCAACCTTTTTGGAAACCTCTCAACTGCTTTGAGGATTAAACTATAGGGCTTGAAGCCCGTTGGATTAGATGTGTTGTTGCGGCACGCAAAGCTTCAGTTGCTTCAGAATCTGGCAACTCGGTAAGAGCTGATGCAGCTTCCTTTGTCCAAAACTGGGCCCTTGCGAGGGCTTCTGATACTCCTTGACTAGACCGAATTAGCGCGCGAGCTTTGTCTCTTTCTTCTACGCTAATTTTTTTACCAAGAATTTCCTTTAATTGTGCACCACAGTCTGAGGAGAAAGCGGAAATAACTGGCAGTGTATAAACACCTTCCATCAGGTCATTGCCCGATGGTTTACCTAGCTGTTCATCCGTAGCGACGAGATCGAGAATGTCATCAACGATTTGGAAAGCCATTCCATAGGAATGCCCGAACGAAGTTAAAATATCGATGTTTTCCCGTGAAAGATGACTTGTTAGTCCCCCGATACGACAGGCTGTGGCAAGAAGAGAAGCGGTTTTCCCTGATATAGAACGTTCGTAACTATCCTGAGTTCGGTCTAATTTAAAAGTTGACTGAAGTTCTAGAATCTGCCCTTCACATAGTTCACCAATAGTTTTTGCCAGCAAACCAGCTACCTCTGTTCCTAATGAGGCAGCAATTCCCGAAGCGCGTGCTAGTAAAAAATCACCAGCGAGTATTGCAGTTAAATTACCCCAAATGGCATTCACGGATGGAACTGTTCGTCTCATTTCCGCTTCATCCATTACATCGTCGTGGTATAGGGAACCTAAATGTACTAACTCGACTGCAACGCCACCCATTAGCACATCGTTTGAAGCTGGAACTGCTTTGGGAGATTCGATTCCGCTTGCCGCAATCGCAAAGCCTGGTCGGACCCTTTTCCCACCCGCAGTAATTAGATGACTTGCGATTTCAGTTAAATACTTATCCTCAGCAATGACTGAATCCTGAAGTTTAATCTCAAGTTCAGAAAGGTCATCAGATAATGTCGGCAAAATAGATAGAGAAGAAACAAGAGCCATATAACCAAAGTGTAAGGCCCCCTCTTAACCGACGACACATGGAAATGATAATTACAGACAAAGATTCTTCTCAAGTACGATTTTTTTAAAATTATTTGAAATTTTTTTGTAATTCTGGAAGAAAATGGTACTTCCTGACGTTGCAACAAGTATGTAGAGAAAATTAGTCTCTACTTATACGACCTGACAGAAAATTGAGCTCAGGTTAAACTGAAACTAAATCCAAATGAAAGGGTAAATTGTGTTCGAGAGATTTACAGATAGGGCTCGAAGGGTAGTTGTCCTAGCTCAAGAAGAAGCACGTTTGCTCAACCATAATTACATTGGTACAGAGCACATCCTTCTCGGCCTTATTCATGAAGGAGAAGGTGTTGCAGCCAAAGCACTAGAATCATTAGGCATTTCGCTAGAAGCAGTAAGAGATCAAGTAGAAGAAATAATTGGTCAAGGAGGCTCTTCACCAAGTGGCCATATACCGTTTACTCCGAGAGCTAAGAAAGTACTCGAACTTAGCCTTAGAGAAGCTCTTCAACTCGGCCACAACTACATCGGAACAGAACATATTCTTCTGGGCTTGATAAGAGAAGGCGAAGGAGTAGCCGCGCAGGTCCTCACAAAATTAGGCGCAGATCTCTCAAGAGTTCGGCAACAAGTAATTCAGCTACTCTCTGGCTATTCCGGAACTGGTGAACAAGATGGAGAAAGTGGCAGACGAGGAGATAGAGCATCCGCAGGTACCGGAGGAAGAGGAGGTGACTCCAAAAATTCAATGGTTCTCGACCAATTTGGGAGGAACCTCACTCAGTTAGCTAAAGAAAAAAAGTTAGATCCCGTTATAGGCAGATCAAGAGAAGCTGAACGAGTTATGCAGGTCCTTAGTAGAAGAACTAAAAATAATCCTGTTCTTGTTGGTGAACCAGGAGTAGGGAAAACTGCAATCGTTGAGGGGCTTGCTCGATCTATCGCTATGGACGACGTCCCTGAACCACTAAGGGGTAAACAGCTCTACACACTTGATTTAGGAGCCCTAGTAGCAGGTTCGCGGTACCGAGGGGACTTTGAAGAACGACTCAAAAAAGTTCTCAAAGAAATACGAACCCGAGGAGACGTCATTCTATTTATCGATGAACTGCACACCTTAGTGGGAGCTGGAGCGGCAGAAGGTGCTATAGATGCTGCATCTATATTAAAACCAATGCTCGCTCGAGGAGAGTTGCAAACAATAGGAGCAACAACACTCGATGAATATCGAAAGCATCTAGAAAAAGATGCTGCTTTGGAACGACGTTTCCAAAAAATAATTGTTGATGAACCTTCAGTTTCTCACACAATTGAAATCCTCAAAGGCCTAAGAGACCGGTACGAAGATCATCATAAGGTAACAATAACTGATCAAGCATTAGTTGCTGCTGCGAATTTAGCCGACAGATACATTTCCGACCGCCATCTTCCTGACAAGGCCATTGATCTTATTGATGAGGCAGGGTCCCGTTTACGTTTAAAAAGAATGGAAACCCCTCCAGACTTCAAAGAAATTGAGAATGAGCTTGCCATTGTCACAAAAGATAAAAAAACAGCAGTTGAATCTCAAGATTTTGAAGAAGCAGGCCGCCTTCGAGATAGAGAAAAGGAACTCATAAATAAAAAAGAAGCTATGGAATCCGAAATGAAAGATTCGGGTATTGATTTCTTTGACGAAGTTGATGAGGAAGCGATAGCAGAAGTTCTTTCTGTGTGGACTGGAATTCCTGTTTATAAACTCACTGAAGAAGAAACAGCGAAATTACTACGAATGGAAGATGAACTCCATAAGAGAGTTATCGGTCAGCAGGACAGTATCAAAGCCGTTAGCCAAGCGATACGAAGGACAAGAGCTGGTCTGAAAGACCCTAAGAGGCCATCGGGGTCCTTTATATTCTTAGGACCTTCTGGAGTAGGGAAAACAGAGCTAGCGAAGACACTTGCTGAATTCTTGTTTGGTGATGAACAAGCTCTGATTAGTCTAGATATGTCAGAGTATATGGAAAAACATACTGTAAGTCGCCTGATGGGCTCACCCCCAGGTTACGTGGGTTACGAAGAAGGTGGTCAGCTAACTGAAGCTGTCAGAAGAAAGCCATTTTCTGTTGTTCTTTTTGACGAAATTGAAAAAGCACATCCTGACGTATTTAACTCACTACTCCAAATCTTAGAAGAGGGAAGACTTACTGATAGTCAAGGACGATCAGTTGATTTTCGAAACACAGTTATCATCATGACTTCCAACCTAGGTACTCGAGATCTCCGAAAGGCCAATCTTGGTTTCACTAAAAATGATGAATCAGTTACTTATCAGCGAATGAAAGAGAAAGTAACGGAATCGTTGAAAGACCATTTCCGACCTGAATTTCTGAATCGTGTAGACGAAGTCATCGTCTTCCACGAATTATCAAAGAGTGAAGTTACTGAAATTGTCGACCTTATGGTAGCTAGAGTGACTGAACAACTTGAATCCCAAGGAATGGGATTAGAAGTAACAGTTGAGGCAAAACATTATCTTGCTGATAGAGGTTATGACCCAGAACTAGGAGCACGACCATTAAGAAGAGCCATACAGCGACTAGTTGAGGATCCCCTCTCGGAAAGACTCTTGCTCAAAGAATTTAGTGCTGGTCAAATCATTGTTGTAGATATTGATCCACAAAACGAAGATGAGAATGGAAGCAAAATTGTCTTCAAAGCAGTTGAAGGGTTCGAACCACCTTCAGTAGAAGAATTTATTACCGCCGAATAGTTGTTATTTAACTCATAGGTATTCGGACTATGTGGATCATGGCGTTACTATGCAATAGTGCGCTGTAAACCTCTAATACTAATAACAGGATTGATTGCACTGATTCTTCTGGTAGCTGGCTGCAATCTTCAATTACGAGTTGTGATTGATGTTGAAGAAAATGGTTCAGGCAGCGTTACTGCAGGTATCGGCCTTGATGCAGCAGCCCGAGACGAACCAGTATTTCAAAGCCTTGCAGAAATTCTTCAAACAGCGGACCTTGAAAATAGCGGTTGGAGTTTCACTACGACAGGACGCGGGTCTGATGGTCGTGATTGGTACGAAGCTACGAAAGCTTTCACTGATTCTGAAGACTTACAGTCGGTCTTAAATGAGCTCACGAATTCAAGCAACACTTTTAAAGATTGGCAAGTCTTAACAGAAACATCTGAAAAGAAACGTTCATATGCAGTCATTGGAAGTGTTGACTTAACTGAAGGGTTCGAAATATTTACTGATAGTGCCTTGAATAGTTTATTAGAAGAACCACCTCTCGGTATTTCAAGACAAGTTCTTGAGCAAAGCCTAGGAGGACCGTTAGAAGACAGTGTTTCTTTAAGAGTCGTTATTAATCTTCCTGATGAAAGCGATGAGAAATCATTTGATATTCCAATAGGAGAACAAAGAGTCATTGATGCGGCAGGTGAAAGTGAGCATAGAATTGCACAAATCTTAGATTGGGTAGTCATAGCAATCATCGGATTACTGGCTCTTTCAATCCTTCTTGCAATCATTAACTGGTTCCTCGATCGAAGATACGAGGAGAAACGACTTCAAAGACGTCCTGTATCTGTAGCAGCCCAAATACCTGGGGTAGACGAGAAGACCTCCCTACAATCTCCTCGACAGGGACCTCAACTGCAACTTCTAGTAGTCGACCTACATGGAGTTATTTTCAAACAAGGTTTAGACCCGCAAGATCATTTACATAGCTTTATCCAAAACAATGGCGGCGAAATATCAAAAGAAGACCTGACTGAGCTTCATAGGTTGGGGACATTAGGAAGGATAGAAACTTCAGAATTCTGGAATGATGTTGGTATAAATGGAGATGCTAAAGAACTTGATCAGCAATACATAAAGAGTTTTTCTTTTAGAAGTGGAGCTAAGGACTTTTTAAGAAATCTCCACAAACGAGGTATAGCTGTTGCAGTTGTAACGAATGACTTTACTGCATGGTCAAATGGTTTGCGGAATATGTATGGCCTGCAAGGTGTAAATCCTTGGATAATTAGTGCTGAGACCGGTGTTAGAAAACCTGACCCAGCAGCTTTTGAAATACTAAATCGCTCTTCAGGATGCGCCTATCAATCTTGTCTAGTCTTGGATAACTCGTCTAATTTATTAGATAATGCGTCAGTGTTAGGTATGAAAACCGTTTTATTTGATCCAGAGAACACAATTTCCAATGACACCATTAACCACCCAACAGTTAAGCGCTTTAACGAATTTTTTCGTAGATCGTAGATTCCGACCTACGTGGAACGTATTTCTAACTGTTTACGATCGAGAATGATATATTTTTCTCCACTTTGTGCGAGCCAACCTAGCTTAATGAAAGACGATATTGATTTATTAACTCTTTCTCGTGAAGCTCCAATCATTCCTGCTAGCTCCTCTTGAGTTATCGGAAGCTGGAATTCATTCTCATCCCCAGCCATTTCGAGTAAACGTTTCGCTGTTCGGCCAGTGACATCTAAGAACATTGTGTCCGCTAGAGCTATGTCAGTGCTTTTGAGACGGCCGACTAGCATATCGATAACTCTCCATAGTAAATCTGGATTATCTTGGTATAGGTTTTTAACAGGCGAATAAGGAATTACGACTACGGATGAGTTCTCTAAAGCTCTTGCTTCTGCAGATCGCCCATCAGAACGGAATAAAGGCATCTCTCCAAATAAGTCACCAGGTTCCATAAGGGCAAAAAGTGATTCCCTCCCATCAAATGATTTATTTCCTATAGCTATACGTCCAACCGTGACGATGTAGAGTTCTTTAGGCTCATCGCCTTCTTGAAATAAGATATCTCCGCGTTGTAAATCTACTTGTTTCGATTTTTTAACTATTGGTTCTAACAAATCATCACTTAAATCAGAAAACATATCAATGGATCTTAAAAATTCAGAAGAAGTCATGATGTATAGATTAATACGGATTTTCAAGTTACTCACATTCAATTACACATGTTGACGTAAGTCATCAAAATAAATCGGTAGCATTTATAGGTACTCAGAAATTAATTTAGGTTATTAACCTTTATAGAGAGCAAGGATTATATAGAGATGAGAATCGGTCATGGTTTTGATTCCCACGGTTGGGAAAGCCCTAAAACAAAACCACTTATACTAGGAGGGGTAACCTTTGAATCTGAATATTCATTAAAAGGTCATTCAGATTCCGATGTTATCGCCCACGCATGTATTGATGCTCTTTTAGGGCCGACAGGTCAAGGCGATATCGGTATGCTTTTCCCAGATAATGACCCTAAATATGAAAACGCAAACAGCATAGAAATGCTTAGCCAAGTCGTCGCTAAAATTGATAACGCAGGTTGGGAAATTATCAATGTTGATTGCTCAATCATCGCGGAAACGCCAAAGATTCTTAATAAAAAAGAAAATATAGAAACTATTATGAGCAGAATAATAAGCGCACCGTTCTCAATTAAAGGAAAACGCCCAGAAGGTTTTGAACACCTCTCTGGTGTTGCTTGCTTTGCTATTAGCCTTCTTAAAGAAAAAAATGAATAAGAAAAAAAACCAATCGCAAAAGTATTCAAATACGAAAAAACGGAATTCTAGAATGACCGGAACGAAGAAGCGGAATCAAAACACAGTTCGTGAATCCGTTTATCAGTCTCCAAACATGCAGGTCGTTGAAGGACGACATGCTGTACGTGAGGCTCTTTTGGCAGGGAAAAGACAAGTTCGAGAAGTGATCTTTTCGGATGGAGTAGAACCAGCCTCCATTCTCGAAGATATTAAGCAATTAGCTGACGAACTTCGGGTACCGCTTCATACGTATACGAGAAGTAAATTTAAATCCATAACTGTTACAGAATCAGCTCAAGGGGTATTAGCAAAATGTGAACCTCTCCCTGATCTAGACTTAGAAGATCTTATAGAAGCGAATCCAAAACCATTCATTCTTGTTATGGATGGACTAATGGATCCCCGTAATCTCGGAGCGATTATTAGAAGCGGTGAATGCGCTGGTGCTACAGGTATCCTTATGCCGAAGCACCGGTCAGTGCGAATAACACCTACTGTTTCCAAAACTGCTCAAGGGGCAATTGAACACATTCCAATCGCTTCCACTTCTGGAATTCCAAAGGCAATTTCGAAACTAAAAGAATCTGGTATCTGGACCGTAGGATTGGATATCGTAGCTGAAACCGATATCTATGACATCCAAGTAGCTACTGGACCTGTAGCGTTAGTTCTTGGAAGTGAAGGGAAAGGATTAGGTCGTTTAACGAGAGAACGATGTGATGTGATAGCAGGGATACCGCTTCAAGGAATAACTGAATCACTTAATGTAAGTGCTGCTTCAGCTATAGCTTGCTTCGAAATAGCAAGACAAAGACGTTCTAGTGGAGAACATGGTTAACTAGGATTGCTTTGACATAGAATATAAATATGCCGGGTTAGCTCAGTTGGTAGAGCACTTCTCTTGTAAAGAAGATGTCGTCGGTTCAATTCCGACACCCGGCTCAACACATAGGTTATCTTTTGTTTACCTGCCTTTATTACTAAAAGAGGCAGGTAGAAAAAATTTAATTTTAATATTTGAGAGTCATGAGTTCTGACTTTTCTTAGGGTCAATATTTATTACTTTCGTAAAAATTCAACGTGAGAGCGCCTTTTTAAAAAATCTCTTAAAGGGAGTGTAAAGTTGGAAGAGGTAGTAACTTCACATACAAGTTTCGGCTGATGGTCCATGGTTGACTTACAACTTAAAGTTACGATCTAAATGTGAAATTAACTGAGCGCCAGATTGCTATTATCGAATTTGAACGAACTGCCTGGGAAGTAGAGATCTCAAAAGAAAAGGCAATCAGACAAACATTTGCCATCTCTCCGTCTCGTTATTACAAGATTCGAGATGAATTGTTAGACCTTCCTGAATCTATGCACTATGACCCACTGGTTATTAAGAGGCTACAGAAACAGAGAAGATATAGACGAGCTAAAAAATTTGGTATTTCAATGGCAAAAGGCCCAATTCGCTAAAACAAATGCAAAGATTTAGGATAGATTTATCTGAGGCTAATTCAGGGGAGATTTGAATATGAATATTGCAGGGAAGGGAGTAATTCTAATACTTGTGGTTATTGCAATGGGGATATTCGCACTCAGTGAGGGGTTTGAAGACAATTCTATTCAAGAGGCTTCTCAACTATCCCAAACTTCTCAAACCGAGCAACAATCTCAAGAGGAAAATGAAGAAGAGGTTTCTAATGATTCTAGTTCAGATGAAATAAGTGACTCTGAAGAGGGTTCTGAAGACTCAACAGTAACTTCAGAGGAATCATCTGGTGTGACACAAGTTCTTCATCCGCCAGCAGAAGTAAGAGTCCTGGTTGCTAATGGAACTGAAGTTACTGGCGCTGCAGGAGCTACTCTAGACACGCTAGTGGCGAGTGAGGGCTATAACGGGGTTCAAGCAGTCAATGATAATAGTGAAGAAGTTATAGCAATAACCTACGTTTACTATTCGCAAGGGTATGAACTGGATGCTCTCAATGTTGCGCTCATAATTAATGCAAAATCAGAATCAGTCCTTCCTATGCCTTTAGAACTGCCAATTGATGACCTCTTAGATGCAAACGTATTAGTTCATGTAGGGGCGGACTTATTCCCAGGGGAATAGAACCAAAATAAAATGAATGTTTTGATTGTTCCCGATAAGTTTAAGGGAACCTCTACTGCAACTGAAGTAGCGGAAGCTATAGGTCAGATTTTTGGGAAATCACACAAAGTGATAATCCAACCATTAGCTGATGGGGGTGAAGGCACACTGGAAGCTTTCGGTGGTGGAAACCGTAGTTCATTAGTTTCAGATCCTCTTAGTAGGAAAATAGAGGCATCGTGGCGGCTAGAAGGTAAATCAGCTGTTATAGAAATGGCCCGAGCATCTGGACTTCATCTGGTAGGCGGAAGGGAAGGTAATGATCCTTTGAATGCATCTACTTTTGGGACAGGTGAGCTTATCGCTAAAGCAATTGAAAGAGGAGCTGAAGAGATACTTATCGGGCTAGGAGGTTCAGCGACAACAGATGGTGGTTTCGGCGCTCTTGAAGCGCTAATACCACATGGTCGTCTTCGCGGAATTGAAATTATTGCTGCATGTGATGTCAGTACCGGCTTTCTTAAGTCAGCTGAAATCTTTGGACCACAAAAAGGAGCATCCCAAACGCAAGTAAAATTCCTGCAAAATCGTTTAGAGAGATTAGCTCAGATTTATCATGACGAACGAAAAGTAGATGTAACGAAATTATCAATGTCTGGCGCAGCAGGCGGTCTTGCAGGAGGATTGGCTTCTGTTGGAGCAAAACTTATAAATGGTTTTGAAGCAGTTGCAGAAAAGGTCGGATTATTAGAACTTATTGAACAAGCAGATTTAATCGTGACAGGTGAAGGTGAAGTAAATGAATCAAGTTTTCAAGGAAAAGTGGTGGGAGGAGTTTTACAAATAGCGAAAGAAACGAATACCAAATCACTTGTTATAGCTGGTCAGGTGGCAAAAGATGTATCCGTTCCTGTTCCCACCTTCACGCTTAAAGAGTGCGTAGGAGAGAAAGTGGCATTTGAAGATACATCTCAAGCGATACTCAGAACAGCAGAAAAAGCTATGTCTAATTGGGCACAGAGCAAGACAGGGAGATAAACAGTTATCATGACAGATCGAATTGAGCTGAAGGGGATACGTGCTCTTGGCACCATTGGAGTGCTTCCTGAAGAAAAGACTCGGGCACAACCTTTTGAAGTCGACGTCTTTATTGAAGCTGATTTATCAACAGCTGGAGAATCTGACGACTTATTAGACACAATAAATTATGGAGAAATTACTGAAATAGTAACAAGAGTAATTAATGAAGAACCTCATCAACTTCTTGAACGGGTTGCTAGACGATTAACAGAAGTTATTTTGTCAAACCCTAAAGTTGATGCAGTAGAGGTAATTCTCCGTAAATTACGACCTCCAGTTCCGGAATTTATTGAATCTTCCGGAGTGAGGATCTATAGGAGAAAGTAAAAAAATATCTAAGTTTTTTTTAGTTTCTCTACTTTAAACCCAACTCTTGTTGAACAGAAAAGACCTTTTCAGGAACGTGAGTTCTTCCGTAATCAAATCCTACTTGGAGAAGAATTTCCAAAAGTTGTTTACGACCATCTTCCATTTTCCATGGAAGAGCTATGTAGATCGGCAGATCAAAGACTCGGAGTTTTTCAAGATTGGTATAGATCTGTTCTTGATAAATATAACGATCCTTCCAATCCCAATCAGCAGGGCCAAAGCCAGTTCCAGGGTCAAGTATGAGTTGATTTTTGCTAATACCTAATCGGTCGAGACGATTTAGCGAAGTTTCAAACCAATCAAGTAAGTGAGGTATTGGGTCACCGGTAATAAAGTCAAGGCTTTTGGGATCTTCTCCGCTTAAAAAAGGAAGAATGACTGGGACTCCTGTCTGCGCAGCGATCTCCACCATTGCTGGATTTTGTAAGCCATCAGAAGCATTCATAAAATTTGCTCCTGCTTCGAGCGAACGGAACATAATCTCGGGATTCCAAGTATCTACCGATAACTCGACTCCTAATGCAGCGATTGCTTGAATTTTTCCGTCTAGCCGACTCCACTCTTCTTCGGTACTAATACGTTCCGCATATTGAGTGGAACCTGCAGCGCCTAAATCTATTCCTACACATCCTTTGTTTATAAGCTCTTGAGAACGTTTAATAGCTGAATCTACATCCAAGGCTATTGAAAATGTAGCAAGAGAATCTTGGGACGCATTTACAACACCATGCAATTTCACATTAATAATCTAGTGCCGATCTATGAACTAAAACGAGTCGTTAAATAACTTCTAGCTCATTTCTTGAAGATATATGAAAGAACATAGGTAAGCGATACATTGGGATTGTGAGTGTAAGTATCCGCATCCCGACAACGTTCCGTGAACTAACTAAAGGAGAGTCACTTCTTAGTGCTTCTGCTGGTTCTTTAACGGATATTCTCACAGAGTTAGGTAACGAACACCCTGATTTCATTGAACGGATACTTGACGAAAATAAAAATTTGCAAAGATTCGTAAATATTTTTCTAGACGATGAAGATATAAGGTTCTTAGATGGGCTTGAAACGAATGTCTCTGAAGGTCAAACATTATCTATAGTCCCAGCTGTAGCGGGGGGAATATAGACCTCATATTCGGTTCAAAGGAAGTGGGAATTCAGCGTTATCTAAGTAAAATTTCACTACAAAAACGAACCTGACGCGAAATTAAAAAACACTCGGAATAAAACAAACAAAATATTTGTTAAAGCAATTGAAGAAATCAAGGAGATAAGTAAATGGCAAAAATCATTTCATTTGACGAAGAAGCTCGACGTGGACTGGAAGCAGGGATGAATACTCTTGCTGACGCCGTAAGAGTAACGCTTGGGCCTAAAGGAAGAAATGTTGTCCTTGATAAAAAATGGGGAGCTCCAACGATAACAAATGATGGAGTTTCAATCGCTAAAGAGATAGATCTTGAAGACCCATATGAAAGAATAGGAGCGGAACTCGTTAAAGAAGTAGCAAAAAAAACAGATGATGTCGCAGGAGATGGAACAACAACTGCAACTGTTCTTGCTTGGACTATGGTTCGCGAAGGCCTTCGAAATGTTGCTGCGGGAGCGAACCCGATGTCACTAAAAAAAGGTATTGAAGCAGGCGTCTCAGCCGCAGTTGACTCAATACGTGGACAAGCCCAAGATGTTTCGTCTGACAAAGATCAAATTGCTAATGTTGCTGCCATTTCTGCAGCTGATTATGACATAGGTTCGAAAATAAGCGAGGCAATAGACAAGGTAGGGAAAGATGGTGTTATCACTGTCGAAGAATCCCAGACCTTTGGCATGGACATGGACTTTGTAGAAGGTATGCGTTTCGATAAAGGTTATATTTCCCCGTACTTTGTAACTGATCCTGATCGAATGGAAACAGTTCTGGAGAATCCTTATATCTTGCTTGTCTCATCAAAAATCACGGCAGTCCGAGATATCGTTCCGCTTCTTGAAAAAGTAATGCAATCAGGAAAACCACTTCTTATTATTGCAGAAGACATAGAAGGTGAAGCTTTAGCTACTCTGGTCGTAAACAAGATCAGAGGTACGTTTACCTCAGCCAGCGTCAAGGCACCTGGTTTCGGGGATAGACGAAAAGCAATGCTTCAAGATATGGCAATATTAACTGGTGGCCAGGTTATTAGTGAAGAAGTTGGTTTAAAGCTTGATAGTGCAACCCTTGATCTTTTGGGTGAAGCACGAAAAGTAGTTGTTTCTAAAGATGAGACCACGATCATTGAAGGATCTGGAACTAGAGAAGATGTTGATGGTCGAATTGCTCAAATCAAGGCCGAAATAGAAAATACTGATTCAGATTATGATCGAGAGAAACTACAAGAACGGCTAGCAAAACTTTCAGGTGGAGTAGCGATACTCAAAGTAGGAGCTGCCACTGAAGTTGAACTTAAAGAAAAGAAACACAGAATCGAAGATGCTGTCTCAACTACAAAAGCAGCTATCGAAGAAGGTGTTGTTGCTGGGGGAGGAGTCACGCTCCTCAGGGCACAAAAAGCTGTTCAGGAGATAGTAGAAACATTGGATAATCCGGACGAAAGCACTGGAGCACGTCTTGTAGCGAAATCACTGGAAGGACCCTTACATCAGATAGCTATTAATGCGGGGCTAGAAGGCGGAGTTATAGTCGAAAAAGTTCGTAATTTAGATGGTGCGAACGGCTTAAATGCAGCTACAGGAGAATACGAAGACCTTATAGAAGCTGGAATTATAGATGCTGCTAAGGTAACTAGATCTGCCCTGCAAAATGCTGGGTCAATAGCTGCGCTCTTCTTAACCACAGAAGCCGTGATAGCTGATGCACCAGAGGATCCAGCATCTGGACCCGCAATGCCTGATATGGACTTTTAAGAAGTCTAAGAACTGTTTCTAGATTTTAAATATGGATCCACTCAAACCTTCAACAGGATTAGGTGTCTTACATCTTTTCTGTAAATCTTCAGGGGAAGTTAACGTTGATCTTGTCGAAGAAGCTATTCAGAAATTGAGTTCCCTAGATGGTCAGGTAATAACTATCTCAATCCTCGGGCATAAAGCAGATATGGCATTCATGGTTTTAAGTGAAGATTGGGTCGCCCTCAGAAAATTTCAGACCAATATAGTGAATAGCGGGTTAGTCGTTGTGGACTCATATGTTTCATTAACTGAAATATCGGAATACGCGGCTGGAGTTCCAGATGATATGCGAAACGCACGCCTTTACCCGAAGCTACCTCCGGAAAATAAAAGTGCCTGGTGTTTCTACCCGATGTCAAAGAGAAGAAACATTGACCAAAACTGGTTCACCCTTGATTTCGAAAACCGCAAAAACCTGATGTACGAACATGGTGCCTCCGGTAGAAAATTTAGCGGTCGAGTCTTACAAGTAATAACTGGATCAACTGGAATAGATGATTTTGAATGGGGAGTTACTTTATTCTGTGAAAAACCAGATGACCTTAAAGATGTCGTCTATACAATGCGTTTCGATGAAGCTTCCGCTGAATACGCTGAATTTGGGCCTTTCTACTCCGGTATTGTTGGAAATTTACAACAAATTATTGAAACCAGCTTTTAAATATCCTTTTCTTGATCAGCTAACCACTGTTTTTTAATGCTTCGCCAGGCTTCATCAGTATGATCTCTTCTCCAATAAGGTGAAATGGATGCATTCTCAAGATCAATTTTATAATTCATAACTAGGTGTTTACGAATTTCTCGAACTTCACCTGCTTCGCCATGAATAAAAATATCAAAATCGCCATCTCTGAAAGTATGTTCTTTAATTGCTTCCAAAAGAGCAGTATCAGGATCTGGTGCAGTTGATCTATATATCCAATTGATTTCATGCGAAGGAGAAGAAGAAAAATTAATTTTATTTTCTGGCCCGTCAACGATTAGGAAAACAGTGCATGGCTTTGTATCAGGAATGGTTGCTACAGATGCGCTAATAGCCGATATAGCACTCTCATCACCTGCGAGAAGATGCCAATCAACTTCGCTATCAGGAGCGTAACTACCACTGGGTCCTTTAAATTGAAGCCGGTCTCCTATCTGAGCGCGTTGAGCCCAATTCCCTGCATAGCCTTGATCACCATGGGCAACAAAATCTATAGTTAACTGTTCAGTTTCGGATTCCCAACGCCGAACTGTAAAACGCCTTGGTCTTGGCCTAAATTTTTCACCGGATGATCGAGCTTCATCAAGGTCAAACGGGACAGAATAAGGAGCACCAGCAGGAACGAAATAAGCATTTATATATTGATCGGTGAACGATGTTGATTCAAAGCTAGATAAATCCCCGCCGCCTAAAACTATCCGAATCATATTTGGTGATAATTCAAATACTTCCTGTACTTCTGCAAACATAAGGTTTTTCTCCATAATTAATTATCAGATCCGACATTTTTCGCAGCATCTAATAAAGCAATAATAGCTGGACGTGCTTCACTATCTGATTGCAGTGGTGTTGGGAAACCAACCCGTGCCATTCTAGGACCATCATTTGTCATTGCTCTCAAAGTAATACCATAACGATCAACGCCCAACATTACTGCTTCGGTTGAGTTTGGAATATTTGCTAAGTTTTTGGCATATAAAAGATTAGCGTTGCTGTGATCATCATTCATGTGGCTAATGATGCCTTCAGCGCTCCGGAAAAGTGGGTCAATTTCTGCCCTATAATAATCTTCGTTTTGGACCCAGCTCATGTGCCCAAATCCACCTACATACCTGCACTCCTCAACAGTTAATTTCCAGAAGTTAAAATCTTCATAGTCAACGTAGAAGGAAGCGTATTGATGCTCCGAGAGGTATTTTTCTCGTTCGTTTCTAGGATCTTCAAGTAAAGTCAAAGAACCTACCAAAGTAAGTCGGGATTTCCCAAGTGGATCTCCTCCCTCGGAGGACTCGCTGATGAGCATCGAAGATCTTTGATCAAGTCTGGCGTTAATAGTATGTTCAGCAAGATCAGAAATGAGAACGACTGGCTCGCCTTGTTCATTAATTACATAGGAAACGATACTTCCGTAGGGGTAGCCATTTGAGGTTAGGGTGCTTAGCGAGGCAGTTCCTGATGAGGCAACTAGTGTTTTCGAAAGTTCTGCATCCGATGGGAAAGTTGACGTGTCACCTGCAATGGGAGGTGAAGAGTCCCCGCTACCATGCGCTTGTTTTTCTGCCACTATTTTACTCCTGTTCTCAACGACTTAATGAAATTACCATTCTTTCAACCCCGCAAGGAAATCTTTGATTAATCTGATCTTCCTTCCACTCCTGGGTAACCTAAGCGGTCAATAGTTAATACCTTTCCGGATTTAAAAACGCGTAAATTTTTCTATAACAAATTTTTTTATATCAATTCCCTAGTCAATAGGTCAAGAATTTGAATTAGGGGTGACTTCGCTGCTAGCGAGATTCTGCCATTGTCCCTAAGTACAATTTTATTACATTGGGGTCATGTAAAAGTCCTTCGCCAGTCCCGTCGTAGGCATTCTTTCCTTGATCAAGGACGTAGCCTCGATCACTGATTTTTAAACACCGCGTCGCGTTTTGTTCGACCATTACGATAGAAACCCCTGTTTTGTTGATAGCTTTCACATTTTCGAAAACATCTACTTGGAGGGCTGGTGAAAGCCCAGCAGAAGGTTCATCAAGAAGCAGAACGGAGGGTTGCATCATTAAAGCTCTTCCCATTGCAAGCATCTGCCGTTCACCACCAGATAGGAGTCCCGCTCGTTGTTTAATACGTTCACCAAGCCTTGGGAAAAGATCAGTAATGTTTTTGATTCGTTCATTAATTTCGTTGGCTTTCAATTGGTACGCACCCATTTGAAGATTCTCTGAAACAGTTAAGGACGGGAAAACATTTTCAGTTTGGGGAACGTAGCCAACACCTTTTCGGACCAACTCATGTGCAGCTAGATTAGTGATCTCTTCTCCAAGTAATAGGACCGTGCCACTTCTAACTTCTACAAGCCCAAACATGCTTTTTACTAAAGTTGATTTCCCAGCCCCATTTGGGCCGATGATTCCAACCAGCTCGCCTTGGAACAGCTTGAAATTACAACCTGTGAGTATGTCAACTCCTGGCAGATATCCAGCTACTAAATCGTTAGATTCAAGGACCACTCTTCTTTTGTCAGACATCTTTAAGCTCCTCAGCGATTGCGCTTCCGAGATATGCGTCTATAACAGCAGGATTTTTTGAAACATCTGAAGGAGTTCCTTCGGCAATTACTTGACCTTCAGCTAGAACGACGATCCAATCAGAGATTCCCATGATTGCATCCATATCATGTTCGATGAAAAGTACGCTTACGCCTTCATCTCGAAGATTTTCTATATGCACTAACAGGGATTCGACGAGAACTGGATTAACGCCAGCCATTGGCTCATCAAGAAGAATCAATTTTGGCTCAGACATTAAAGCTCTGGCCATCTCAAGTAACTTTCGTTGCCCGCCTGAGAGAGTTGCTGCATATTCATCTCTCATATGCGAGAGTTTGAACCGTTCTAGAAGAACTTCTGCTTTTCCTAGAATTGTGTCTTCCTGTTTTCGCCAACGCGATGGAAGGAGAGCATTTCTTAGAGATTCGCCTTTCTGTTCAGCGGCTCCTAGAAGCATATTGTCAATAACGGTCATTTTCGCTAATGATTTTGTCAATTGAAATGTTCGAACCATACCTTTTTGAGCGATTTGATGGGGACGAAGACCAGAAAGGTCATTTGTCCAGGACTTTGCTTCTGCAACTTGATGTAAAGTCCATTTTCCTGAATCAGGTTTATCAAACCCCGTTATTAAATTAAACAACGTTGTCTTTCCAGCTCCGTTCGGGCCTATAAATGCCGTGATGATTCCACGCTGGACTTCAAGGTGGTCAATATCAACGGCGCGTAGGCCACCGAATGAGCGCACTACATTATCAATTTTTAATATCGGGTCTTGTTTGGACGATCCCGGAGTTGGTTCTACATTTTCCAAACCAGAGGCTTTACTATCTGACATCAATCTGCGCCTCCTCTTTCTTTCCTACAAGGCCTTGTGGGCGCCAAATCATAAGAGTTGCCAACATAATCCCCATGAGAATCATCCGGACGCTAGCAATGTCGTTCGACTGAAGAATTGCTTCAGGTATCCAACCGGAGTCGACCATTTGTCTTAAAAGTTCCTCTGAGAAAATAATGACAAACCAAAATGTCATTGATCCAATAATCGGCCCCCAAATTGAGGCTGCTCCTCCAAGTATTAGAACTGTCCAGATGAAAAATGTTGTCTGAGGTCTAAATTGCTGTGTTTCCACGAAACCCATATCAAATGCGCGGACAATACCTGCTAATGAAGCAATAACCCCACCGATTATTAGGCTCTGAAGTTTGTATGAGAAAACATTCTTACCCAAAGCTCGTGCAGCATCCTCATCCTCCCTAATTGCTTTTATAACTCTTCCCCACGGGGAACGCATTAAACCCCAGATTAAGAGACTTGCCAATGAAACTAAAGACCACCCAATAATCATGACCCATAATGTTTTTTCATCAAACTCAAGAAACCAGGCACCGTAGTTGCCTTTCCCTATTGGGTTCCAGTCAACAGTTATTACATCGGCGAAAGAAACATTTGCATTTCGATCTTCAATACTAGGCAGGCCAAATGGACCCCCTGTGAGGTCAAGTAGTCGTTGCGACCGGAAAGAGATCCTTAAAACTTCTGCGATAGCTATGGTCGTTAATGCCAAATAATCAGCTCGTAGACGTAATGAAGGTAATCCAATACTGAGAGCGATTATGACGGCAAAAGCAAGCCCGCTTGCGATAGCGAGGAGAATAGAACCACCAAGCCAACCTTGGGTAAAGAAAATAGCCATACCATAAGCACCTGCTGCCATAAAAGCAACCACTCCAAAATTGAGTAGTCCGGTATACCCATAATGAAGATTCAAACCTACCGCAGCTAAAGCGAAGGTTGCGGCTTGTACCCCAATTGATGTTCGTAGAGCTAAACCAAATAATTTACTTACGTCAATTTCGGCTAGAAGATTCATCAGCATAACATCAACCCAATCTTTCCCGAACGCCGAGAATACCCCGAGGTCGAACTAAAAGGATCACTATCATAACTGCTAGAGCAATAAGAAATTTGAGGTCATTATCTAACCAGAATGTCGAAGTTTCAGAAGCAAAACCAATCGCTAGTCCGCCCACCATCGCACCAAAGGCGGTTCCTAATCCTCCTAGTGTCACTGCTGCGAAGATCAATAGAAGAATCTTTTCTCCCATTTGCCATTCAACTACTTGAGTGAGGCCAATCATTGTCCCGCCAAGACTAGCTAACGCACTTCCCAAAATCCATACCCACATAATTGTTCGGTTTACGTCAATTCCAGATGATTCAGCAAGAGCAGGATTGTCAGAAACAGCTCGCATGGAAGTCCCCAGTTTTGTTCTTTGGAGTAATATCCCGACGAGTAACAATGTGGTGAATGATATTGCAATGATGAAATAGTCTTTTGCTGGAAGCTCGATCGGCCCAAACGAAACACCGCTTTGTATTCTAAAGGACTCAAATGTTTCCGGTTCAGCACCGTGATAGATCAGAATAAGGTATCTCATAAGGAAAGCAAGCCCAATAGAAACTACCATGAGGGAAATATTGGTCATTTTTCTTCTTCGAAGGGGACCAAAAATACCTTTTTCTAGACCATATCCCAAACCGCCACCAGCGAGAACTGCGAGGAGTATAACTATAGGGAAAAGCGCCCCTGTAAGTCCGGTTGTTGATTCAAGAACTAGCCCGATTACCGCCCCGAATGCAACCATTTCAGAATGAGCAAAATTAACTAGACCAGTTACACCAAATATAAGCGAAAGTCCGATAGACGCTAAGGCAACGAGGAGCCCCACTTTAAGACCGCTTACCATTCGGTTAAGGAGGCGTTCCCAAGTTGGCCGGATTTCAAGGATAGGTTTTTTATCTTCACCAGTTAACTGAAAACCAACAGCTTTTGAACGGTATTCCTCAACACTGACAACTACTTGATTGAATGCACCTTCTTTCACAGTAACGCCTTCAGGAAGTGGGCCAAGAAGGGTCACTGTGTACTCTCCTAGTCCAGGAATCGGAATCTCCCACTTTCCATCATCTTCAGTTGTAAAAGTCCCAATTTCGTTATCTTGCGCATCGGTGACTAAAATTTGAACATCAGGGATCACATCTCGACCTACACGAACCGTTCCTCTAATTGTTAGTTCATTGTCTGATTGAGCATTAGCAACCAAAGGGAAAAATAAAAGAATTCCTAATATTAAAAGAATAAAACTCGAAATTTGTTGATGGCTTTTCCCCACAGAGAGACTCTAACCTGCTTAGTAGCTACTAACTAGCAAAATACGACCTAGATAGTATTTTTTTTAATTTTTTAGTTTAACGATTCCAACCAGCATCGGAAATATTGCGTTTCTCAAAAAAAAGGCAAAATTCTGGGCAAGCAAATGGCATTTCTTCATTACTTCCGACACGGCACTTTTGGATACGGTCACCTGATGGAAGAGATCTACTTCTGTAATGTCTACAATTTTTTTGAACAGCCATACTTATCCCAATTTATCGTAAGGACTCTTTGAGTTGGTGAAAGAATTAACACTTTAGAAACAAATCAGAAACATTTGTCAGATACTTTTTAAATGCCGTTAAATCTATGTTTTAGGAGTGTTATGAACTCAGGTGACATCGCTTGGATGTTAATTTCAACAGCTTTGGTTGTTTTCATGGTGCCAGGTCTGGCCCTTTTCTATGGTGGAATGGACAAATCAAAGAATGTTCTCAATATGTTGAACATGAATATGTATTGCATTGGGATAGTACCTTTACTGTGGGTCACCTTGTCCTGGACCTTAGGAAACAGTTCAGATGGTTCTGGTTTCTGGGGTGGAGATCTGATAGGTAATTGGGACCAAATAGGCCTCAAAACTTTAAATCTCGATAGCGAGTCATTAATATTCGTTGCATTTTTAATGACTTTTGCTTCAATTACTCCGGCTTTAATCTCTGGAGCGGTTGCTGACCGAATGAAATTCTCAGCTTGGGCAGCATTTGTTCCTATTTGGGCCTTACTCGTTTATACACCAGTGACATATTGGGTATACAACGGTTGGCACCATGAGATGGGTGCTATTGACTTCGCTGGAGGGACAGCTATTCACATTAATGCTGGAGCTGCTGCGCTTGCTCTTATTCTCGTCCTTGGTAAGCGAAAAGGTTGGCCAAGCGAAACCTCACCACCTCATAATTTACCTCTGGTAATGTTAGGAACTGGAATTCTCTGGTTTGGTTGGTTCGGTTTCAATGCTGGATCAGCGGGCGCTGCAAATGGGCAAGCCGTTCAAGCATTACTGAACACTTTTGTAGCAGCTGCCGCAGGTATGATCGGTTGGATTTTAATTGAATGGTACCGAGATGGTAAAGCAACCACTCTTGGTGCTTGTTCAGGAGTCGTAGCTGCGCTTGTCGCAATAACTCCTGCTGCAGGCTACGTAGGCGGTCTAGCAAGTATCGTCTTTGGACTAGTTGCCGGTATTGGGTGTTACTTCCTCATCGGATTGAAAAATAAATTTGGTTATGATGATTCACTAGATGTCGTAGGTGTTCATGGAGGAGGTGGAGTTATTGGTGGCCTTCTCCTTGGTTTATTTGCAGATAATTCCGCAATAAATAGTGAACCTGGCGGATTTCAAGATGGCTTATTCTTCGGAGGGGGAGAGCTTCTCCTTGACCAAATCATCGCTATGGGTTCTGTAATCGCTTTCTCATTCACCCTGACTTTCATAATCGCAAAAGCACTCGATGCGACAATCGGCCTTCGCGTATCTGAAGAAGATGAAGTAGCTGGTCTTGATCAGTCACAACACGCAGAAACCGCATACAACCTATAAAAATACAACGAACAAGGTTTAAAATAACTGAGAGGATCTAATATCCTCTCAGTTATTAGTGTTCCCAAATTGGGTTAAGTGCAATACGGTGAAAGCATGTCAATAGTTACTGAGAGAAAGAAACTTTTAGGAGACCAAAGGTTACGCGGATCAGAATTTACTCTCCAACTCAGTGACACTACAGATCAATGGTTAAATGACTTATTCACAAAAGTCGTCGGCGAAAGAACAGATGTCGCTCTTATCGCAGTTGGTGGTTACGGCCGTAGAGACCTTTCTCCGCTTTCAGATCTTGATATCCTCTTGTTGCATAAAAATGCAAACGATATTGATACCGTCGCAGAGGGTCTCTGGTACCCGATATGGGATCACGGAGAGAAACTAGGTCACTCTGTTCGGACATTAGATGAAACACTTGACTTAGCATCATCAGATCTTGACACAGCAACTTCATTACTCTCATGCCGCCATATTGGTGGTTCAAAAGAATTAGCAGATGAATTAAGTTCACTAGCTTTGTCACAATGGAAAAATAAAGCAAGAAATTGGTTACCGAAGCTAGCAACCTCCATTCAACAGCGTCACCGAGCAAAGGGAGAAGTAGCTTTCATGCTTGAACCTGAGCTTAAAGAAGGACGAGGAGGGCTACGAGATGTCCATGCTATGGGTTGGGCAAATCTAAGTGGTCAAGGACCACTTGAAGTTGAACACCACCAATTACTTGAATGTTATGAAGTTATTCTTCGTGCACGTGTTGAGCTGCACAGAAAATCAAACCGAGCAAGTAATAAATTGTTATTGGAGCAACAAGATGCAGTATCCGAAGCACTTGGATATGAGGACGCTGATTTCTTAATGGCAGATGTTGCGTCATCAGCTCGTCGTATTGCTTGGAACATTGATGAACTCTGTTATGTAATCCAAAATGCAGGTTTATTTAGATTATGGAATTTTAGTAAAAAAGTCGGTGACACAATCACTAGAAAAAGAAAACCTATGTCAAAAACATTTGACAATGAATCAGACCTATCGGCAGAAAAAGTTTTACGTGTTGCATTGCGGACCGCAAAAAACAAAGAACGTTTCAATCCTGAACTTATAAGCAAACTGAGACAAACAGAATTAGACATACCGGAACCATGGACAAGTGAAATCAGAAGTTTATTTGTTGACCTTCTCTTAACCGGTCATGATGCAATTCCAGTAATCGAAACTTTAGATCAATTAGATTTATTCGTTCCTTTTCTTCCAGAATGGGAACCAGCGAGAAGTAAACCGCAACGTAACGCGTATCATCGGTTCACGGTAGACCGTCACCTACTAGAAACAGCGGCAGAAGCTGCCAAACTAGCGGACCGAGTGGAACGCCCAGATTTACTTGTCATCGGGGCTCTTCTTCATGACATTGGAAAACCTTTACCAGGGGATCATACAGAAATTGGTATTAAGTTGATTCAGACAATTGGCACTCGTATGGGATTCTCTGCAGTTGATGTTGAAACCTTAATTAAAATGTGTGAACATCACTTACTGCTTCCAGATATAGCTACTCGAAGAGATTTGGATGACTTCGATACTATTCAGACAGTCGGGAATTCGCTTAAGTCAATTACAACTGTTGAACTTCTGCATGCCTTAACAGAAGCTGATTCAATTGCTACTGGACCAGCCGCATGGAGTTCATGGAAAGCTGGACTAGTTGAAGATTTAGCGAATAGAACTTCAGCGTACCTAAAAGGTGGTGATGGCAGCATCATGGAAAGAGCATTTCCGGCTAATGAACAAATGCAAATGATGCGAAGAGGTGTGATAAAGGTTGAAGGTAAAAGGGACCGACTCACAATTATGGAAATAGATCGACCTGGTGTTTTTGGGCGAGTTGCTGGAGCACTCTCTTTATGTGGTCTTGACGTCCTTGAAGCTGTTGCGCACACGGAATATGGCATGGTTTTAGCTGTATTTCGAGTCGCCCCAAGCACAACTCGAGAAATTGATTGGGATTCAGTTTGTGTCTTTGTGCAAGATTCTGTCAGGGGCCGTATAGCAATAGCTGCGAGACTTTCTGAACGAATGAGAACTTATTCAATGCAACTAGAGCAAAAATATCCTGACAGAGTAGTGGGAACAGACGTAAAAATAGACAACGAAACTTCATCTACTGCAACTGTCATAGAAGTTTCTGCCCCAAATGGGATGGGGTTGCTGTATCAAATCACTCGCGCCCTGAGCTCTCTTGATTTAAGTATCCTAAGCGCAAAGGTTCAAACATTAGGAGCAGATGTTGTCGATTCGTTCTATGTTTTAGATAACGAAGGTAAAAAAATCAATGACATTGCACATGCCAATGAAGTTAAAGAGGCTCTGAAACATGCGATCGAAACATCAACAGTAATGGCTAAGGAAAGAAATGACTGACGAACAAGACCTAATTCGATGGAGTGAAGCGCTATCAGGGATTGCGCGCACAGGCTTAGCTTTCACAGAGAACTTGTATGAACGCGAACGGTATGAAGAGGTCTTACATGTAGCTGCGGACATACACTCAAGCATTTCAGATACCGGCGAAAGCAGCGAAAAAATTGTTGAATGGATGAAAGAAGTTGGGAAAGGAGTTCCCGGTTATGTCACTCCAAAAGTTGCTATCGGAGCTGTTGTAGGTAACGAAAACGGTGAAATGCTCCTCATACAAAGATCAGACTCAGGCGTATGGTTATTCCCAACGGGTTTCGCTGATGTTGGTTACTCAGCAGCAGAAATAGCAGAAAAGGAAGTCCTAGAAGAAACAGGAATGGAAGTAGAAGCCACAAGAATCATCTCTATTCTTGACGGAGTCCGAGCCAAATTTACAAGAATGCCATTGTATTCGATAGTCTTTCAATGCAAAGTAGTCGGCGGGACACTCAAACCTCACCCCTTAGAATGTGATGATGTCGGTTTCTTTTCACAAGATAGAATGCCTCAACCTTTAGCTGGGGCAGGTACGTGGGTAGATCATGCTTTTTCTGCCATTAGAAATGAACCTATTGAAGTTCAATTTGATGAACCACGCCGCCCATCCTGGAAATCAGAGGATAAAGGTGACTAGGAGGAAGTAAATTACTTACTCTTGCTCCCGTAAAAATTTCTCAACTTCTTCCACAAAATCATTGGGATCCATTTGATCATAATCCCCAGCATCAAAACTATCTTCTAAAGCATCAACATAATTAGACGTTTCTTCGTCCCCTTCAACAATTTGATTAATTTGTCTTTCATAAGCAGCTGAAGCTATTTCAAGGTCAGTTGTATGTATGGCCAAAGGAACCACTTCAAGAACTTTTTCAATTAAAGCTAAAGCTGCCTTTGGAGATTCTGCTCCAGCAACATAATTCGGGACAGTAGCCCACAAAGAGATATTCGGAATGTCACTAACTGAAGCTACCTGATTTAGAACTCCAACAATTCCAGTAGGTCCCTCGTAGGAAGAACGCTGAAGATCAAATTTTTCATTCATCTCATCATCTTCACTCACTCCATGAATGAGGACCGGACGGGAATGAGGAACTTCAGCTAAGAGTGAACCTAATGTTATCACTAGCGAGACATCCAACTCATTCGCAACGGTCATAACTTGGTCACTAAATGTTTTCCATTTCAACTGTGGCTCAGTTCCATTTAGGAGAATTAAAGAGTTAGATTCTGAGATATGAAAAGTATTCTCCGGCCAGACTAAAAACCTTGAATCATTATTTAACTTCACTAAAGGTCGTTCTGAAGAAAAATCATAGAATAGCTCTGCATCCAGAGAAAAAAAGTCTTCCGCTTCCGTTTTCTCAACAAGATGGCGGACAGCCCAAGTTGCAGCACCACCAGCATCATTCCAGCCAGCGAAAGCTGCTATCAATATTGGGTTTTTAATTTCAGGATTTTGATCCCTAAGATTTTCTATACTCGTCATTAGAACGACATTAATCATAGTTCGCTTAAATTTCACCTCATACGACTACTTCACATCCCAGCAATAAATTACTATCAAGGAAAGGTACGATAAATTTATGGCGAAGATCCAAATAGCAGAAGAAGCAACAGATAAACTTGTCGCTGCTTACGAAAAGCTAATACCCCAACTATCACAATCAAGTCGTCCGCCAACGAAACAAGAATTAGAACGGATGATTAATTCCGATATAACGACCGTTCTTATTGCAACGAACAAAGATGACCAAATAGTCGGAACTATGACACTAGTTCTCTTTCGAATACCAACAGGACTTAGAGCATGGATTGAGGACGTTATCGTTGACAGTGAATCGCAAGGAAAAGGGATTGGAAAGAAATTAAATCAAAAGGCTTTAACTATTGCTGAAAAAGCCGGTGCTAAGACAGTCGAGTTAACATCTCGCCCATCGCGAGAAGCAGCAAACCGGTTGTATCAGAACCTCGGTTTTGTAAAACGAGAAACAAATATTTATCGTTTTACATTTGACTAACTTTATTGTGCCAACAAAAAACGAATTAAGAAAAAAAATACGATACATTTCTGTCTCTGTTTTGACAGCACCAGTTGGCCAAATTCTTCTATTCCTTTTCTTTGTGGTTCTTGATTTAAGTGCTTTTACAAGCAATGTACTGGCAGTGACAATATCGACTATTCCAAACTATTTACTAAACCGACTATGGGTTTGGAAACGAGTGCGTAACCACAGTTTTAGAAACGAAATACTTCCATACTGGGTCATAGCGTTTCTCGGACTTGCACTCTCTACATGCTTCGTTCTGATTGCTAATTCAGAATGGAACCACTGGATAGCTATTAATATGGCTAATGCAACTGGCTACACAATTCTCTGGATAGCAAAATATTTTATACTTGATAGATACATTTTCTCAGAAGCAGAATAATAAATAATAAGCATTAGTGTTATCACCACTAGGATAAATCATTACTTATGAATCAAGACCAAATTAACATAGCGAGATCTGCTCGAGGTTTCCTTCCTAACAACGAAGGCGAAGCCCTTTACCAAACTGCAATTAACGTCTTGATACCTGGACCGTTCTTGGAAGTGGGAAGTTACTGCGGGAAGTCTGCTATTTACCTCGGATTCGCAGCACACAAAATTGGAAAGATCCTTTATGCGTTAGATCACCATAGAGGTTCAGAAGAAAATCAGGTTGGTTGGGAACATCATGAACCTGACCTCGTTGACCCGAGTACAGGAAAGATGGACACGCTGCCTATTTTTAGGAAAACGATACATGATGCAGAGCTTGAGAACACAGTGGTAGCTCTCGTTGGCCAGTCGCAAACTATAGCGTCTCACTGGCAGACGCCATTAGCTCTCCTCTTCATAGATGGTGGCCACGGTGAAGACCCAGCGAAAGCAGACTATGCCGGGTGGGTACCAAAAGTGCAACACGGTGGCATTCTCGCTATTCATGATGTTTTCCCAAACAGAAATGACGGCGGCCGGCCACCCTATGAGTGCATTTATCTTCCAGCAATGGAGAGCGGAGAATGGAAAGAAATAAACGTCGAGGGTTCATTAAGGATTCTTCAGCGAATTTCTTAAATCCATTAGTTTAAACTAGAGTAGAAAAATCGACAGGAAAGAAACGTATGAAGATAGGTAATTCAGTCCCAGATTTTCAAGCTGAAAACCAAAATGGTGAAATGATTTCACTTTCTTCACTCCTTGAAGTCGGTCCAGTAGTCCTTTTCTTCTATCCAAAAGCAATGACCCCTGGCTGAACAAAAGAAAGTTGCCATTTCCGTGATTTGGGTACTGAATTTTCAGAATTAGGTGCTCAACGAGTCGGGATAAGCTCTGATCAGGTTGATCAGCAGAAAAAATTTGATGACAAGAACCAACTAGGTTTTCCTTTATTATCTGACCCCGAACAGAAAATTGCTACGCTCTTAGGGGCAAAGAGGTTTGGACCATTTGGTAATCGACGAATGACTTTTGTTATAGATTCTGACAGTACAATTCTCCAGATAATTAAGAGTGAAACAAATATGATGACGCATGCCGATGATGCTTTAAAAACACTCAGAGAACGACCGTAGCAAATTCAATTAGAGAATCGGTAAGAAATCGTGTTCCCTAAAAATCGGGGAAGCATCAGTTAGTCCCATTAACGAATCAGCAGCAATTAGCACCGCAGCAGCAGAATACGTCGAGTGTTCGTCCTCAGGGAAAGGCACATAATCGGGATAAACCATTCCTGTTAAATATCGCCCATCTTCATTACGGTAATCCTGAATTTGAGAAAATAACGAAATAGCATGATCAGCATTTCCGACAACTAGGTAAGCCATTGCACATTCACATGTCTCTGCGGTTGTTACCCAAGGGCGATCAGAAACACAGCGGATCCCTTTACCTTCGATCTCAAAAATCGTTTTCTTCTCGTTAAGGTGTTTTTCTCCTGTATCTCCTGTCAAGACACCAGCCAAAACTGGGTAGTACCAGTCCATTGCCCATCGTTCTTTTGGAGCGAATGCACCTGGAACTGTTTGGATAACATTTATTAACTTTTGACATGCGTGTTCCCATTCAGGTTTCTCAAAACCCAGTTCTTTAGCTATAGCTATAGCAGCACGCAAAGAATGGGAAATACTAGAAGAACCTGTTAGCAACGCATATGACCATGGCGTTCCATCAGAATGGCAAGCCCAAATGATTTCTCCTCTTTCGGTTTGCATGTCAATCACAAAATCAATGGCTGGCTCAACTACTTTCCACATTGTTTCCAAAAACCCAGAATCTTTTGATATTAGATAGCTATGAAGGACTCCGGTTGCAATATAAGCAACGCAGTTTGAATCAATCTTGTCTTGCTCAATACCTGATTCAAGATAGTAATTATGCCAAGAGCCATTAGGTAATTGGATTTTTTCTAACCATTGGTATGCTCGGGATGCTTCATTTGAGAGACCAGCTATATCTAAAGCCATTGCAGCTTCAATATGATTCCAAGGATCAGCGTGTCCATTCGGAAACCAAGGGATCATCCCCGATGGCAATTGCCATTCAGCAATTGATTCACCTGTTTGCCGTATAGCAGCGTGATCCATGATTTCCATTAGGGGTTTCGGGGGCAATTTGAATCCTTGGTTAAGCAGTAGCAGCCTTTTGAGCATAGATGATTGCACTCTTGCCTAAAACGGGTTGAAGTAATTTTTCCAAAATTCTTGTAAGCAGAGGTTGTTTCACAATATCCCAAGTGAGAAACCGTAAGTATGCCTTTACAAACGGATTCTTATCATTCTTCGGACCCACAGCACATTTCAACCACCAATAAGGTGAATGAAGAGCATGAGCGCGATGGTAATCAACCGGTTTGAAACCTGTCGTTTTCATTTTTAACTCCAACTTGCTTCTTTTATAAATACGAACGTGACCACCTACCTCTATTGGGGCATGGTATTCATCTGATAACGCCCAACAGATTCGCTCTGGAAAATATGCAGGCACAGTGATTGCAATCGTTCCTCCAGGTTTTAGTACCCTAAATAATTCTCTTAGTGCTTCATCATCGTCGTGAATGTGTTCCAAAACTTCGCTAGCGATAATCTTGTCAAACGAGCAGTCGTTGAAAGGCAATTGAGTTGCATCTCCTGCGCAAGCAAATGCGGTAGCTGACGAGGGTATCTCATTTGCCTGAATCATTGCAGCATATGTAGCCCGAACTTCTTGTAACTCTGGAAGAGCCATATCGCAAGCGGTAACCGTAGCTCCTCGTCTAAGAGATTCGTACGCATGGCGGCCAAAGCCACAGCCAAGATCAAGAACTGCATGCCCTTCTTCGACTATTAATCTGTCATAATCAACTGTCAACATAACGTTCTATTCATCAATCCAATTAGCTAGTAAGTCATGGCAATGTTTGGCAGTAGTCATAGCAGATTCTTTCCAACTCCATTTTTTAATCACACGCTGTCGACCGGCTAAACCAACTCGCTCACAAATATCTGTATTTTCAAATGCGAATTCAATTTGCCTTGCTAAAGCAGAGCTGTCACCTGGTGGTACAGCGAGACAAGTTTCGAGGTGCGGTCCGGCTACTTCAGGTAACGCCCCACCTGTGGTAGCAATAAGTGGTGCTCCACAAGAAAGAGCTTCAATCGCTGGGATTGAGAACCCCTCGTATAGAGAAGGTACGATCGCGACAGAAGCCGAGGCAAGTAAATTAACCAACTCCTCGTAACTGATACCTTGATTAAAGTTTACGATATCGCTTAGTCCTAATTTGTCGAGAGTATCTGCAGTAGTACTTCCTTCTCGTTGCTTACCAACTAGTTCTAAATGGACATTAGGAAATTTTTCCCTAACTTCAGCTAAAGCTTCTAAGAGAAACTTTTGACCCTTTAACGGAACATCAGCACTTGCAGTAGAGACTATGCGTCCAGGAATTCGCTCAATAGAAGGTTGAGGCGCAAAAAAGTCTGTATCGATTCCTATTGGAACAACATGAATCTTTTCGAGATCAACCTTATGGTCCTTACTAATATCTGAACGAGATGACTCTGAAACAGTTACTATTCGCTTAATTTTCTTACAAACACGAGTCTGCATCCTTGTAAACGCATACCATCTTCTCTTTCCAAAACGTTCAAGTATTGTTCTCGCATTATCTAACTCCAGTTGTCGGTCAACAGTAATAGGGTGATGAATCACGCCAAGGATTGGTAGTTCAAGTTTCTTCTGAATCAATAAATTACCGTAAGCCAATGACCCGTTATCAATCACTAAATCAAACTCATCTACTCTTTCCCGAAGCGCCCTATAAGCACGTAGCGAAAAAGAGAGAGGTTCAGAAAAATTCCCAGTCATATACGAGCACAATTCTACGAAATCAGGCATGTCTTTAATTTCCCAAAATCCCGGAATTCTTCCAGGAAAGTGGTCGTTGAAGATTTCAAGGCTAGGAAATTTATTTAACGGAACACTGGAGTCAAGATCAGGGTAGGGAGGCCCACCGAACACTTCAACAGTATGTCCAAGCTCAGCTAAAGCTTTGCTCATTTCGCGTACATAAACCCCTTGGCCACCGACGTGTGGCTTTCCTCGATACGCGAGCATAGCGATACGAAGTTTCCTAGTCTCTGTTTCCTTTATCTCATCTACCACGATGCATCCTTCTGTATCAGAACTCAAGGGTAAAGACATCAAGGCCAAAACAAGCAAAAAACTGCAATGTTCCTTTCCTAAACTGGATTTCTTTATTCACCAATGATGGAATCTAAGTATCAATGAATTTATTTCTATAATTAGAAAGGAGTTATTTGAGAGCATTAATTCAAAGGGTTTCAGAAGCTTCAGTAGAGGTTGAAGGGGAGATGATAGGAAGCATTTCACGTGGCCTCTGCGTATTTGTTGGAGTTACACATACTGACTCAAAAGAAATAGCTGAAAAACTTGCTCAAAAAATCATCGAGTTAAGAATCTTTGAAGACAGTGATAGTCGAATGAATTTGTCCAGCTTGCAGGTCAACGCACAGTTTCTGATTATTTCTCAATTTACGCTTTACGGTGACGTTAACCGGGGACGGCGACCTAGTTGGGGTTCTGCAGCACCGCCAGATGTAGCTGAGCCATTGATAGAACACTTCGTGAGTCATCTAAGATCAAATTATGATATCAAAGTTGAAACAGGGCAGTTTCAAGCGTTTATGAACGTTAGTTTGGTTAATGACGGACCTGCTACGTTAATGGTGGAAATAAATTAGGGTCTTCTTCGAGCTAAAAAATTAGAACTAATCACTGTTAATCCTGCGAGGATTATTAAAGGTAATGGCCCAGCACGCGTGGCTAGGGTTTTTCCATCTCTAAGTTCCACATTGCCTTGGAGAATTCTCGTCTCGGAAATACTCGTTCTTTCTATAATTTTGCCATCTGAATTGATAATTGCGCTGAATCCAGTAGGTGCAGCTTGAAGAACCCAACGACCATTCTCGATAGCTCGGAGTTGTGATGAAGCGACTTGCTGGCTTTGGAGTATCCTCAACCAGTAACTTGAACCATTTGTGGGATTTAAAAGAATCTGACCACCATTTCTGATCGCCTCTCGAGCCCTATCCTCAAAGAAAATTTCCCATGAAATCGAGATACCTGCATTAAGATCGTTTCCATTTAAAGCAACCTGCAAGTTAGGTTTTCCAGATCCTGGCTGGGTATCGCGAACCGGTAGATACTCAGGAGCGAAAGGTTCAATAAGGCTTCGAAGTGGGACGTACTCACCGAAAGGCACCAACCGGACTTTGTCATATCTATCATAAACTCTGCCATCTGGCCCAAAAACGATAGATGCATTTGCATTAGACGTAATGCTGGTACGTTCAAAAATTCCAGCTATCAGCCAACTATTTAAATTCCGGGAAAGTTGTTGTAACTCAGAAAATTCAGGAGAATCAATTAATAATTGTCTTACATTAACTACATCTTCTGGCCAAAGAACGATATCTGGATTTCCTTGGATTAATCCAGTCGCTTCGACATGTCGTTCAAAAACTTCACGTTCATTTGTGTTTATGGCACGCGTTCCTTGCTCGCCTCCGCCCTGAACAATTGCAACATCAATTGTAGAAGTAACAGACCCTTTTGGAGCGATTGTGCTAAATCCCCAAATGATCAGCAGGACTGACACAATCAAACCTGTATGCCTCCACTTCCTTTCCCAAATCATCGCAAATGCCATTCCGCAAATAATTACGAACGCTGTAAGAAATAATGGACCGAGAACTCTAGCGGTCTGCCCAAATGGGCTGTCACTTTGCGACATTGCAATAGTCGCTAGAGGAACACCTCCAAAGGGCCAACGATAACGTACAGCTTCAATTAAAGTGAACGCTGCCGGTAGAGCGACTAAACGGTGAATACTCGTTGGAATTAGAGAAGTGGAAAGTGCAAAGAGCCCACTAAATAAGAAACCTTGGATGAAGTAACCAGGAACTGTTAATGCGATCATCCAGAACGTCCCTGGGAAAAGCCATCCAACAGCAAAGCCAAATCCCGTAAAGAATCTAGATGTTGCTCCATGAGTTTCTTTCAGGATTTGATCAAGCATGGCAAAAGCTATAAAAGCTAGAGGCCAGAAACCCCATGGAGGCATTGAAAGCACCAAACAGATTCCGCTACAAACAGGTTTCAGAGTCTCCTTTTGCGTGATGAATCTAGAAAAATTAGCTCCGGCTCTGAAAGGAAAAAACAAAAGATTTGCTATGAATCTACAAAAAAGAACTATTTGCGAAGGGACCATCAGCCTTACCTTTGCATAAGAAAATTCTTAGCTTTTCTTGCTTGATCAATCCCATCCCGTATACAGGCCGACAACCCTATTCCTTTAAACGGTGATCCAGCTAGAAACATTCCTGGCATTTCAGACGCCACCTGTTGTCGTATGGCATTTACTTTCTCTCCATGGCCAAGTTCATATTGGGGAAATGAATTTGCCCATCGAGTAACCCTAGTTGCTACAGGATCAGCTTTGATACCTGTTAAAGTTTCGAGTTCACCTTTAAGCTTTCCGATCAATGTATTGTCTTCCATGTCAAGTGCTTCCTTATCACCAAATCTCCCAACAGAAAGTCTCAGGAATACTGTGTCGTCACTTTCAAGATGGGCCCACTTTTCTGAAGTACAAGAACATGCGGTAGTTAGTAAATTTTCATCTCGGCCAACGAGGAAACCGCTTCCGTTGAATTGAGGAACATCAGTCTTATTGAATGCGAATGTTATGAAAGCCATTGACGCATACTGAATGTCTGCCAGTAAGTTTGATGTGTCCGGGCAAGAATCATGTAAAAGATTAGCGGCTGTAAAAGCTGGGACACATAAAATTACGGCATCCGTTCGGTATTCCTGTGACCCCTTAACGACTATGGAATTGTCTGATTTTTCAATTGATGTCACCCTTTCATTCTTTCGAATATTCGAATCAATTTCTTCCTCTAGCCTTTTAACTACTGTTTGAAGGCCATCAGGGTGTGTGAGAAAAACTGGGCTAGCAGGATCCCTGTTTTGATTCTTAAGAAAATCTTGTACTGATCTCACAAGACTAAAATCTCCTTGACTTGCGTTGAACAACTGCGGAACACCTGACTCCAGACAAAGGTCGTCTGCATCTCCAGCGTTAATTCCTCCCAATAACGGGCCAACCAATCTGTCCATAACTTCGTCTCCAAGACGCCGGCGAATAAGAGAGCCTACGGTTTCAACTTCTTTTGGTTTATTGTCAGGCAGAGTTAAATCAAGCTTTGCTCTTTTCGCTCCTTCTTTGGTCAACAAAGACAGTTCTTCTAACTCATCCAGGTCCAAAGGAACTCCCAAGAAATGGCGTTTGGGTAAACTATGCATTTCGCCACCCACCCAAACTTTGGCAGGTTTTCCCGTTGGTGAAACTAGCTCTTCACCCAAACCAAGATCAAAACATAGTTCACGCATTTCAGGGTCACGGGTTAAAAAAGAATCTGGTCCCGCATCGATATCAAATCCTTCAATTTCGCTAGTGAGGATTTTCCCTCCAAGACGATCTGTTCCTTCAAGCAGAGTAATGTCATACCCAGACTTTTGAAGTTCAAATGCTGCACTTAGACCAGAGATACCTCCACCGATAATGGTGATTTTCACGAGTTTGTCCGAAAGTTGTGAACTAAATTAACTACTTTCTGAAGAACATCGGGATTGACCTCAGGAGTTACTCCATGACCAAGATTAAAGATGTGTCCTGGTTGACCATCAATTTTTTCGAGAATTTTTGTTGTTTCATCTGCAATTGATGTCCAAGAACTTCCAAGAATCGCAGGATCTAAATTGCCTTGGATGCCTTTTCCGTTACCGATTCTGTTACGGGCTTCATCAATTGATACACGCCAGTCAACACCAACAACATCAGCACCCACTTCGCTCATTAATGTTAGTAATTCACCTGTTCCGACTCCGAAATGTATTTTCGGAACGCCTGTACGTTCCAAAATATCAAAAACTTTTTGAGAATAAGGGAAAACGAAACGTTCGTATTGGCTTGGAGATAGAGAACCAGCCCAAGAATCGAATAACTGTATAGCGCTCGCTCCAGCTTCTACTTGAGAAAGTAAAGATTCAATAGTGATATCAGTTAGTCGTTCCATCAAAGATTCCCATAACGCGTTATCGCCGAACATTAAAGATTTTGTTTTTTGATAAGACCGTGATGGTCCACCTTCAATCAAATAGCTAGCGACAGTGAATGGTGCACCAGCAAATCCAATCAGCGGCACTTGAAGCTCTTGAATACAGCCTTTGATTGTTTCAAGCACATAAGGGGTATCAACCTCAGGGTTTAGACTTCGTAATCGTTTCAGGTCGTCAGATGACCGGAAAGGGTCTGCAGCGACAGGGCCAATTCCTGGTTCAATTTCTACCCCAAACCCAACCGCATGAACAGGTACAACAATATCCGAAAAGAGGATTGCAGCGTCTACGCCATAACGCCTAATCGGCTGTAGCGTGATTTCAGTAGATACATCTGGTTTTTTAATAGCATCCAAGATGCTTCCTTCTTTACGCAAAGCCCTATATTCGGGTAGGGAACGTCCGGCTTGACGCATAAACCAAACTGGTGTCCACTCAACAGGTTCACACCTACAAGCACGTAAAAAAGCACTGTCCTTTAAATTTATAGAATCCACATGATAAATCTAGTAGCGACAACTGAAAATAAACGATTTGAACAAGTGACAAATTTTGTCAAAGTCAAATTCCTTTGATGAGAAAGGTATCTAAATCGCTAGAATAGATAACCACCTAAAAGCCCCAAAGTACTGATAAGAGGTGATTAAAATCCACCCCGACTTTTTAAATGAACAGGAATATATCAATGAAGCGTATTCAATTCTTGAACGCGCTCATGACGAAGCTAAGAAACTTCATAAAATGGTTGAGTCTGGTAGGGGAGGAACTCATCAAGCTCGATTTGAAAAGGATGTTATTTCAGACCAAGTCAACAAAAGGTTATCTCAGCTTGAGATAGGAGACGCCTCCCTTGTCTTCGGACGTATAGATCAAAAAAATGAAGAGCATGAAAATGAAACTTTCTACATAGGTCGAATTGCAGTTTGGAATGAAAAACAAGACCCTATAACAGTTGATTGGCGAGCCCCTATATCAGAATCGTTTTATCGAGCTACAGGTCGGCATGATATGGGGTTAACAAGACGACGCCATTTCGCCTCTAGGGGAAAAAAACTTCTCGGTATTGAAGATGAATTTTTCGGTGATGACATTATTGATGATTCAGCAACTCCCTACTTCAAGGGAAGGATGACGTTAGCAACAACAATGGATCAAGCTAGAACAGGACGTCTTGGAGACATCATTGCTACTATTCAAGGTGAGCAAGATGAAATCATACGTGCCCCACTCCCTGGTGTTTTAACTGTCCAAGGCGGTCCCGGCACTGGGAAAACAGTTGTCGCTCTTCATCGAGCAGCGTATCTTCTTTACACGCACAGGTTTCCTCTCGAGGGACAAGGGGTATTAGTCGTAGGGCCAAACAAAGTATTTCTCACCTACATTGAGCAGGTGCTTCCATCCCTTGGTGAGGCCGGAGTCCATCTTGCAGTTCTAGCTGATCTCATCCCAAGAGTTACAGTTCGTGGTTTTGATTCAGAGGAGGTTGCAAGAATAAAAGGTAATTCTTTGATGAAAGATGTTCTTCAACGTGCAGTACGCGATAGAGAACGACCTATCCGTAAAGAACTGGTAGTTGGCTATGGGCTTCAAAACCTGCGACTACGCGTGGAGGAGTCTGCTCTCATCATTAACCAAGCTAGGCGTCGATATACCAATCATAATTCTGCTCGGGATTATGTAAGAGACTCAGTTTTTGAGGCTTTAGCAGCTAGCGCACGGTCTGGGGAAATAAACCCAACCAAATTAAAAAACGATTTAAAGGACACTTTAGAGATACGAGAAACTTTGGATTGGATGTGGCCTTCTTTAACGGCAGAACACTTCTTGCATGATCTTTATGGGAGTAAAGCTTTGCTAAGAAGAGCTGGCACTCAATCATTTACCGAAGAAGAGATTCTTTTACTCCATAGGGAACGAACCGAACACGCATCTAAAGTTCTATGGACCGAACATGATGCACCAGTTCTTGACGAAGCTCAAGCAATACTAGGGCCTCGTTCTACGTTTAAAGAAGAAGAAACAATTCGTACATTTGGACACATTGTCGTTGACGAAGCACAAGATCTTTCCCCTATGCAATTACGAATGTTAGAAAGACGTTCACTCAATGGATCTATGACATTAGTTGGTGACATTGCTCAGGCAACTGGAGCGTGGGCTCACAACGATTGGAACGAAATTATTGAAGCAGTACCTAGTAAGAAACAACCTCGGTTTGCTGAATTAACAGTCGGATATAGATTGCCTCAACCAACTATGGATGTAGCCTCAAAAGTTATCAAAGAAACGCCCTATGGGATGAATCCCCCAATAGCTGTTCGTGAACAAGGTGAAATCCCTAGATTTATAAAAGTTGAAACCCCCGCACGCCTTCTCGGTGCTGTCACAGCATTAACGCGTTCAGAATTAGAACAGTTAGGTTCAGGAACAATGGCCGTGATATCGCCCGAACGTTATGTTGATGCGCTAACTCAGTCATTTAAAGCTTCTGGGATAGAACACGGACTTGTATATGACGGCGCTTTATCAAACCAATTAACGCTTGTACCTGTTGGCTTAGTGAAAGGACTCGAACTTGATATAGCGATTGTGGTCGAACCTAAAGAAATAATTAGCGGTGAAAGAAATGGTATACGATCCCTTTATGTAGCATTAACGCGAGCGACCCGGCGGTTAGTCGTTGTCCATTCAGAGGAACTTCCAGATTCCCTTAAGTAATAGCAAAATTTTTTAATCGTGATTAATAGCATCCAAAACCTTGAGTTTCGCAGCCCTACGAGCAGGGAAATAAGCTGCGAGCGAACCAGCTACTCCAGCAATTACTAAATTCCTGAGAATTAGCAACCAGGGAATATCTAGTTTCGAAACGAAGTCATCTGGAATAATTTGAACGCAAGCGATTCCGAAAACGAGACCTAAACCTATCCCAAGGAGACCCCCAAAGAGAGCGACAAGAATTCCCTCAACCCGAATCATTCGCTTGATCTGTTTTCGTGTAGCACCAACTGCTCTAGTCAAACCTATTTCTTTTGTTCGTTCGAAGACCGAGAGAGCCAAGGTAATTGCTACACCTAGAACTGCCAAGACAACAGAGATAAATAGCAGAACACTTACTATGGTTACAGTTTGATTGATCTGATTTTCTGCCTCATCCTTAACTTCGTCCTTTGTCTGAGCTCTTACTTGTTCATAATCAACAAGCACACTTTCAAGAGCTGCTCTTGCTTGAGACTCACCGATACCGTTTTTAATGAGTACCCCGACAAAATCATCGGTTTGAGGGGCCAAATTCAAGTTCGAAGAGTACACGGACGAATCCAACAACCAGCCAGAGTCAATTACTGACTTTGAAGAAAATATCCCAGCCACCACCAGATCCATTTGGGTTTGATCCATAAATTCGACATTGATAAATGAACCTACTTCTAGGTCATACTTATTTGCCTCGTCCTGGTGAATAAAAAGCGCTTTATCTTCTAATAATGAGCTATCACTCTCCTCAAGGCCTATGTTGAAATAGTTTGAGACGGAGCTGAGATCAGCAGAGTAGATACGCTTAACCTGCTTATCTTCAACAGTCCTTAACCCCTCATTGGAGTATTGCATTGCAAGGACATCTTCAACTTCAGGCAATGAAGCTATTTCACTTGTAATCGTTGGGCTAAATCCAAGAGGCTCAGGCCCCAGGCTTTCTCCTTGTACCCACCAATCAGATATTACGTCCTCTTCCAAAATATCCCCAACAGTTGCCTTCAAAGATTCAGACACAACTGAAACAGTCGCAACTAAGGCCAACCCAATCATCAAAGCTGATGCAGCAGTTGCTGTTCTCTCTGGATTTCGTCCGGCATTTGATCGAGCCATTTTACTCGGCACGCCAAGTCGTGAGGCTGGTGTTCCAAGAAGTTTCGTAACGGGCTCTGCGAAATACGGACTAAGTAAATTTATGCCCAAAAAACAGTTCAACGCAGCCGCCCCGAGAATCCCGAGAAGCATTGAAGTACTGAAATTAGCTGTAAGTGCTAAGACAAGAAGTAGAAGTCCAACTGAAAGGAATGAAAATTTCCCAGCTAAAACTTGAATTCGGCTTAGACCTAAGTACAGCAATATTCCAGTCAACAATCCGAACAACAACATAAACAGCCAATTGTCAATAACAAACCCTAGGATCATTGAGGCAATTCCCAATCCCGTCAAAGCAGCTCCGTAGCCTATATGTTTCTGCACTACATATCTTGATAGCGAAGCATTTCTGATTGCTGCCATCGGAGAGATAGAACGTGCTTTCATAGCTGGCCACACAGCAGCTATCAGGGTTAAGCCAATGCCTAATATTGATCCAATAATAATTGTTGTCGGATTCACTGGAAGGGAATTCTCATCAGGCCCGAACTCTAATGCTGCAAGTAACTCCTGTAACCCAAATGCGATCGGGAACCCTAACAGTATCCCAAATGCCGTAGCGAAAAGACCGACGAACAATGCTTCTGTGACTATGGAGTTAGTGATTTGTTTGCCTGTTGCACCCAGTGCTCTGAGTAAGCCAATTTCTTGTATTCTCTGACCGACAATTATTGAGAACACGTTATAAATAATGAACGCTGCCACTATCAAAATAATGAACGCAAAAACCAACAGAATGGTCCTGAAAATATCAATGAACTCATTGAAGTTGTCAGCTTGTTCTTCGACTAGATCCTCAACCGTTACTACTTCCAAACCGGTTGGAAGAATTTTTTCAATGTTCTCGCTGACACGGCTTTGGTCAAATCCTGCCTCAACGCTAAGCGTTATGTCGTCAAACCCGATTCCAGCATTAAAAAACTCCACTGATGCCTTCGTGCTCATCGCTACAATTTTTGCCCCGACAACCGCATTTTCTTCTGGGTCAGCAAAGTTAAAGGTCCCGACAAGCAGAACCTCGCGAAGACCTGAGGGTGTTTGCAGAGCATACGTTTGCCCAACAATAAAATCATCATCCTCTGCAGTGTCAGTATCAACAGCAAACTCTGTAATAGCGGTAGGTGGCCTACCTTCGGCAATATACAAACGGGGATTCAATGCCGTCTCTTCCCAGTTGACGCCAATGTTGGGACCACGATTCGCTATCGCTGCGGAGCCGTCAGATTTATTTGGAATGATTCCGAACTCTATTACTCGGGGTTGCACACCTAAAACTCCATCAACTGTCGAAAGCTCATCTGGTAAACCAAGGTTGATAGGCGCAGCGTCTAACCGATTACCAAACGGAATTTCTGACCTTATCGCTAGATCATAGCCAGACTCAATATCCTCGCTTAAGTTTCCAAGAGTTGTCCGTAAGCTATCTGTGAAAACAAAGACTGCAGTTGTTAACGCCACGCCTACTAAAACGGCTAAAGAAGTAAGAAGAAAACGGCCCGGTTTTGAATAGGCATTTTTGACTGCAAGTTGAAATAAAGCCATGAGAGATTCAGCTACCGAAGGTCCGCATCTGATCAATAACGCTGTCGGCTGTAGGCTCAATTATTTCACCAACGACCTTGCCATCTTCTAAAAAAATCACGCGGTCCGAGTAACTTGCTGCCACAGGATCATGGGTGACCATGACTATCGTTTGGTTCAAATCCGTTGTAGCTAGCCTCATAAAATCTAAGATTTCGTTTCCTGTTTTTGAATCAAGGTTTCCTGTCGGTTCATCAGCAAAAATAATGTTCGGTTTACTAGCGAGGGCTCTAGAAACAGCAACACGTTGCTGTTGGCCGCCAGATAACTCATTCGGTTTGTGTTTAAGCCGATCAGATAGATTTACAACTTCAGTTATTTGATCAACCCAATCCTTATCAATCTTATTGCCAGATAAATCAATAGGGAGCGTGATATTCTCTAAAGCATTTAAAGTAGGTACTAAGTTAAATGATTGGAAAATGAAACCAATGTTTGAGCGACGAAGCAGCGTCAATTCTTTTTCGCTTAATTCCGTAAGGTCTGTATTTCCTATAAAAACCTTTCCGCTAGACAAATTGTCTAAGCCGGCCATGCAATGCATTAATGTTGATTTTCCCGATCCAGATGGCCCCATAATTGCCGAGAATTTACCTGATTCGAACGAAACGTCTACACCATCAAGAGCGCGTACAAGAGTGTCCTCTTTCCCATAGACCTTCGTGGCAGCTTCTGACCTTGCAGCAATATTAACGATATTTTTTAAGTCGTTCATAATCACCTTTTCTCTCATTTCTGAGCGGGGGGGTTGGTGTAATTTAGGTTAACGGTTTACGAAGATGAATGAGACGTTCAAAGTCATTAACGTATTGCCGAAGTCTTGATAGCCATACAGACCGATAATCAAAGTACAATTTTTTTTGTTCAGCGAATGTGTCTTGATCTTTGCGGGACTGGGATATGTATCCCGTATTTACGATGCCAGCAAGTGCTGTCAGTTCAACGCCTATTTCTCGAGATGGATGGGAGTAAGCTGCTTTATCTACGTTAGGTAAATCTAGAGGTAGTGGGTTATTGACATTCGTAGTGTCGGTAGTTTGGATAAAAACGCTATCTGCTCTCTCGAAAAAAGTGAGCAATGTTTCTTCGTAATCGTTGTGCCAGTCAGTTAATGAAACACTTTGATCCAGAATTTTTTCTCCATCATTTTTTTGTACATCTTCAATTTTGCGTGATCTGAGTTTTTTCTTTTTTGGAATTTGCAGTCGGAAGACTTTAGGTTGCGATTTACTTCTTGTCCTTGTTCGTAGGTACGCGGTGAAAGCGAAAAAAATACTTAAAGCTATAATTAGAAGAGGTAAAAGAACATTCGTTGACATAGAGGATCTTCTTATAGGCTAGAACGAAATTCTGATTCTGACAGGTGTTCTTTCAAGACTTTTTTCGGAATTGTTTGGTTTGACCCGTTATTGTGTGTACTGTGACATATGACACATCTTCGACTCCAGTGTGGCTGTTTTGACCGGGGGGCTGATCGGCCACTGTGGAGTTAAACGGGTGGCTCTAAAACAGTCGATGATCACCGGGGGTTAGATCATCGACTGGCCGCCTGTGTCTGGCTAGGAAATCAGTAGTTAAGAAACTATTTTAATTTGAGCTGGGACAGCCTCGATAGTGTTCTCTGTTCCGCAACTCCAACACGAGTCACCTGGCTTTCCTCTCCATGTCACATCGCAGATAGTGCAAGAAATAGTCATTCGCTTCTGACGAATTTTCCGAATCTTTGCTCTTCTAGAACCCTGTACCATATTGCGGATCGTAGATTCATAATGCCTTGCTTAAGGGGATGGTGGAGTGAAATACTAAATCCCGATAGGGTTATCGTTCACGTACTAAATACGAAAAGAGAAGATTCATGACTGAATGTCCGAACCCTGATGGGTCAAGCCCACGCCAAACAAGCTTTTCAGAAGTTCCGCCTATGTGTATCGAAGAAGGTAAAACATATACGGCGAAGATGGAAACATCATTAGGTGAAATGGTTATCCATCTTGACAATGTTAATGCTCCAATCACAGTGAACAATTTTGTTTTCTTAGCTCGTTATCACTACTACGACAGTCTTATTTTCCATAGGATCATAAATGGCTTCATGTGCCAAGGGGGATGCCCAGAAGGGTCAGGCAGAGGTGGTCCGGGTTACCGCTTTGCTGACGAACTTCCAGCACCAGGAAGGTATGAAATAGGTTCAATTGCGATGGCTAATGCTGGGCCGAACACTAACGGAAGCCAATTCTTTATCATTACAGGTCAAAGCGGTGTAGGTCTTCCCCCTCAATATTCATTATTTGGAAAAGTCATTAAAGGTTTAGAAGTAGCTGAAGCAATGCAACAAGTTGCAACTCAACCTGGAGACAAACCAATTGATGATGTCGTCATACATGCCGTAACGATCACTGAAAGTGATTGAGTAGCGACAACTCTATTTAATCTTCTTCCTCATCTTCTAAGTTAGGAATTATTATTTCTTGACCAACTTGAATCAGGTTGTAATCAACGATGTCATTTTCTGCTGCTAGGACTTCAATAGGAATTCCATAGCTTTGCGCAATCTGACTCAAAGAATTACCAGGCTGCACTGTATGGATTAGCGGGGCGGGAGTCGGAATAACAACTTCTGCGGTTGGTGTCGGCTCAACAACATCTGGGGTCTCAGTCGTTGAAGTATCTTGAGGATCTTCAACAGTAGTGTCCGTTTCTTGTGTAACTGGAGGAGTTTCATCAGAGTCACCTCCCCCGCAAGCGCCAAGAGCAAAGACCGCTAAAATTAATAGTCCAAAAAATTTCTTCATTTTCATACCTCGGTAAATCCCTGTGAGGCACGATACCGTACGAAACCCGTGAGGTCCAGACGCAATTTCATTAGATTAAAACTTAGCTATCAATATTGACTGAATTCTTGAATTTAATATTCCAATGTAGTTTTTTCGTAGATATCAGGAGCTAAATTCGTAGAGAGTTCTCCATTAGAAAAGATTTGAATATTCCCTATAGTGACCGTGGATTTTGTCATCGTGACGGAAAGAACTGATTCTTCTTCACTCCCGGTTGTCACCGTAACCCAACCCGCATTAAAACCACCTATCGCATGTTTTATTTTTAGTGGATTGAAAGGACCTTGAAGCGCGCTTTCAGGATTAAGGCAAAGACCTAAACAAACACTCCTGAATGAGTAAGCATTCTCTGGACTTTCGTGATATTCAAGTTGAGATTTAATGAGGCTGGCGTCGCTAGATTCACCTTGAATTTCAACAATGTTTCCCTTTTCAATTTCCAACCGAACAGGACTCTTTACAACATGCGCTGCTTCTAAAAGTAAGTCGCCTGGCATAATAATCATGACAGCGTTGAGATCGCTAATGTCAGGGAAAAGCTCAACTGAACCAGAAGGCCATTTAGCTCGGGAGCCTTTTTCAATTGGAAAACCGATCAGAGATTTTCTTACAGAGTTAGATATATCAAAATTAATTTGGGTTCCCGATGAGTCAGAAATAGATAAATACCCTCCATCATCAAGGAAACTGTCGATTTTGTTTGCCCTTTTCAGAACGCCTTCACTTGTCGAGAAGTTTTCTAAATTCTCTAACAAAGATGGCCTTATAGTGAGTACTTGAGTTTCACTTAGAGGATATAGATTCATGTCCTCATCACTAATTTGTTTTGTTAAGTCGATTACCAAGTCTGATTTGGAAAGAGCTAAGGATGTACTTTGATAGTTCAAAACTTCTTCAAAGGAGTGTTTATTAGTTAAAGGAAGAGTTAGGGAAATCGTACGGCAGCCGACCCTTTCCAAAGCCATGAGAACGGTTAATTTAAAATTCGTTTCAGAAAATTCGTCACTAAGAACAGTAACCGTTGAATCCTCATAAACTCCGCACAACTCAAATTGTTGTGAAAGCTTCTCAAGTACTAGCCAAGGGTAAATGGTTCCTTCTCTCATAGATTAATCTTAAATCAAAACCTGTCATTGTGTGCCCTATAATCTCGAGATAATCAGAAGCAGGGTTGTTTAAAATATAGAAGCATAAGTGAAATAATTTGAGGATAGATACACAGTGAGGCGCAGTATGATGTAACTTTTTGGCGTGGATAGGACTGATTTTTGTAACCGTGTTGGCTGTGGCAAAGGGGCCGAAGCAGTACTTTTAATGGTCCCACAAACTCGAAGAGCCTGGATAGTTGCAACAAGTCATGAAAAGGCACAAGATGGTTCACCGCTATGCGAAGTTCATGTTGGTAGAACCACTGTTCCCGTAGGTTGGGTATTAACAGAAACACGATCAAACTCTGAAAAAAATATTAAAAAATCTTCGTCTATCTCTCCACCTGATACCACTCAAGATCAACTCATAGAAGACGCTTATCTTGAACCTGATCTTAATATTGAGATTCCGCTTGAAGATGCTGTAATAATTTCTGAGTATGAAGAATTAAAGCAAGAAGTTCCAGAAAGAGAAATACTTGAAGATTTAACGTCTGAACCGTTTGAAGAATCCTTTCTCCAAGTTGTTCCCGATAATGGATTCGATGAAGAAATAACACAAGGGTCGTTATGGGACGACATTGAAGAAAGTGCGCAATTACCTCCTGGTGAAGAAGCCCCACTCCTGCAACGAGCTTTCAGGTTGGTAAGCGACGAATGATTTTGAAAAGTTCCCTGTTGTAACAACTGTAAATAAACGAACTAAGGTCAAAGTATATGGTTGACAACGAAGGCTCAGTTACAACAGAAATTAAAGATCACATTTTATTTGTAGGGTTAAACCGTCCTGAAAAATACAATGGCTATACGCCAACAATGGCTAACCAACTTGTTGATGCGCTAACCCTGCTTGATGAAAATGATGAATTGAGAGTTGGAGTGCTCTTTGGCCATGGAGACAATTTCACGGCTGGTTTAGATTTGCCGAAATGGACCCAAAGGATGTCTGAGAATAATCGCTCACATACAAACGCTAGTGACCGCGTTGATCCAATGGCTTTAGGTCGCGCCTGCAAAAAACCTATAATCACAGCCGTTCAAGGAATCACATATACTTTCGGAATCGAACTCGCTCTCGCCGGAGACATCATTATCGCAGCCGACAATTGTCGATTCTCGCAATTAGAACCAGCACGAGGAATCCATGCAACTGGTGGGGCAACTATTCGGTTTGTTGAACGAGGAGGTTGGGGAAATGCTATGTACCACTTACTTACCTGCGATGAATTTGATGCACATGAAGCACATAGAATTGGGTTAGTTCAAGAAGTCGTTTGTGCTGGCACAGAACTTGAACGAGCAACAGAAATCGCAGAAAAGATAAGCAAGATGGCCCCCTTAGCAATCCAAGAAACAAAAGCTTCATCCCGTCGCTGGATAGACGAAGGTTTTAAGGCAACGGTTGACGCTTTTGGTCCGATACAAGCTCACTTAATGTCAACAGAAGATGCCAAAGAAGGAGTTGCTTCCTTCGAAGAGCGCCGTTCAGCTGTTTTCAAAGGACGATAAGAGCATAAGTTGAATTCGTATTCACCCCGTTATGCAAAGCCACACAAAGACGGCAACTCTACTTCTTTCAGATGGGCAACACCTATTATTCTCTTTGCGTTAGGAGCAGCAATAGGATCCTGGATCTGGATGCTAACTCAAAAGGATGAACCCTTAGAAGAGGTGTTCGCCATAGAAAGTGAAACACCAATTTCTGAGCCAACACCAATTCCGACAGTTGAACCTACACCCATTCCACCTCCAACAATACCTACACCAGAACCCGATCCTTATCCAGGATGGGTAAATCCAGATTCTGTCGGGCAGCCCTGGGGGACTACAGTTTCTGGCATACTTACGTTTAGAGGTAGCCCAACACGAACCTATTATGGGAGTGGTCCGATCCCAGAAACCCCAGTAATTAAATGGGAGTACCCTCAAAACCAGTTACTTTGTGGAATCACTATGCTTGATTACCAAAATGAAGAGTGGTGTGGTTTGGGTTGGACAGGGCAACCAGCTATTTTTGAACGAAACGAAATAACGTGGACAGTTTTTGGTGCCTTGGATGGAGCAATTCATTTTGTTGATGCAAACACAGGAAACCAATTACTAAAACCATTGCAAACAGATGACATAATTAAAGGTTCCGTGACAGTAGATCCCGATGGATACCCACTCGTTTATGCAGGCGGGAGGGATGACTTGCTTCGTGTCATTGCGATTGACCGCGATATACCCGTTGTTCTTTGGAGCCTTGATTCAGATACTGTCGAAGGTGGTCTTTGGAATAATGACTGGGATGGCGCTCCCTTGATCATCAATGATTATCTTTTCATCGGCGGAGAGAATTCAATGTTTCACATTATTAAGTTAAATCGTTCCCTTAACCTAGAAGGCTTCGTTGTAGCTCAGCCTGAATTAGTCTTTGCCGCACCTGGTTACGACGACAGCCTTATTAATACAGTTGGAAGTAACGTATCAATTGAGGGTTCTGTAGCTATAAGCGGGAACACAGCATATTTTGCTAACTCTGGCGGGCTTGTTCAAGGTTGGGACCTATCGCTCCTAGCAGTAGGAGAAGATCCTGTAAGAAACTTCAGATATTGGGTAGGAGATGACGTAGATGCGACGATCGTTGTTGATGAACAAGGATACCTTTACGTTGGGGTTGAATATGAGAGAGGATTTTCTCGATCCCTTCAAGTAGGTCAGATCGTTAAACTTGATCCGTCTAACGCAGAAGACCCATTTGTCTGGTCCGTTTTTGATAATGCGGAGCTACCTGATGGAGTTTGGGCCACCCCTGCACTTCATGAGGATATCCTTATCGTGGCGACGGACTCAGCTCGGCTAATGGGAATTGATCGAACCACAGGAGAAATCCGTTGGGAGTTCCTTCTGCAAGGCCCCCTCTGGAGTTCACCAGTAGTTGTTGACAATGTTTTACTTCAAGCTGATTGTGCAGGCTATTTAAATGCTTTTGATGTAACAGATACTTTTATCAGACCTCCAGAACTTTGGCGTATTCAAGTAGGGACTGGGTGTCTTGAAGCCACGCCGGCAGTTTGGGGAGGAAAAATTATTATTGGAAATCGTGATGGGAAAGTCCTGATGATAGGAGAACGTTCTTAGTAGTTTGTTATTGACTAGCGGTCATTGAGAAAAGGAAAACGATGACGTGTATCAATAACAATCTGTTTATCTATTTCTCCCAAAATAATCGAAGGCAAATTTGGAGATGCCTCAACCACATTTTCACCTAACGGGTCGATAAGGCAACTATCACCTGAGTATGAAATTCCATTTCCATCTCCAACTCTGTTGACTCCTAATACATATGATTGATTTTCAATAGCTCGTGCGCGAAGAAGGTATTTCCAATGACTACACCGTTCTTCTGGCCAGTTTGCGACGATGACGAATAAGTCAGTTTCATCAGCTAGATTCCAAAATTCTGGCGCAAAACGTAGATCAAAACAAACAAAAAAACTTATACGTATATCGCCGATCTGTAATGTCAGACTTGAAGTCCCAGCAGCATAATACTTATCCTCGCCAGCGAAACTAAAGAGATGTTTCTTTGCGTATTTATCTATCGACCCGTCAGGGTGAGCCACAATTAGGCAATTAGTCGGATTCAGCGATGGGGTTTCGCAGAGCGGAACTGAACCACAGATTGGGATCCCAACCCGACATGCCTGTTGGCTTAGAAAAGAAACACTCGGTCCATCGCTCATTTCAGCTATTTGAGGTGTATTCATAGAAAATCCGGTACTAAAAAGTTCAGATAAAACAATAAGTTCAACTTCTTTCTCGGCGGCTTCATTAATCATCGGTTGCAAATTAGAAAAGTTAGCTTCTGGATTTTCCCAGATAATGTCATGTTGAATTCCGGCAATTTTCATTTACTATCCTTCAAGCTCATTAGCCTTAAGACTGCTGATTCGAGAACTTCCAATCGTTTACAGAATGCAAATCGAACAAGGTGACGGCCTTCATCTTTATTGTCGTAGAAGACAACATTTGGGACAGCAACGACTCCGCAAGTCTGCGGTAAAGTAAGGCAGAATTCTCTTCCATCAGAAATACCCAACGGCCGAATATCTGCAGTCACAAAGTACGTTCCTGCAGGAACAAATACAGTAAACCCTGCATTCTCTAGTCCGTTTGACAAGCAATCTCGTTTTCTTTTCATATCAATAAGTAAGTCGCGGAAATAATCATCAGGAAGCAAAAGAGCCGAAGCGATTGCAGGCTGGAATGGGGAGCCGTTGACATAAGTTAGAAATTGTTTTGCTGTTCTCACAGTATTGAGAAGAGCTGGTTGAGCACAAACCCATCCTATTTTCCAACCTGTAAAACTAAAGGTTTTACCCGATGATGAAATTTGAATCGTGCGGTCTCGCATTCCCGGTAGGGAAATCAGAGGGGTGTGGACTCCTTCAAAAACAAGATGTTCGTAGACTTCATCACAAATAGCAATAAGGTCATGTTCTTGGCAGAGTTCAGAAATGAGGAGAAGCTCCTCTTTGGAGAAAACTTTGCCAGTTGGATTATGGGGAGAATTCACCAATATCGCTTTAGTGTTTGCATTCACAGAATTTCTAAGTTCTTCAGGATCGAATTGATAGTTAGGTGTTCGCAGGGTTACAACTCGCCTAGTTGCACCTGAAAGAGCGATAGAAGCAGCGTAAGAGTCATAATAAGGTTCGAATGTGATGACTTCATCGCCAGGTTTGCAGAGAGCGAGAAGAGAAGCAGCGATTCCCTCAGTTGCACCCGCAGTTACAAGCACTTCAGTGTCAAAATCAAAATCAAGATTATAGAAACGCTTTTGGTGAGCTGATATTGCTTTACGAAGTTCTGGAATGCCTAACCCCGGCGGATACTGATTTTGTCCGTTACGAATAGCCTGGATAGCTAATTCAGAAATTTCAATTGGTCCATCTGTATCAGGAAAACCTTGCCCTAGGTTTATTGCGCCTGTTTCTATAGCAAGCGCAGACATTTCTGCAAAAATCGTTTCACCAAATTCTCGTAAATTTGACTTAATAAAGGGATCTCCGGAATGAATCACAACTACAGGCTACTCGTAACCCTCTATTAGTTAGCTAAAAGTATGAGAAGACAGGTGTTATCTTCTTAATGAAAGAATTTCTCTCGTTGAATTTCAACGATTTTTCTTAGATCGCATAAGCGATGATGATCATTTACGACTCCCATCGCCTGCATAAATGAATAGATAGTAGTCGGCCCAAGCCAAGTCCATCCTCGCTTCTTTAGATCTTTACTTATTGCTTCTGACTTTTCAGTTTTCGATGAAATGAACGATTCGGTTTCATCCAAAGGCGTAAATTCTGGTTCGGAATAGAAATAGTGCTTTAGAGATCCTTCGCTTTCTATTAACATGAGCGCCCTTTGGGCGTTATTTACGACAGACCTAATCTTTCCTTCATGCCGGACGATGTTTTCGTTACAGAGCAATTTTTTAATTTCCCTCTCTCCAAAGTTAGAGACAATCTCTAGATCAAAATTAAAGAAAGCTTCCCGGAAATATTGGCGTTTCTTTAGGATGGTGATCCAGGAAAGACCAGATTGAAAACCCTCAAGACTTATCTTTTCAAAAATTTTTACATCTTCACCTTCAGGGAAACCCCATTCTTCATCATGATATTTAATGTACAGGGAGTTATTTCCTGGCCAAGAACAACGAGTGACACCATCTGAGCTAATGAGAACTTCCGCAGTCATAAGCAAATGGTACTTAATTAATCAAGTGCTTTGTTTACAGCTTTGAATTTCTAGTGAACGAGTTTGATTTCCCGAGACAGACTAACTACAGATAGACAATGGATTTAAATATTCCTTCAACACTTGACGATTTCACAATTGATTGGCTTAACGAAGCTTTCTTAGTTTCAGGAAATAATTATGGACCTATCGTTTCACTTGTATCTGAACGAATAGCTGTTGGGGAGGGTTTCCTTGGAGAACTTGCTCGCTTGCATATCGAATATGGAGATGGAGTGGCGGGTCCGGCTACAGCTATTGCGAAAATACCAACAACGGACGGATCGCTAAAACCGTTAGGGGTGATGCTAGGAGTGTATGAAAGAGAATCACTTTTTTATGAACAAGTAGCTCCAAAGGTCGCAATCCAGAAACCAGATATATATTTCAACGGACGAAATGCTGAAGATGAAAAGTACGCTCTTTTGATGGAAGATGTAGGTAGATACAGGTCAGGTGACCATCTTCAAGGTGCCACACTAACCGAAGCGAAAGCAGTGATGGAAACTGCAGCGAAAATTCATTCGCGTTGGTGGGACAGCGAAGAACTTGCAGCCATGGACTGGGTGCCCCCGCTCGACAGTCCCATAAACATGGGCTTACAAAATCTATATGAACAGTCTTGGCCTTCTGTAATGGATCAATATGGGCATCTATACCCTGAATGGCTTCCCAGCAAGCTTGAAGAGTTTATTCCTGAGATTTCCAAATGGTTAAAAAGTTGGGCTGAGCTTAGTCGGACATTAACTCATAATGATTTCAGGTTGGACAATCTTCTATTCGATGACAGTAAAGATCCCTTGCCGGAAGTAATAGTGATTGACTTCCAGCTTGTTGGCAGAGGAGATGGGTCTGGCGATATTTCACCTTTCCTAGGATGCAATCTTGATATTGAGCTTCGAAGATCAAGTGAAATAGCACTTCTTCAGGATTATTTTGACGTTATGCAGGCTAATGAGTCTGGATATCCCACATTTGATGAACTCGTTCATCAAATAGATACAGCTCATCTTTTCTGGCTTGTTAACTGGGGGAACACTGCTGTTATGGCTGATCAACCAAACCAACGCGCTGAAGATCTATTTAATGCGGTGCTTCAACGGAGCATAGCTACGGTCGTTGATCGCGACAGTGTTCAATACATCGGTTCAATTGATCAGTAGGCGCTACGCTAAGAGAGGCGTCGGAGGTTCTATGGGAAGCTTAAAAGAACAGGCAATTGAAATAATCAAAACAAAAGGTTTAAAAAAATTAGAAGCACCAGTCCAATTGGCATCAGGGGCTATGAGCCAAGATTTTGTAGATGGAAAACTTGCAACTGCTCACTTTGACGACCTTGAAATAGCAAGCCGGGCAATTGTAGATGGGCTTATTTTGCATGGAGTTAAATTTGATGCAGTTGGAGGACCAACTCTGGGTGCAGATGCGTTAACCATAGGCATTGCTAGTATTCAACGTTGCCGATGGTTTTTTGTTCGTAAAGAGCCTAAAGGGCGAGGAACCAATAAGTTAATTGAAGGTTCACAGATTGGTGAAGGAGAACGTTGCCTCATAGTTGAAGATGCTATAACTACCGGAGGTTCACTTCTTAAAGCAATTCATGCTGTCGAAGAAACTGGAGCTTCAGTGGTGGCAGTAGCAACGCTTGTTGACAGAGGAGAAACTGCGAGACCACTAATTGAAAGTCGTGGAATCCTATATTATCCATTAGCAACATATCTCGATTTAGGAATTGATCCAGTAGAGCCCCCTAATTGATAACAGAGATCACCCATGCTACTTTAATGTGAGGCATTAAAAGGGGGATTCTGATGTCTACTACAGACAATTTACAAGATGTAGAAATTCTTGCCGATAAAGACCCAGGTGAGGGACTACCAGGAAGAGTTTCTTTACCTGGATACACCCGCACAATGGGACCTCAAACACATTTATTCGCCGAAAGAGAACGTCTGCAGCAACTCAAATGGAATCACTTCAATGTAAAACAACTCTCACCAACCATAGGCGCAGAGTTGCAAGGACTCGATCTATCCCAAGAACTCAGCAGAGACGTCATCGATGAGATCAAAGAAGCCTTGTGGAACTATAAAGTAATTTTTTTCCGTGACCAAAAAATAACATCAAAGCAACAATTACGTTTCGCCAGTCAATTTGGAGAACTTGAGATTCACCCATTCCTTCCCCCAAATGCTGAAACACCTGAACTTGTTAGGTTTGAGAAAAATGCAAAAGCTGCCGGTTACGAAAATCAATGGCATCACGACGTGACATGGAGGGAAGAACCCTCACAAGGAGCGATTCTTCGAGCAGTTGAAATACCACCTGTCGGCGGTGACACCCTTTTCGTTGACGCAAATGCAGCATACGAAGGTCTACCAGATCAGATCAAAGACAGAATAGATGGCCTATACGCCACACATGACTTTCTTAGAGCTTTTGCTCGACAAGTACCAAAAGAAAAACTTGAAGAAATAAGAGCCAAATATCCTCTTGTAAAACATCCAGTAGTCATCAATCATCACGAAACCGGAAAACCTCTCCTTTACGTCAATCGAATATTCGTAAGTGCAATAGATGGACTAGAAGAAAATGAAGGATATGAATTAATTGATTTACTCTGTCGGGAATTTGAAATCCTTGAATATTCATGTCGTTTCCGCTGGGAAACCAACTCGATTGCATTTTGGGACAATCAAGCTGTCCAACATTACGCAGCTAGCGACTATTCTCCTCACATACGAGTTATGGAAAGAGCCAGTATCAAAGGAACACGACCAGAACGTATCAGAAGCTAAATTAAATGAAAGAACTTAAGATTTTAGCTAAAGACACCACTTGATGTTTGGAAATTGATTCCTTGGTCGTATCGTTGAATCTTGAGTTTGTGAGTTACTTAGATGACTCAAAGCTCATATTATTATCAAAATTTTTTTAGTGTGCTAGGAGTACTAGAAGATGAATTTGCACCCACGGGAAGACCGGATAGTTGTACGTCCGGGCGAATCCGAAGAAACTACGGCCAGCGGACTTGTTATCCCAGATACGGCCAAAGAAAAACCACAACAGGGAGAGGTCCTAGCTGTAGGACCTGGTAAGCGTTCTGAACAAACAGGGGAACTTATACCTGTAGACGTAGAAGCAGGTGACACGGTTGTTTATGCAAAATACGGTGGAACTGAAATCAGTAGTGGTGGCGAAGAACTATTAATCCTTTCGGCGCGTGATGTACTCGCCATAGTCAAGTAGGTAAGGAACAACAATGTCAAAAATTTTAAAATTCGATGAAGATGCACGTCGCAAACTCGAAGCAGGAGTAAATCATCTCGCAGACGCAGTTAAAGTGACACTCGGACCTAAAGGACGAAATGTCGTTCTTGATAAAAAGTTCGGTGCACCAACAATAACTAATGACGGCGTTTCTATAGCCCGCGAAGTTGAGCTTGAAGATCCATTTGAGAATATGGGAGCACAACTCGTAAAGGAAGTAGCAACGAAGACTAACGATGTCGCTGGAGATGGAACAACGACTGCGACTGTTCTCGCTCAAGCAATGGTTCGCGAAGGACTACGAAACGTAGCTGCTGGAGCGAACCCAATGGTCCTCAAGAAGGGAATACAAGCAGCTGTAGACGCTGCGGTTGAATCCATTGGATCACAGGCTGAACAGGTTGCTGACTCCAAAGACCAAATAGCAAATGTTGCATCAATCTCAGCAGCTGACGAAACAGTTGGTGAAGTTATTGCTGAAGCAATAGACAAAGTTGGTAAAGATGGAGTTGTAACCGTTGAAGAATCAAACACTTTCGGTATGGATCTCGATTTCACTGAAGGTATGCAATTCGATAAAGGTTACCTTTCTCCATACTTCGTAACGGATGCTGAAAGACAAGAAGCAGTTCTAGAAGAACCTTATATTTTGTTGACTCAAGGAAAAATCTCCTCTGTTCAAGAAATGTTACCTGTTCTCGAAAAAGTAATGCAGTCAGGTAAACCTCTTTTGATCGTTGCTGAAGATGTTGAAGGTGAAGCACTCGCAACACTCGTAGTAAACAAAATACGTGGAACTTTCAATTCAGTTGCTGTGAAAGCACCTGGATTTGGAGAGCGACGAAAAGCAATGCTTCAAGACATGGCAATTCTCACCGGAGGTCAGGTCATCGCAGAAGAAGTCGGGCTTAAGCTTGATGGTGTAACCCTTGATCTTCTGGGTACTGCTAGAAAAATAGTTATTACCAAAGACAATACAACCCTTATTGAAGGAGCGGGATCACGTGAAGACGTTGAAGGTCGCGTTTCTCAAATCAAGGCAGAGATCGATAATACCGACTCTGACTGGGATCGAGAAAAACTTCAAGAAAGGTTAGCAAAACTCAGCGGCGGAGTAGCTGTTGTGCAAGTAGGCGCAGCAACAGAAGTTGAGCTCAAAGAAAAGAAGCATCGAATTGAAGATGCACTCTCAGCAACCCGAGCAGCTATAGAGGAAGGTGTTGTCGCTGGTGGCGGAACCGCTCTATTACGTGCAAGAGGAGCTGTAGATGAAGCAGCTAGCAACCTAAAGGGTGATGAAGCAACTGGAGCAAGAATGGTTTCAACAGCTTTGGCAGCCCCAGCAAAACTAATTGCTGAGAATGCAGGGTTTGAAGGCTCAATCATCGTTCGAGAAATTGAAGATGCTAAAGGAAATGTTGGATTTAACGCATCAAAAGGAGAACACGAAGATCTTGTTAAGGCAGGGGTTATTGACCCAGCTAAAGTGACACGAGCAGCTCTACAAAATGCAGCATCCATAGCAAGCTTGCTTCTAACGACTGAAGCTCTTATTGCAGATAAGCCAGAACCGGAAGCACCAATGCCAGCGGGAGACCCAATGGGTGGCATGGGTGGTATGGGTGGAATGATGTAATCATTCCATTTGGAAAGAAAAGCGGGCCGGAGAAAATCCGGCCCTTTTTTCTTTTTGTCTCTTAGATAATGAAGTTAATTACAAAAAGATCAGTACCCTCTCCAAGTATGGATCAACGCCCAAAACCAGACGCAGCTAAACTTCTCGCACAATGGAACGAATGGGAGACTGGCGAAACGCCTCCTGGACGAGTAATGAGTAATCTTAAAACCGGAGGATTGCCAGAACTTCTTGAGTCATTGCTTGAAGACTAGAAATACTATGCAAGAGAAGAGGGGTGGCAAGCAAATAATTCCTCGTCCGGATAGTTGGAGTGAAGGAGAAGCGGCTCCCTGGTCAAATATAAGTAACCCTCAATTCACCATAGAATCAATCACAAGAACCTTTACAGGAAATACTCCTGATGATTCTTCGGTCGATTCATATGATCGTGAATCTTCAGTTCTCATAGCTTTGTATGAATTTAAAGAACAAGTATGGATGATTCTGACTCGCCGATCTGAAACTATGCGTTTTCACACGAGTGAAGTTAGTTTTCCTGGCGGGAACCAAGAACCTCAAGATAACGACCCTTGGGATACTGCTTTGAGGGAAGCACATGAAGAGATCGGTTTAGATCCAACACTTCCCAAAAAAATCGGACAACTCGCATCCTTTGTAACAGTAGGAAGCAACTCGCTTGTAACTCCATTTGTCGCAACTCTTCCTTATCCTCCCGAATTGAAAGCAAATACAGTTGAAGTTGAAAAAATCTTACATATACCGTTATACGAGTTGCTTTCAGATGAAGTCTACCGAGAAGAAATTTGGGTACTTCGAGATGGAAAAATCAGGAGCATAAATTTCTTTGAGATAGTTGGAGATACTATTTGGGGTGCAACCGGATCAATGATCAGAGAGTTTTTAACGAAACTTATTCGTATTCAGGACACTCAAGAATTAACTTAATTTTAGGTCAAACGAATCTTTAGACCATCGTTACCCAAGTCCTGAATTTCACTAGAATAAGTAACTTAAACCCATAGAAAAGGGTACCGGTATGGCGGAAGTAGAAATAGGAATGGGTAAATCTGGTCGGAGAGCTTATGGCTTCGATGACATAGCTATTGTCCCGAGTCGAAGAACCCGAGACCCTGAAGATGTTGATATTAGTTGGGCAATAGATGCATTTTCCCTCGAACTCCCATTGATGGCTTCAGCCATGGATGGTGTCGTAAGCCCTCAAACAGCCATCGAAATAGGTCGATTAGGAGGAATCGGTGTTCTAAATCTTGAAGGTCTTTGGACACGCTACGAAGATCCAACCGACATGCTCGATGAAATATCGCAACTTAAGCCAGAACATGCGACCAAACGAATGCAAGAGATCTACTTAGAACCTGTCAAGCTTGAATTAATCTCTCAAAGAATCAAAGAAATAAATGCTTCCGGCGTTATTTCATGTGTTTCGGTAACCCCGCAAAGAACAGAACTTTTCTCCCAGTATTTCTTAGAGAGTGAATTAGATCTATTGGTCATCCAAGGAACAGTCGTCACTGCTGAACACGTTTCACAAACAAAAGAACCACTAAATCTTAAAACTTTTGTTCGTGATTTTCCCATTCCAACAATTGTTGGAGGTTGTGCTTCTTACGAAGCTGCTCTTCACTTAATGCGAACAGGAGCTGCAGGTGTCCTTGTTGG
>JACERY010000049.1 GCA_013912105.1 Acidimicrobiales bacterium | reverse complement strand
GCCGAGCCTAGAACCATCCGAGTTCCTCTCAGCGGCACCAGCAGTAGAAGATGGAAGGTTCTTAGTGCCGAAAATTCTAGATGAGGAACTGTGACAAATACTGTTCCGAAGCATTACGAAAGAGCTAGTGAGATAGCTACTCGCGTGGCTTCTGGCGAAATTTCTGCTAGTGAAACGCTAGAGGGATATATAAACCGAATAGCTAAACATGAAAAAGATATTCATGCCTTTAACTTGGTAACTTTAGACGAAGCTAAGGCAACTGCTTTATCAACCGATAAACGAGTATCTAATGGTGAACAACTAGGCCCGCTAGCTGGAGTCCCAGTAGCAGTCAAAGATAATTTATGCACTAAAGGCATTCCAACTACAGCAAGTTCAAAGATCCTAGAAGGATGGATTCCCCCATATGACTCGACCGTTGTCAGGAGACTCAAAGAAGCTGGAGCAACTATCATCGGGAAAACGAACCTAGATGAATTTGCCATGGGAAGCTCAACGGAAAATTCGGCTTTTGGACCTACACATAATCCTCATGACCTCACATGTGTTCCTGGTGGGTCAAGTGGAGGAAGTGCGGCGGCTGTAGCAGCAGGATTTGCCCCAATAGCTATAGGATCTGATACTGGAGGGTCAATACGACAGCCAGCATCACTTTGTGGAGTTGTCGGAGTTAAGCCAACCTATGGTGGGGTTTCCCGCTATGGATTACTTGCGTTTGCAAGTTCATTGGATCAAGTGGGCCCCTTCGCTACATCTGTTAAAGATGCTGCAATTGTCCATGAAGTTATAAGTGGATATGACCCTTTAGATTCCACGAGTATTAAAGAAGGTCTTAATTCCTATACGGAATTGATAGGTCAAGATATTAATGGCCTCAAAGTAGGTGTTATAAGTGAACTCATGGGCGGTATTGAAGGAATTAGTCCTGAAGTAGTTGAACAAACAAAAAGAGCCGTAGCTGTTTTGTCAGAAGCAGGAGCAAGAGTTGAAGAAGCTTCGCTTCCAGCAGCTTTATATTGCCTGTCGGCCTACTATTTGATTGCTCCAGCAGAGGCCTCAAGCAACCTAAGTCGCTACGACGGTGTTCGGTACGGCTTAAGAGTAGATGGAAGCAATCTTGAAGAAATGAATTCCAACACTCGAACTGAAGGGTTCGGAGACGAAGTAAAGCGAAGGATAATGCTTGGAACTTATGCGCTATCAGCAGGATATTACGATGCCTACTACGGCAAAGCATTAAAAGTACGAAGACTTCTTGCTGAAAACTTTATCGATTTATATCAAAAATATGATGTCCTACTATCACCGACTTCTCCATGCACCGCATTCAAATTAGGAGAAAAAGTAAATGACCCAATGACAATGTATGTAAATGATATTTGCACTATCCCATCTAATCTTGTTGGGCATCCTGCGATGTCTGTCCCATTTGGTAAAGGTTCTAATGGAATGCCTATCGGAGTCCAGATATTAGCCCCTCCTATGCAAGAGCCAGTTATGTACCAAGTAGCCCACGCATTAGAAATGGCATCAGAATGACACAGCATATCTTTAAAGATAACTGGGAGCTCATCGTAGGTTTGGAAGTTCATGCTGAGCTTTCAACGAAAACAAAGCTTTTTTGCGGTTGCCTCAACCAGTTTGGAGATCAACCGAACACTAATGTATGCCCAGTTTGCCTAGGCTTACCAGGTTCTCTTCCAGTAGTAAATGAAACAGCAGTTTATTTCGCTATGCAGCTAGGGAGATCATTGCATTGCTCAGTGAATCGATCAGTATTTGCACGCAAAAACTATTTTTATCCAGATATGCCAAAGGATTACCAAATCAGTCAATACGACTTGCCAACGAATCTTGAAGGCTACCTTGAGCTTCCAAGTGGAGAAACAATAGGAATCGAACGAGCGCATATAGAAGAAGACACCGGTAAAACTACCCACGTTGGAACGAGTGGGAGAATCTCTGGAGCTGACTACTCCTTAGTGGACTATAACCGTGCCGGTGTTCCATTGATCGAAATAGTAAGCAAACCCGAAATACGTACTATTGATCAGGCTAAAGCGTATGTTTCTGAACTACGAGGGATTATCTTGGCTTTAGAAATATCGGATGCAAAAATGGAAGAAGGCTCAATACGAGTAGATGCAAACGTTTCCGTTCGTGAACTTAGCGAGAATGGTTTAAGAACACGATGTGAAATAAAAAACGTTAATTCACTTAAATCACTTGGACGAGCAATTGACTATGAAGCGAATCGCCACATTGGCCTATATAAAAATGGGGAATCTCCGAAACAGGAAACACGTCACTGGGATGAAAACGCAGGAAGAACCCGTTCTGGCCGGTCAAAAGAAGATGCAGAGGATTACCGTTATTTCCCTGAACCCGATCTAGTTCCCCTCAACCCCAGCGAAGAAACAATTGCAAAGATTGATCAAGAGATGCCCGAATTACCTTCCAAACGAAGGGAAAAGTTGGCAAACCTAACTGGTGTGAAACCAAGTGACATAGCTTTGCTTGTAGAACGAAACCATGATGTCTTCGCTTTAGATGCTATTAGAGGCGGTGGGCAACCTAATCAAATAGTGAAACACCTAGTGAACAACTTATCTGCCGGTCTAGGAAAGTTAACAGCAGAAGCTTTAGCGGAATTGGTTCAAATGGAAAACAACTCAGAAATTACTAGTACGCAAGCAAAGAAAATGTTAGGAGAACTAGTCCAAAGAGGCGGCAGTCCGGCAGATTTAGCAACCGAATTAGGATTTGAGGCGATTGACACAAACGAAATAGAGAACCTAGTGGACCAACTCATTAATGAGCATTCTGATGAGTGGGAACGTTTTTGCTCAGGCGATACGAAAGTCCAAGGATTTTTCGTCGGTCAAGTAATGAAAGCTACATCTGGTCAAGCAGACGGAAAACTCATAAACCAAATTCTAAACGAACGCTCGACAAGTAAATAAGTACTGCTGGCGCATATATGCCCAACAGTAGGTTCTTTGCGGTACGGTCCAGAGTATGGGAGGAACATTGAAGAACCTATTTTCGAGTTCTGTAGCCGTTATTGAAACTCGTGCAACAGCTGTTGATGCATCATTCCTCTCAGTAGTGGAACGAACTTACCTAAAGAGTGTTTCGCAAAATCGTAAAAGAGAATACATCGCAGGTCGCTTCTGCGCTCGTAAAGCGATGGAGTCAGCAAACATATCCCCGGAACATATTCTGATAGGAGAAAAAGGTGAGCCAATCTGGCCTTCCAATATCGTGGGGTCAATAACGCATTCACATGGGTATGCTGCTGCTGCAGTCGCAAAAAAATCAGAGGTCCTTTCTTTAGGTATAGATGCAGAAACGGACGAACCTCTATCTCCGAAAGTACTTCAGAGAATCGGTAATGATCAAGAACAAGAATGGGTGAAATCCCTTGATAGCTCACGTATCCAAAACCCAGGGAAAATTCTCTTTTCAGCGAAGGAAGCAACATACAAAGCTTGGTATCCCATTACTCAAGAGTGGTTAGGTTTCAAAGAAGTGTTCATTGATTTCCATGATGAGAAAAACGCTTTCACGGTCCATATTCAAAAAAACGGTCCTATTAGAGAAATGCATGGAAAGTACACTATTCGCAAAGGCGTAATCGTCACAGCTATTGAAATACCTTCCCCACAATCTGAGATTCAGTCGTGAAGCGAAATACTAAGTTCCTCTTTAAAAGCTCTGCGAAGATCTCTGTTATTCTGCCAGCACTGAATGAAGAGAAAAGAATTTCTCCTTTATTGAACGCTCTGCGTTCAATATCCATCGATCCCCAGAATATTGAACTTATCGTAGTTGATGATGGAAGCACTGACGACACGAGTTTGCTCTGTCAGCAAGTCATCAATGATTTCTTTCCAAAAGGGAAAGTGATAACGAAATCTAAAAATGCTGGGAAAGGAAGTGCGCTACGAACCGGAGTAGCGGCTGCGAATACGCCAATAATCATCACCATGGATGCAGATATGGCAACTGACCTCCAGGCAATTGACTCAGCTTTATTAGCGCTAGAAACCCATGATGTAGTTGTTGGCTCACGAAATTTACAAGGATCAACGACTCATGGGACATCAACAATTCGCCGAACAGTAACAACTGGATTCTCATTCTTTAATCGATTAATGACAAGGCACAACGTATCGGATACACAATGCGGGTTCAAGGCGTATCGAGGGCCAGCAGCAAAGATACTTTTCGCAACATCAGTAATAAATGGATTCTCTCATGACGCAGAAATTCTTGATCTTGCATTTCAGAGCAATCTTTCAGTACAGGAAATAGCTGTCAATTGGACTGCGATCCCAGAGTCAAAAGTCAGAATCATAAAAGACTCGTACGAATCTTTCTACGAATTTTGTGCATACCGTATGAAACTTCGGAAACCGCAACCCATTCAAGGGCTAATGGTTGCAAGTCAGTTGTATGACTCTTTTTTAACTGAGGAGATACTCCATAGCATTCCAGACGGGAGTTTATGCCTACAACGAGATACAGGAATAGAGATATTATTCACAAACCTAGAAAATGGTAATGAATTACATTTAGGCGATGATCTGCAAAAAAAATTCGCCAATTATGAACTAAGCCGGACAAGTTATTCCAAAGGCGATTTCTCTAGGATCTTGTAGATGTCACTAACTGGTTCTTGATACCCGCTGACGGTAACATCGTCTATAGGAACGAATAGGGATTATGAGTAAATTAGGAAACTCCACACACAGGTTTCAAGGAACTATCGGGAAGACTCTTGATGAGTCCGAGGCATGGTTTGAACTCCCTAAACACCCTGGTGAAGAAACCCCGAACGTAGTGGTGGTTCTATTAGATGACACGGGATTCGCTCAATTGGGATGCTATGGATCGTCAATCGATACAAAAAATATTGATGCTTTAGCAACTCATGGACTTCAGTTCACAAACTTTCATGTCACGCCGCTCTGTTCACCTACAAGAGCAGCGCTTTTGACTGGTCGATCCCAGCATGCGGTTGGAATGAGATCAGTTTCTAATTTCCGCACTGGATTCCCACACATGCTCGGTCACATAACTAATGAGGCAGCAACTATGGCTGAGATTTTCCAAGCAGAAGGTTACGCCACTTTTTGTGCTGGTAAATGGCACTTGGCTCCGATGGAAAATTGTTCAGCCGCTGGCCCGTTTGACCAATGGCCTCTTGGTAGAGGGTTTGATCGTTTCTATGGTTTCCTAGAAGGAGAAACAGATCAATTCCACCCTGACCTTGTCAGAGATAACCATTCTGTCGAACCCCCTGCGAAACCAGAAGATGGTTATCACCTAAGCGAAGATATTGTTAACAACCTTCTGGAAATGATTGCTGACTCAAAAGGAGTTCGACCAGATCGCCCGTTCTTTGCATATCTCCCTTTCGGGGCTACTCATGCTCCGCACCAAGCTCCCACTGATTACTTAATTAAGTACAGAGGTGTTTTTGACGAAGGTTGGGATGTCTTTCGAGAGCGGTGGCATAACCGCCAGTTAGAACTTGGAGTAATTCCATCCGGAACACAACTAGCTCCCAGAAACCCTGGAGTCGAGAAATGGGATGAATTGCCAGAAAATCAGAAACGTTTGGCGGCGCGTCTCCAAGAAGCATTCGCAGCTTTCCTTGATCACACAGATGACCAAATTGGTCGCCTAGTAAATGGTTTGAGCGATGCAGGTCAACTGGATAACACAATCTTCATTCTCCTCTCAGATAACGGAGCGTCTCAAGAAGGAGGGCCATTTGGGGTTATGCACGAAATGAAGTTTTTCAATGGGATATTAGAAACCCCTGAAGAAGCCATTAAAAATATTGATGATATAGGTGGACCACACAGTCATACCAATTACCCATGGGGATGGGCGCAAGCAGGGAATACCCCATTCAAATGGTACAAACAAAATACTCATGAAGGGGGCGTGCATGTCCCTATGATCATTCATTGGCCTAAGGGAATTGAGGAGAAAAACCAGGGTTCTCTACGAAAACAATTCGCAAATGTTTCTGATATTGCACCGACTCTATTTGAGATACTAAACATCCAAGCACCTAAAACGTACAAAGGTATTCCGCAGATTCCTATTACAGGTCATTCCTTTGCTCATCTTCTTGCAGACCCAAACGGGATTTCTAATAACACAGTTCAATACTTTGAGAATATGGGCAGCAGGGCGCTCATAGCAGGAGAATGGAAAGCTGTTTGCCGCCACCAACACGGAGCGGATTACGATACCGAGCGATGGGAATTATACAAACTCACTGATGACTGGTCCGAATGCAATGACCTCGCTGAAGCAGAGCCAAAAAAATTGATAGAGTTGCAGAACCTATGGTGGCAAGAAGCTGAAAAGCATGGCGTTCTTCCACTCGACGACAGAGGATTTGAATTATTCGGAGCACGATTCAGAGACCTGTCTCCTCACCCAACTAGCCGAAGATATGTTTACAGGCCCCCAATGTCTCCTATCCCAGCTCAGGCAAGTGCAGCTATCGGCGGAAGAAGCTTTGACTTAACAGCCACAGTCACTCGAGAAAAAAATGACGAAGGGGTACTCTTCTCAACAGGAACAGAGAATTCTGGCATATCAATATTCATACAAAA
>JACERY010000048.1 GCA_013912105.1 Acidimicrobiales bacterium | reverse complement strand
AAACCAACCACGCGTGCTACTAAAGGGGATCTCGTTGATCTAATAGTTGAGCTCGCAGGTGGTGATTCATTACAAGATTCAGACTCCAAAACCGGTGAGACCTCTGATCCTGAGGATAATGAAGACTCTAAAGCTACTAGCACATCCTATTCCGCTGATCCCATGGCCGATGCAAGAGCAGAAGCAACGAATGAAACAAACTCTGATAACGAAACAGGGAATGGAAAAAAGCGCCGAAGAAAAGGGAAAAGCAAGGAAGGAATGGAAGAATGGTCAGGAGACCCTGTGTCGGCAGAAGGCCATCTTGATCTTAGAGATGATGGGTATGGCTTTCTAAGAGTTAATGGATTTCTCCCTAGCAGAGACGATGTATACGTACCAGTAAAATTCGTCAGACAATACGGACTTCGAAAAGGCGATCATTTAGTAGGTGCCTACAGGCCTGCTAATCGGTCTGAGAAAAACCCTGCGCTGCTGAAACTTGATGCAATCAATGGTAATGACACTAACAATTTGAGTGATCGACCAGATTTTTCTGACTTAACTCCAATCCACCCCGATACAAGATTACGTTTAGAAAGGTCAGAGGATCCAGATAATGCTACCTCGAGAGCGATAGACCTAGTAGCACCAATCGGGAAAGGTCAACGTGTCCTCATAGTTTCAAACCCTCGTTCAGGGCGAGAAGAAGTTATCAAGGAGATCTCGCAATCTATCGAAAGCAATTACTCCGAAGTCAAATTACTTGTTCTTCTTCTAGACACGCCTCCAGAAAATGTTACTGAAATGAGGCGCTGGCTAACTAGATCTGATGTCGTAGCATCAACTTTTGACCAATCGCCGGAAGAACATGTAGCAATCGCTGAACTAACCATTGAAAGAGCTAAGCGTATGGTTGAGATGGGAGAGGATGTTGCTGTCATTATTGATGGAATGACTTCTTTAGCAAGAGCGTACAATTTAATTTCTTCGCATTCTGGAAGACAGGCATCAAGTGGTGTAGATGCATCAGCTCTGTACTTACCAAAGCGTTTCTTTGGAGCCGGTCGGAAACTAGAGGAAGGTGGTTCTCTAACCGTTTTCGCCAGTGTGCTTAGCGGAACATCTTCAAAACTTGATGAAATGCTCTTACAAGAACTTCAAGGCGGAAGCACATCAGAGATTTTCCTCTCCCAGGAAACGGCAGAAGCACATATTTTCCCAGCCTTGAATATAGGTAAGTCCGGAACCCAGAATGAGGAAGGGTTAACATCACCCGAACAAGTAAGCCAAGTTCAAAAATTGCGTGAAGAACTTAGAGAAGCAAACTCGGCTGGAAACCCTTCAAGCGGGATGGAATTGCTTTTGCAGAAAATAACGTCAACTGAAGATAACGAAAGCCTTTTAGGAAACTATTCATAGCTTCCTCTTCGCAATTTTGGGAGCAGGGTGTGCGAAGAGAATTCTAAAGATACGATCAATAAGATGAAATCCGTGGAGATACAGAAATGAAACAAGACATTCACCCTGAATATAGAGCAGTAGTTTTTCAAGATACATCGTCAGGGGAATCTTGGATAACAAGATCAACGATTGAAACAGACGAAACCATCAAATGGGACGACGGTGAAGAGTATCCCTTGGCTAAAGTACCGATTTCTTCAACAAGTCACCCATTCTTTACAGGCACAATGACAATTGTTGATACAGCAGGACGAGTAGAGCGTTTTGAGAAACGATACGGGAAAAGAAAACGTTCATCTGATTCTGAAGAGTAGCCTTAGAGAATTTTGCTGCAAGAGTGATTGATAATGAGCGACGGCAAGAACTGAATCAAACTAAATTTGACGTGCTTCTACGTAAAGCATTCCCAGACAGTCAATTTGAGAAGGTGCATGCGAAATCTGCTGCTGTGCGCTCCAATGGGCAAGAAATGTATGTGTATGCACCAGACCAAAGTATTTCGCCACTAGCTATCGCAATGGCATTGCCTCTCCCAGAAACTAAAATAAATGTCGTACTTGACGAACCGGATTCCCTACTAATTCTGCAAGCAGAAGGATTAAAAAAAGAATATATTTTTTGGATAATTGAAGATGAGACAATGGTCTATCACCCAGATGAAGATTACGTGGCTCAACCAGTTAAACATATTTTAGATGCACCAATTATTTCAATATTGGAAGCTAACAACTGCGATATTGTTCATGAACATGAGATAGTGAAGGCAGAGATAAAGGGTCTAGAAGTGGCCCGAATAACTGAAGATAGAGATGGTGAACTAAAACTACAAATTGGAGTCGGGCATTATGATCAGGAAGCACACAAACTAGTTGACCTTCATGAAGATCCAAATGAAAAGCTTGCACGAGTAGTTGCTGATGTTCTGCGGTACAGAAATAAAGAAGCCAAGCCGCATCCACTTAATCGCGTAGCTAGACCAGCATGGTTGGTGTCTGAAATTATAGCTTTTCCAGAAAAATTAAATCTACAAGATGTTCATAGGCTAATGACCCCCGGTAAAGCTACAACAGTGAAAGAAACTACTCCAGCGGCAGCCCTTGCAAAGTCTGACGGGAAGATCGTGCTACTCGTCGCTTCAGTTGGAATAGATTTAAAAGCGATCCCGCTAGCAGCCGCTTTATCTGCGACTGAAGATGCAGATGAGATATGGATGATTTTGCCAGAAAAAGACCTCCATCCTGCTCTCAAAAGGCAATCCAGTCAGCTTACAATTCCTATATATTTCAAAACAGTTCAAGAGCCATGGCCCGCTACTTTGGGTTAAGCTCCGACAACTAAATTCCCGTAGTCATTTCAGTTTCCAAACAAAAGTAAAGGTATTCTCACTTTATGTCAGATCTTCATGAGGAACTCGAACAAGAATTTTTAGATCTTCAAGATCGTCTTGGCGACCAGGATCTATTAGCTAACCAAAAGGAATATGCAAAAGTTGCGAAACGGTATAGCGAACTAGAAAATATCGTTAATTGTATAAGAGGAATTAGATCTGCTTTAGAAGACCTAGAGGTTGCTAAAGAGATGCTTACTGAAGCAGATGGTCAAGAACGTGAAATTTTACGAGAGGAAATAAATGAAAATCAGAACACCCTAGAATTACTTGAAAATGAACTTCGCCATCTTCTGATCCCTAAGGACCCAAACGAAGAGAAAAACGTCATCATAGAAATTCGAGGTGCAGAAGGCGGGGAGGAAGCTAACCTATTTGCTCGAGATTTATTTGAGATGTATTCGAGTTTTGGAGGAAAAAAGGGTTGGAAGCTTGAAGTTCTTAACAGTCAACAATCTGATATGGGAGGGTTCACCACAATAACTTTTATCTTGAAAGGTCAAGATGTATGGTCGCAGATGAAATATGAAGGTGGCCCACATAGAGTTCAGAGAGTTCCAGTTACCGAAACTCAAGGCCGAGTGCATACATCCTCCGCAACAGTTTCAATATTGGCAGAAGCAGATGAGATAGATGTATCAATCCAAGACTCGGACTTGCAAGTAGATGTATTTCGCGCCTCAGGGCCCGGTGGGCAATCAGTTAATACAACTGATTCAGCTGTTCGTATCACTCACAAACCAACTGGAATTATCGTGTCTATGCAAGATGAAAAGAGTCAGTTGCAAAATAAGGCTAGAGCAATGGTCGTTCTCCGGTCTCGTTTACTACAAGCAGAACAAGAACGTATACAAGCAGAACAGTCGGCAACTAGAAAAGACCAAATGGGTGGAGGCGGAAGGTCGGAAAAAATTCGAACCTATAATTTCAAAGAAAATCGGGTTACTGACCACCGAATAGGATTAACTCTGTACAAACTCGACAGGGTCCTTGATGGAGAGATGAATCAGGTTATAGATGCTCTCGCCGAAGATGAACGAACGAGTCAACTAACACAAATAGAAAAAGAAGGATGATAGAAAAGAGTCGACAAAAATTTTCTGAAGAGGGAATATTTTGGCGTCAACTGTATAAGCAAACTAGTGAAATTCTTGCGGAGATTAATATTGAACGGCCGGAAATAGAAGCTAGGTGGATTATTGAAAAGGCATCAGGGTACGAAGGGTCAGCGTTCGTAACTGGGCTGGATGAAAGAGCAACTGTTTTAGGAGTCAAACAACTAGATGCGATTATTGAGAAGCGCCGGGCTGGTGAGCCATTGCAATATGCTTTGGGGTCATGGGGGTTTAGGAACCTAGATCTATATCTTGATAAACGCGTGCTTATACCTCGACCAGAAACCGAAATTCTCGTTGATATTGCCCATGAACTGCTGACAAATGATGAAGAAACGACCGTTAAACATATCGTAGATTTAGGCACTGGTTCAGGTGCTATCGGTTTATCAATAGCCCAAGAACGTGCAGACGTTGAAGTACTTCTCATTGATAGCTCACAGGAAGCTTTAAAAGTTACAGCCGCGAATGTAGCTGGGTTAGGTAATCATGCGAAAAAAATTCAAATTCTTCATGGCTCATGGTTCGCTGCGATACCAGAAGAATATAAGAAGTCATTTTCCTTAGTCGTATCAAACCCTCCTTACATTTCGCTGCATGAGGAATTACCTTCAGACGTTATTGATTGGGAACCACACTCAGCTTTGTTCGCAGGTGAAAAAGGTACTGAAGATATTGAACTAATTATCAATCAGGCTAGGCATTGGCTTCACCCAAATGGGGCTTTAGCTATAGAAATGGCGCCACACCAAACGAAACCAAACGCACTTCTAGCTAGTGAAATTGGTTATAGAGATATTAAAATACACAAGGATTTGGCTGGGAAACCTCGCGTAATGAGTTGTCGATGGAAATTATAGACCTCTCAGAAGATAGAGCAGCTTCAATTGAAGCCTCGGTTAATGTATTGCAATCAGGGGGAGTAGCTATATTCCCAACGGATACCGTTTACGGGATAGGCGCACTCCCCAAATTTCCTAAGGCTATAGAACGGATATTTGATTTAAAAGCCCGACCCGTATCAATGCCGTTACCTTTACTTCTAAGTGGAGCGCATCAGATGAGTGAAGTTAGCTCACATAGAAGTGATAACGTGCATGCTTTGGCTAATATTTTCTGGCCTGGTCCTTTAACTATTATCCTTCCAAACGCGTTTAAAGAAATCAGTGAATCTGTCAATAGCGCAGGCACTATCGCAGTTCGCTGCCCAAATCACAGTTTTGTTAGGGAGCTTATTGCTATAACCGGGCCAGTGGCGACGACAAGTGCAAATCTCCACGGCGAGGCAACGCCGATGACTTTAACCCAGATAGCTGAGTCGTTTAAGGATGTAGAACTTGGAATAGACGATGGAGAATGCGATCATGGCACTGCTTCAACAATTATTGAATGCAACGACACTAGCCTGAAAATCATTCGTGAAGGCCCTATCGCTAAAGAGCAAATTGAAGAAGTAATCGGTTCAATAAACCCGTAAAGGTTTTAGTTCTACAACTTTTTCTAACTATTTCTTCACATCGTGGTACTAACCGAAGTAGCTTTTAAATCATGGACGCAAAAAAAACTGGAGAAAAGATAGCCACTGGCTGTGACCACGGAGGATTAACTCTAAAAAACAAACTCATAGAATATTTGGAAGAACTAGGTTACGAAGTGGAAGATTTCGGAACCACTACACATGACCGTGTTGACTATCCAGATTACGGTGCGGCCGTTGGGCGAGCGGTCGCTTCAGGTAGAGCGAACCTCGGCCTTCTAGTATGTGGAAGTGGAATAGGAATCGGAATTGCCGCTAATAAAATCTCTGGGGTTAGAGCTGCGACAGTACATGATGTTACTTCTGCACATTTAGCAAGAGAACACAACGATGCAAATATTATTTGTTTAGGCGAAAGGCTTATAGGTGAAGAAATTGCTAAAGAAGCCCTCTCCGCTTTTCTAGCTTCAGTGTTTGAAGGCGGACGCCATGCAGACCGTGTGGCCAAAATAAATGCGCTTTAGCTGCTTCCAAAAGAGCTAGGTATTTAAGGTAAACCACAATGGGGATAGGAAACTTGGCACGCTAGGATGCAGCCGTCTTGGGCGCCCGTAAGTGCTTAGGATTGTTACTTGGCATCAGAAATAATTTTAAGGAGTTCCGATTTCTGGGTACAGCGGGTTCCGGTCTAGTAGCTCCGAACAGCGTTTTTTACTGAAGTTTTGAACGGAGTCAGAAAGATTGAATTTTGCTTTTGATATTCCTCCAGAACTTGTTGCCGAAGGGTCGGTAGCTTCTAAGATCGAACAAATAATTTCAGCTATATCTTCCATGTCATCACAGTTCATTCCGATACTCGTCAAAGCAGGAGTTCCTAGTCGAATGCCCGACGTGTACCAAGCGCCATTAGGGTCAAAGGGAATAGAATTCCTGTTAACAATCACTCCTGATTCTTCTAAAGCGCTTTCAGCTTGGCGACCTGTTAAACCAAAACTTCTAACATCAACAAGTACAAGGTGATTTTCAGTTCCATCTGTAACTAGTCGGCCTCCGCGTTTTTTGATCCCCTCAGCCAAGGCAGCGGCATTATCAACAACTTGTTGGGCATATGTTTGGAATGAATCCTTTCGTGCTTCGGCAAAGGCCACAGCTTTCGCCGCCATCACATTAGCTAGCGGCCCACCTAAAACCATTGGGCAGCCTTTATCAATGTGTTCAGCCAAATCAGTCTCGTTAGAAAGAACAATACCGCCTCGGGGCCCGCGAAGAGATTTGTGCGTTGTCGAAGTCACAATGTGGGCATGGGGAATAGGGTCAAAATCATCCGTGAAAACTTTCCCAGCAACCAAACCTGAAAAGTGCGCCATATCAACCATGAGAAGAGCGTCAACATCATCAGCTATTTCCCGCATTTTGGCAAAGTTTACTTTCCTTGGATAGGCAGAATAACCTGCAACAATTACCAAAGGCCGGAATTCTTCTGCGAGGGATCGAATCGCGTCATAATCTAATTTCTCAGTTTCAGGATTCACTCCATATGAACGCTGGTCAAAAAGTTTCCCGGAAATATTCGGTCGAAAACCATGGGTCAAATGGCCTCCTGCATCAAGAGACATCCCAATCATTCTTTGTTCCCCAAACGCTTTCCGAAGGACTGCCCAATCTTCATCAGATAAATCATTTACGTGCTTTGATTCATGCGACTTCAGAAACGGCGCTTCTATTCTGTAGGCAAGAAGGGACCAGAAAGCAACTAAATTAGCATCTATTCCAGAGTGTGGCTGTACGTACGCGTATTCAGCTCCGAAGAGTTCTTTAGCGTGATCAGAAGCTAGCGTTTCAACTTTGTCTACAAATTCACAACCAGCATAAAACCGATGACCAGAAGTCCCTTCAGCATATTTATCGCTGAACCAATTCCCCATTGCTAAAAGTACAGCAGGCGAAGCGTAATTTTCTGAAGCGATAAGCTTCAGTTGGTTTCGTTGATTATCTAATTCCCCCCGAATAAAATCAGCGATCAGAGGTTCACTTTTCTCAATAGCGTTTAACCCAAATTTGAACGCCTTTGATTCGTCTGACATATTCTCTCCATCATGTTCTGAATTCACAGGCTCTCTCCTTATGCATCAAACGACTCTAAGCAAATCTTAGTAGATGTAGTTCGAATTTTGAAAGGTGAAGAGTGACTAGAAAATCAAGGCTGCATAAAACAATTTCAGAAAATGCAATGACGTCATTACGCAGTACCGATGGTAGATTGCCTTAGTAATTCTAGAGATACATCAAGTCAAAGGCAGAAAAGGAATTTCATAGTATGGCAAAGCCGGTAAGGGCTCTTGAAGCAGCTGAAGACGGAGTGGTTGCTGCGTTTGAACTCGTTCTAACGCCGGCCTTATTCGGTTTTTTTGGATACCTCATAGACCGATGGTTAGATACAGCGCCAATTTTTTTAGCGTCCCTAGCTGGGATCGTCGCAGTCTATGAAGTTTGGAAACTCTGGTACACCTATACCAAAAAAATGAAATCATTCGAAGATTCACTCCCTGACGCGAAAGGTCTAAATGAATAACCAATCAGAGTCCTCAAATAATGCCCCAGAACGTGAAGTAGCATCTGACCTATTCCGAAGGGGAATAATAGTCTCTCCATTGTTGCTTGTTCTCTGCCTTATCCTAGGAGGGTTAAGCGGTCTTGCCAGCGGGTCTATTGCTTTAGGTATCGTCCTCACTAACTTCATCGCTGGAGCCTGGGTTATTGAATGGGCGGTAAAGATCTCACCACAGCTACTAATGGGAGCTGTCCTCGGAGGTTTCGTTCTTCGAATGGGAATCATCACCGGAGTTGTATTACCGATCCGCAACAGTGAATGGTTTGAGATTGTACCTTTTGCAGCTATTTTAATTTTCTTACATTTAGGTCTTTTGATTTGGGAAATGCGCTACGT
>JACERY010000047.1 GCA_013912105.1 Acidimicrobiales bacterium | reverse complement strand
ATGTATATTCTTGACGAACCCACAACAGGGTTACACTTTGAAGATGTTAATAAGCTATTGACAGTGCTAAGCCGGTTAGTCGACCAAGGAAACACTGTTGTCATTATCGAACATAATTTAGACGTAATTAAATGTTCTGATTGGATTATTGACCTTGGACCAGATGGAGGTGATGGCGGCGGCTCTATAGTCGTCGAAGGGACCCCAGAATATGTTGCAAAGACAGATGAAAGTTACACAGGGCAATTTCTTAAACCTATCTTAGAAGAGGCGGGTACTCTTTAGAAGGGGATCTTAGGTTGAATTATGCAAAGGGAAAACAAAAGTGATTAATCGGCCTTCGCCAAGTTCTATCCCTAAGACACCTGGCTCATACCAATTCAAAGATCTCGATGGTCGTATTATTTATGTTGGGAAGGCGAAGTCGCTACGTTCGCGTATAAGTTCATATTTCCAATTGAAAGAAAATCTCCCTGTTAGAACTCAGCAAATGATTTCTGAAGCAACAACAGTTGAATGGATGCAGGTTCAAAACGAAGTTGAAGCTCTCATTCTTGAACACAGTCTGATACAAGAACATCAACCGCGTTTCAATGTTCGGCTTAGAGATGATAAAAGTTACCCATTTCTTATGGTTACTCTTGCTGACCAATGGCCACGTGCGATGTTGACAAGAGGAAAAATAAAAAAGGAAAATAAATACTTCGGTCCATATGTTGATGTTGGGGCAATACGAGAAACAATGGATCTTCTGCAAAGGACTTTTCCACTTCGTACATGCACAATGAATAAATTTCGAAGGCATGAGAAGCTTGGAAAACCTTGTCTTGAATTCCATATAAAAAAGTGCTGTGGTCCTTGTGTAGATAAGGTAAGTGACAGTGAGTATAAAAAACTAGTCAACGATTTGATCAAATTTCTTGAAGGGCATACAGAGATAGTTGTTGCTGAACTAATTCAAGAAATGACTAAAGCTTCAGATGCTCAAAACTTTGAAAAGGCAGCTCGACTCCGGGACAAGTTATTTAATGTTCAGAAAGCTGCAGAAAAACAAGTAATGGTGGGGACTCGTCTAGAGGATTTTGATGCTGTTGCCTTCGAAGACGATGAATTCGAAGCGGCCGTGCATGCTTTTTTCGTTCGTAAAGGAAAAGTAATGGGCCAACGCTCGCTAATTCTGGATAAATCAGAAGATCTCCCATCGCCCCGTTTGCAAGCAAAGATTCTGGAAAAATTGTACTTACAGGAAAATCCCCTAGGAGAACCTAAAACTGTTTATGTACAGGCATTACCAGAGAACAAAGAATTCTATGAAAATTGGCTTAGCAGCAAGCGAGGATCACGCGTGCAAATCTTGATTCCAAAGAGAGGAAACAAAAAATCGCTAATGTCTACAGTGCAAATGAATGCTGCTGATGTGTTTAGAAGAAACCGTCTTAAGCGTCTTAGTGACCACAACAGTAGGTCAAAAGCTTTGAATGACCTTCAAAACTATTTACGGTTACCTAACGCGCCTTTAAGAATCGAATGCTACGACATGAGCCATATGCAAGGATCAAATTATGTAGGTTCGATGGTTGTCATGGAAGATGCAATATTGAAAAAAAAGGACTACAGAAAATTTAAAATAAAATCAGTAGCTGGGAATGATGATTATGCAGCTATGGCTGAAGTTATTCGGAGGAGGTTGCAAAATCTTCTAAAAGCTGAGAAGAAACCTGATTTAGAACTCAGTAGTTTCGCGTATCCGCCGCATTTACTGTTGGTTGACGGGGGTAAAGGCCAACTATCCGCAGCAGTTAAAGTTCTGGAAGATTTGGGTCTTGCCGATAGAGTCCCAGTTGCTTCTATAGCGAAAAAATTTGAAGAAATTTACGTTCCCGGCGAATCGAACCCAGTTGAGATCCCCAGAGACTCTGAGGCCTTGTATTTACTTCAAAGAATTCGTGATGAAAGCCATCGATTTGCCGTTACCTATCATAGATCTCTGCGCACGAAGGAACTCAAGAAATCAATTCTGGATGATATTTCTGGGTTAGGTCCGGTTCGTAAGCAAAAGATACTTAATCATTTCGGAACAATCGGAGAAATTCGGAAAGCCACACTTCAAGATTTCACTGTGCTGCCCTGGCTTCCAGACAATGTAGCTGAAGCGATATACGAGAAGTGTTCAAAGTAAGTTCAAGAGGTGACCGTGAACAATCGAAGCGGAGATTTATGGGATGCAAATAGTGAATGGTGGTTTGCTAACATCTCAGAAAATAACTTTCAAGAATATTCCGAAATTATTCTTCCCCTTTCAATTCAATTATTAGCTGAAAAGAAGCTCATTCTTGATCTTGGAACGGGAACAGGAGCTATTGCGAAACAAATTTCTAAAGACCCCTCACAAACAGTCATTGGCTTGGATATCTCACTAAAGCAACTTCTAGGAGCTTCTCGTAAAAACCCTGGGCCTGTATATCTTCAATCTGATTCTGGTAATTTACCTTTTAAGAAAGGAATTTTTGATGGTGTACTAAGCAGCATGGTCTTGGAGCATATAGAGAATCTCGAAGACACCGCTTGTGAAATAGCTAGAGTTATTCAACCACATGGTCGTTGGGTAGTGATTATGAATCACCCTGTTTTTCAAACTCCTGGAAGTGGGCCGGTAGAAAAAAAAGATGAAAAGCAAACTGGAATTCTGTGGCAGATTGCAGATTATTTAAATGAAACTAGCGATATAGAAGAAATCGCCGAAGGAATCCGAATCCCTTACGAACACAGGACTCTCAGCCAGTACTTTAATACCTTTATACAGAATGGATTTATTTTCACGAGCGTTCTTGAGCCAGCGCTAAGATCAGATTGGCAGGGCGAGTCTTGGCAATATAAAAAAGCTATCCCTCGTTTGCTTGTTTTGGTACTAGAAAAGAAGCCATTTCAGCAGACTAGAGATAGATGAGTGCTTGAATCGGTTAACATGAAACATGGCAGAATTTCTTATAATCGCTGGCTACTCAGGAGCAGGAAGGTCAGAAACAGCTAAATGTTTAGACGATACTGGTTGGTTCGTAATAGACAATTTGCCAAGCCAGTTGGTACCTAAAGTAGCGGAGTTGGCTACAGCCACAGGTTCTTTGACATCCCACATAGCCTTAGTCGTTGGGACAGAAAACCCAAACGAAACTTTAGAGCAAATTTCAAATTTGAAAAAGAATAAAGATATTTCCCTTAAAGTGCTTTTCCTAACTGCGAATAAGAATACGTTAATTCATCGCTACGAAGAAACTAGAAGAAGGCATCCATACGACGGTTCAGGAAGTTTATCGGATTCGATATCTAAAGAAATTGACTTATTAAAAGATCTACGGGGTTCATCAGATGTTGAAATAGATACCACCGATTTAAATGTGCATGAACTTAATAGGCGTCTTGCTGAAATGTTTGAAATTAAATCTATTCCCACTTCACTCCAGACAAGAATAGTTTCATTTGGGTTTAAGCATGGTCTGCCAGTCGATGTTGATCTTGTATTTGATTGTCGTTTTCTTCCTAACCCGCATTGGGAAGAAGAACTCCGAGATAAAACAGGTGAAGCTAAAGAAGTAAAAGATTTTTTACTTGAGAAAGATATAGCTCAAAAATTCATAACGCAGTTGGAATCGATGCTCGAAATTCTGATGCCTGCATACCTGGAAGAAGGAAAGAGCTATCTCAGTTTAGGAATCGGCTGCACTGGTGGGAAGCATCGATCAGTAGTGATGGCTATTGAGGCAGAGAGAATTCTGGCTGAAATCGGATTTATATCAAAAGTTTCTCATAGAGATATTCGAAAATAAGGCAAGAACCGCTTTGGGTCGCTAACTTTGCTCTTAGGAATCGCTAGCATCGCGCATACAACTGTTGTTCCCTTAGGAGGGGTATATGACTATCCGAGTAGGTATTAATGGATTCGGCCGCATTGGAAGAAATTTTTTTCGGGCCGCTAAAATTTCTGGGGCAAATATTGAATTTGTTGCCGTTAATGATTTAGGTTCGTTGGAGACACTAGCCCATTTATTAAAGAATGATTCTGTGCATGGAAAATTTGGTGGGTCGGTGAAGGCTGCCCGAGGGGGGATAAATGTTGATGGACAGAAACTAATGGTTCTGTCTGAACGAAACCCTGCTGATTTGCCTTGGGCTGAACTTGAAGTAGATGTTGTAATTGAATCAACTGGAATATTTGCTGATAAAGAAAAAGCTCAACCTCATATAGATGCAGGAGCTAGGAAAGTGATTATTTCAGCTCCTGCCACTTGCGATGCTACCTTCGTGGTAGGCGTAAACGATGATGACTACGACCCAGTGAAACATCACATAATTTCGAATGCTTCTTGTACCACAAATTGCTTCGTTCCTATGATAAAAGTTCTTGACGATGCATTTGGAGTGCAGGACGGCCTGATGACAACAACCCATGCGTATACAGGTGACCAGGCAATTGTTGATGGCCCTCACAAAGATTTACGTAGAGCAAGAGCGGCGGCAGTTAATATAATTCCAACAAGTACAGGAGCTGCTCGTGCTACTGGTTTAGTTCTGAAAAAAATGCAAGGAAAATTAGATGGTATAGCCATGCGAGTCCCGATACCAGATGGTTCAGTAACTGACTTCACTGGAATAATGAAAAAAACTCCATCTGTGGAAGCAGTCAACGAAGCTTTCAAAGAAGCTGCAAAGAAAGGACCGATGCGAAAAGTCCTTGATTACAGCGAAGAGCCATTAGTTAGTGCTGATATTGTAGGCTCGCCAGCTAGTTGCACTTTTGATTCTGGTCTTACAATGACGCAGGGAAAACTAGTAAAAATCTGCGGTTGGTATGACAACGAATGGGGTTACTCAAATCGATTAGTTGATCTAACAAAAATTGTTGGAACGCGTAAAACAAAAAAAACACGTCGTTGAATAAATTGTGATCCAACTTCCAATACTTGAGGACCTTGGTGACTTAACCGGGAAAAGGGTTCTTGTCCGAGCAGACTTTAACGTTCCTTTAGCACAAGGGAAGATTCGTGATGACCTAAGAATTAAGGAGGCTCTTCCGACATTAAGTTATCTTGTTAATCACGGAGCTAAAGTCACTGTTTGTTCACATTTAGGTCGTCCTAATGGCATGCCAAATCAAGATTTTTCCTTAGAGCCAGTTAAGAAGCGACTTCAAGAATTGCTTCCAGAAGTCTCTCTTCGAGAAAATCTTCGCTTTGAATCTGGTGAAGAAAATAATGACCCTGATTTTGTAAAGCAGCTAATCAAAGATCAGGATCTTTTCGTCAATGATGCATTTGGGGCATCGCATCGAAATCATGCCTCAATAGTTGGCCCTCCTTTATACTTGCCTTCTGCTGCCGGAAGACTCCTTTCGAAAGAAGTTGACGTCCTCCTTAAATTAAGAGAGAAACCACGTCAGCCGTTTGTAGCTATTCTCGGAGGGTCCAAAGTTAGTGACAAAATCGGCGTTATCGATGCATTGTTGCGGGTCGTTGACAAACTCGTTATCGGTGGAGGGATGTGCTTTACGTTTCTAAAGGCGCAAGGTTATGAAATAGGAGAATCATTACTTGAAGAGACGCAAATTTCATACTGTCGTAATCTGCTGAATTCAGGAGCGCCGATTTCTCTTCCACATGATTTTACAGCAATGGATAGTGATGGCGAGATTGGAAACCCATCCGCAGGTGGTATTGTACGGCAAATGGGTCAAAATATTCCTTCCGGATGGATGGGATTGGATATTGGCCCTGGTTCAGCAGCAGTATTCGGCGATATTATTTCAGAGTCAAAAACTGTCTTATGGAATGGCCCAATGGGAGTATTCGAAGATGAACGTTTTAGCGCTGGTACAAAACATGTCGCTCAAATAATGACTGAGAACAAAAGTTGTTTCACCGTAGTTGGTGGAGGTGACAGTGCGGCAGCGGCAAAAGAATTTGGCTTTTCTCATTTAATGGATCATGTTTCAACAGGGGGAGGAGCGAGTCTCGAACTTATAGAAAAGGGTGACCTCCCTGGAATAGCAGCACTCATATCAAATCAACAGTTAACGTAGAATCACAAGATTAGGAGAAAATAATGGCAGAAAGAAAACCATTAATAAGCGGAAATTGGAAAATGCACCACAATCATTTTGAAGCTATTCAGATGGTTCAGTCGCTTTCATATCAACTCAGCTCTGATGACTATGACGCTTGTGATGTGTCAGTACACCCTCCATTTACCAACCTTCGTTCAATCCAAACAGTGCTCGAATCCGACCATATCCCTATAACTCTTGGCGCTCAGCATTGCCATGGGGAAGAGAAAGGGGCTTATACCGGTGAGATCTCTCCGGGAATGCTTGAGAAGCTTAATGTCGGACTTGTTATCGTAGGACATTCCGAGAGAAGAGAAATATTCGGTGAATCAAATTTCCAAGTTAATGCAAAAGTTAAAGCAATTTTTAAACATGGAATGACCCCAATACTTTGTGTAGGTGAAACAATTGAAGAGCGAGAAGAAGGCGAAGCCGAAAGGAAAGTCCAAAAGCAGTTAGAAGAAGGCCTTCAGGGGATAGGGCGAGAAAGAATAGCTTCAATGGTGGTAGCATATGAGCCTATTTGGGCTATTGGAACTGGAGTTACTGCAACACCAGAAGATGCTCAAGATATGTGTGCCAGAGTTCGCCAATGCATAAAATCTATAGCTGGAAAAGATGCTTCCGAGAGTATCCGAATTCAATACGGCGGGTCAGTTAAGCCCGTTAACGCAGCAGAATTAATGAACCAAGCAGATATAGATGGCGCCCTTGTCGGAGGGGCAGCGCTTGAGGCAGAAAGCTTTGCCAGAATTATTCAATATCGACTTCAGTAATGAAAACGATTTCACATAATGGATGCAAGATACCGCTTTTCAATCATCCATCTTGATAGCATCACCTTATGACAGCATTACTGGTAATAATTGATGTCCTCGTAGCATTGGCTCTAATTGGTCTAGTTCTCCTCCATAGTGGTAGAGGAGGCGGTCTTTCTGACATGTTTGGTGGCGGGTTGGGATCTCAAGCAGCCGGTTCAACAGTTATTGAACGAAATCTTGACAGAATTACCATTATTCTTGCTCTCGTTTTTACTTTCGTTACTCTCGCACTCGCATTAATGATGGACGAGTAGGGATAACAAAATTTTAAAGGGGCAGTATTGCTTTGCAAAGGGTAAACTAGCAACTTCAAATGTCGGAGTGGCGGAATTGGCAGACGCGCTAGCTTGAGGGGCTAGTGCCCGTTACGGGCGTGGGGGTTCAAGTCCCCCCTCCGACACAAAAACTATTCAATTAAGCATTTAGGATTGTTGCTACTGTGTTAAATGATGATGAAAAGCTTGTTTTGTCAACCGTGGCAATCTAGTCTTCAATTCGTTCACTGTAGTTGGTGATTTTTTTATAAATAAGGAGAAATATGAAATCAAAGATAAGAATGCACGATGGTATATGTGGAGCAGCGTACATGGTTAGTGTGGTGCTTGCTGCAACAACTTCTACTCAATGGCTGTGGATCGCTGGTGTTGTAGCTGGTTTGCAAATTGTCAGCCCTTTCACTCGATTCTGCCCAGTTTATTTCGTTCTTAACAAAATGATGCCTGAGACAGAACCAATCCAAGATGGAAGTCGAGCATAAAGATACACCAAGAACTCCAATTATTTACTGCAAAAGATAATGCATTTAGATTGGAGAGAAAGATAGGTATTTAAGTCTCTGTTGAAGCTTAATTCCTTAGATTCGGTTTATGAGTTGTGAGTAATTGCAATCGGATTGTTTGGTCAGGCTAGAGTAAGAGCATGGCGGAATTCCGAACAGAAAAAGACACTCTAGGTGAGATTCAGGTACCTAATGAACGGTACTGGGGAGCTCAAACTCAAAGAAGTATTGAAAACTTTGCAATTGGTCAGCAGATTATGCCTAAAGGCATTATCCGTGCTTTTGCCCAACTCAAAAAAGCATCAGCAATTGTAAATCATGAATTAACGGATTTCCCAGAAGACAAGACTGTAGCGATATCAGCAGCTTGTGATGAAATTTTATCTGGTGAGTTAGATGGCGAATTCCCACTTGTTGTTTGGCAGACAGGCTCCGGAACTCAAAGCAATATGAATCTCAATGAGGTTATAGCTAATCGAGCTACTGAGATTTTAGGTGGCGATTTCCGCAAGGAAAAACTTGTTAGTGCAAACGATGATGTAAATAAGAGTCAAAGTTCAAATGACACATTTCCTACTGCGATGCACATGGCAACATATGAAGCGATCATGAACGAAATGCTTCCGAATGTTGAGTTGCTTCTCAAGACCCTTCAAGATAAATCAGCAGAATTTATGAAAGTCACGAAAACAGGAAGAACTCACTTAATGGATGCAACTCCGCTAACTCTAGGGCAAGAATTCAGTGGGTATGCAATGCAATTGCAACGAGGGATTGAAGCCATTCGCGATAGTTTGCAACGTGTCAGAGAACTAGCTTTGGGAGGTACTGCTGTTGGGACAGGCTT
>JACERY010000046.1 GCA_013912105.1 Acidimicrobiales bacterium | reverse complement strand
CCTGAACATTTTGATAGCGAGACATTCAATCGCATTGTGTCAGTAGACCTTGTTGGCGCTTTCTATTATGCACGTGAGTGTGGACGTAACATGCTTGAGAACGGTTCTGGATCTATTGTCAATATTGGTTCGATTCTAGGTAGCGGTGGAAGCGAGAACGGGGTCATCGCCTATAGTGCTGCAAAGGGTGGACTCCGAAATATGACGCTTCAATTGGGCACTGAATGGGCTGATCGTGGAGTTCGAGTTAATTCAGTATCCCCTGGTTTTATCGTTACCGAAATGACTAGGCCAGCATTGGAAGCATTAGGCATGGATAAGTGGATTGCCAGCAGAACTCCTATGCGCCGAGTCGGGGAATCAGAAGAAGTGACGAACGCTGTTATGTTTCTGGCATCGGATCTAGCGAGCTACATTACAGGAGTTGACTTACTTGTTGATGGCGGAACGAATGCAAGTAACGGAACTTTCCAGATTCCTCCGATACATCACGAGTGGAATAAAGATCAGCTCATGATTCCTTCAAGCTATGAACCTGTTCAGCCACGGCCAGAATGGTATCAGGCCTTGGAGGCGGGGGTTCCTGGAGTGCATTACCCCCTACCTGAAGAGTGACAAAATCAGAAGAAAATTCTGATGCAGGCACAGAACCATTAGAGGCTATTCCTAGACGCGCTTGGGTAGTTTTATTTGTCTGCTCAGCTTCAATGTTTCTATTATTGATGGATAGTTCCGCCATGTTCGTCGGCTTTCCATTCATTGAGGAAAGATTCAGCGCAACTACATCTAGAACAACTTTATCTTGGATTGTGACGGCACTTTTTATTTTCATGGTGTCTTCACTGTTAATAGCTGGGCGAGTTGCTGATCGCTTTGGAAGAAGAAAAATTTTCTTACTTGGCCTTGCCCTATATGGAATAGCTGGAATTGCCGCTGGCTGCATACCTGTGGTTTGGGTTCTTATCGTCACTAGATCTTTACAAGGAATTGCTATTGCGATGCTCTCACCAAGTGGTTTAGCTATGAGCCTTCGAGAATTTCCGCAGAGCCGAAGAGCTTATGCGTTTGGGGTATGGGGAACTATCGGAGCGGTAACAGGCCTATGTGGAAGTCCCTTGGCAGCTGGAATGGTCCAGATTTTTAATTGGCAAGCGATCTTTATTTTCACTGGTTGTTTTTCTTTACTAATACTTGTTGCAGGAATAATTATTCTCAACGAAGAACAAGAAGTAGGAGACCAAACACCAATTGATGTCGCATCAGCATTGCTGGCCACAATTTCGGTAGCTGGTTTAACCTTGTTCCTTGTTCAAGGACAAGATTGGGGGTTTCTATCTCTCAAGACATTATTGTGCCTGATCGCTTTTCTTACAACAGTTCCTGTTCTTATCCGACGGAATAACAGCCAAGCTCATCCTCTTTTCCCCCGAAGTATTTTTTCGCAACGTTCATTCACTATTGGCTGTATCGGTTCAGCCCTCTGCCAAGTTGGTTTCTTTTCTATTTTCTTCGGCCTTCCTCTATATATGCGTGAGGTTTGGGAGTGGTCTCCATTACGTATTGGTTTCGCACTTATCCCAATTAATATTGTGCCATTTCTAACTGCTGCAATTGCTGGGAAAATCGTTGATAAGCGAGGACCGAGGTCAATGATTATCTTTGGAGGGCTTTGGAGCGGCGTATGTTTCCTTATTATCGGATTTTTCCTAATCGAATCGGGTTATACCTATTTAGCTATTGGGTTATTAATCTCTGGTTTAGGAGTAATGGCTATTGGAAATAATACGACAATAGCAACGCTCCTAGATATAGATGACTCGGTTTTAGCTAGCGCTAGTTCCGCATCGTACACTGCACGGCGTCTTGGATCAGCCTTGGGAGCTGTTCTAACAGCTTCCATAGTAGGAAACCGTATAGGCAACGATTTTAAAGATATTTATATATGGGTTTGGGTATTAGTATCGTTCGCTTACCTGACTGGGGCCCTCATCACATACCTCTTCTACCCCAAAAAGAGTCTAGAAATTTCATAGCGTTGATTTAAAGAAGTAATTCTACCTAATTAGAAATTTGAGGTACGGTTGCATATGGACAAAAAACAAATCGTAATAACTGGAGCCAGCAGAGGCATAGGCCTAGAAATGGCAAGAATTCTCATTGCTCAAGGGCACTCCGTCTATGGAGCTGTGAGAAACCCAGATGGAGCTACGGATTTACAAGCTGCCGGGCCAGCTGGGATTTTGAAACTAGATATTGGAGATATGGAATCTATAAATAACTTCTGTAATGAGCTTGCTGAAACGATTGATTCCTTAGACATTCTTGTAAATAATGCTGGCATCACTAGCAACGACCTTGGCGCTGATAGAAGACAATGCAACCCATGGCAGATAGATCCCCAAGTTGTTTTAGAAGAAACAAGAATAAATGCTTTAGGCCCAATGATGATCACGAGAGGCTTAGTAGATTTACTTGAGTCTGGCGATAACCCTGTGGTTCTTAATACATCTTCACAGCTTGGTTCAATGGTTATTGGAGCCATGATGCCCTTTGATGTTGCGTACAATGTCTCGAAAGCAGCTGTGAACATGATTACTGTTATGTCAGCTTCAACTAATAAAAATATTTGCTTTGTTACGCTTCACCCTGGTTGGGTCAAGACTGATATGGGAACAGACGCCGCTGAATTGGAAGTTCCAGAAGCTGCTGGTGCGATTGTCGATTCTTTACTCGCTCTTACAATTGAAGATTCAGGTCGTTTCATTCGCTGGGATGGCACTGACCACCCCTGGTAAAATGCTTATAGAACAATTATGGAGATACCCTGTTAAGTCACTTCAGGGAGAAAAATTAGAATCAACCGAAGTAACTGATGTGATTCCAGGCGATAGGAACTGGGGAATCGTTGACCTTAAAACGAACTTGCTCCTATCAGCAAAACGGGTACCAAAACTCCTTGAAGGACATGCGCGTATAATTGGAGAACATTGCATTATTACCATTGGACGTAACGAGCTAAGCAGCCAAGAAGTTAATATTGATCAAAAACTCTCGGAGTGGTTAGAGAAAGAAGTAACGCTCACGCAACCAGTCGCTGGGCAAACAAAAGGTATCGAGATTGAATGGGATGACGGCAGCGATGAAATTCTAGACAATCCCGATGTTTTTGAATTCTCAACATCACCGGGCTGGTTCTTTGATTCAAGCTCAAGTCTTCACCTAATAGGAACAGCAACACTTGAATTACTCGAAAAACGAGTTGGTAAAGGATCTGGCGATGTTCGTAGATTCCGACCCAATATCGTTGTTAAGACGGAAGAGCCATTTGAAGAGAATGGTTGGGTAGACCAACACTTAGATATTGGGACAGTAAGAATTCATGTTAGAAAAAGAACTGACCGATGTGTTGTTATCACACGAGCCTTTGACCAACATCAAGCTTCACGAGCTACTTTACGTTACCTTAGTGAGAACCATGACCGAGAGGCAGGTATAAGCATGAGCCCAGTGTCATCAGGGGTAATTAGTGTCGGTGATCTTGTAGAGATTTCCTAAGACTCAATCAAATTGTTTACGAACTTCTGGATTCGTAACAAAAACAGGTAAATTATCTCCGGCAGTTCCTAGTGTCGCTCCCCCATCTACTACGAGTGTTTGTCCCGTAATATAGTTAGCCCTATCTGAAAGAAGGAATAAAACTGCGTCGGCTATATCTTGCGGTTCTGCGCGGCGTTGAAGAGGAATATTTTTTGATGCTTCCTCTAAATTATTTTGTCCAGCTCGAGGTGTTTTAACAGTACCTGGAGCAACAACATTTACACGGATACCGTATGGACCCCATTCAGCAGCCATAGTTCTAGATAATGCTTCAAGTCCAGCTTTTGCAGCTCCATACCCAGCAAGAAGAGGAACTGCTCGTGTTGCAATTGATGAAATATTTACAAGTGATCCAGCCTGTGAGCATTGAATTAGCGCTGAAGCAATGCGTTGGCAACTGACTAATGCATATCTAAGGTTCCTTGAAAGAATTCTGTCGAAAGTCTCTAATTCATAATCCTTCGCTCGGCTCCAATCATGGACCCCGGCTCCCCCGACAACATTAACTAAATGATCAAAAGGGCCTGATTCACCAATTATCTCATCAAGTTCATTGGAGAATGCTTTTTCTTCAGTTACATCTACCACTCGTACCTGAATCTTTTGGCCGTTTTTTGATACCTCCCCGACAATGTCTTCTGCGTGTTTCTGGTCGTCGGTAATGACAGAAACATGGGAGCCTGCTGCTACTAGACTCAACGTTATTGACGTTCCTATACCTCCTCCGGCGCCACCGATAACAAGCGCTTTCTTGCCCGTTAAATCTAAGGTAGGTAAGTCATTCACGATCGTAGGTTAGCTGGATTGCCGTCAACGTTCCAGATTGATGCGAAACCAAAAGAAATATCTTAATTTTGGTGGTCTTGGACTTTAGGTTCCCTAAGCTCATCATGTGGAGTTAATAATTGTTCGACATGGAAGGCCCGTCCGTATTGAGGGAGCTGATGGAATAGCTGACCCAGAACTTGCTCCAATTGGGTTAGAACAAGCTAAAGCAGTAGCAGATTATCTTGAACAAACTGAAATTGATTTGGTCGTTTCTTCGCCGTTACTGAGAGCTCAACAAACAGCGGCTCCTTTGATAGAACGCCTTGGATTAGAAGCAGTTATTGTCCCTGACCTTGCGGAAATAGACAGAGATAGCGATACCTATGTTCCGATGGAGGAGGTAAAAGCCAAAGGAGGCGAGGAATGGAAAGCGATCGTTAATGACCCTGACAGTATGCATGGAGATGTAGATATTGACGCTTTCGCTAAAAGAGTACACGCAGCCTTTGAGAAGATTATTGTTGAAAATTCTGGTCGTACCGTAGTTGTTTTCTGCCATGCAATGGTAACTATGTGTTTCCTTAAAGAAATGTTGGGTTATGACGATAAGTACGGAATACGGATTGACTATGCGAGCATAACTCGTGTTCAGGCATCTAGGAATGGGGCGAGATCCATACGTTCTGCTAATCAAACAATGCATCTTGGTGACAGCTTTATTTTGAGCCCTTGAACGAGAATTTTATTTTCAACTAAGCAAACATGAAGTTTTATCAATCCGGGGGTAGTTTGGCTTAATGAAAGCAGCGCTGATTACGGATAAAGAAACGATTGAATTTGTTACTTTTGATGATCCCAGTCCAGCGCCAGATGAAGTTGTAGTAGATATTACTTATTGTGGGATCTGCGGAACCGACATTCATGCGTATCAGAGTCCTGGAGCTGCGTGGCCTTCTACATGCGGGCATGAATGGACTGGGTTTGTATCGAAGACTGGTGATTCTGTTAAGCGGTTAAGTGATGGTGATCGAGTCGTAATAGCTGTTCCCCCATCATGTGGTCAGTGTTCTGCATGTCATGCTGGTCAAATGAATAAATGCCAAATAGTGCTTGCCGCTACTGTTGGCCGCGGCCAATTTGCTACTCCTCATGGAGGATTTGCCAAGCAGCTTGCTGTGCATAACGGGCGGGCTGTTATCGCTAATCCGGATTTGACTGATGAACAAGCTGCCCAAATTGAACCAGCTGCCATTTGTTTCCATGCAGTTAGAGCAAATTCACCAAAACTTGGTGAAACCACAGTTATTCAAGGAGCCGGGCCGATTGGATTAAGTACTTTGCAATGGGTGCGTGTTGCTGGAGCTGGAACCATTATCGTCGTTGAGCCAAATGAGAAACGCCGATCCCTTTCTCTAGCTCTAGGAGCGCATTATGCTGTTGACCCTTCTGCTGCTAGTGACTTTATTACTGACCTGACGAATGGTTTGGGTGCTGACATTGTTTATGAGTGTGCTGGGATCCCTGCAACAATTCAATCAGCAGTTGATCTTGCGCGCAGAGGTGGAAGAGTCGCGATTATCGGGTTAGCTATGGGCGATGCTCCGATTAGTCCAAGGCAATGGTTGACTAAAGAGATTCAGGTAACAGCTGCTCTTGGATATACACACGAAGAGTTTGATATGACTATGGGTTATGTAGCTGATGGCCGTGTAGATCTTGATGTCCTTCATTCTGGAACAGTAGATTTACTAGAAATAAATGAAATTTTTGCTGAACTCGCAACTGGAGCCACTGAACATACCAAAGTTCTAGTGAAACCGTAAGAATGTCTATGGAGATTGAATTTTGGGTTGATCCTATATGACCTTGGTGTTGGGTTACGGCTCGGTGGGTCGTTGATGGAGTTCAGGCTGAACGTGATCTCAAAATCACATGGCAGCCAATTAGTCTTTATTTTAAAAACGAACCCGATAAAGACAATAAGCGTTTTGACTGGTATGAACGATCGCACAATTTGCTTCGAGTTATGGAGTCGATTCGTTCAGAAGAAAAAGAAGATGTCGTCCAAAAATATTATTGGGAACTTGGACGGAGAATCCACCATGATAAAAACTTCATGGATTTTGATTTAGCAGAGGTTCTATCCGTTGTAGGAGTTAGCGATGAGCATCTCACCGCGTATGAAAATTCATCTTTTGATGAAGAAATACGTACACGCATGAATGCAGGAATCGCTTTAGCTGGAGTTGATATTGGAACCCCTATCATTGCGTTTGATGATTTCAATGGAGAACGTGTCGGGATCTTCGGACCGGTGATAACTCGAGTACCGAGTACTGAAGAAAGTCTAAAATTATGGGACAGTGTGGTTACATTAACGTCGACTCCTGGTTTTTGGGAACTGAAAAGAACAAGAACTGAGAAACCTGAATTTGGAGAAAGGCCATAAATGAAAACTATAGGAAAAGAATACGAACAAAGAAGTGAGTAGAAGCTTCATATTATTCCACCTACTGGTTTGAGTTCACAGTTAGTAAGATCAAAAAGTTCGGAAACAAAAGTGATATGAACTACAGAAAAGCGAGTAATTATGAAATTAACCCAACGACTACAATGGTACACATCGCCAAAAATGATTTATCGCGCTGGAAGAAAATCAATGGCTTTAGATGACAAAATGAAGGTCGCTGAGACCATTTACCTATATGCACTGGGAATAGATACAAAGGATTTTGATCTTTACCGCTCCATTTTTGCTGATCAGGTCGAGATTGACTTTTCCTCATATGAAGGTTCATCAGTTACAGAACCAAGTCACTTGACCGGCGATGAATGGGTTAAGCGTGTGCGCCCATTGTTTACCGGCCTTACTGCGACTCAGCATTCGATGACGAATCCTCTGATTAGCTTGGAAGGCGACGTTGCTTCCTGCCGGATGTACATGCAGGCTCATCATGTCTTTGAAGCTGAAAAGGAAGACTCCTGGTTCACGATTGGAGGCTATTACGATGACATGTTAGTTAGAAATGATCAATCACCTACTGGGTGGTTATTAACAGGCGTGACATTAACAGTTCTCTGGAGAAAAGGAACTGATTCTATTATGGAGGAGGCAAGAAGTAAGGGGCACACTCTTTTAAAAGATCATTAGAGCCACATTAATTGATGCTTTATTCTCGCTAACTTTCATGCGGTAATACATCTTCTTCCCGTGTTAGACGTAATAATAGTTGATGCCTATCATGCAAGAAAGGGGAGAGTTATGACAGGACGAAATTTTGATTTAAATAATGAGGTTGATGCAACGCATAAAGAAGTGTTGGATATGTTTCCACAAGATTTTCTTACATTGGATGATATACCAGCGCTTCGAATTCCTTTTGAAGGAGAAGCTGTTGATTTCTCGGAAGATCTTGTCGTTGAAGATGTTATGGTACCGGGTTTGAATAATGACCCGGATCTTAGAATAAGACTTTATCGGCCAACGAACCTTCCAGAGGGTTCTCCAGCGCTCCTTTGGATGCACCCAGGAGGTATGATTCTTGGATCTGCCAACATGGAAGATCTTACTAACGCTCAAAGAGCACTTGACCATTCATGCTTAGTTGCCTCGGTTGACTATCGTTTGGCACCAGAGAATCCCTACCCTGCGGCTCCAGATGATTGCTATGCTGCTTTACTCTGGTTTGCAAAAAATGCTTCCGGTTTAGGAATTTCTGAATCAAGAATTGCCATCGGAGGGGCTTCCGCTGGAGCGGGACTTGCTACCTCGACCGCTTTGAGGGCGCGAGATGAATCGGGGCCAAGTATATTGTTCCAACTGTTAACCTATCCGATGCTCGATCATAGGAATACAAATCCAAGTAGTTTTGGAGTTACAGACGACTTCAGAGTTTGGAACAGAAAAGCGAACTTGATCTCTTGGGAGGCTTATTTGGGCGGACTTAACGATGTTCCATCGTATGCATCTCCCAGTCTTGAAAAAGATCTCTCAAATCTTCCCCCAGCTATTATTTCTGTTGGTTCTTTAGATAATTTTGTGGACGAATGCATTGACTATGCTCAGCGCCTGATGCAGGCGGGCGTCCGAACAGATTTACGTGTATACGGTGGTGGGTTTCACGGAAGCGTAGCTATGGTTCCTCATTCACCGATTTCATTAGAGTGGGCTAAAGCTGAGAATGATGCCTTAAACCGTGCGCTTTATCCAAGTAATTAAGTTGAGATAGTAAAGTGGAATTTCGCATATTTACTGAACCTCAACAAGGTGCTGGCTACCACCGTCTTGCAACACTTGCTAAGCACGCTGAGCAAAAAGGTTTTAATGGTTTCTTTGTTAGCGACCATTATCACGTTATGG
>JACERY010000045.1 GCA_013912105.1 Acidimicrobiales bacterium | reverse complement strand
CTGCTGAGGAAGTGGTTGAGGCTGCTGAGGAAGTGGTTGAGGCTGCTGAGGAAGTGGTTGAGGCTGCTGAGGAAGTGGTTGAGGCTGCTGAAGAAGTCGAGGATTCAAATGACGAATCCGCGGAAAAAGAAAAAATCGATGGCGAAGCCAAAGAAAATGAGGAGAGTTAAATTATGACTACCAAAGAAGAGGTGCTCGAAGCAATAGCTAATATGAGTGTCCTAGAACTGAGTGAACTTTTGAGTGAGTTCGAAGAAAAATTCGGCGTTACAGCCGCAGCGCCTGTTGCTGCCGTTGCCGCAGCTCCAGTAGCTGGTGGAGATGATGCCGGAGAAGAGAAAAGCTCATTTGATGTTGTCCTTACCGGAGTTGGTGAAAAGAAAATTAATGTCATCAAGGAAGTCCGTGGCCTAACTTCATTAGGTCTCAAGGAAGCTAAAGAGCTAGTAGAGTCAGCACCCAAAGCCGTTCTTGAAGGGGCGTCAAAAGAAGATGCAGACAAAGCTAAAGAAGCGCTTGAAGCTGCAGGAGCGTCTGTAGAAGTACAATAATTGCAATTATCAACACCGCTAGATGTTGGAAATCTCCCAAATTTAACGAAATTTGACGATATTCCGTATCAGTGCAGAAAAAATTTGTCATATTTGAAAAAATTGACGAAAAATCGCTTTGTGTTTAGCAATATTGCACATAGACTTCTATTTCTGCCCATGTGTGTTGACCAAGAAGCATTTCTTGGTTTTACGCGCGTCAAATCGACTTATAAAAGGAGCTTCACCTCCTTGCTCTAGCAAGAAATGGCGTTAAATAACGCCTTTGTCATATACCCACCGTCACAATTAGGAGTAATTCTTGTCTCCAATACGCAACCGATATTCATTCGCAAATTTAGATGATGTTCTAGAACTTCCAGACCTCATCTCAGTCCAAAGAGAATCCTTTAAATGGTTTCTAGAAGAAGGTTTAGCTGAAACCTTTAACGATATAAGTCCAATTACAGATTTTTCCGAGACACTTCAATTAGAACTTGAATTTGATCCGCGTGATGAAGATTTGAACCCAGGCCCTAAATACACAGTCGCAGAATGCAAAGCGAACCAAATTAGCTACACATCCCCAATACTTGTGCGCGCTAGGTTCGGAAACCGGGATACTGGAGAACTCAAGGAACAAATTGTCTTTATCGGTGAGTTCCCTATGATGACTGATGAAGGGACTTTTGTAATAAATGGAACTGAGCGCGTTGTTGTCTCACAATTAGTCCGATCTCCTGGAGTAATTTTTCAACCTGGTGAACGCTATAGACTCCGTAATCTCGCTAGAAACCAATTAGTTACAGGAACTATCCATCCATACCGCGGAGAGTGGATTGAATTTGATGTAGAGCAAAAACCTGGGAAAGATCCAACTGCTGGAACTCGGATAGCTCGGAAACGAAGGTTAAGTATCTTTACTCTCATACGAGCCTTGGGCTTCGATGAAGAGAACCAACCAAATTTCCTTCCAAATTTTGTTAAACATTTTGACTTTTTGGAACCACAGTACTTAAAAGAACTTGAGAAAGTTTCTGAAGAGAATAAGCAAGAAGAAGCATTATTGGAAATCTACAAGCGAGTTCGTCCAGGTGAACCGCAGAACCTTGATGCTGCTAGAAATTACTTCCGAAATGCTTTCTTTGAAAGTAGACGATATGACCTTTCACGAGTTGGTAGATACAAGCTCAATAGAAAGTTAGGTCCGGAAATAGACAAACTTGAAGAGCTATTCGGAATAGAACTAGAACGCCCAGACGAAGACGCAACTGTTCTTAGTCCTTCCGAAGTTCTTGCCACTAGTACCTACCTGCTGCACTTAATGAAATTTGAACCGGGATACAGGCTTGATGACCAAGATCACTTCGCCAATCGAAGAATTAGGAGTGTTGGCGAATTGATTCAAAATCAAGTTCGTATTGGGTTGTCACGGATGGAGAGAGTTGTTCGAGAACGAATGACGACGCAGGATGTAGAGGGAATAACTCCTACGTCCCTAATTAATATACGTCCAGTAGTTGCATCAATAAAGGAGTTTTTTGGAACTTCACAACTTTCCCAGTTTATGGATCAAGTCAATCCGTTATCAGGCTTGACTCACCGGCGACGCCTATCGGCTCTTGGGCCAGGGGGACTTTCGAGAGAGCGAGCAGGTTTTGAAGTTAGAGATGTGCACTTTAGTCATTACGGTCGGATGTGTCCGATTGAAACACCCGAAGGTCCAAACATTGGATTGATCGGTGCGCTCGCTAGTTACGGGAAAGTTAATGACTTTGGATTTATAGAGTCTCCCTATCGAGTTGTCCAAAATGGTCGAGTGACCGATGAGATTAGATACCTTGCTGCAGATGAAGAAGAAGAATACGTCGTGGCACAAGCAAATGCGCCTATTGATGATAAAGGAAATTTTTTGCGAGATCGGGTGCTTGTAAGGCGCTCGCCGCAAGCAGCGACTCTTCAAGGTCTTAAGACAGCTCTAGAACAAGAAGTTTTTTTCGGGGCGACTACCGAAATATCATATGTTGCACCTGAAGAAGTGGGGCTTATGGATGTATCCCCTCGGCAAATTGTATCTGTAGCGACTGCTTTAATTCCGTTCCTTGAACATGATGATGCAAATCGTGCACTTATGGGAGCAAATATGCAGAGGCAAGCTGTGCCTCTTCTTCAATCTGAGGCACCATATATCGGTACTGGTATTGAACAACGCGCTGCATTCGATGCTGCTGACATGATCATTGCTGAGGGAAATGGGACGATCGCCCAGATAACCGGAACAACTCTGACCGTAGAATACGAAGCAGAGAAGACCCTAGGAAGAAAAACTTACAAGCTAAAGAAATTTCAGCGATCAAATCAAGATACATGTATCAACCAAAAACCTCTTGTAAATGAGGGAGATAGGATTAAAAAGGGTGATGTTCTCGCAGATGGTCCATCCACAGATTTAGGGGAACTCGCTTTAGGGAAGAACCTCCTTATTGCGTTCATGCCATGGAAAGGATACAACTTTGAAGATGCGATTATCATTAGCGAACGACTAGTAAAAGATGATGTCTTAACATCTATTCACATCCATCAGCATGAGATTGATGCTCGCGATACAAAATTAGGCTCTGAAGAAATAACTAGAGATATTCCAAATATTTCTGAAGAAATGCTTGCTGATCTTAGCGAAGATGGAATTATCAGAATAGGAGCAGAAGTAGGCCCTGGGGATGTCTTAGTTGGAAAGGTAACTCCGAAAGGAGAAACCGAACTAACTCCTGAAGAAAGGCTTCTAAGAGCTATCTTTGGAGAAAAAGCCAAAGAGGTCCGTAATACATCTCTTACAGTTCCACATGGTGAAACAGGAACTGTTATTGCTGTTGATAAATTTGTCCGCGATGGCGAACATGGTGCAGAACTCCAGCCTGGAGTTAATGAATTGGTTCGTGTTTACGTTGCCCAAAAACGAAAGATCAGCGTTGGTGACAAACTAGCAGGTAGGCATGGTAATAAAGGAGTAATTTCTACTGTTCTACCTATAGAAGATATGCCATTTATGGAAGATGGAACGCCTGTAGATGTTGTTCTTAACCCCTTGGGTGTGCCCTCGCGAATGAACATTGGGCAAGTTCTTGAAGCCCACCTTGGTTACGCAGCTAGATGGGGTTGGAACATAGATGGAGCAATTGTTGGAGATAGTCCAATATCCAACACAGCGAAAAAAACTCGACCTAAAACAACTCCTGCAAAATTCCTTGCTACACCAGTTTTTGATGGTGCTAAATGGGATGAAGAGGACTTGGCAGGAAAGCACCCGACTATTCAGCAGATTTTTGAGAATCTGAATCCAGAAGCAGATAATGGTGAACGACTAATTCAGTCTGATGGGAAAGTTCAACTTTTTGACGGACGCACAGGCGAACCATTTGATAATCCAGTAATGACCGGTTTTATGTATGTTCTTAAATTGCATCATTTAGTAGATGACAAGATACACGCAAGGTCAACTGGCCCATATAGCATGATCACCCAACAACCATTAGGCGGAAAAGCACAGTTTGGCGGTCAACGATTTGGTGAAATGGAAGTTTGGGCTCTTGAAGCATATGGCGCCGCATATTGTTTACAAGAATTGTTAACTACTAAATCAGATGATGTATTGGGAAGAATAAAGGTATATGAATCAATCGTCATGGGGGATAATATACCTGAGCCAGGCATACCCGAAAGTTTCAAAGTTCTCGTAAAGGAAATGCAATCACTTTGTCTCAACGTAGAGGTCCTAGACCTAGAAGGCGAACAAGTTGAAATGCGGGAGATTGATGAAGATGTTTTCCGCACCAGCGAAGGACTTGGAATAGATATATCACGACCAGAACGAGGCTCAGATGAAGAAGATGCAGCTAGAGAAGCCGCTCGCGCAAGCGGAATTCGTTAGGATTAGGAGATAGAGAAGAATGCTAGACGTAAATGAATTCGATCAACTCCGTATAGGACTTGCTTCAGCAGATGCAATCCGCACATGGTCAAACGGAGAGGTCAAAAAACCTGAAACTATTAATTATCGAACTTTAAAACCGGAAAAAGACGGCCTTTTCTGCGAGAAAATATTTGGGCCAACTAAAGACTGGGAGTGCGCCTGCGGGAAGTACAAACGAATCCGGTTTAAAGGAATTATTTGTGAAAGGTGTGGAGTAGAGGTAACAAGATCAAAGGTACGGCGGGAAAGAATGGGCCATATAGAACTTGCCGCTCCTGCTGTGCATATTTGGTATTTACGAGGGACTCGATCTTGGTTGGCATATCTACTAATGGGACTTCAGCCACGTGAGGAACTAAAGGCGAAACAACTAGAAAAAGTTATCTATTTTGCGGCCAGCTTAGTTACTTGGGTAGATGAGGATAAGCGCGATGAGGCTTTAGCTGAACTTGAAACTGAAATGCTTGAAGAAAAGGAAGCTATTTTTAAAGAGCGTGATGAAAGAATTGAAGAACGCCAACAGGAGTTAGAGACAGAACTAGCAGAGTTAGAGAATGACAATGCTACTGAATCTGAGCTAAAGGCTATAGAAAAGCAAGGCAAGAAAGATATTGAGCTTATTGTTGAGGATGCAGAACAAGAAGTAGAACTTTGCGAAAGAGCTTTTGACGAATTTAAAGGCTTATTTCCAAGACAAATTGTTGAAGACGAAATGCTTTGGCGAGAACTTGTAGATAGGTATAGCGAATATTTTGAAGGTGGAATGGGCGCAGATGCAATTGCTCAATTGGTTGAGCGCCTAGATTTTGACGAAGAAGAATTGAAACTTCGGGATGCTATAGATCCACCTGCTGGCCAGAAACCACTTTCTGCTCAAAGAAAGCAAAAAGCAATCAAAAGGCTGAAAATTGTCTCATCATTCAACCGGCGTGATGATAGAGGAAATAGAGTAAATAACCCTAGAGCAATGATTCTTGATGTTGTTCCAGTAATCCCACCGGAACTGCGTCCAATGGTCCAACTTGATGGAGGCAGATTCGCAACATCTGATCTAAATGACCTTTACCGTCGGGTAATCAATCGAAATAATCGTCTGAAAAGACTTTTAGATCTTGGAGCGCCCGCCATTATTGTGAATAATGAAAAGCGTATGCTTCAAGAAGCAGTTGATGCTTTATTTGATAATGGTCGGCGAGGACGACCAGTTACGGGACCAGGAAATAGGCCCTTGAAGTCGTTGTCAGATATGCTCAAAGGAAAGCAAGGAAGATTCCGTCAGAACCTACTAGGGAAAAGGGTTGATTATTCCGGCAGATCCGTAATTGTTGTCGGGCCTAACTTAAAGCTACATCAGTGCGGCCTACCAAAACTTATGGCACTGGAATTATTTAAGCCTTTTGTGATGCGAACTTTAGTGCACGATAACCTCGCACCTAATATCAGGTCCGCAAAACGAATGGTTGAGAGAAGGCGTCCTGCCGTATGGCCAGTTTTAGATGAAGTTATCAAAGAGCATCCGGTTCTTTTGAATAGGGCTCCAACACTTCACCGTTTAGGTATTCAAGCATTTGAACCTGTTCTTGTAGAAGGAAAAGCAATTCAACTTCATCCTCTAGTGTGTACAGCCTTCAACGCTGACTTTGACGGAGACCAAATGGCAGTTCACCTGCCACTTTCTGCTGAAGCTCAAGCTGAAGCGCGTGTCCTAATGCTTTCCGCTCATAATATTCTGTCACCAGCAAATGGAAACCCTCTAACAGTTCCTACTCAGGACATGATTATTGGAGCCTTCTATTTAACGGAATATGTTGAAGGAGCTAAAGGTGAAGGTCGAGTATTTAGAAGACTTGATCAAGTAGAGCGCGCAATTGAATCAGGTGAAGTAAGTCTGCATGCTGAAATAGAGTTTCGCTCGCCGCGGACCCAAAAGGAAGCTGAAGAAGGATCAGAATCTAATCCTGGGTATAACAAAACAACTGCCGGTCGAGTCCTATTTAATCATGCTTTACCTGAAGAGTTTCCTTGGATTGATGAAAAAGTAACGAAGCGAGAAATGGGTGCCATTGTAGAGCAACTTGCAAGAGAATTTGAAAAAGCAACAGTTGCCCAAAGCCTTGACTCATTAAAGGATCTTTGTTTCCACTGGGCTATGAAGTCTGGGGTAACAGTTTCTGTAGATGATGTAAAAACACCTGTTACGAAAAAAGGAATTCTAGAAAAGCATGAAGCCGAAGCTGAAAAAGTCGAGAAACAATTTCGTCGTGGAATTATTACTGACGGAGAGAGAAGGCAAAAAGAAGTTGAAATTTGGTCTTTAGCTACTGAAGAAGTGAAACAAGATATGGAAAGCGGATTGAAAGAAGAATCATTTAATCCGATTGACATGATGGTCGGGTCAGGAGCTCGTGGGAATATGATGCAAGTGCGACAAATCGCTGGTATGCGAGGTCTTGTAGCAAACCCTCGTGGCGATATGATCCCTCGTCCTATAAAGAGCAACTTTCGTGAAGGTCTTGACATGCTTGAGTACTACATAGCAACGCCTGGTGCTCGAAAAGGTCTTGTCGATACTGCTCTGAGAACTGCAGACTCAGGTTATTTAACTAGAAGGCTTGTTGACGTTTCTCAGGAAGTTATCATCAATGAAGACGACCCTTTCGCTGATGGTGCTAAACCTCAATCGGCTTGGATAGAAGATATATATCAGGAAGATTATTTTGTTGACTCTTCCGGAACTTATGTTGGAACTACATCCACAGGCCCAGGTGATGAGAAGAAGAGGGCATATCTGCGGACTCGCCTCTATGGCCGTGTTCTTGGAGAAGACGTAACTCTCTCTAATGGGACAATTTACGAAAAAGCAACAATGATCACTGAAGAGATGATGGAAAACATGGCTTCCGATCCAGATATTCATCGAGTTAGGTGTTTAACTCCTTTAACAGATGAAAGTGAAAATGGTATTTCTGTTGCTAGTTATGGGATGTCAATGGCCACTGGAGAATATATTGAAGTTGGTGAAGCTGTCGGGGTAATTGCGGCACAATCAATTGGTGAACCTGGAACACAATTAACCATGCGTACTTTCCATACAGGCGGTATTGCTGGGAAAGACCTTGCGGGTGGTTTACCTAGAGTCGTGGAACTTTTTGAAGCAAGAACACCTAAAGGGGCGGCCTTGCTAGCTAGAACTTCAGGAGTTATCCGAATAGATGAAGATGGAAGAAACCGAACTGTAACCGTTGTAAGCGATGATGGCGAAGAAGATGTCTATGACAAAATAGCTATGGAAGCTCGCTTGGAAGTAAAAGATGGTCAAGAAATCACGGCCGGCGACCCAATCATTGAAGGTCCGCGTGACCCTAAAGAACTCCTAGAGATTCGGGGTATGCGTGAAACTCAACGGTATTTAGTTGAACAAGTTCAGGGTGTTTATAGAGATCAAGGTGTGTCTATCCATGATAAGCACATAGAACTAATTGTTAGACAGATGACCCGACGTGTTCTTGTTCACGATGCAGGAGATTCAAGTTTCTTGCCAGGTGAAAGTATTGATGGTCGAGTATATGTTGAAGCTAACAGGAAGCTAGTAGAGGAAGGAAAAGAGCCAGCGAAAGCAAGACCACAGCTAATGGGTATAACGAAAGCTTCTCTAGCTACTGATTCGTGGCTTTCCGCTGCTTCTTTCCAAGAGACAACCAGAGTCCTTACTGAAGCTGCGATTGAATCTAAATCAGATGACCTTATAGGCCTTAAAGAAAATATAATTATTGGAAAGCTCATCCCTGCTGGTACAGGTTTGACAAACTACCGAGATTTTTCAGTAGAAACTCCAGATTATAGACCTATGGAATTCTATTCATCAGATGAAGAAGACGAAGATCTAGCTGACTGGATGGCGCAGCAGGATGTCTTTCAGGAACCGGAAGAAGATTCTGAGATTGAAGCTACCGAAGAAGTCATAGGTTAAGGCATTTTATTTTTTGATTGGATTCCCAACGATATTATTTTTGGGATGAATCTTAAAGAAGATTTGCTATTTAGTGTGGACCTTTTGCAAAGACCCCCTAGGCTTAAATGCTGATTCTAAAATCAAATTAAACATAGCGTACGAAAGTTCGCCGGAGAAAAAATTGCCAACCATACAACAACTTGTTCGAAAAGGAAGAGAGTCTAAGTTCCGTAAGGAAAAGACCCCAGCATTAAAAGGTGCTCCTCAGAGAAGGGGTGTTTGCACGCGTGTCTATACTGCTACCCCTAAAAAACCAAATTCAGCACTTCGTAAAGTAGCTCGAGTTCGTTTAACAAGTGG
>JACERY010000044.1 GCA_013912105.1 Acidimicrobiales bacterium | reverse complement strand
TCATCATGGTGGGTTCTAACTACTGGTCGGTACGACTGAGGGTCAACAGGTATTACACCACCAAGAGGGCTTGCCAGGTCAACACTCATTCCAGCATCATTCCAGATGTAATATGGAACAGTCATTTCCGATGCAAAAACGCCAGTAGGTTTACCATTGGACATTTGATCTGTGTTGGTACACACTATCAACGCTTTTTTCCCACTTACATCTTTTTCAAACTCTTCTGTATCCTCGGGGTGCATACCTGCTTTCCGTAAGAGGGCACGTAAACCCATAACTAGAGCTGGGGGTCTCTGACCCGCTAACTGTGCGTCCGGTGGCTTTCTCTTAGCATAGGGACGAGGGTTATTCCGCTTCGGAAGTGAATGAAGTCTTTCTTCATTAAGTCGTCGCTTCATGTAGTCGAATACTTCCTCTACCTTTGGTTCGTTACATAGATTTACTGATTCAATTGGGTCATTCGTCAAATCATATAACTCATATTGGTCAGGTATCGTTTCAGTTCTGTAGGTTTCACCCATTGCTCCAGACGACGACAGGTTAGCCTCGTTCGGAATCGTCCATGTTTCCGGATCATCATGAGCACGGGTTATTTTCCATAAAGAATCATTAATTTTGGGAATTTCACTACCTGTGATTCCAACTACGATGCCCTCAAAATTAGTACTCACGTGCGGAGGGACCTGTATTTTCAATGTTCGTGGAGGGTTATCGGCTTTCCCTAGTCCTCGAGCCATTCCAGAGGCAAGAGTGTCGCCTTCCAGCATATTATCTCGTGTCATAAAGTAAATTGCCCTGTTTTTGAATTCCTCAGTTTCAGGATTTATCAAAAGTGGGCTGAGATCCTTTCCTGGAAGTGGATGAAATTCTGAAAACAATGGTGCTAAGTGCTGTCCTAATTCATGTTGATCTAGTCCTGCGAGGGCCAAGGCAGTTGGGATTAAATCAACATGTGAAGTCGGAACTGAATCAACGATTCCTTTATGACTAATTTCGTTTCCGCATTTAACTACTTCAAAGGGAACTCTCGTCGCCTCGTCGTAAAGGTTAAACCATTTCTGGTGAAGGCCACCGTGAGCTCCTAATAGATCTCCATGATCTGAAGTTCTAAAGATTACCTTTTCCCGAGAATTATCAACAGTGAGTGCTTTTCGGACTCTCTCAAGAGGGCCATCCACTTCTAAATGTAAACGGTAATAAAGATTTCTATATTCCTGTTCGTTATTTTCGTAGACTCCCTGCACAACTCGTTGGGGGCCATATCCGGAGTAATACGAATTCTTGTACGCGATCTGGGCAGCAGGTTTCGTTGATAAATCTTCATATCGGGTGGGAGGTATAGGGATATCTGGAGGGTCAAGTTCGGAAGGTGTGATTGGATTGATATCGGGTCTGCGAATAAAAATAGGCAAAAGCACAATGTCGTGTGGGTTAACAAAGCTCACAACCAAAAGGAACGGCTTTTGAGCGTCTTTATCTCCCAAGCTTCGTTTCAAATATCGCTCTTCGAGCCATTTAACTGTTCTGTCAGCGATTAGCGGGTCGCGAATAAAACCTGTATTCGCAATCGGCGCCCCATGAGGTTCTGGACCAACCCAACCTGAGAATCCATATTCGTTGAGTGGGTTCTTTGCTAAGTAATGATCAACAGCGTCCTGTAGGACAGTACCATCAGACGTGTTAGTCGCTAAGGGTTTTCCTGTCGCTTCATCTATTAGATCTGCATGGCTGATATGCCATTTACCGTCATAGTGGGTGTCATATCCTGCTGCTCTAAACCAATGACCAATTGTTGGAACCTCTCGTGGGAGTAACCATCTCATTCGCGAATCATATTCGTCTTTTCCTAATCCGTTAGTTTGTGTAACACCGTGAACGTCAGGAAACTGACCGGTAAAAAGCGTCGGGCGACTCGGTACACATGCCAGAGACCCTGTGTAGTGTCGATTAAAACTTACACCATTTTCTTTGAACCAGTTTCGGCCCTTAAGAACCTTATTTCGCCATTCCAGAACTTCTGGAGTTTCATATGATGGGATTGCTCGCTCTTCATCCGTCATGAAAATGATTACATCAGGCCGGTTTGCATTATTCATTTCGAGATTCCAATTCAACAATCTTTTGTTCTAAAAGCGATATCTCATCTTCAAGTTTTTTTAACGGCTGTACGTTCTGCATAAACTTTTTGAGATCTTTAAGCATGCCTGTATTGATTCTTCCAAATGCTAGGCAGGCTAGACCGGCGATAGGAGTAACTGGTCTACGAACAGGAATTATCTCAATAGTTAGTGTTAACTGAACGCCGATCTTGCTCGGTTCCAGTGACCAAGTATTTAGAACATGTTTGAATAACGGAGGTAATCCTCGTATTTCATATGCCAAAGATCTTGAATCTTCCCATCTCGTAACATGTTCGGTTACCGAAGAATTACCAGTCTGTATTCTACGACAAGTACCTATTCCTTCTAACTGCTTTGATAGCAAGCAGGAATGTGAGACATTCTCAGCCCATTCTGAGATACTCTCGAACGCTGCTAGAACTTCCCAGACTTCGGTTATTGAGCATGCAATGTCAATTTTTCTAGTTACCGACGGCATCAAACTCCTTCAAACATTAGCAGTCTAATAACGACGTTATGAAAAACAAATTTTGTATTTGTCAATGATACTTGACTGTTAAACACAGAAACCGATGAAGTCAATCGTAATAACCGCTATGAACAGAGACTGAAGGAATATTATGTTTCTCAAACATAGCGATATTTTTTGGGTCATCATCAAACACCAGAATTGGATTAAAAGTGGCAGCTAAAATCTCACCGATAGCTGAGCGTTTCATTTCATCAGACCCCTGATGGTCTTGCTCAGAGCGCATGATCAAGGCATTCCAACTGATGTCATGATGATTCAACCAATCAAGAGTTTCTGATTGGATAGTCACTGGGCGTGCTGTGAGAATAACGATTCCTTTAGATTCGCTAATCAGATTAATTAGTTGAACTCCCGAAGCAATTGGAGGGTCCGCAGTACATGCAGAAAAGAATCCATCCCAATCCTTTTCTGAATTTTTTAGAAAGTGCTGTCGATGAGATGCATCGCTAATTACACCATCAAGATCAAAAATAACTACGTCGCTTCCTTCAGGTAATTTAATGTTCCATGTCCACGCCGGCATTTTGTCCCTTACAACCTTGTATTAATCTCGAAAATTTCCGTATTGCAAAGGTATCCCAAACTCATTCTCTTTGAGAGCGCTAATAATATGTTGTAAATCGTCTCGTTTTTTTCCTTGAACACGAACCTGATCACCCTGTGTCTGAGACTGAATACCCTTTGTGCCCAAGCCTTTAATGAATTTATTAATTTCTTTAGCTTTCTCTGAATTGATACCGGAAACCAAAGCAATAGTTTGGCGTCTCCGCCCTCCTGCAGCATCTTGAACCTGAAGATGGTCTAATGTTTTAAGAGAAACCTTTCGCTTTACCAGCTTTTCTTCAAGAACCGTCCGTAGGGCATTCAGTCTGTCATCAGAGGACGATTCGAGATCTATAGCTGTTTCTGAAAGTTCAATGGAGCTATTTGTATCTTTGAAGTCATAACGCTGACCTACTTCTCTAGATGCTTGATCCGTTGCGTTCTTTACTTCTTGCATATCAAACGTTGAAGTTACGTCGAATGTGGGCATAAAAATTCCTCCTGTTTTAACGGTATCTTAAGGTGCAAGTCTTCGGTGGTGATCTAAACATAATCTGTGAACTAGATAGATGAGAATATAACAATATTCTTTTCCTTGCTTCATGGGTGGGAACTTGGAACTCAAGCGCTAGTATTTCCACTTCAGGGTCGGTGCCCGAGTGGCCAAAGGGAACGGGCTGTAAACCCGTCGGCGTTAGCCTTCGGAGGTTCAAATCCTCCCCGGCCCACATAATTTGGAACTAGATAAGAGCCCTAATAAATTAGGGCGATTTCTATTTCTATTGTTGCTCATGACAGAGCTGTAAGTTCATTTCCCAAGAAAGATGCTTTTCGAAGTCAATATTTAATGTTTCTAGTCATGGTCGTTTACAGTGTTCTCGGTTTGAGGCTTCTTCTAAATGCATAACATGGACTCTTTACATTTAATGTCTTTGAGGTTGGGACCTAACCGACATCGTGGCATCATGACCATTAGCATTGACAGTTTGTCTAAGCTCCCTTAGCTCAGTCGGCAGAGCGTCTCCATGGTAAGGAGAAGGTCGAGAGTTCAATTCTCTCAGGGAGCTCACATAGTAAATTAAATTTTAATTTCTTGGCGGCGTAGCTCAGTAGGTAAGAGCGCTCGACTCATAATCGAGAGGTCGACAGTTCAAATCTGTCCGCCGCTACTAGTAGAACCAACTTATTCAGAACTGCGAGAGTTATTCATGAACATACGAATAGCACAATTAGGAGATGCAGAATCAATTAGGGAGATTTACAATAACGAGGTAGCTTTTGGAACTGCGACATTTGACCTTACTCCTAGAACTACTGAAGAACAACGTGAATGGTTGACTGCTAGATCTGGCGCCCATGTAGTTCTTGTAGCAGAATCTCAAGGGGAGATAGTTGGCTTTGGGTCGTTATCTCGCTATCAAAAGCGGCCTGCTTATAGCACAACGGTAGAGGACTCTGTGTACGTGCGCCCTGACAAACAAGGTCAAGGGGTGGGTTTATCTATTCTGGAAGCTTTAATCGAGAAAGCATCAGAACACGGTTTTCATACCGTTATTGCAAGAATTAGTGGAGAGTCTCAGGGGTCTATAGCAACACATACTAAAGCAGGTTTCGTAGAAGTAGGTCGGGAGAAAGAAACAGGAAGAAAATTTGGAAGGTGGTTAGATGTTGTGGTTATGCAGAGGCTTATAGAAGTTAACTAGTATGAACATAGAAAAAACAACATGCGAAAAACGCTTTACAAGATTAAACGGCATTTACGCTGGTATCCTCTGAAAGCATCCTTTAGGGCAGTGGCTCAATTGGTAGAGCACCGGTCTCCAAAACCGGCGGTTGGGGGTTCGAGTCCCTCCTGCCCTGCGAGTTTGCGCAAAAACCTAAAAAATAAAATAGACTTAAAACAACTGAATTTGTAACAAGGAAAAGTTATGTCTCTAAATCGAGAACAAAAGAGAGCTTTACAAAAAAGAGGAGAACTAGGTGAAGATGGTACTCCTATGGCCACGCGCAGACAGCCAGCTGGCCGCCAACAACAGGAAGAGCGTGTAGGTGTTAGAAAGTATTTCTCAGAAGTTCGGGCAGAACTCCGGAAAGTTGCTTGGCCAACTCGCTCTGAGGTCATTAACTATTCAATCGTCGTTTTGGTAACATTAATAGTTATTACGTCAATGATTGCACTTATGGATTGGGGATTTGGTGAAGGTCTGCTTAAGCTATTTGAACGTTGATAACCCTCCTAGAAAATGAGAAAATAAATGGAAAATATTGCAACTAATGAAGACGCAGAGATCAACTCTCTAAACTCGGAAACCGGTAATCAAAGCGATACCCAAACTTTGGAGTCGCAAGATTCAGGTCAAATTGAGAATGGTAGCGAGACTCTTGTTACCGAAGATGAATTGATTTACGAAAAAGATGAAAAGACTCCAAAGATTGTTAGTCCATATGATCGTCCGGGGAAGTGGTATGTTGTCCACACCCAGTCAGGTTATGAAAACAAAGTTCAGGGAAATCTAGCTCAACGTATTCAATCGATGAACAAAGAAGACTCAATCCACGAGGTAGTCATACCTTTAGAGAACGTAGTTGAGTTTAAGCAAGGGAAAAGAGTAGAGGTTCAGAAGAAAATGTTTCCGGGCTATATTCTCGTGCGTTGCCGAATGAATGATGAAGTTTGGAACGTTATTAGAAATACTCCAGGGATAACAGGTTTTGTTGGTTCTGCCAATAAGCCCACCTCTCTCCCGAGAAAGGAAGTTGAAAGCTTCCTTGGAACGGAAGGCGAAGTCGATGGGCAGGCTGTCAAACGAGCCAAGCCAAGAATGGGTTATGAAGAAGGAGAAACAGTCCGGGTGAAAGAAGGGCCATTTGCTGATTTCTCTGGAGAGATTATTGAAATCAATGAGGACCAATTGAAATTGAAAGTGTTAGTAAATATTTTCGGTCGAGAAACACCTGTTGAATTGGAATTTGCTCAAGTTGCGAAACTATAAATAATTCTTTCTTTTAGCAATACTGCAGAGGAAGAGCTGTAGTTCTCTTCATCTCTTCCATGACGAAGTGACTTCTAACATCGTACAAATCAACTTCCTCAACAAGCTTTTTGTAGAACAGGTCGTATGTTTCCATATCTGGTGCGACGACTCTTAACATATAGTCAACTTCACCACTAGTTCTATATGCTTCAACAATTTCAGGGAATTTTTTTAATGCAGTAGTGAATTGTCGGAGCCAATCTGCGTTGTGCCGGTTGGTGCGAATTTCAACCACTGCAGAAACTGATAGATTAACTTTATTAGGGTTTACAAGAGCGACTCGTGAAGAAATCACACCTTCATTTTCTAACCGTTGGATCCGCCTCCAGCATGGTGCGGGGGTAAGCCCAACTCTCTCGGCTATTTCTCTAGCGGACAAACGCGCATCTTCTTGAAGTAAATCAATAATTTTTTTATCTATAACATCCATTATTAGAATAATAATGCGTTTATCTTTACTTAGATAGTTTTTTATATTAATTTTTAATAGTAAAGAGTAATAATTTAGTAAATCTATTCGTCATCTATGCGTTAACGTAGTCGTATGGGAATAAGTCAAAGGTTAACTTCACATCCTGCAACAATTGGTGAAACCTACCTAACGCATTTAAAGTTTGCTATGAACGTGGCATCTACACTTATCAGAACTGGTTTCGCTTGTTTAATACACGGAATCTATCCTCCAGTATTTGAAAATATAACGAGTCAAAGGATAAAGGATTTAGCTCTTCAGATAGAAGATCGATCTTCTATAACGGACTCTAGTGATATTTCCGAAGTCAACACTATGGCCAGATAATTCGGGTAAAGAATTAAAAGTTAAAAAGATTCATTAGTTTGAATGAAGTAGTCACAGAATTTACAGGTATATTGACGACTGCTGAAAATTTATTCAGGAGTGATAACAATGGCAGAAAAAGAAGTTGCTGCAGTAGTAAAAATCCAAATACCTGCAGGACAGGCATCGCCTGCACCTCCTGTTGGAACGGCATTGGGCCCCCATGGTATTGCCATTATGGATTTCTGTAAGGAATACAACGCTAAAACAGAAGATAAGCGCGGTCAGGTTGTCCCTGTTGAAATAACTATTTATGAGGACAGAACATTTTCTTTCGTCACTAAGACTCCTCCAACATCCTTTCTTCTCCGGGAAGCAGCTGGTCTTAATAAGGCAAGTCAAAACCCTGGACGCGAATTAGCTGGTTCTGTTTCGGATGCTCAAATTGCAGAAATTGCGGAGACCAAACTCCCTGATTTAAACACTGATGACATAGACCAGGCAAAACTTCAAGTAGCTGGAACGGCAAGAAGCATGGGAATAGAAGTTCGATAGATTAATTTTTTTAACTTGAATACCTCGGCAGGTTGAATTTCAAATAGAGGGAGAACCCAACAACTGAATCATACAGATTCTAAAGAAAGGATAAGGTTCGATATGGTAAGTGGTAAACGATACAGCGATGCTATTAAATCATTTGATAGGGAAGAATTATTCTCACCCGAAGAAGCTTTAGCTATGTCAAAAGATTTAGCAAAAGCTAAATTCGACGAAACGATTGAACTAGTTTGTCGTCTAGGTATTGATCCTAAAAAAGCGGAGGAAATGGTGCGAGGAACAGTTGCTCTTCCTTCTGGAACAGGGCGAGACGTTCGAGTCGCAGTTTTTGCGCAAGGAGAAGCTGCTTTGCAAGCGAAAGAAGCGGGAGCTGACCTTGTAGGAGACTCTGATTTAGCTGAACAGGTTGAAAAGGGATCTCTTGATTTTGACATAGCAATAGCAACTCCCGAGATGATGCCAGTTGTCGGTAAGCTCGGAAGAGTTCTAGGCCCAAGAGGGCTAATGCCTAATCCTAAAACAGGAACAGTTACTAGTAATGTTGCTAAAGCAGTTGAAGAATTTAAAGGTGGAATGGTTGAATATCGAACAGATAAATTTGGAAATGTTCAAGTACCCATTGGAAAAGCAAGTTTTGATGAAGCTTCTCTGCTAGCAAATTTTGAAACAGTTATCGAGGAATTGCAAAGAGTGAAACCGTCTAGTTCAAAGGGAAAATACATTAAGAAAGTAGTTGTTAGCTCAACTATGGGACCCGGCGTAAAAATTGATGAGAATAACCTTTAGGTCTGTAGATTATAAAAATAGTTGTATGTGCTAGAAGGTTGCGACAGTGAATTTTGGCGGTATGGTCTAAGGAACAAAAATAACGCCGTAGAAACTCGGTGCACTATGTGCTTAAGGAATGTTTACATTCGCCGGTGGAGGTAAACCATCTAGATTACTGGAGCGTTTGCCTTAGGCAACGCTCCAAATTTTTTTGGACAAAGAAGAAAGGATCTCCGATGGGAGACCCCAATCCACAAAAAGTAGCCATAGTCGCAGAAGTGCAAGAAAAATTTGCAAGTGCAGACGCTGTAGTTCTCACAGAATATCGCGGACTAGATGTCACAGATATGGCAGCTCTTAGGGATGCTATGAGAGCAGCCGGCGGCGAGTACAAGGTTTACAAAAACACACTCGTACGGTTTGCGGCTAAGGAACTCAACCTTGAAATAGATGAACTTCTTGTTGGTCCAACAGCAATCGCGTTTACTGGAACCCGACCAGACGGTACCCCGGGAGATCCAGTAACGATAGCTAAAACCCTCGCTGATTTTTCTAAGAAAAACGAGAATCTAGTAATTAAAGGCGGGATGTTAGACGGTGGGCTACTTTCAACTGATGAAATCGTAGCTCTTTCAAAGATTGCACCGAGAGAGGAACTCCTTTCAAGACTCGCAGGTGGAATTGCTGCCCCGATGCAACAGTTTGCTGGTCTGCTTAATGCTATTCCACAGAAATTCGCCTTTGCTTTATCTGCTCTTATCGAGGCAGGTGGTGGAGTTGCTGACGAAGTAGTTGAGGCTGCTGAGGAAGTGGTTGAGGCTGCTGAGGAAGTGGTTGAGGCTGCTGAGGAAGTGGTTGAGGCTGCTGAGGAAGTGGTTGAGGCTGCTGA
>JACERY010000043.1 GCA_013912105.1 Acidimicrobiales bacterium | reverse complement strand
TAGTCAGACCCCACTTTGACTCGTATATAAGGATGCTCGCTGAGTAATTTCAGTAGCTCAAGTCGGGCGTAATCAATATCATGGAACCGACCTCCAGCAACGAGATATGCATCTACTTTTTCCGGGTTCTCTTTGGACATAGTCCCTCCTAGAATTCGATGCGCTTTGTGTAACCACCGTCTACAACAATATTCGATCCAGTAACCCAGGAAGCGGCAGGGCTACAGAGGAAAGCTGCAACATTTGCTACTTCTTCTGCGCTTCCCATTCTTCCGCTTGGTTGGTCCTTTACTGTTCCTTCATAGAATTCAGGCATAGATTGTTTTATTTTATCCCACGGGCCATTTTCAAAAAAGATAGGTCCTGGAGCAATCGTATTTACGCGGATGCCTTTGGGTGCAAGTGTCTGCGCTAGGCCTGCAGCGTAGACTGTTGCGGCTGCTTTTAGCGCACTGTAACTTGTTGGACCTGGCCCAAAATGTTCAAGTGCTGCAGTTGAACTTATAGTTAGGACTGCGCCTTCTCCTGATGCTGAGAGGAATTCTTCAGTCGCCCTTACACCTCTAACGAGCCCCATTAGATCAACATTGTAGTTAGCATCAAACTTTTCATCTGTCTGACCTCCTCCTCCGCCAGAAGCATTATTGATTAAGATGTCAAGCCCGCCAAGTTGCTCTGCTGAGCTTTGAAGCCAGGTTTCTAATTCGTCACCATTACTTACGTCAACTGCTTGCCCAATTATGGTTCCTTTACCTTGTAAGGCAGCGAGTGCTTCATCAACGCCTTCTTGACCTCGAGCGCAGATTGCAACTGAGGCACCTTCTTCTAGCATTTTTGTTGCAATTGCTCTGCCGATTCCTCGGGAGCCGCCAGTTATAACAACTTTCTTACCTGCTAATCCAAGATCCATAGTTTCGTTCCTTCTGTATTTATTTAGATTGTTATTACGTCTAATAGAACCTAGAGGATAATTTCATACTATGGAAACTAGATCAACCGTATTTCATTTAGATGTCAAGGAAAGTAGAAAGCATTGTTTGAAATTTAGATCGGGTCTCATTTAGTTCAGATTGCGGTTCGCTATCCGCTACGAGACCAACGCCGGCAAAAATGTGAGCTTTATTAGCTACCACTTCTGCAGAGCGTATCCCTACTGCGAACTCACCGTTTCCTCCACTGTCCACCCAACCAACTGGTCCTGCGTACCTTTGACGATCAATACCTTCAATTCTTCTAATCAAATTAAGGGCTTCTCTTTGTGGATCTCCTGCTACTGCTGGCGTTGGGTGCAACGCAGCAACTAACTCAAGAATTGATGCCGCTGGCTGAGAAAGTTGACCATTGACTTTGGTGCCAAGATGATGAACATGAGGAAGTGAAACGACTCTGGGTTCAGGATCTGCATCTATGAACGAACAGAACGGTAGCATTTCACGAAGGATCCATTCAATAGTCACCTTATGTTCATAAGCATCCTTAGTTGAATCTAAAAGTTCTTGCTTAGATTTTAAGTCAGCTTTTTCCTCGTTATATCTAGTTGCCGTCCCTGCTAGTGGATTTGCACGAACTGAGTTCCCAAAACGAGAAACAAGCAACTCTGGTGACGCTCCTATGAAACCGTCAATACTAAATACTAAGGATGTTTTATTTCTCTCTTTAAGATTCTCCAATATGGCATCAATGGGTAGGTCTTTATTCGCAGTAAGAATTAGCTCCCTTGCAAGTACGACCTTTTTTACCGAACCAGTATTTATAATTTCTTTTATAGCTGGTATTTTTTCATCTCTCCATTGTTCAGGTTTGATCGGCGCTTCAACTGATATTTGAGTAATTGGGCTTTCGCTTCTTTTAGTAAAATCCTCTTGTATCTCATTCATAATTGCTTCATACGAGAGATCATCTTCGCTCGTGTATGTAACCCATTGATCTCCTGAAGCGTGTTCACCTAAAAGTATCCGTGGAATTATGATTTCTGCATGCAAAGTTGGGTCAAAAGGGAAAGCAGCGAAAGCACAGGGGCCTTCCGCTGGAAGATAATCTTTGTTTGTGAGATTAATAGTTTCGATCTCATCAAATATTTGTGATTGCGGTTGCAGTTGATTTAGAGGTTGCACTTGAATTCTCTGAGCTTCCCCTAGACCAGTAAGCGTTACTTTTTTTGATGACCAGAAGAAATCGTGCCTAGTTTCAGAGATCTCGAAATCGTTAGATTTGAGGTTAAATGTTTTTGATTGCACACTGTTTAGGCTAGAGGGTTGATGTTGATTGTCACATCCTTAAAGCTTTGTGGGAAGATTTAATTTATGAGTTCATCGATATGAGGCAAACTATTGAACTAACTGTTGCGAGCTCTCCAGATAATGTATTCACAGCTTTGCGTGATTTAGAGACGTATACGGAATGGCTTAGCTTCATTGATTCTATTGAGAAGGTTGAAATTCAAGGTGAAGATCAAAGTTGGATTGTGGTTCTCCGGTCGCAATTAGGTCCTTTCGCTAGGATGAAAAAATTGCGAATGGTCAAATCCTCGGAACATCTTGGAAGATCAGTTTGCTTTTCTCGTTCAGAAGTTGACGGCAAAGAGCATTCATCTTGGGATCTTGAAGTTTCTTGTAGTTCCTTGGATGATGCAAACACCAAAGTAGCTCTTACCGTTTCATATGGAGGGAAATTTTGGTCACGCCCTCTAGAAACTGCTTTTAACTCTCATGTAGAAGAAGCAAAGACTCGTTTGAAGCTGTATTTTGAATCACGTGAGTAGGTATGGGATGCCATTATGAGAGTGGTCTTTATTATCATTGATGCTTTGCCTAATCATCTTGTCTCTAGTGAGTGGACCCCTAACCTTTGGAATCTACTTTCTGAGGGTGGATGGAATGCTTCGGGAGGTAAATCTGTTCTCTCGACAGCGACTTATCCGAACCATGCCACTTTTGCGACTGGCCGACTTCCAGAATCTCATAAAATTTTCACAAACCGTGTTTGGGACGGAGAACAGTTTACGATTTCTTCAGAGATAGGACCTCAAGGAGACACGTTGTTTAAAGCGGCTAAACGATGTGGTCTTGAGTGTGTCACCGTTGTCGGAGATCATCACTTGATTGGGGTTATGGGAGCTGAAGAGTCTTCTAGAATTTGGCCTCCAGAAGGTAAACGGATTGATGTTGCTTTAGATGAATTTAGGTATGCTGCTGATTCAGCAGTTCTTGAAGCTGTTGAGGCTATTGATCTTGTGTCAGCTTCTTTGAGTTTTGTTCATTTCAATGAGCCAGACACTGTCTGCCATATTCATGGACCTGACTCTGATGAAACTAAGGCTCGGATAAAAAAAACGGATAGTACGTTAGGTGATTTCCTAGATATGTTAAAGCCTGATTGGGAAGACACCGTTGTGATTGCAGTAAGTGACCATGACCAAGAATTTGTAGTTGAGTATGGTTTTGAGCTTGGTGACGAATTAAACAAGAGAGGTTTGCCGGGCATTGTTGAGTGTGAGGGAACAGCCGCACTCGTTTTAGATGGTCCTTCTTTAGATGATTTGCGAATGATTCCTGAGGTAGAAGATGCAGTTATTCTTGATGAGCATAATAATCTCGTGTGGGGAAAACCTGGTCATGTTTTTGGTCCTTGGCTTGATGACCTATATGGGTCGCACGGCAGTCCTCGTTGCTCAACGCAAGTAGCGATCGTTGGAGGCGGACACCCTAAAGCAAGAGAATTAGCAAAGCAGGTTTCGAAGAAACGCCCTATGGCCTGGGAATGGGCGCGTCGTATAAATGACTTGTTAGGGCTTGACCTTCAGGTATAAAGCTTTCAGCTTTCAAGCTCTTCGGCAAGGTTATCTAAGGTTTTTTCCATTGTCATTCGGGTGTGGGAGGAACGATTATCCACTCCGCTTACTTTCCCGCCTATGTAAACTAGAGCTTTTCTTCTCTTATCAATCCATGTCTGAGTTACTTTGCACCCATCTGGAGTTGGTGCAATGTCAAAGCTCCAATCGGAACCACCAATTAGCGGGAACCGCATCTTAAAAGCAAAACGGTCTGGTTCATTAAATTCAGTTATCTTCACGGGCGCTAACCATGATTTTCCTTCCCACGAGTTTTTTCCAATAAACCTTGCTCCGAGTTCAGCTCCTTTTGAGCCTTTTACCCACTTACCACCATCATTTTCAGGTGACCAACGTCCCATGCTTGGTAAGTCAGTAATGAGTTCCCAAACTTTTGTTGGGCTCGCTGCTATCTCTTTTGAGACACTATGTTTTTTTTCCATACGAGCTCCTTATAAAATTTTGATCTCTTGGGCGAAAGTTATTTGAGTACGTCTTTGTATGGAATGCTTTTATCGACGCGAGGTTCGCCGGGTAATCCAAGCACTCTTTCTCCGACTATATTTCTTTGTATTTCATCTGACCCTCCGGCTATTCGATAACCGGGAGCTCCAAGTAAATGTTCATTCCACTCGTAAGTTCCCCATTCACCAGTGTCAGCAGTCATTCTGGCTCCAAGCATTTTTGAAACGACATCGCTCATGAGATTCATCGACTTAACCCAGATCATTTTCGAAATAGAACCTTCAGGTCCTGGAGGTTGACCTGCTTTTGTCTGCGCTGCAATTCGTTGGCCATTAAGGATCATTATTCGGTACTGGGTATAGAGTCTCGCTAATTCGTCTCTCATTATAGGATCTTTAGTTAGTTCTAGGTATTGGGCTAGTCCTTTAGCTTGAGCCCAATTACCGCCGACTCTTGAACTTCCGTTGCTGCTTTCTCGTTCAAAGCCGAGCACAGTAAGTGCTACTTTCCACCCTTCACCGATATCACCAATTCTGTGTGCATCAGGGACTCTTACGTCTGTGAGGAAAACTTCATTGAATGAAGTACCGCCACTCATTTGGCGTATTTGACGTATCTCTACGCCAGGTGCGTCCATTGGGATGACAAAAACTGTTATCCCTTTATGTTTTGGAAGGTCACTGTCTGTTCTGCAGACTGCCATTCCCCACTCAGAGAATTGGGCTCCGGAACTCCATACTTTTTGGCCGTTGAGAATCCATTCATCTCCATCTTTATCGGCTTTGGTCGCGACACTTGCTAGATCTGATCCAGCGGCAGGTTCTGAAAACAATTGGCAGCACATTTCACGAGCGCTTGCCCATTCTTTAACCCAATCCTCTTTTTGCTGTTCCGTGCCTAAAATTCTTATTGAAGAAGCCATTAAGTGAGTTGTAACACTGTGAGTTTCATGACCGCCTGGAGTATCGTATTCACTTTCAAGTTTGAAAAAGGCTTTCTCGTGTTCCTTAGTTAGCCCCATTCCACCAAATTCTGGTTCCCACGTTATTTTGTGATAGCCCACTTCCGCTTTCTTTTGTGTCCATGCTCTAGCGTCATCAATAATTGCCTTTTCTTCCTCAAATGAAAGGTTATGGAATACAGAAACGCTGAATTCCCCTTCTCCCCAAACGAGCTCTCTTTGCCCGCTATCATTCCTACTTCGCAATTCTGCATTGGCGTCCAGCCATGCCCGAGCTTCTGTTGTGAACGTTTCAATATCAGTCATGTTTCAATTATTGACCAGAAAATCCTTTTATGCTCCATCGGAGGGTGGGATTTATCGCCATCTTTTTATATTTTTGATAACCCTTGAGCTATCTCTTCGACGGTTTCGGGTGGTTTATCCTTAGGAATTGAGATAATCCCGAGAGAAACACCGGCTTCTTCGTATTCTTCAGCTTGTCGAATGGTTGCTTTAATATCACCATCGAACCGAAGCATTGTTGAAATAAGAATCTCGTTTGGGTCGCGTTCTGCTTCTGCGCAAGCTTGGAGAAAAACTTTATGGCGCATTTTGAAGTCGGTGAGCGACATAGTTTGTGTTCCATAATTCCAATGGTGTGCGTGACGCACTGCAGCGGGTATTGTTCTTTTTAATCCCCCACCTCCTACGCAAATAGGTAGGGGACTCTGAGGCCCTTTAGGGTTATTCATAGCGTCCTTTAGTGAATACCAATTCCCTGCAAAATTTGACTGTTCTTGTGATAAGAGCATAGTTAAGACTTCCATACCCTCTTCAAAACGGTCGAACCGGTCTTCCATTGTTCCAAGATCAAACCCATACGCTTCGCATTCTTCTTCATTCCAGCCAGCCCCTATTCCAAGTTCTAATCTGCCGTTAGAGGTGATGTCGAGCGTAGAGGCCATATTGGCGAGTAAGGCTGGGTGTCGGTAAAGCATTCCAGTAACAAGAACGCCGCCTCTAATCCTTTTCGTTTCTTGAAGCAATGCGGTTAATGTAATCCACCCTTCAAGACAATCTTCGGTGGAATCCCCAAAGAGTGGATAGAAATGATCAAAAGTCCAGCCAGATTCAAATATCTCTAGGTCGTCTGCGCGTTTCCAAACTTCTAATAACCATTCCCAAGAGCATCTCTGGGGAGAAGTACTAATAGCGTACCTCAAGAGGGTTTGCGGACGTTAGGGTTTCCTTCAGTCCAGTCTCCGCTCAGTTTTCGAAAAGTTATTCTCCACCCGTCAGGGGTTCTTACTAACTTGTCATCGTACCTTCCAGCAACAATAAAATTATCTCCGCCTTCAGTTCCTCTGAGAGTATGTTGTGCATGGAGATAGCATCTACAGGTAGCAGTGTCTCCGTCAATAGTAACTTGTTGATTACTCACAATATGTTGAGATGCATCTAACGAACCCAGTGCATCGGTTACTTTCTCTATGATTGCGGGTAATCCATCTATTATGAGACCTCTGTAATCGCATACTGCATCTTTAGTAAAAACAGTATCTAAACGTTCTCTTGGTCCATGGTCCAATAGCCAGCCATAGGCAATTGTTAAGTCAATGATTTCTTGCCGGTCTAGAATCTCTTGTAACGCGTCTTCCATATTGTTTCCTCTCCTTTGCTGAACTGTAGATGATATTTGACGAATTGTTTAATTTAGATAGAAGACACTGTTTGGAAGCTATTTGTATGACTGTTATCCTCCGAAGATGATCAACCGTTTTGATTCTGATACAGCTTTATTGCTTATAGATGTTCAGGTAGGAGTTGACGACCTTACTCACTGGGGTGGAAGCACAGGCCGAAGAAATAACATTAACGCGGAAAATGTGATGCTTGACGTTCTCTCTGCATGGCGTACTTGCGGTTTGCAAGTGGCTTTCACTCTTCACGATTCGGTTGAAGAGGATTCGCCGCTTAAATTGAGTTTGCCTTCAGGTGAGTTAAAACCAGGATTTGTAGTCGGCGAGGATGATATTGCCGTAGTGAAAAATGTGAACAGTGGGTTTGTAGGAACACATCTCCATGAAGAATTTTCGGATCGCGGCATTACCCGTTTGGTTGTTGCTGGTTTCTTTACAAATATGTGTGTTGAAACAACTGTCAGGATGGCGGGGAACATGGGTTACGATACCTATTTACTCCCTGCAGGATGTGCGACAACGAACCGTATTGGACCTGATGGTGTCGATTATGACCCTGAGCTGGTTCATGAAATGACTGTCGCTAATCTACATGGAGAATTCTGCACAAGTTTACGAGTTGCCGATGTTCAGAATTTATTAGTATCTGATTCTGAGAAGCTTTTCCGTGTTCAGGGGAATGAGTAGATGTTCAATGATTTCTGAATTTGGTGTGAATTCAATGTCGGGGAAACTACGCAAGGTTGCGATTCGCCGACCTTCAGCGATCCTTTCAGCAGATAATAAGGAGTGGAATTATTCAAAACCGCTAAATCAGGAGGGCCTTCTAAATCAATACGCTCATTTTGTTACTTTATTAGAGGCTGCAGGCGCGGAAATTCTTTGGTTTGACGATACTGATGATGCTTTAGCTGACTCTATTTTTACATATGACCCTTCTTTCATGCTTGGCTCTGGTTCAGTTCTTTTGCGACCTGGAAAAGAGAAACGCTTAGGTGAAATTGATGTTCACCGCCGGTTTTATGAACGTTCTGGTATCCCTATTATCGGTCAGATTGAATCTCCGGGAACTCTTGAAGGTGGGGATTGCTTTTGGCTTGATGAAGCGACGTTAGCTGTCGGAAAAGGATTCCGTAGTAATGATGCTGGTATCTCGCAGTTACGTGACATCGTTTCAGCGGAAGGTGTTGAAGTTATACAGTTTGATCTTCCATTTTATAAAGGGCCCGATGCTTGTTTACATTTAATGTCTTTGGTTAGTCCGCTTGATAATGACTTAGCTCTTGTTTTTAAACCTTTGCTTCCTGATGGGCTTGAAGAATTGATGGGTGAATTTGGTTTTGACCTTATAGAAGCTTCTGAAAGTGAATTTGAAGAAAGTCTTGGATTGTCTTTAAATGTTTTAGCTACTGAACCTCGTAAAGTTATAGCAATTCATGGTTTCCCAGAAACTCACCGTTTGATGATTGAATCCGGTTGTTCCGTTTCTTTGTTTAATGGTGACGAGCTTTGCATTCCCTGTGAGGGGGGTCCTACCTGTTTAACTCGGCCAATTCTTCGGTCTTAGCTAGCGGTGACCTTCCCATGATTTACGTGCTGCAGGCCAGGGGTCATCGATAAGAGTTGTCTCGTCGGTAAATCGCATTACTTTTCTGTCTGCAATATGGTATGTGGGCCATTGGCCTAATGCTTCCGTGCTTGGATTACCTTCGCGAATAAATGAAGCCCATGATGCATGCATTTTGTCCCCAACATGATTGGGAAGTTCAGATGTGCCGAGGAATAATTCTGTTCCTTTGGCATCTAAGGTCCCAAATGTAAATGGGATCTCTAACGCATGGCAGGAACCAAGTGCACCATTGAAGGCTTTACTTTTCCAGTCAAATTCATACATCCACGTTTTTCCGCCATGCTTTTGTCTAGATTCGGCCATTTGTATTGCTGGAATACGAAAAGTATGATCGGTTGAGATAGCGACAGCAGTTTCTCCTGCTGTAATGTCTCCCCTGTCTTCTTGTACTGCTTCTATAAAGTGTGCTGGGTCATTGACATAATTCTTTAACCATTTGTGGAGTTTCTCTTCAGGTATCTGGTTAGTTCCCCATAAGGTTGTTTCGTCTGTATTTGTTCCAGTTAGGAGAGGGATCTCTGCACCAATTCCTTCTTGAGTAAATAATGCAATTGGGTGGTCTACCAGTAGTTCATTTGTTATTGATGGATAAAAAGGCAACTGCCCAACTGGCATAAACTCGCTAGAGTTTTCCTCAACGTATTTCTGTGCTTCAAGAATGTCTTCTGTTTTGACTTCTCTGAGCTCCTCAACAGTGTGAACCTCTAGATATTTCATAAAGAGTT
>JACERY010000042.1 GCA_013912105.1 Acidimicrobiales bacterium | reverse complement strand
ATCGTTTCAGCACGGATAAAGCCTCTTTGGAAGTCTGTATGTATTCGCCCAGCTGCTTCGGGAGCTGTTGAACCCGAGCGAAAAGTCCAAGCGCGGCTTTCCTTTTCGCCCGTAGTTAAGAAAGTTCTTAAACCTAGGATGTGATATGCGCGTTGAATAAAGCGAGGTAGAGCTCCATCTCCAAGCCCAAAACCTTCAAGTATTTCAGCTCTTTCTTCCATAGGAAGCTGGCTTGTTTCAGCCTCTAATTGCACACACACGCTTATGACATCGGCATTCTCTCCAAGTTCTGATGATACTTTTTCCGCTGCTTCTTGATTATGCAGCTGTTCATCTCCAATATTGACGATTGCCATCACGGGTTTACCAGTAAGAAAAAAATAAGGCTGCAGAATATCTAGCTCATCCTGATTCATGCCACCTCGGTATAAGGGGCTCCCGTCTGAAAGCACCTGTAGTGCTTTCTCAAGAGCTTCAACTTCTTGAGCAAGTGATTTGTCGAGTCGCGCTGCTTTTATTCTTTTTGTTGCATGTTTTTCTACTGACTCAAGGTCTGCCAATGTCAGCTCTAGTTCGAGAATTCGTAACTGTTCTAGCGGATCTGGAATTCCTGGCACATCTTCGTCTTCAAAAGCGCGAAGAACGTAAACTACTGCATCGACCTCTCTGATGTTCCCAAGAAACTGGTTTCCCAAGCCCTCTCCCTGACTTGCTCCTTCTACGAGCCCACCGATATCAGTGAATTGAACACTGGCATTCACTGAAGATTTAGATGAACTCATTTGCGTTAAAAGCTCAAGACGCTCATCGGGAACTTTTGCTACACCGATATTCGGGTCGGTGGTAGCAAAGGCATATGGGGCAGCTAAAGCAGAACCACCTGTAAGGGCATTGTATAGGGATGACTTTCCCGCGTTCGGTAGACCGACAAATCCAAACTTTTCCATTTATGCGAGGGTAGCGCCTGATGTCGGTAGTTGTGGAACCTTACGATATGGTGGTATTGAATTCGGAGGACCGATGTCAAAAAGAACACAGAAAAAGAAAGCTAATGCTAGGCGAAAAAAAGCAAACCATGGACGGAAGCCTAATCTAGGCCGAAACTCTTAATCTGCTCGTATGAGCTTCTCAGATAGTTGGGCTGGTTAACAGTTTAACTGATGAAGCTCTGTCTCTGCCCTGAAACGGTGGCTCGGTTTTTTAATTTGATTATGTTCTAACTCAGACTTTTCAACAGCTTTTGAGTTATCTTCCCAGCTCCGATTAGCTTTTTGCTGCGGAGAGCGTTTCATCATCATCTAACGAAAATGATTGGTATTCCTCACCTGTGTCTTCGAGGTGTTCTAGCTCTATGACGCCAATCTCAGTAAATTTTTCACGTAGCCAACCATCTCCGGCATCAAGCAGTCCAAGTTTTCGGCAATTTGGAACGATCTTTGCAAAGAGCAATTGATTGAAAATGTCATCTTCTGCAGGTGCATCGAGGCCATGCTTAACGGCTTGTTTGACATCTACACCCATTCTGTCCCATACCTCTTGTTGAAGAAGTCTGTCACGCATCCTTATACCTGCTTCAAAAGCAAATTCTTGGCGCTCCCTAATTTCGCTGGTCGTCATATCTTGATATATCTCTTGAAGGCTCAAAACTCCGAAGGCAACATGGCGAGCTTCGTCGCTCATCACGTATCGAAGTAGTTTTTTGAGCAGTGGTTCTGTCGTAACTTGGTGCATAAGTCCAAAGGCTGCAAGGGCTAACCCTTCAACCATTATTTGCATTCCTAGATATGTCATATCCCAACGGCTGTCATTAATGATGTCGTCAAGGAGGAGTTGCAGATGTGGATTAACTGGGTACCTGACTCCAATTTTTTCGTCAATGTATTTTTCGAACACTTCAACGTGTCGGGCCTCATCAACTACTTGCGTTGCTGCGTAATATTTTGCGTCAATCCATGGCACAGTTTCTACAATTTTCGCTGTACAAAGCAACGCGCCTTGCTCTCCGTGTTTAAATTGAGACAATCGCCAGGCAAAGGATTCAATGCTGAACTCATCCCATTCCTTATCGCTCCAGTTTTTTGCTGGAGAATTAGGGTGCTCAGTCCAATGGCCTGTATTAACATTGGAAGACTCAGTAAAGATACTAAAAGCTTTGAGAGGATCTACTTCAATGGACCAGTCAAGGTCTGTTTGTGCATTCCATTGTGATGTTTTTGCTTTTTCGTATAGCTTGTCTAGCCGTGGCCTTGATCCCTTTGAGTAGTCCCACGTAAAGAGAGCTTCTGCTTGATCTTGAACAGCATGAATCACTTCATCGGGGTCTGGATTGAATTCAGCTATTGAATCGACGTCGTCCATAGCAGTTCTTCCAAGAATTTCTTGATCTGTCCGAGGTTGTGTTGTTGTCATTATTTAACTCCTGTCAAAGTTGGTAGTGCTGATGAGATAACTCGATCTACAACAACCTGCCATTCATCAGAGTCTGGCATTGGTGTATTGAGCGAGCGAAAAATTGTGAAGCCAAGGCTCACGGCTTGAATAAAGGTAACTATTGCAGTTGTATCGATTGTTTTATCGAAATGCCCATCGGTTTTTGCTTCTTCGATTAGCTTTTCCACTCGCATCCCTTCATCCTCAAGGCGTCGGCTTAGCATTTCAGATAGCTCGTTATCTCGCCTACTAGCTACTATTGCTTCGAGGAATAGCGCATCGTATCCGCCATGTTTCTGGAGAAGATCTGAACCAAGCCTGGAAAGGATATCTGTGGGTGAAGAGCCCGCTGATGTAGAAAGAATAGCTTCTAAGTGTGCTACGAACGAGAGATCTAATGCTTCTAGAAGGAGTTCTGATTTTCCTGAATACCGACTATAAATTGCTCCTGTGGTAACGCCCGCTCTTCGCGCTATTTCAGCCACCCCAGCACCGTCGTAGCCACGTTCAGCAAAAACTTCAACTGCTGCTGCTATCAGACGATCTTCATCAATTCTCTTCGGCACAACCCCTCCTAGACCTAATAATAATAACTGTTATTATCTAAGTCAAGGTAGTGATATTCCTTGAAACACAATGTTAATAAACTTTTCTTAGTTTGATAGGCACGAATGCTCGAACACGACTAGGTTGGTTCGCTAGTCGGAAAAAATACCGGCTGTCTTATTACGTGGAGGGAAAAATGCGTAAACAATGGAAGTTGATTCTCGCCCTTCTCGCTATTTTTGGTATGGTCGCCGCCGCTTGTGGCGGAGACGATGATGATGCCAGCAGTAGCGGAAGTTCGAGTGAAAGTTCTAGTAGTAGCAGTAGCAGCGAAAGTTCAAGTAGTTCAAGTGAAGAAGCAGCTGATGCTGGTGACCTAAGCACCTGTCCGGATCCTATGGTGATCCAGACAGACTGGTTCCCAGAATCAGAACACGGAGCAATGTACGAACTCTTCGGCAGTGGCGCCTACACAATTGATTCTGAGAATCTAATTGTTTCAGGAACCTTGCATGATGGAGATACAGACACAGGAATCGGGCTTGAGGTCCGCACTGGTGGACCAGCTATCGGGTTCTCACCTGTAGCTAGTTACATGTACACCGATGATTCGATCACTCTTGGCTATGCCAATACCGAAGCTCAGGTCACATTCTTTTCGAGTGCGCCTATGCTTTCAGTTGTTGCACCACTAGAGAAAAACCCACAAATGGTTATGTGGGACCCTGCAACATACCCAGACGTGAATACGCTTAAAGACCTTGGAGACCAAGGTATTACAATCAGCGTCTTTGCTGGTGGCGTTTTCGCCGAGGTATTCGTTGCCCAGGGCATGTGGTCAGCAGGTCAAGTCGATCCTTCTTATGATGGTGGACCAGCGAACTTCATCGCCAACGGTGGAGCGATCGCTCAACAAGGTTTCGCATCGGCTGAGCCATATGACTACGAAAATGTTTTCACCGACTGGGGTAAGCCCGTGAAGCTTCAACTCCTTCATGATGCAGGTTTCCCTGTTTATTCTCAAACTATTGGTATCCGTTCAGCAGAAAAAGCTGAACTTGATAGCTGCTTAACAGCTCTCGTACCACTTATCCAAAGAGCTGTCGTAAGCTTCGTAAAAGATCCTTCAACAGCAAATGCAATCATTATTGATGCAGTTGATACCTTTGGAAGCTTTTGGGTATACAGCGAAGGACTAGCTGATTTCTCAGTTAATGCCCAGAAACAACTAGGCCTAGTAGGAAATGGACCCAACGACACAGTTGGTGACATGGAAGAAAGTCGAGTTCAATCAATAATCGACATCATGTCTGAAGCTGGTATTGACACCGGCGGAATAACAACTGCAGATATCTACACGAACGAATACATTGACCCTTCAATTGGTTTCTCAGGCGATGATCTCTGTGTTGACCAAATTGGTGTAAGTATCGGACTTGTTTACGATATTGGTGGACGAGGAGACCAATCATTCAATGATTCAGCCTATGAAGGTATCGCACGAGCGGAATGCTCTTTGGGTATTTCATTTACTGAAGCCTCACCAAACGATGACGGATCTAACCGAGCTGAACTTCTTCAACTTGCTGCCGATTCAAGTGACCTAGTTATTGGAGTCGGATTCCTGTTTGCTGGCGATGCTGAAACTGTTGCTGGGGTTAACCCAGACACCAACTTTGCTGTGGTTGACAGTGCAATGATTGACTTCGGAACTGGTGGACCCTTAGCCGACAATATTGCTGGTCTAACTTTTGCTGAGCAAGAAGGATCGTTCCTAGTAGGAGCTGCAGCAGCACTCAAGACTGGTGTTGACAAGATTGGCTTCATCGGTGGCGTCTGCTGTTACGGCGGAATTGAGCCATTTGAAGCTGGATTCATCGCTGGAGCAAAAGCTGTTAATCCAAATATTGAAATCCTGTCACAGTATGTAACTGAAGCTCCGGACTTTGATGGATTTAACGCACCTGACCGCGGTAAAGAAATCGCACTTGCAATGTTTGAAGATGGCGCTGATATTGTCTATCACGCTGCCGGTGGAACAGGGGCAGGCTTATTCCAAGCTGCCAAAGAGCATAGTGATTCTGAAGGCTCAAAAGTATGGGCAATCGGTGTTGATTTCGATCAGCACAACGTTGTCGATGATGCTCTAAAGCCTCATGTGCTTTCCTCAATGCTTAAAGAAGTTGGAAGCGGAATTTACTTAGCTATCGAATCACACATCACAGGAAACTGGTCAGCAGGTCAGGTAACGTACTCACTTGAGAATGGTGGCGTGGGTTATGCGACCTCTGGTGGTTATGTTGATGACATCGTTGATCAACTAGAGGCCTTTAAGGCACAAATTGTTGGTGGTGACATCACTGTTTCTAGAGATCCAACAGATTACTAATCTAGAAATAAAAAATTAAATTACACTTGGGACTGGTCCAACTCCTTAACTAATAAATAAGTTAAGGCAAGTTGGACCGGTCTCATTTGTCTGGGAGTTATCGTGAATACTGCAGTTGAACTATCTGGGATTACCAAATCATTTCCTGGTGTTATCGCTAATGACGACATTAATCTTGTAGTAAAACAAGGTGAAATTCATGCTATCTGTGGGGAAAATGGAGCTGGAAAATCTACCCTAATGAAAATTCTTTACGGGATGATCCAACCCGATGCTGGCGAAATGAAAGTAAACGGTGAAACCATAAGCTTTACCTCACCGGTAGAAGCCATTAAGGCTGGGATTGGAATGGTCCACCAGCATTTTATGCTGGCAGATCAATTAAGTGTTCTAGAGAACGTCATCTTGGGGTCAGAACCTACCAAACCTGGAGGTGTGCTTAATTTCCAAAAGGCTCGTGACCACCTAAACGTTGTCTCGGAAGCTTACGGACTCACTGTTGAACCTATGGAACTATTAGAAACTCTTGAAGTTGGAGAAAGACAACGTGTTGAGATAATAAAGGTTTTATATAGGGGCGCTAATATATTAATTCTCGATGAGCCTACCGCTGTTCTAGTGCCTCATGAAGTTGAAGAGTTATTCAGGAACATCCGAGAACTGCAGGAAAATGGAACCACTATTATTTTTATTGACCATAAACTTAATGAAGTCCTTGAAATAGCGGACACAATTACTGTGCTTCGCTCTGGGAAAACAGTTACTAGTGTTCCAGCAAATAACATTACTGCTGAGGAACTTGCCGAACTGATGGTCGGTTCAGAATTGCCATCGCCCTCAACAGAAGACTCTTCTGTCACTTCGAGCATAGGATTAGGAGTTGAAAACGTTACTATTCGAGGTGAAGATGAGCGTATCATTGTCGATGACGTAACGTTGGATGTTCACAAGGGCGAGATTGTAGGTATCGCTGGTGTTGAAGGAAATGGGCAACACGAATTAGTCGGTGCGATCCTAGGAACACAATTGATTAGCTCGGGTAAGGTATTCCTATCTGAGTCAGAAATAACTAAGAGCGACGTTCGGCACCGGCGTGAGAACGGCTTGGGATATATACCTCAAGACCGACAGCACGAAGGTCTTCTCTTAACAGCGCCCTTATGGGAAAACGCTGCACTTGGATCTCAAACTAGGTCCCCATTTGCAACTGGGTTGCGAAATTGGTTTTTTAGCAGGAAAGGTTCGCGAAGAAGGACAGAAGAAATCTGCGACGAATTTGATGTGCGCACACCGAATATAGAAGTGGCGGCACATGCGCTGTCCGGAGGAAATCAGCAGAAACTTTTGGTAGGGAAAGAACTCCTATCGAACCCAACTGTTCTAATAGCGTCTCACCCCACTAGAGGAATTGATGTAGGTGCTCAAGCAGCAATTTGGGGACAAATCAAAGATGCTAGGTCCGATGGCTTAGCAACTTTATTGATTTCAGCTGACCTAGATGAACTAATTGGTTTATCCGATGTTATATACGTTATGTTCCGTGGGAAAATTGTTGCGAAATTGGATCCAAATAATATTTCAGCTCGAGATCTTGGTGGATATATGACGGGCAGTTCTGTTCAGGAGCACCAACATGAAAACTAACATCAGGTCAATAGCTCTTGCCCTAGCGGCACCTACTGCCGCCTTAGTTTTTGCAGTTATAGCATCTTCGATTTTCCTAGTTATCGCTGGGAGTAACCCCATAAATGCCTACGCAGACATGATTGAATATGGAAGCCAGCTAGAAATCCAAGTCGACATTCTTAACCGCGCAACACCGTTATACATTTCGGGAGTAGCGGCAGCTATCGGGTTCAAGATGAATTTATTCAATATTGGCGTTGAGGGTCAATATCGGCTCGCAGCTCTATTTGCCGCTTACATCGGCGCACTCGTCACACTCCCACCTGTCTTCCATATCGGCTTGATGCTAATCGTCGCTATGGCTGTTGGTGGTGCTTATTCAGGCATAGCTGGAGTTCTTAAAGTAACACGCGGGGTAAATGAAGTTATCTCAACAATCATGCTAAATGCTATTGCTATTTCAGGGCTTATTGCATTTCTCGTCAAAGAATGGCAGGCAGGCGGAGGAATTCAAATTGATTCGGCCACTAGAGTCGGAACAGAGAAGATTCCTGAATCTGGAATCATGCCTAATATCAATAGTTGGCTTGAAATCTTCACTCGCGAAATAACAAAAGGTAAGGAATTGACTGGCTTTCTGCTAGTAGCTGTAGCGGTAGGTATCGTCTATCACATCATTATTAATCGAACAAGATTCGGATTTGACCTCCGGTCCAGTGGTGTTAATCCATTCGCGGCGCGGTCGGGCGGTGTAAAAGATAAGCGAATGGTTTTAGGAGCTATGGTCTTATCAGGTATGGCTGCAGGATTAGTTGGCATGGCTGAAGTGGCCAAACTTGGTAGCTACAACCCAAACTTCGTAAGCATGTTAGGTTTTGCAGGGATTGCAGTTGCGCTTCTTGGAAGAAACCACCCTGGGGGGATTGCTATTGCAGCTTTAGTCTTTGCATTCCTTGATATTTCATCGGGAGTACTCCAAATTACTGGATCTGCCTCAAGAGAAATCGTTTATATAATGCAGGGAATTATTCTGCTCGCTGCTGTTATCTCTTATGAAGTTGTGCAGCGTTACAGACTAAGAGAAGAAGCTAAACAAGCTGGAGATGCTTTGTCAGGGAATGCTACGTCATGAGGCTATCAATTTCTCAAATCTCAAAAATGCCGGCATGGGCTAGATGGCCTTTCTTCGCAGTCTTTGGAATTCTTATCCTGACCCTTGTCCAAGAACTAGGACAAAATGAAACTAGCCGATTGACAGCGACTAGCACTTCTCAAGCGATGTTACGTTGGTGTGTTCCAATTCTTCTAGCAGGACTAGGAGGACTTTTCTCTGAAAGAGCCGGAGTCATAAATATTGGCCTTGAGGGAATGATGATTCTAGGAATGTGGTTTGGCGCTTGGGGAGCGTTTAATTACGGGCCATATTGGGGGCTGCTGATAGGAGCAATTGGAGGTGCGATCGGAGGGCTTCTTCATGCTATAGCCACGGTCGGGTTTGGAGTTGATCACATTATCTCTGGGGTCGCTATAAATATTTTGGCGCCTTTTGCTGCTCGTTTTTTATCATCTGAGATTTTTACTCAATACCAAGGTGGATCGATTACGCAATCCCCTCGTGTGGAAAGCGCTGGGGAGCTCACGTTGCCTTTCTTAGCTGGAGGTTGGGGCACACCTAATTTATTTAGAACCATGCGAGATGCTGACATCCCTTGGTTAAGCGACGTAGGAAGCGTTCTTCTGGGTCTTTGCACCCGCGTCTCATGGGCCACCGTAATTGCTATAGCTCTTGTACCACTGAGCACTTGGATTTTATGGAAAACTCGGTTTGGGCTGCGTGTTCGAATAAGCGGCGAGGATCCTTGGGCTGGAGAATCACAAGGCATCAATATTTACTGGTACAAGTATCTCGCTGTTTCTATCGGTGGAGGGTTAGCTGGCTTAGGTGGGGCCTTCATCACTACAGAATTATCAGGAATCTACCAAGAGGGAGGAAGCAGTGGAAGAGGGTTCATAGGTTTAGCTGCTTTAATATTCGGCAATTGGAGGCCGAGCGGGATTCTTGCAGGTGCGCTTATTTTTGGCTATCCATTTGGTCTTGGACTTAGAGATCTTGATGGATTCGCTTCTCACGCACTACTTTTGGTTAATGCTATCGCGTTAACCGGGGTAGCAATTTGGGCGCTACGCAATAAGAAAACATCTGACGGCGTTATCGCCTTCACTTTAGCGACTGGGTCTGCTTTCTGGTATTTCTATAGCGACACCGTACCTGACTGGTGGGTAAACATTCTTCCATATGTAATAGTTATTGTTGTTCTAATTTTCTTTGCTCAACGGTTACGGATGCCTGCAGCGAATGGGCAGATATACCGCCGAGGGCAAACCTAAAGGGTGCATGGAGTATGCTGACTAAACAACAGATGAGCTCGTTTACTGAGAACGGGGTCTTAACCCTGCCTAATTTCTTTTCCCATCAAGAATGTGATTCTCTTATGGACAGGATGTCAGAGATAATTAAAGAAGCAAGCGAACCTGAAAGCTCA
>JACERY010000041.1 GCA_013912105.1 Acidimicrobiales bacterium | reverse complement strand
GAGCATTTCTGGGGATCTGAAACAGATTTAAAATCAGCTAAAGAGGCGAGCAGCCTTCCGATTTTAAGAAAAGACTTCACTGTTGACCTTAGAGATATCTGCGATGCAAGAATAATGGGTGCAGATTGTGTTCTCCTAATAGTTTCTGCTCTAGATAAAAGACTTCTCCAGGATCTGCATCAGCTAGCAGATGAATTAGGTATTGATGCACTGGTAGAAACACATGATGAACGAGAAATAGAAATCGCTTTGCAAATTGGAGCTACGCTCATTGGGGTAAACCAAAGAGACTTAAAGACATTTCAAGTTGACCAAACAAGAGCGATAAGAGTCATTCAAGATATTCCAGAAACAGTAATTAAAGTAGCAGAAAGTGGAATAAGAAATTCCTCAGATGCTGAGGCACTTTCTGAAGCAGGTTATGATGCAGTGCTTATCGGTGAAGCTTTGGTCACAGCAGAAAGCCCTAGCAAGATAGTTAGGGAATTGAAGAAACTGTAAATTCCACGTACTGACATAATTTCCGATAACGTCAAATTGTGTTTGTAAAAATCTGCGGAATCACAAATGAAGAAGATGCTCTGCTTTCTGTTGCTGTTGGAGCAGATGCAATAGGTTTTGTTTTTGCGCCTTCGAAACGAAAAATTCCAGTTTCAAAAGTAGCTGACATAGTCAGACGCTTACCAAATGACATTCTTACAGTCGGGGTTTTCAAAGATGAACTTCCTGAAAGAGTTATCAAAATAATAAACGAAACGGGATTGATGGCAGCTCAACTACATGGCACAGAATCGCCATCAAATGTCAAAATCGTTAAAAAGGAAGTACGGACAGTTTTTAAGGCTGTTACAGCTGGGTCTGAAGCATTCTATGCAGCAGCTGATTTTCAGGCAGACGCGATCTTAGTTGATTCGGAAGTACCAGGTGCTGGTGAAGTATTCGACTGGCAGATGGCAGAGAATGGACCACCAGGGGTACCACTTATCCTAGCGGGTGGACTTACTCCCGAAAATGTGAGTGAAGGAATTAGGAAAGTGAAACCGTGGGGTGTTGATGTTTCATCTGGTGTAGAGCGATCTCCCGGAGTTAAAGACCCGATTCTAGTTCGATCCTTCATACAAGTAGCTAAGAAAAGTGGGCGCGATATAGCTGATTTGAATAATAATGAAGTTGATACTGAAGAACCTTACGACTGGGAGCAAGATTCAACATGGCGATGAATGAACCAACACAACTCGGACGATTTGGACAATTTGGTGGAATGTTTGTCCCCGAAACACTTGTTCCGGCATGTCAGGAATTAGAAAAATCATTCAGAGAAGCTTGGGGTTCCGCTGAATTCCGCACAGAACTTGATGCGCTACTTCAAGATTATGCCGGTCGACCATCACCCCTGACTAAATGCGAACGACTATCGGAAGAACTAGGTTTTGAGGTGGTACTTAAAAGGGAAGACCTCAACCACACTGGTTCTCACAAAATTAACAATGTATTAGGCCAAGCCTTATTGGCAAAACGTATGGGAAAAACTCGCTTAGTGGCAGAAACTGGGGCGGGACAACATGGAGTAGCTACAGCCACAGCAGCAGCATTATTTGGAATGGATTGCGTCGTGTACATGGGTGAAGTTGACATCGAACGACAAGCATTAAATGTATTTCGAATGCGCTTACTTGGCGCTGACGTTAGGCCAGCCTTATCTGGCAGTCGGACTCTTAAGGATGCTATTAACGAAGCCATGCGCGATTGGGTAGCTACGGTGGAGGACTCTCACTATTGTTTGGGCTCAGCCATGGGACCGCACCCATATCCTTGGATGGTAAGAGAGTTCCACCGTGTAATCGGAACAGAAGCTTACGCCCAATGTTTGGATATTCTAGGACAAATACCAGATGTAATTACAGCATGTGTCGGAGGAGGGTCAAATGCCTTAGGTATTTTCTCCGGTTTCATCGATACGCAGGCAGAACTAGTTGGCGTCGAGCCAGAAGGAGGAGCTGCAGTCGACCGAGGGATTCCCGGAGTAGTACATGGCTCTCTTTCATATCTTTTGCAAGATGAGTGGGGTCAGGTTTTAGAGGCTGAATCAATATCTGCTGGATTAGATTACCCGGGTATAGGTCCTGAACACGCTCATCTTGCCCAGACTGGAAGAGCAAGATATGAGAAAGTAAGTGATGACGAAGTTATTGAAGCTTTCCAACTTCTTTCACGCACTGAAGGAATCATTCCCGCGTTAGAACCCGCTCATGCCCTGGCTTGGATGAGTCGAGAAAGACAAACCCTTTCCGGAAAGCTTGTTTTGCTTAATCTGTCTGGGAGGGGAGACAAGGATGCTATGCAAATGATGGAAGTCCTTGGATGATTTTCCGTGACGAAGGCATTGAAGTTGCTTTAACAAAAAGACTAGAAGAAGGAAAGAAGTGTCTAGTTCCTTACATAACCGGCGGCTTTGATGGTTATTTAGAGGCAATTTCAGCAGCTGCTGATGCAGGGGCGGATGCTATCGAAATTGGGATACCATTCTCTGACCCAGTGATGGACGGTCCGACTATTCAAACAGCGAATGATATCGTACTATCTAATGGAATTACGCCAGCAAAGATTCTTCAAGATGTAGGAAGACTTGACGTGGGCATTCCATTAGCAGTAATGACCTATTACAACGTGGTATACCGTTTTGGCTTAGAACGATTTTCTGCCTTGCTTAAGGAATCAGCAATTTCAGGCGTAATTATTCCAGATTTACCATTTGTTGAAACGAAACCATGGGCTGAAGCAGCAAAATCAAACGGGATTGAAACGATCCTATTAGCTGCGCCCACTACAACCGATGAGCAGTTAATCAAAATCTGTGAGGAAAGCTCAGGTTTTATTTATGCTGTAGGTTTGTTGGGAATTACTGGAGCTCGCAAAGAACTAGCTAATAGTGCACAGGTGATAGCGAAGCGGTGCAAAAATGTCACGGAGAAGCCTGTTCTCGTAGGAGTGGGCATAGGAAACCCTAAACAAGCGCAAGAAATATCACAAGTAGCTGATGGCTGCATTGTAGGTTCAGCCATTGTCCAGAAGCTTTTAGACGGGGGCGGACCTGAAAGCGTCGGAGAATTCGTTGCAGAGTTTCGCGCGGCTTTAGATCAAAAATAGGCTTTTTGGCCAGAAAACAACATAAAATGACCTTTTCCTGACAAAAGGGTGAATCAGCGTTTACCCTGCTGAGAGAGCTTTTTTATCGAGTCCTAAGTAAAAAAATCAAGAAAATGTAACTATCGTCACACGAACAGTTGAAAAAGGCTAAATTAGTAAACAGCCAGGAAAGTTAACTTTAGTTAATGATTCTGGTCCGTTGTTTACTTAAACAAGGAGCTTTCAACATTATGATGGCAACATTTGTCACACTTATAATTATGGGAATGCTACTTCAAGGCGTAATTGCCGTGATAGATAGTATTCTCGACCTAGCTGGTGTAGGTGGAATGCTTAAAGGCCTTCCCCTTATCGGCGCAAACCTATCCCTTATTTGGGCATATCTGTTTGTGGTAATCACAGATGCAGAGATTAGCGGCTACGCCACTGGTACCGAGGTTCTCGGTATGGGTGATTTCGGAGCTGATATCGGTCTCGCTTTACTGATACTTGCATTCGGCCCAATTAAAGATGCAGCAATTTCTGCTCTAGGCAAGGGTGTCGGAAGGTAAAACTTTTCGATTTAGTAAAGGCCGCCCCTTGGGGCGGCCTTTACGCATTTTTGGACGAATTTTGCTTTTACCCTCGGCGCGAAGAAAAACTTTGGCAATGACCTCCTTTTATGCTTACAACAGTGTAATTTAGCTACATATACGCAAAAGCGTGTTACTGCCTTGCTGGGATAAGCCCAGTCTTGGCTCAGGAGGATAATATGAATAAGTCAGAGTTATGTGCTGCAATTTCAAGTGGTACCGGGGTAAGCCAAAGTGATGTTGACAAAGTTCTAAAAGGACTTGAAGAGACTGTCACAAGTGCTGTATGTGCAGGCGGCGACAAAATCGTCTTGAGTGGATTCGTAACCTTTGAACGAGGTCATCGAGCAGCTCGTGCAGGTCGTAACCCTCAAACTGGTGAAGCAATACAAATAGCTGCAGCAAATACAATAAAAATATCTGCAGGATCAAAATTGAAAGCTGCTGCTAAAGCATCTACCTGATCCACATGGTTTATTAACTTTAGGGGCCGTCTCTGACGGCCCCTAAAGCACTTTTAGGAAACAAATGAATTTGTTAAAACCCGAAAACGTTCTACCACACCGCCCTCCTTTTCTATTCCTAACGGAAGTCACTGGATTTGAATTAGGTCAATGGGCTGAAGCTTTTTGGATATTGGATGCTTCAGAAGCTTTTTTTAGCGGGCATTTCCCAGGAAGACCAACTTTACCTGGAGTTCTTATGTGCGAGTCCATAGCCCAGTTAGGGGCTTATCTAGTTCTCCAAGATGAAAAATTTCACGGCAAGCTTCCCTTATTCGGTGGTTTGGATAAAGGAAGGTTTAGAAGGCAAGTTCTTCCAGGCGAAACCTTAGATCTGCGAGTAGAAGTAAGCCGACTTTCATCTAAGGGAGGGAAAGCTAGCGGTCAAGCAAGCGTTAATGGGGAATTAGCCTGCTCTGCTGAGTTGATGTTCGTTGTAGTCGATAGTTAGCGAGAAACTTTGGGCGTAGCTGGCCCGATGATGACCGATCCATTATGGCCGCCAAACCCAAATGAGTTACTGATAGAAGGACCGGGAGTCCAATTGACTGCCTGGTCTAGAACTAGGTTAATGTCATGCACTTTTGGATCAATTGAAGATGTTCCATGCGTTGGGGGAATAATTGCATGAAGTATAGATAAAACTACCGCTACGGCTTCGATTGCTCCAGCAGCGCCTAGAGAATGACCCGTAACACTTTTAGTCCCCGTTACATAAGGGCGATGCTCATCAAACACTTTTGATATTGCCTCAGCTTCTGCAGCGTCATTTAGTGGGGTTGATGTGCCATGTGCGTTTACATAAGAAATATCCGAAGGTAGCAAATTAGCATCACCAATAGCTGCTTTCATACAGCGAACTGCGCCGTTTCCTCCGGGTGCAGGTGCGGTAATGTGGTGTGCGTCAGCAGTGCTTCCAGATCCCAAGAATTCGGCAAGAATTGTGGCTCCTCGACTCTCGGCGTGACCCCAATCTTCTAGTACCAGAACCCCCGCGCCTTCTGATTGCATGAAACCGTCACGTTCTTCATCAAATGGCCGACTAATCCCAGTTTTAGAAACCGCTGTCATATTTATAAAACCTTGAGAACCTACCGGCGTCATAGCAGCCTCAGCTCCCCCCGCAATCATTACTTTAGCTTTCCCAAACCGAATCAGATCAGCTGCACGACCAATAGAGTGCGTGCCTGCCGCACAAGCCGTAACAGTCGTTTCACAAGGACCTTGTAACCCATATTTCATTGAAACAGAAGCAGATGCAGCATTAGCCATCATCATGGGCACAAGAAATGGGGAAACCCGGCGCGGGCCTTTTTCTGCATGGACAGCAACCTGATTTTCCAGAGTCGATAATCCACCTACACCAGTCCCAATCCAACAACCAGCTAGGTTGGGGTCGTTCAAGAAATTTCCAGCCTGGTCAATTGCCTCGTGGGCTGCTGCCAGAGCAAATTGGGTAAATCGGTCAGAACGTCGAGCTTCTTTAGCATTTCCATCAAAATAGGGAAGAGGATCAAAGTCATTTACATGGAAACCATGATTAGGTACACCATTTAGAAGAGAATCCCAAAAAGATTTAATTCCAACTCCAGCGTTTGTGACAACTCCTATTCCGGTGATTGCAACGCGGGAATTCATTACAACTTACTGGAGATTAATTTGAATGCATCGCCAATGGTTGGCAGTTCCTGAAGCTCTTCTTCCTCAACAGTTATGTCAAACTCTTCTTCAAGTTCCATAACAAGCTCAACCAAATCTAAACTGTCGGCATCTAGATCTTCAGCAAATCGCGCCTCTAAAGTTACTTTTTCTGATTCAACAGAAAGAACATCAACAGCGCATCTCTTAAACCGTTCAAAATTTTCATCACTCATTTTTTTTAACCTTTCTTCAATAAATAATACTATTCGCTAAGCAATGCCTAGGCCGCCATCAACTGGGATAATAGCTCCAGTAATATAGGCTGCGTCGTCACTCGCTAAAAAAGCTACGGTTGAAGCTATTTCGACCGGTTCAGCGAAACGTTTGAGAGGCACTGCTGAAAGAATACTCTCTTGTTGCTGCTCGGATAAGGCTTCAATCATGTCAGTCCGGACCGGCCCTGGTGCAACAATATTTGTTGTAATATTTCGTGAAGCAAACTCCTTGGCGATTGACCGCCCAAGTCCTACCAAGCCTGCCTTTGAAGCTGCGTAATTAGCTTGCCCTGCCTGCCCTCCGTTAGCTACTACAGAAGAAATTAGGATTATTCTTCCCCATTTCTCTTTCATCATCGGCTTAATAGCGCGTTTAGTTAGCCGGTATGCAGAAGTTAGGTTCGCCTCAATGACTGAGGAGAAATCATCCTCAGTCATTCTAGGAAGGAGATTGTCTTTAGTTATCCCAGCATTTGCGACAAGCACTTGAACAGGGCCAAATTTATCCTCAATCGTGGCGAAGGCTAAGTCAATACTTTCAGGCACCGTTATATCGCATTCAACTGAAGCAAAATCGGCGTCTTCAGCAGGTGCAGTTCTGTGAGTGCCGATAACAGTAAAGCCACTCTCATGGAGCTTTTGGGCAATTGCAAAGCCTATTCCTCGGTTTGCGCCTGTTACAAGCGCTACTTTAGCCATCGACGCCACCCCAGTGAATAATTGCACTCGCAGAAGTCATCCCAGCTCCAAAGCCCACGAGCAAAAGATTATCACCCGATCTTATTCTCCCGTCAGATATCGCTTCAAACAATGCGATCGGGATAGACGCCGAAGATGTATTCCCCGTTTTATGGAGCACCGAAACTGCTCGTTCTGCAGGGATACCAAGCCGTTTCATAGCAGTTTCAATAATTCGTATATTCGCCTGATGGGGAATCACAAACGATATTTCATCGGGGGAAAGGCCAGACGCTGCAATAGACGACTTCGCTGACTCTGTCATAGCGATAACTGCTTTACGAAAAACTTCTTGCCCAGCCATAACTATAGTTCCGCCAATTTCAGCGTAAAGAATATCTCGCAATGATCCTTCGCACCCCAAATTCCAACCGAGAAGATCACCATTACCTTTCTCAGCTTCAATAACGACAGCACCAGCACCATCGCCGAAAAGAATTGCTGTAGACCGATCATCCCAATCAGTTATGCGGGACAAAGTCTCCGAACCGATAATGAGTATTCGCTTGAAACCTAATTTGAGAAACCCAAACCCTGTTACTAAGGAATATACGAAACCACTACAAGCAGCATTTAAATCCATAGCTCCGCACGTCAGACCCAATTGATCTTGGACAATCGCTGAAGTTGCCGGAACTTGCTCGTCAGGTGTAGTGGTCGCCAATATCAAAAGATCTATCTCAGTTGCCTTAACTCCGGCCATTTCTAGTGCCTGCTGCCCAGCGCGTACAGCGAGACCAGAGGTAGAGCCACCAATCCTTCTTTCACTTATTCCTGTTCGTTCAAGAATCCATTCATTGCTGGTGTCCATTTTTGCTGCAAGGTCGGCATTAGTGACGGTTTCAGTACCAAGAGCCATTCCCCATCCAGTGACTTTGCCGCCAGATTCTTCAATAAGATTATTCATTTAGTTGTCCTTAACCAAGCAATAGGTTGGCTAGAAGTAACCCTTTCTCCATCAACGGCAAGAAATCCTTGTATTTCTCCAGCAAATGCGCTCCTTACTTCAGCCTCATTTACATGTCCTAGTAAAAACCCGGCATGAATAGATTGGCCTATAAGATTTTCGCCAGTTGGAATAAAAACTCCAGCGCAAGGACTAACAACTAACCGTTCAGTAGCAAAGAGGTGTTCGCCTTCGAGCGAATCATTGCCTGATGGCTGTTGCCCTGAGATCATTTCAAGAAGCGAATCAATATCGTCAGGCGAAGAAACAGCAATTCTAGCCGACTCCTTTAGCGTTCTTTTTGCCATTCCAGTAAGCACAGCGCCTGGGCCAACTTCAACAAATGTTGTGAAGCCCGCACCATCTAGTTGGTGAAGTGTTTGTCGCCAACGAACGGGACTTGTCAGTTGAGAAGATAAAAGCGCTGGCCAGTCATCTGCAGCTTCGTGGCCCAATGCATCTACGTTTGCGTACACTGGGTGGTCAGGAGACCGAAATTCCACGCATTCAATAGCCTCTCGTAACCGATCGCGAGCTGCTTCCATATACGGAGTATGAAAAGCTCCAGACACTGGAAGTCTCATAGCACGTTTGGCACCTATTTCTTTTGCAATCTCAGAAGCAGTATCTATACCTGAAGGTGAACCAGCTATAACAACTTGACCTGGGGCATTAAAGTTTGCAACCCATACATCATCGTCGACTCTGTGGCATGCGCTCTCTACAAGTTCATCATCAAGCCCGAGAATGGCAGCCATTGTTCCTTCTCGAGATTCCGCACACACTTGCATAGCTTCTCCACGTTCGGAAACTAATTTAACAGCATCCTCAAAATCTAAAGCACCAGATGCAGTCAAAGCTGAGTACTCTCCTAAGCTATGGCCTGCATGAGCTGCAGCCTCAACGCCAACTCGTTGCAGCGAATCAAAAATCACCATTGATGTTAAAAAAGTTGCGACTTGGGCGTTCCTTGTCTCTTTCAATTCCTCGTCGCTCGCTTCTAGTAGCAAAGAACTTAAATCCCGTCCTGTTATAGAAGACGCCTCAATGACCAACTCCCAAGAGGGATGGTCTAGCCATTTTTCGCCCATCCCCATTTTCTGCGACCCCTGCCCGGGGTAGGTAAAAACAATCATCCTAATAACCTTTAAGAGACTGTAATTCTTTTCGAGGCCACCTGTGTATTTTTTGAGTCATTTTCTGCCTTACGAAAGAATTAGCATTAATTAAGATCAGTTATCTTTGTAGCGTCCAAGAATAGAGCAGCAAGTTATTACAAGCTGCGATGTCAACACATTCTCAATTCGGTCTTTACGCGCTAGTTGAAAATCTGTGCACAAAAGAGTCGTACATCTTTGATAGCGCTACGATTCACACCGAAGAGTTATTTTACTCATGCCCGGGTGGCGGAATTGGCAGACGCGGGGGATTCAAAATCCCTTTCCCTCCGGGGAGTGCGGGTTCAAGTCCCGCCTCGGGCACAAAAATCGGCAGTCAATTGAGTAATATGCGGCGGTAGGCGCCTACCACCTATCTCATACTAAGATACTTACGTGGCAAGAAAGTTACTGGAGCGTCGTTTAGCCGATACAGGTCAGAGGTTAAAGCAGCTTCGCGCAGACTTTCAAGTGGCAGAAGAACAATTTTCGCACTTTTCTGAGGAAGCTGAAGATGCACGAATCAGGTCTTTAGTCTCAGAAACTCCGCTTGCAGGGCAAGAACATCGCCAAGCAAATAAACATGCAGAATCAATGCGTCGTCACTTAGAAACCCTATTAAAGGAAATTGCCAAAGTCGAGAATCTCCAAAACGAACTCCTTGACCAAATGGCTGTAGAAAAATGAAAAATCATCGAGAAGAGCCCTTAAGAGTTGTGATTGCAGAAGATGAAGCAATAATTCGCCTTGATTTAAAAGAAAGTCTTGAAGCCGAAGGTTACATTATTGCCGGTGAAGCAGGTCGCGGAGATGAGGCAGTTGAACTAGCAAGAACATTGAACCCTGACGTAGTCATTCTTGATATTAAGATGCCAGGGTTAAATGGTATTGAGGCAGCAA
>JACERY010000040.1 GCA_013912105.1 Acidimicrobiales bacterium | reverse complement strand
GGTAAAAGAATATGATGCAATAATAATGGCATCAGTAGCACTTGAACGTCTTAATTTGAAACCCAGCAACGTTAGTATCCTTGAAGTAGAGACAATGATTCCTCAAGTTGGGCAAGGTGCTATTGGAATAGAATGCCAATCAGGTGATATAGAACTATTAAAAGCTTTGAAACAAATTGAAGACCCAAAAACAAGGACCCTAGTCGATGCTGAAAGACAATTCCTTATTCATGTAGGTGCAGACTGCAGTAACGCCGTAGCTGGGCATGCTACCTATGAGCAAGAGAATATTCGTTTGCGGACATTTTTAGGTAACGAAGAAACAAACCAAAATACTTTTGACGATCGAACAGGATTGGATGGAGAAACTTTAGGGCGAGATGCCGCGAAAGCATTAACCGTTATTGGTACTTAATGTGGTTTACAAACCGAGTTTTCAATTGGGCCAATAAAATTGACACGAAAGAATTATCAGAAATTAGTCAGTAATTGAGATATGCAGCACAATAAAAAGCAAAAATTTCAACCTAAAAAAATAGTCGTCACTCGCTCACGTTCTCAATCTGGATCATTGTTGAAAAAGCTGTCAGATATTGGTCTTGATGTAGTCTCTTTGCCAACGATCCAAATACAAACTTCAGATGGCAATATAAAGCAATTACATGAATCTATCGAAACATTGGACACTTATGATTGGGTTATTTTTACTTCAGTCAATGGGGTTGAAACGTTTCTCAAAGAGGTAACCGACACAACTGTGTTAGATCAAGTTCAAATCGCGGCAATAGGCTCTGGAACGAAAGAGGCATTAAAGGTAAAAGGCATCAAAACGGATCTTGTACCCATTAATTACCTTGCAGAAGGTTTAGTAGATGTCTTTCCTGAATATCAGAAAGGAGGAAAGATACTTTTTCCTCGCGGGGAGAAAGGAAGAAATATTCTCCCAAAAAATCTGCGAGAATTAGGCTGGCAAGTTGACCTAATCCCTATATATAGAACAACTATTCCTACGAATTTTGATGCTTTTGACAATCAGGTTATTCAGGCAGACTCTATTATTTTTACTTCGACCTCGACTGTTGAGAATTTCGTAAAGATGTACGGTAATAAAAATATGCCAAATAATATTATTTCCATCGGTCCCATCACAAGCACAACTGTCTACGAACTAGGGTTCCAAGTGGCTCTTGAAGCAGACCCACACACAATTGAAGGAATTGTTGCTTGCTTAGAGAACTATTTGCAAACTTAACCTAATCAAACTCACTATCCTTGCTTTCCCTTCGTGACCTGACGATGTCACTCATATACTAGAAAAGTGACATTTCCAGAGCAACGACTAAGACGTCTAAGAACCACTGCTCCATTACGGAGACTAGTAGCAGAAACATCGATCCAAGTTGATGACCTTGTCGCACCTCTATTCATACGAGAAGGTATTTCAAAGCCACAAGAAATTAGTTCGTTACCAGGTGTATTTCAACATTCAAAAGATTCTCTCGTTAACGAAATTAAAGAACTTCGCGACTTGGGAATACCTGCAATTATTCTGTTCGGGATACCGGAGCAAAAAGATGAAACTGGGTCAGAAGCATGGAATCCATCTGGGATTGTGCAGGAAGCTATCCGTGATTGTAAAGATGCTATAGGAGATGACGTAGTCGTTATCACAGATCTTTGCGTTGACGAATACACAGATCATGGTCATTGTGGAATCGTCAAACAGGATGGAACTGTAGACAACGATGCTACTTTAGACATATATAAAAAAATAGCGCAAGCTCAAGCTCAAGCAGGATCAGATATCATTGCTCCTAGTGGGATGATGGATGGGCAAGTTGCTTCCATAAGAGAAGCCTTAGATGAAATAAATTTTCACCAAATCCCTATACTCGCATATTCAGCAAAGTACGCGTCAGGCCTATACGGGCCTTTTCGAGATGCAGTAAATGTTTTCCTAGAAAATAGTGACCGAAAGTCGTACCAACAAGATTGGCGAAATTCTCGAGAAGCGATAGCAGAAATAAAAACTGACATATCCGAGGGTGCTGACATGATAATGATAAAACCTGCTGTCACATATCTAGATATTATTTCTAAAGCTCGCGAAGTTACAGATATACCAATAGCTGCATATCACGTCTCCGGTGAATATGCGATGAATAAAGCAGCTAGTCAAAAAGGGTGGATTAATGGCGATCAAGTAGCTATTGAGCAACTTACAGCGATCAAAAGAGCTGGGGCTAATTTCATATTGACTTACCATGCTAAAGAAATTGCAGAAATCCTGTGAATGAAGAATATTTTAAACGGGCACAACAGGTTATGCCTGGTGGAGTTAACTCGCCGGTACGTTCTTTTCGTTCAGTTGGTGGAACTCCATACTTTGTAGATCGAGCTGAGGGGCCATACGTCTGGGGGATTGATGGCAAAAGGTACATCGATTATGTGATGAGTTATGGACCAGGAATTGCCGGTCACTCGCATCCACAAATTATTGATGCAATACAGCAAGCATCAGGCAACGGGGCAACTTATGGGGCACCTACCCGCAGTGAGATAGAAATCGCAGAGGAAATAGGTTCACGTGTTGATGGAGTAGAAATGATTCGCCTTGTTTCAAGCGGAACCGAAGCAACAATGACTGCAGTTCGTTTAGCTAGAGGCGCTACTGGTCGAGACAAAATTGTTAAATTCTCAGGTCATTACCACGGCCACGCAGATAGTCTTCTAGCAGCAGGAGGAAGTGGAGTAGCTAACCAAGGAATATCTGGGTCAGCCGGAGTACCTGCAAGCGCTGTCGCCGACACCATTGTTGTCCCCTGGAATGAAATACCGGAATTAGATGACTCAATTGCAGCACTCATCCTAGAACCTCTTCCTGCAAACATGGGGATAGTTCCTCCTACAGAGAATTTCCTTCAAGAGTTGCGTTCAGCATGTGACTTACATGGAATAATTTTGATCTTTGATGAAGTAATTACTGGATTTAGGCTCTCTTTCGGAGGAGCATCAAAATGGTATGGTGTTCAACCTGACTTATGGTGTTTTGGGAAAATCATAGGCGGCGGATTACCTATGGGCGCATATGGAGGGTCGCGTGAACTCATGAGCAACATAGCTCCACTTGGCGATGTTTATCAGGCCGGAACTTTATCGGGAAACCCGATAGCGACTGCGGCTGGCCTTGCCCAACTCCAAATACTTAATACCGATGCATACGAAAAGCTGGAAAATACAGCGAAACGACTAAGTAATGGGCTTGTAAAAATTTTTCAGAATCAAGAAATCAAAGCGGTTATCCCTAGAGTAGGCCCTCTGCTTAGTATCTTTTTCACCGATACGCAACCATTGAACTTTGACGAAGCTCAAACTGCTGCAGAAAATGGAATTTACCCGAAGTTCTTTCACAGTATGTTGGAACGTGGAGTTGCTTTAGCGCCAGGGCCCTACGAAGCTTTATTTCCTAGTCTCGCCCATTCGGATGAAATCATAGATCAAACTCTTGAAATAGCGGAAGAGGCGATCAAAGAAATAATTTAATGCAAAAGCAAGTTTCTTCGCTCTGCGAGGTTTGGCTTATCCGCTATCTCGAGATTCAAGACTTTTGTGGTATTGGGATAAGAGAATCTCAGTAGACGAGTCATGGTTTGAATAGCCTTTAGCTTTTACCAGATCACTTTTAATGATCTTCGCTAACGATTTCCCAAGTTGAACCCCCCATTGATCAAAACTATTGATCTGCCAGATAACACCCATCGTGAATACTTTATGCTCGTAGATGGCAATTAATTGTCCAAGCGTAAAGGGGTTCAAGCGACTAGCTAGAATTGTTGTACTGGGTCGGTTTCCATCTGATGAAAACGGTTCTGGTTCAGAACCAGAACCGATAGCTAGGGCTTTACTTTGTGCAAAGCAATTAGCAAGAAGAGTTTCATGCTGCTTGAGAACTATTTCTTTGGATAAATTCTTAGCTTCATATGAGGGCATACAGAAAGCTATAAAATCAGAAGGAATAATTGTTGTGCCCTGGTGGAGGAGTTGAAAGAAAGAGTGCTGAGCGTCAGTTCCTATTCCACCAAGCACAACTGGACTAGTTTGCGTTGTGACTCTATTACCGTCATGTCGAATCTTTTTTCCGTTACTTTCCATTTCTAACTGCTGAAGATATTCAGGGAAATGAGTTAGATCTGTTGAGTAAGGGATCACCGCGTGGTTGGTATGTCCTAGGAAATTTCTATTCCAAACAGCGATTAGTGCCATGAGGACAGGAATATTTTTGGATAGTTCCGTTGTTCGAAAGTGTTCGTCAATACTCTGGCATCCATCTAACATTCTCTCAAAATTTTCATGTCCAATAGCAATCATTCCTGAGAGACTGACAGATGAGCAGATAGAGAATCTTCCCCCGATCCAATCCCAAGTAGGAAATATATTATTCTCTGGAATCCCAAAACCTCTCGCTGGCTCTGGATTGGCAGTAACCGCAATAAAATGTTGTTTAAGAAGATCTTTCTCATCTCCCAACGCATTTTGTGCCCATTGCAAAGCTATTTCAGCATTCGTAATAGTTTCAGAAGTAGTAAAAGACTTTGAATTTATTATAAAGAGCGTTGATTCTGGCTTTAAGGAACTTAAATGAGAATCAATATGCATAGGATCGATATTAGATATGAATCGGCATGTAATATTTTGCTCCCCATACGATCGCAAAGCCGTGTTAACCAACAAAGGGCCTAGGTGGGAACCGCCGATACCAATATTTACGATAGCTGTTATCGGTTTACCTGTAACACCAAGCCATTTCTCTGTTCGTATAGACGATGAAAAATCATAAGCTTTTTTTAGAGCATCGCTGATAACTAAATTTACATCATCTGAAGAAGCTTTTGAAGCCCGAAGAGCTGTATGTAGCGCAGGACGGTTTTCTGAAAGGTTTACAATTTCACCTGAGAACAAATCATCAATTTTTTCTGAAAGGTCAACTTCGTTTGCTAAGGCAACGAGAAGATCTATTGTTTCATTCGTAACTTTTTGTTTAGAGAAGTCAACGAATAAATCCCCGATTTCAAATGACAAAGATTTGCTACGCTGCTCGCTGTTGGTAAGAAGATCACTAAGAGTTACTCCCTCAAGCAAAGAGCTATGGCTTTTAAGATCTTGCCATTGTTGAGAAAGTGTAGGATCAATCATAATCACTATGATTGCACGTTATTTCAGCTAGATGCTTCTTCTAATGTTTCTTCGTAGGCTTCCATAGCCTCAGGATTCATTTCAACAAAGTCCATGAAGCTAGCCGAGATAGATTGAGGCGAGACTCCAAGCTCCCAATCAGGCAGTTCCCCAGATTCAATCCACAATAGATAGGCCTCTAATTCTTGGACATCCTGTAGTCCATGGGTTACTCGTTCATAGAGAACAACTTCGAGAATCTCAATAGACTCTAAGGCAGCAAAATTAGGCATGATCCCCTGATTTTGTGAAATACGTTGCCCTCCTTCTCTATTAGGGTCTCCATAAGGAGTACCAGCTGCTGACGAGCCATTTACTACCCAAGCAACATGACTTTCAACATCAGGAAATGTTTTGATTACTTCGCCTTCATTTAACTGGTAACCGACCCCTCCGCCGCCTCCGGCCCCGTGACAAGCAGCACATTGAGCGTATACTTCGCCGCCAGCTGCAATCGGTCCGGCATCATCATAAGAAGGTTTTTCTAACGTTCCCCAAATCATAAATGCCCAGATTGGAAGAAATAGAGCCACAGGTGCCATCCAAACTGGAATCTTTTTGCGTTCCTGAGATGCAATAACCCAAGGAGCGACTGGTTTGGGCGGTTCAACTTTTTCAATTTCAGGTTTAGATGCAGCAGGTTCCACGGGAGCAGATTCAGTTGCAGCGATAGCTGTTTCTGTCGAACTCCCACTATCGGCAGCACCACTTGGAGCATCTCCAGTAAAACGAGCTCGAGCTTCTCGAGATCTTTCTATTAAATAATCTGGGATTTCAACCACTGCAGCCTCCAAGGGCAGTTATTAGAGAAAAATCAAGGGACTTGCCTGATAAGAGAACTTCTTTAGCTTTTCTGTGTTCTATGTATACGTACATGTGTACTAGGTACACTACCCTTCCTTTTCTTCTAGGGGTTTACTCTACAGAAAAACCCTAGGAGCGACTATACGCTGTGCCTTACGATTCATAACAATAGTTCCCAAACATAGATGTTCGCCTAGTCAAGGCAAACCCTTTTCACTTTTGTCTAATCTCCGAAAAATGCAGAAATAACCGAAATTGCCATCAAGAGTATTAATTAGAAAGACATCTTAGGGAAAAACTTATGAATTCTAATAATATTAACTTCCCCAAAATCAACCAATTATGCAAAAATAAAGACCAGCAAAAGCAACTTTTTTCAACTCTTTATGACCCATACAGAAATAAAATAAAAAATACGAAAATAAACTTAAATTACATAATTCACCCTTTTCTCTAAGAAGGGTGCCACGATGTGTAGACGGCTGAAATGTCGTGGTAAAAATTAGATAAGCGCTTATGCTCAAAGTGAGTAAAAGCTTACTTGTGAACCACTCACGAGGGGAAGTACAAAGTGGCCCAAACAAGGCCTGTCGATGTAGCAGTAACAAAATTCTACGGAGCAATGATCACAGCCACCGTAGCTATATTCGCCATCGTGGCTTTTTGGGTCGGAATGACAAGAGACTCAAATGGCCGCCAATTCCCCTACCTCAACACGGCTTTTGTTTTGAGTTGGATTATTGCAGTTATCATGACTGTCGGAATTCTAGAATATGCACGGCGCCGACCAATAGACCAAGAAGCTACCTGGGCAGAAGCTAACGTTTGGTCAGTTTATGTGTTCCTTTTCTTGTTCTGGATTTATGGAGTGGTACCTCATCAGTGGCTAACCTTTGCAAGCAACGACCTTTCTTGGCGAGCAGACAAATTTTTAGTTGGTCCAACCAACTTTGGATTTACAAACGGTGAAGGCATCCTCCAATGGGCCCTACCTTTTAAATTAAATTATTTAGTTGTAGGTGATCTAATAGTTATCGTTATATATGGACTTGGCTTAGTAGCGAATGTTGCGCTTTGGTCAATCTGGCAAAATCGAGGAAAAGTAGCTCCGCCAGAGATTGAAGAATCCTCCTATGGCAGGCCTCTATTAAAAGAAGGGTCATCTTAAATGGGTGTTTTAGACGCAAATCCTCCACTTCCTGAATTTAGAGATGATTATGTTCTGCAAGAAGTTGATCGCGACTGGTTATCAAAAGCGGTTAAACCAAAACAGTTCATTCATATAGATCAATCTGAATGCATTATGTGCGAAGGGTGCGTAGATATATGCCCTTGGAAATGTATTCATATGGTGCGTCCCGAGGCAATCGATGAAGCTATAGGTACAGAACAACCAGGGGACGACCCCACAGATCACGTCATATTTACGATTGATGATGACGTATGCACAAGGTGTGCTTTATGTGTAGATAGATGCCCTACTGGCGTTATTATCCTTGGCAAAGTCGAGGATCCGCCAGCTGATGGGGATCAGCATCAACGAATGCCCACCCATGGTTATGGATACGGAATGAGATTGGGCTAAAAATAAATGGAAATGAAAACAGAAAAAAAGAAGCAATTTTTTAAGATGAAGGTAAGGAATTAAGGTGCCAAAACAGTCACTTGGAGAAAAAACTAAATCTTCCCAAGCATGGAATTCAATTTTCCGCCCTGGGTCAATTTTTAGAAAAGGTTATTCCGATAGTCCTCGTAATAGATCATACGTTGTTATGAACAGCCTTATCTATCATCTACATCCAGTTAAAGTAAAACGACACGCTGTTAAGGTTAGTTATACGCTTTGTTTAGGTGGACTAAGTTTCTTTCTATTCATTCTGCTCACGGTTACAGGAATCTTTTTGATGTTTTTCTACCGTCCAACAGCTGCGCAGGCATGGGATGATATATATACGCTTCAAACTTCAGTAACCTTTGGCCTATTAGTTCGAAATATGCATAGATGGGCTGCCCACTTAATGGTTCTCTCTGTTTTCCTCCATATGGCTCGCGTTTTCTATCACGGAGCTTACAAAGCTCCACGAGAATTTAACTGGGTTATAGGGGTTATACTTTTGACATTAACTCTGCTGCTTTCCTTTACAGGTTACCTACTCCCATGGGACCAACTAGCTCTATGGGCTGTGACAGTGGGTACTAATATGATGGGGTATACCCCTGTTTTCGGCGACCAAGTGCGTTTCGTTCTGCTTGGAGGAGTTGAAATAGGAACTGACACTTTGCTGCGGTGGTATGTTCTTCACGTTCTCATGCTGCCCTTTGTAGCAGTTATTTTTATGGCAATTCACTTTTGGCGAGTAAGGAAAGATGGAGGTATCTCAGGTCCGCTATAGGACGAGAAAAATTATGGCTGAAATTCCAGAACATTTATTAAAAAGAGCAGAAGAAGCTAAAGCACGGGCGAATGCAGAAGAAAGTACTGCATCCGTTTCTGAACAGGTTTCTGAAAGCAAAGTTCCTGACGAGCTACTTGACCGAACAAAAGCTGCTACTGACAGAGAAACAGTACTTGCAACCAAAGACTCTGGAGCACAAGTTGACTCGGCACTACCGCCACCTCCTACAGCTTCTGGACCAGCTGGCCATACACAAAGGCTTCTTGCTGTTGTTAAGTCAGGGTCCATACAGGATGTCAAGCTTAAACCCGTCGATAAGGTTCACGTTTGGCCTCACTTACTTGTTGTTGAATTTGTTGCTGCATTAGCAGTAACTGCATTCTCTGTTGTCTTCTCAATTTTCGTAAATGCTCCTTTACTTGAGTTAGCAAACTTTAATCAAACACCAAACCCTTCAAAGGCACCTTGGTACTTCTTAGGGCTGCAAGAACTTCTAACAATGTTTCACCCAATGGTCGCCGGTGTAACCATCCCAGGGTTAGCTCTATTCCTATTAATCTTGGCTCCATATATTGATAAAAATCCTTCAAATAAACCAGAGGACCGTAAATTTGCTATTTCATTAATGACGATTCATTTAATGTTTTGGGCGGTCTTGGTAATGATCGGATCCTTCTTCCGTGGACCTGGGTTTAACTTCATATTTCCTTGGGCAGATGGACTCTTTTTCGAATTATGATCCTTCGTCCGGCTACCGTTATTCATCTACTTAGCACAATTGCTTTAGAAAGCAGGACTCGTTAATGATAGTCCTCGCATTTGCAATACCTGCTGTAGTAATCCTTGGATCGCTACTGCTTTTCGCAGCATCACGAAATAATGAAACTAGAAAAGCGGAAGGTCAATTAAGCAAAGAAACGCGTCAACGAGACCTAGATGCTCACATTTCCGACGAAGATAGTTCAACTGAACCGGCACAAATTAGCGGCCGAGAAATTGAAAAAGCAGCAGTAATTGAGCGCTTAGGTGGAAATGAACTAGAAATTCCTGAGGTAGCCGCACCAGTTCCATGGACAGCACCTGACGAAGAAGCTGTCGGAGTAGAACGACGCAAATTTCTGAATAGAAGCATCGTCGCCTTGATGGGACTATCAATAAGTAGCTTCGGAGCAGCTGTTATCGCTTTCCTATACGGAGGCGGAGGTGGAGGAGGTTTCGGTTCGAAAATCAAAGTCGGAAATGTTACTGATGTTCAAGCAAGAATAGATGCTGCAAATGGTTTTCTTTATGTCCCAGAAGGACGAATGTGGGTCACCAAATACCCTGCAGGATCAATTAAAAAAGCTGAGGCAGCATACTCATCTCCTGAACTTGCTGGAATGCAATCAGGGCTTGTAGCTCTCTATCAAAAATGCCCTCACTTGGGATGTAGAGTTCCAGAATGTCAAACTTCTCAATGGTTTGAGTGTCCATGCCATGGCTCTCAATATAATCGAGTTGGTGAAAAGCGTGGTGGGCCAGCCCCAAGAGGTATGGATCGCTTCGCAATGGAAGTAAATGATGGGGTCTTTGTTGTAGACACAGGAACTATTATCCAAGGACCCCCTATAGGAACGAACACAACCGGACAAGAAGCTGAAGGGCCTAACTGTATTGGCCAATCAGACCATTAACCAAAAACTTAGAAAAGAATTTACGAACTAATGATAATTTACGCAGCATCCACACAAAGAACGATAGGGCTAACATTAG
>JACERY010000004.1 GCA_013912105.1 Acidimicrobiales bacterium | reverse complement strand
GAAGAATTCCTGCGGAGCCTATAGCTACGTCGGTTAAGCCTCTCCGCCAAGGACGCCCAAACGTATCTGAAATAATAATTCCAACATCTAAATTGAATTTTCCCTTCAGTCCATCGCGAATTCGCCTTGCTGAACGATCGCTATCCTCTGGAAGTAAAGCGGCCTGACCTCTCTGAACGTTGGATAGATCTATTCCAGCATTAGCGCAAACAAACCCATGCTTTGTTTCGCTTATTATTAAATCTCCTCGGCGTCTCAAAATTCGAACAGACTCCTTTTCTACTAGAGGTTTATGGCTTAATGGATTTGTTGGATCTATCTCAACTATTTGATTTTCTGCTTTGGAAATAATCTTCTGAGTGACTACAAGGATGTCTTCAGACATGATGCTTCCATGAAGGCCCAAAATCTCTATTAAGTCGTCGCCAGGAGCAATCTCGGGTAAGCCTTCGATTGGGATTATTTCTAATTTATTCATCGTAATTTCCTAGCTCTAATACAGTTCGGCACAGAGATGCAGCCAAAGTTGGGTTAGACATGATGGTATTCGTAGCGAAACAACTAACACCTATTTCTTCAATACTTTCTTTATAACCCATATCGCTTTCGTCAATAACAAGTTTGCTACAGATGTCACTATAAAACCGTGCAACACCCAAAACGGAAGGATCATGCCCAAGTTCGCGAAGAAGACGATCAGCCGGGCCTTTTAGTGCTTTGCCATTAACTATCCCAGAGACAGCTGTAACGTCTTCTCTTCTGGACTTGAGAGTCTCCCGCACTTCGGGAACTTCAAGGATGGGACCTATACTCACGATTGGGTTTGATGGTGCAATAATTATAGACGATGCTTCTTTTATTTTTTCAATGACACCATCTGCTGGCTTAGCGTTAGTAATTCCGGAGAATCGAATATCTTTAACAATGACATTATGGGATAGGCGCACGAAATAGTCTTGAAATCCGATTTCGTCACCATGTTCCGTAGTGACGAGAGTAGCAATAGGGTCGTTGCTTACTGGGAGAATGGTAATAGGTATGTCCCAAGCTTGTGCGATTTCTTTAGTTGCTTGTTGCAAAGAAGCGCCTTCCGAAAGCCTGTGCGTCCTGTAAAGGTGTGTCCCAAGATCTCGGTCTCCTAACCGGAACCAATCGATGCCGTTATACCTGCGGACCATCTCCATAGCCTTCCAGCCTTCATCTTTCAGGCCCCAACCAGTTTCGGGATTAATTTCATCTGCGAGAGTGTATGTAATAGTGTCAAGGTCAGGACTGATATGTAAGCCATGAAGAATCGTATCATCAGCGGTATTAACTATTGCCGTTACATCAGCAGGGTCGGTGGCCATGATAAGCCCCGATAATAGTTTTGCAGCTCCTACTCCGCCGCATAGGACAACGGTTTTCTTTGAGTCTCCTTTATTCACGCTAAGCCTTTAAGACGACCCTCTAGAAGAGCCATATCAGCATCTACCATCATTTCTACAAGTCCATCAAAAGTGGTACTTGGCTTCCAATCCAAGATTTCAGAAGCTTTACTATAATCACCCACGAGTAGATCTACTTCGGCAGGCCGAAAGAACTGCTCATCTACGACAACGTGGTCTTGGTAAGATAGGCCAACATGTTGAAATGCTAGGTCGCAAAACTCGCGCACGCTATGAGTCATGCCGGAGCAAATAACATAGTCGTCAGGAGTATCTTGTTGAAGCATTAGCCACATTGCTTCGACGTAGTCGCCAGCAAAACCCCAGTCCCGTTTTGCATCTAGATTTCCTAAAGAGAGTTTTTCTTCGAGTCCCAACTTAATTGAGGAAGCTCCATAGCTAATTTTTCTGGTAACAAATTCAAGCCCTCTTCTAGGGCTTTCATGGTTGAACAGTATCCCACTTGAAGCATGTAGGTTGTAGCTTTCGCGATAATTCACAGTTATCCAATGTCCATAAACTTTTGCTACTCCATATGGACTTCGCGGGTAGAAAGGCGTTTTTTCTGACTGGGGTACTTCGGCAACTTTCCCGAACATTTCGCTAGAGCTCGCCTGATAGAATTTAATGGAAGGGTCTACAATCCGTATCGCATCTAACATTCGGGTCACACTAAGGGCTGTCGTTTCACCAGTAAGTACTGGTTGCCCAAAGGATGTTTGAACAAAGGATTGTGCAGCCAGATTATATATTTCATCTGGCTCATGAAGCTTGATGGCATCAATCAGCGATATTTGGTCAAGTAAATCCCCATTCACGAATTTAAGATTTCCTTGAATATGGGCAATGCGTTCGTAATTGACAGTGCTGCTTCTACGTACCATTCCAACAACGTCGTATCCCTTGTGGAGAAGGTTTTCAGCTAGATACGAACCATCTTGGCCAGTAACTCCTGTGATTAATGCTGTAGGCATGAGATCCTTTCTATTTGGAAAGATTTAAAGACTTTTGAGTTGCGTGAACTATATCTGCGATACTTTCATCAAATTCTTTAAGTGGTCGCCAATTAGTCCTATCACGCAACTTTGAGTTATCCCCTCGCAATGCAGGGATATCAGAGGGTCTCTGCAGATCAGGGTCTGGAACCAGAGCGAGGTCACTATTTATGTGTTTCAGTAATGCATTTGCTAGATCATGTATCATGATGTCTCTTCCTGAGCAGACGTTATAGGCCTCTCCTGCTTCACCACTAAGAATTAAGTCCCTATAAGCTCGAACAACATCGCGTACATCAGTAAAATCTCTTCTAGTAGAAAGATTCCCGACAGTTATTTCAGTAGAAGATCTGGCATTGGCTAAAAGCATCCTCTTTGCTAGAGCTGTGGTCACAAAATTTTCTGACTGTCCAGGTCCAAAGTGGTTGAAGGATCGTGCAGTCACTACTTCAAGCGACGATGAGTTGTATTGAGCACTGATCAATTCAGCAGTTGCTTTACTCGTAGCGTATGGATTTGAGGGAGATAGACGAAGCGACTCATTTATAGGTAAATCAGATTCTTGGACTAATCCATAAACCTCAGAACTTGATATGCAGAGAACCTTTCTTACGCCGGCGCTTTTAGCCGCTTCGAGGACGTTTAAGGTTCCTTCAGCATTAATCCTAAATGTTTTCAAAGGATTCTCCCAAGACTCTTTCACGTCTGCCTGGCCGGCGAGGTGATAAACAACATCAGGGCGAACTGATTGGAAGAGATCTAAAAAAGCATTCTGATCAAGTAAGTCTGGCCCTCCAGTTGAAATGTCAGTAGTGATTGTCTCGTCACCACATTCAGTTAAATGGTTCAAAAGGTGCCTTCCGACAAACCCCTCAGCACCTGTAATTAAAGCCAGCATATTTTCCTTCTCAATACAGATCATAATTGTACTGCTTGAACTTAAAGGTGAGAGTCTCAGTCTAGGAGCATTTGTTAAGTAGTCGAATTCGCATACTTACAAGGGGGTACATCCTGATTGCCGATTTGGGGATTATTCTCCCAACAGTGGAAAAAATAAAAGCGAATGAAGAAAAGATAGAATCTGAACGGCTTTTGCTACCTCCTGTCGAAATTGTCGTAGTTGCTCATAACCCTGACGAATGGTTTAGCGAAGTCTTAGCTTCATTTGCTGTCCAAAACTACCCAAACATAAGGGTTACCGTTTTAGCAACTAATTCAATAGAATCAATCGAGAAACTAGCGGCAGAATATCTCCCACAAGCCGAGGTTCATCCAGTTAGTTCAAGTCACGGGGTAGGAAGAAATTTCAATACTCTCCTAGAAAGACAAGAACACCCTGCTTTCTATCTATTCTGTCATCACGACGTTTCTCTCGCTCCTGACGCTGTTCGATTGATGGTAGAAGAATCATTTCGTTCAAATGCCGCTGTTATAGGTCCTAAAGTAGTGAATTGGGATCGACCTAATGAACTGTTAGATGTTGGATATGAAATGGATAAATTCGGGTATCCAATAAGTCGCGTTGAGAAAGGGGAGTTAGATCAGGAGCAACACGACGCTGTCTCAGAAGTGTTCGTTGTTTCGACAACAGCGACTCTTGTTCGAGCGGATCTCTTCGAAGCTTTAGGAGGATTCGATGAAGTAATGGGCATGATCGGTGAAGATGTAGATCTCTGTTGGCGTTCTAAAATAGCTGGAGCAAAGGTGATGGTCGTTCCATTAGCTATTGCAAGACATCGAGAAGAGCCAGGAAATTACCAGATAAGCAATTCTCAAATGAAGAATAGAGAACGGCATCGCCTTAGAGGCCTTCTTAGTAATTATGGAATGTTGCATTCAGTTCGTGTTTTACCCCAAGCCTTTATTTTTTCTATGGTTTTTGCTATCTCTGGGGTCTTCTCAGGAAATTTATCAAGATTAAAAATTTTTCTCGATACTTGGGGGTGGAATCTATTCCATACAAAATCACTTTTAGAGAAACGAAAGTGTCTAAAGAGATTACGTCAAGTTCCTGATTCGGGGATTCGACAAATGCAAGTACGTGGTGTTGCTCCTGTTAAAAGGCTTTTTGTGCATCCTGAACATTCTGGATCTTATTCCGAGCAAAGTAAGGGAAGATTTAGTTTATTTCTTCAAGAGATGCGTAGCGGTCCTTCCAGAGTTTCACTTGCATTTCTAATAGCTGCCTCAGTGATTTTCATATTCGGAAGTAGGCATTTGATTACGCGATCTACGCCTGTCGTCGGAGATCTTGTCCCATTTGACTTAGGGATCAAAGGCACATTTGACCTATGGTTCTCCAGCCAGTGGCAAACTGGAATCGGTTATGAAGGAGTGCATCCCAATGCTTTAGGTATCATTGGAGTTCTCGGAATCTTCTTTTGGGGCTGTATGGGTTTCCTGCGATTAGTTCTTACGTTAGGAATGGTCCCAATCGGAGTCCTAGGTATCTGGTTCCTTTTGAAGCCGTTTAACTCGGCCTGGATGAAAACTGCTGGGGCAGTTATTTACTTTGTTGCCCCAGTGGCTTATCAGTCTTTTTCAACAGGGTCCTGGGATGGACTGATTCTGTTTGGTTGTTTACCGTGGATGCTTTTATTTCTAGCCCGTGCCAGTAGGTCATCTCCTTTTGGGCCAATAGGAGGGCCAACGAGTCGCTTCGCCTTCGAAGCCGACATATTTCGGGAGGTATTAACTTTAGGATTTATACTTGGATTGGTTTTTTCATTTTCACCATTAGTTCTCTTTGCGGTTACATTGACTGTGGTTTGCCTTTGTGTTGGATCATTAGTCGCAGGGTGGAAATTAGGGTTTAGCAGGTTATTTCTGATTCTGATACTTAGTTACGCAATGGCCGCTGCACTTAACTTTCCTTGGATTCTTGATTATTTTTTTTCTGACTTCTCATGGAATACCATATTCCATACGCGATCAACCGTCGCTGAGACAGTTGACCTATTAGGAGCATTGAGGCTTCAAACTGAACTTGGGCAGAATTCAGTTTTCGGCTGGGGTTTTCCTGCTCTCGCGTTTGTTCCATTAATGCTAGCTCGGGGAGAAAGATGGGCTTGGGCAGTAAGGGGTTGCTCGCTGTACCTAGCGGGAGTGGCTGCTATCTGGGTTAATGGGATGGGGTATCTTCCGTTCGTGCTACCTAGAGCGGAAGTCCTTCTTGTACCGGCAGCTTTGGGGGTAGCAGTAGCCTCTGCGATGGGCGTTGGATCTCTCCAACGTGATTTACAGACATACAAATTTGGTTGGAGGCAACTTATTCCTGTTACGGCGATAATTGCATCGTGCCTAGTAATCCTGCCAGTTCTAGGCTCAGCATTTTCAGGCGACTGGGGGATTCCAGATGATGAGTTAAATGATGTTCTCTTTTCAGAAGAAGAGACTAATCAAAATATTCGTGTTCTTTGGATAGGAGACGATGATTTGCTGGCAGCTAGTGGGCGACAATTTCTAGATAATTTTACTATTTCTATAACGTCAACCTTAGAATCAACATTTATTGACCGGTGGCAACCTCCAGAACAACCAGCGGATCAATTTGTGGCCGAGGCATTCGATCTGGCACTTAAAAATGGAACTACAAATTTAGGGAAATTACTTGCACCGTTCGGAATAACGGATGTAGTTCTCATTGAAAAGTCAGCCCCACTTCCTTCAAAAGGATTATCGGTAGAATTACCTGAGAAACTAAAATTATCCCTGTCCAGGCAACTTGACCTCGCAAAAATAGAAATAGCACCAGGAATTAATCGATACCGCAATTTATCTGCTTTCGGATTCGCGTCATCGGTTGAAGGTGTTGCTCTTATAGACAAACAATTTCGTACATATGCATCTGGAACTCAACCACTGTCTGTGTCTTCATTGGTTGCTACCGGTGCAACAGGTACAAGTTATCAAGGCATGATTAAGCAAAACTCTGAGGTGTACCTAGCATTTCCGTTTTCAGATCATTGGAAGGCGAAGCTAAATGGGCAAACCATCCAACCCAGTATCGCTTTAGGCTGGGGGACTGGGTATTTTTCTGAAGAGTCAGGTCTTTTAGAGGTTACGTATGAAACAGGAAAAAAGCATATTTATCTTATGTCATTGCAATGCTTGTTGTGGTTTGTTGCATTCGTTGGGTTAGCTAGATCCTTAGCAACTGCTAGAAGAGTTCAATTATGAAAGTAACTCGTTGGCCGGCCCTTGCTTTTTTCATAGTCATTATGATTGCGGCTTTTGTATTGGAAGATGATGAAGGGATTTCCTCAATTGAGCAAGTTTTTGAACGCAATCAAGCATTTTTAGTTGGCGATAGGCAGGATTTGTCATCAACTTGGTATTGCGTCTCAGGAACAGTAGGCGGAAGCGGAATTGCAGATCATGAAATTCTTCTTGGAAACCCATCAAATAAAGTTGCAAATGCATCAATAACAGTTATTCCTGTTCTATCACCGAATCAATTAAGCACCGAAAATGATGAACCCAATGTCAGTAGTGAGCTCAAAATTCTACAACTACCGAGTGTTACTACAGATGTCATAATTCCTGAACGTTCAACTTTCTCGATAAAATTATCTGATATCGAAGGGGTAAATGGTGAACACGCTGCTGCATTTATCCAATCTGACCTTGGTGATCTGGTAGCTGAACATCGTCTTTCAGGAAAGGTTGGAGTATCGCAGTCTTTTTGTTCCTCCAACGCATCAACCGAATGGAATTTTGCAGCTGGGACAACTCGATCAGGATCTAGAGAGATTATTTCTATATATAATCCCTTCCCAGATAATGCAGTACTCGATATCACTTTTGCAGCAGATGGGAGGACTCGGCGCCCTGAAGCTTTTAATGGCTTAGTAGTACCACCTAATGCATTACTACCAATAGATATTACTGATGTAGTCACATTAGCGGAAACTATCGGAGCGCGTATTGAGACAAGGATTGGCAGGGTTGTTGCAGAACGTATGTTATTTTTTGGTGATGAATTTGATCCACGAGGACTTAGCTCTGGAATTGGTTCACCAACTCTCAATAATATTTGGGTTTTCCCAGGTGGATTCGATACCGAAAGTAATTCTTCCTTAGTGGTCTACAACCCCTCCAGCAATTCCGAAGCAGAAGTTGAAGTCGAAATAATTTCCGATGTTAAGAGTGGGCCTTATATTGAGCCCGTAAATATTTCTGTTAAGCCTGGCAGCCTCGAACAAGTCATTTTCGGGGGAGGCAGCGACCCATCAGAATCCGCTAGCAAGCTTGACGTCTCAGATAGAATACCAAGAGGTGTACCTTTTTGGGTTGTTGTACGAAGCCTAAATAAAGTTCCAATCGTCAGTGAAAGGTTTGGTGTTACTTTAGAAAGCCTTGTAGCTAGTTCTGGATCGAATATGGGAATAGACCTTGCAGCAAGAGAACATTTCTTCATTTCAAATAGTTCTGGGGGGAAATTAGCTGTTGTCCTTCCAGCTGAAGACAGACTCACGTTGCTGCAACTTTTTGCTTATTCTGAGGGAAAAATATATGAGTCGCAGATTATTGAAGTATCAGCTAAGTCTAGAAAGATCATTGATCTGCAACAGTTAGGCATTCCCGAAGATGCACTTATTAGAGTTATTTCATCTGAACCAGTTGCTCTTGAACGTTATCTACTTTCGCAAATGATGGGTCAATGGGACCGTGTGGCAGCAGGAACTAGCGGCTTGGTAGAGCTAGAGATAAGCCCTCAACCTTTCGAATAGCTTCAAACAGGTTAATTTATTTCAACTTGTTGGCCTGTCTCAGGAGGGATTATCCCGAATTGCTCCAGTGCGTCTGACAGGGCTCCCTTAGGCGGTATTCCAGCGAAAGACCATTCCACAACGCCATTCTGGTTAGCAAGAAGGAGACTCGGAACGGAGCTAACACTGTATTTTTTGTGGAGTAAATTTTCAGAGGGAAATTCAACATTTTGCACTTGAAGTGAAGGAAGGGTTAGATCCGAAATTTGATCAAGGACAAAATTGCATGAATCGCAGGTATCCGAGGAGAAAAGAACTAACAGCCAATCACTTCCTATATTTTCGAAATCATTTCGATCTAATTGGAAAGGTAATACAAATTTTGGAACCGTAGGAGTGTCAGGTTTCTTTTTATTTGCTATGAAAGAGATCCCAAATGCGACCCCTCCCAGCGTTAATACAAGAAGGACAGTAATAGCCATGAATGTATTCTCGGATTCAAGATTTTTCAGGTTTACTATATGTCTGGTACGCAGGAATCTCCACATTTGGAGCACTTGAAGAGGGGTCTGATTCGCCGTCATTAGATAGCTCTTCAATGCCCAATAATAAGAAGACTTCTTTACTATCTAAAGTTTCATTTTCCAGAAGAGATTTGGCCAGTGCATCAAGCCCATCTCTATTCTCAAGCAGTAAGTCATTACACCTGGTCTCGGCATTTCTTAGTATAGATTCAATTTCTCCATCGATTAAATTAGCCATCTCATCGCTGTAATCGCGTCCTCTTCCCATATCTTCCCCTAGAAAGACTTGCTCTTGTGATCTCCACGCCATCGGTCCGATACGTTCGCTCATTCCCCATTCTCGAACCATTTTTCTCGCCATCTCTGTTGCTCGTGCGAGATCGTCTGCTGCTCCACTAGAAACTTCGCCATAGACAATGTTTTCAGCTACTCGACCGCCTAGCATTTTGACTAATTCATCCTCAACATAGCTTTTTTGAAGAAGGTACCTATCTTCTTCAGGAAGTGTCATAGTTACACCTAAAGCCATGCCACGTGGAATGATAGATACTTTGTGAAGTGGGTCAGCATTTGGCAGAAAAGCTGCTGCAAGAGCATGTCCGCTTTCGTGATATGCAACACGTTCTCGCTCTTGAGGGTTCAAGACAGTTGCTTCTCGAGTTTGCCCCATTAGAACTCGATCTCGCGCTTGTTCTAAATGATCAGATGAAACTGAAGTATCTCCACCTCTGACAGCTATTAACGCAGCCTCGTTAATTAGATTTGCTAGATCAGCTCCACTCATACCGGGGGTGCCCCTAGATAAGAGAGATAAGTCAACATCGTCAGACATCTTTTTTTCTTTTGCGTGGACTTCTAGTATCTGTTCTCGGTCTTCAAGTTCAGGAAGTGAGACTATAACCTGTCGGTCAAATCTACCCGGTCGAAGTAATGCTGGGTCAAGGATGTCTGGCCGGTTTGTTGCAGCCATCATTACGATGCCTTCGGTAGCCTCAAAGCCATCCATTTCAGCCAGCATTTGATTAAGTGTCTGCTCTCGTTCGTCGTGGCCGCCACCTAAACCTGCACCACGTTTACGCCCGATGGAGTCTATTTCGTCTATGAATATTATTGCACTACCCATCTTTCGTGCGGTTTGGAAGAGATCTCGAACTCTGCTTGCCCCGACTCCAACAAACATTTCCATAAAATCGCTACCTGTTACTGAAAGGAACGGGACTCCTGCTTCTCCTGCAACAGCGCGGGCGATTAGTGTCTTTCCGGTTCCAGGTGGTCCAACGAGCAGCACTCCTTTAGGGATACGAGCGCCTATCTCAGCAAACTTCTCTGCATCTTGAAGGAAATCTACAACTTCTTGAATTTCTTGTTTGACCCCTCCGTATCCAGCAACGTCTTCAAAAGTCGTTGAAGGCCGCTCCGTTGTATATGCCTTTGCTTTTGAGCGGCCGATTGACATGATATTGCCCATCTGGCCTTGGGCTCTACGGTTAAGCCAATAGAAGAAAAGAAGTATTAAAGCTAAAGGTCCTAGAACGGGGATTATAAATCCAGTCCAGATATTTGAGCCAGGTGTGTGGAATTTGAAATCATCAATATTTTCTAGGAAGAGTCTTTCATCGTCACTTGAGAGCTCTAGAGGTCCGGATGTCTTATATTTTTCGCCTTCTATAGATGTATAGGTAATTTTCCCGGTGTTGTTATTGAATTCAGCTTCAGAAACTTGGTTATTTATTACTTCGGTTCGAAATGTTTGAAAGGGAATATCTTTAGCGCCATCATTATTGAGTAGATTCGGTAAGAAGAAAAGTAGAAGTATCCCGAGAGCAAAGAGGTAAGAAATCCGTTTCCTCCAAGGGCTATTCGTAGTTTCATTGCCATCGTTATCTTCCATCTCTGGCTTTTTAGGTGCGGGCGGGCGACTTTCTTTCATGCTTCTATCGTAGTGGAATCTTCGCTGGTTGAATCAGTCGGAAATAATATGTTCATAGTTTCTTGCTCTCGCAAAGGTTGTTCAAGGGTAGTGTTCGGTTATTATCATCTTGTGAACGAAGCTGCTAATGATGAGAAAGTTGAAGGTAACGAACAATACCTCTTCCCACCAGCTGGAAAAATTGAAAACGATAAACGGACTTGGGGTCTAGGGCATGCTGCGATTGGCTATAGCCTCAGCCTCATAGCTGCTTTAATTGGGCTTCGCATCGTTTATAGTGCCACAAGTTACAACGATTTTGATCAATTGCCGATGTGGGCTGTCTCGCTAGTGGGGTTTCCTCAACAGCTCATACTCGGTTTGACTGTAATTTTTGCAGCTTCCCGGTTCGGAGAAGGTTTAAAAAAAGACTTTCTCTTTACGATGCACAAAAAAGATATAGGGGTCGGACTCTTTGCAGGAGTCGGAGCACAATTGCTGCTTGTGCCACTGGTTACTTACCCGATTGTTTGGCTACTAGATATCGATGTTGAGCGCATCAGTGAACCAGCTAGAAATCTTAGCGATAGAGCAAGCTCACCTTTAGGCGTCGTCACACTTGTGATTACGGTTGGACTTTTCGCTCCATTGGCTGAAGAACTATTTTTCCGTGGTCTACTTTATGGCTCCTTTCGTAAGCGAAACAATTCGTTACAATCGCAAAAAAATGTAGTTAGATTTTCAATAGTTATTTCTTCAGGAATCTTTGCCGCTATTCATTTCCAATTGTTACTATTCCCTGCGCTATTCGCGGTTGGAATATTATTTGCATGGCTATATGAACGAAAGCAGAGACTAGCACCTGCAATTTGGGCGCACATTGGCTTTAACGCAACCACTCTCTTTTCTTTATTAGTAATTGACTAACTAAGGCTCTAACCAAAACTAGAAAAATATGTACGATTTCACATTAAGTCGCTAGCTTTAGATCTATGGGCGATATTGACGCAATCTTTAAGTCGTATGACATTCGTGGTTTGTACCCTCAGGAAATTGACTCGGAAGCTTGTGGCAATATAGGTCATGCTTTCTACCATTTCCTAGATCAAGAAGGAGAATGGGGCAGTAACCAAAGAATTCTTGTGGGCTATGATATGCGACCATCAGGTGAAGAACTTGCTACAGCGTTCATTCAAGAGTTTGTTGCTAAGGGCATTGAAGTCGTTTCGCTTGGGTTGTGCTCAACGGACATGCTGTATTTCGCTTCTGGGCATTACTCAGCGCCAGGGGTTGTCTTCACAGCTTCTCATAACCCAGTAGAATATAACGGATTGAAACTTTGTAAATCAAAAGCTGTTCCAATCGGTGAAGGATCAGGTCTTGAACGCATCAAAATACTTGCAAAAGACTTAGAGACTGAAAAATCTGATGGTAAAAGATTATTGGGAGAGAAAATTAGACATTCGCCCCTCGGAGAGTTGCGAAAAGTGAATGTCTTAGAAGATTTTGTTTCTCATGCACTAGGGTTCATAGCGATAGAAAATTTGAAAGAATTTCAAGTAGTAGCTGATACTGCAAATGGAATGGGAGGACTTATAGCTCCAGCCGTTTTTGAGAAGATACCACCTAATCTACAACTTCTATACGGCGAACTTGATGGGACATTTCCAAACCACCCCGCAGATCCATTAAATCCAGAAAATCTAGTGGATCTTAAGAAGGAAGTACTTGATAAATCTGCGGATATTGGCCTTGCCTTTGATGGGGATGCTGACCGGGTTTTTCTCATCGATGAACTTGGTATGCCATTGTCTGGATCAACCACAACTGCCATTGTTGCGGAGGGGGTGTTAGCTAAAGAACCCAAAGCATCTATAATTTACAATCTAATTTGCTCAAGAATAGTCAAGGAAACAGTTATCGCAAAGGGCGGAAACCCGATTAGGAGTAGGGTAGGGCACTCGCATATTAAGAAACTAATGGCTGATACAAATTCTGCTTTTGGTGGAGAGCACTCAGGCCACTATTACTTCCGAGACAATTTTTATGCTGATTCAGGAATCATTGCTGCTCTAATCGTTCTAGAGCAGATGAGCTTACAGCAAGTCCCACTTTCGCAACTTCGAAAGAATTATGAAATCTACTTTTCAACAGGCGAACTAAACTTTGAAATCCATAACACGGGCGCTCTATTAGATACTTTAGCTAACGAATTCAATGACCAAGATCAGGACACTTTAGACGGTTTGACTGTTTCATCTAAAGATTGGTGGTTCAATCTTCGACTTTCCAATACGGAACCATTAATTCGGTTAAACCTAGAAGCGAAAAGCGAAATCATACGAAATGAAAAATTAAAATTTCTCAAAGAGATCATTTCTGATTTTCGAAGTAGTGACGCCAAATGAACTTCTGACGGTAGTATCTCAAGATGGCCATTGATCACGAACTTCTAAAGATCCTCGCGTGTCCAGAAGATAAGGGAGAGTTGTTGTATTTCGAAGACGAAAATATTCTCTACAACCCTCGTACTCGTCGCGCATACCCTATTAGAGAGGGTATTCCTGTTCTTCTAATTAGTGAAGCAGAAGCTGTAACGGAAGAAAAACACGCTGAGTTGACACGTCGATAGATTTACATTCTGTTTTATCTGAACTAGCCATTTACGTGCAGTAACTGTTCAAGAACATAGTAGAATGTGCTGGCTGTTGAGCGGCGTCAAGAGACCCAGCCGCAAACTTCTTGGAGTGGAAAGGGACTTTCGTGCCAAAAAATAAATTTAAAGTAGCTGATATATCACTAGCTGATTTTGGAAGAAAAGAGATCCGATTAGCGGAAAATGAAATGCCAGGGTTAATGGCTTTGCGAGCTGAATTGCAAGATACTCAACCGCTTAGCGGGGCGCGTATAGCTGGATCACTTCACATGACCGTGCAAACAGCGGTTCTGATAGAGACACTAGTTGCGCTAGGAGCAGAGGTCAGATGGGTCTCGTGTAATATTTTCTCTACACAAGATCATGCAGCTGCTGCAGTTGCGGTTGGGCCTGAAGGAACTTTTGAAAAGCCAAATGGCATTCCGGTTTTTGCTTGGAAAGGCGAAACTCTCGAAGAGTATTGGTGGGCAACTGAGCAACTTTTCAAATGGGACGATGGTGGTAGCCCGAACCTTATCTTGGACGATGGCGGAGATGCTACCTTGATGGTTCACAAAGGACTCGAATATCAATTGCAGGGTTACGTACCTACCCCTGAAGAAGATGACTCAGAAGAGTGGAATGTTTTTCTGCAAAGAATGCAGAAGATAAGCGATGATAGCTCAGTGGATTGGAAATCAGTTGCCGCAAATATTAAAGGTGTTTCAGAAGAGACCACGACTGGCGTTCATAGGCTTTATCAGATGCAATCTGATGAGAGACTCTTATTTCCAGCAATAAATGTAAATGATGCAGTTACGAAATCTAAATTTGACAATCTCTACGGTTGCCGACACTCACTAATTGATGGGATCAATCGGGCTACTGACACGATGATAGGCGGAAAAGTAGCTTGTGTGTTGGGCTATGGAGATGTTGGAAAGGGTTGTGCTGCATCATTAGCTGGTCAAGGGGCTCGGGTTGTTGTAACAGAAGTAGACCCAATCTGTGCGCTACAAGCTGTCATGGAGGGATATCAAGTTGTGCGTCTGGAAGACGTGATGGATACAGCTGATATCTTCATATCTGCTACTGGCAACAAGGATATTATCAATGCACAACATATGGCGCGTATGAAGCACCAAGCTATTGTAGGAAATATTGGCCATTTTGATAATGAGATTGATATGGCTGGGTTACAGAAAATGTCAGATGTTCAAAGAACACAAATTAAACCTCAAGTTGACGAATACGTCTTTCCTGATGGGCATTCGGTAATAGTTCTCTCCGAAGGACGCTTGCTTAACTTAGGAAATGCGACCGGTCACCCTAGTTTTGTAATGAGTTTTAGTTTCACAAATCAGGTGATGGCTCAAATAGACCTGCATGAGAATGCCGAAAGCTACAGGCCAGAAGTAATAACTATTCCAAAGCTGTTAGATGAGAAAGTTGCAAGACTTCATCTTGAAGCGCTGGGGGTAAGACTTACTGAGCTTACTTCAGAACAAGCAGATTATATTGATGTGCCCGCTGAAGGCCCGTTTAAGCCGGAACACTATCGTTATTAAAAAGACACAGAATTGTTCGTTTTTGTCTGTAGTCAAAAGAACCTTAAAGTCATAGAATCAGAGTTCTAATGAGTAAAAACCCGATGAAGAAAATTCTTCGTTCAGGCGAAGGAAAAAAGCTCAAGGTTCTTGAAGACCTTGTTCCTGATATAAATGAGCTTGAAGCTGAAATAAGTAAGCTGAGTGATGAAGAACTGCAAGCGCAAACAGGATACCTCAAACAAAGAATTGAACAGGGAGAAAGCGTCAACGCGCTTCTGATAGATGCTTTTGCCGTTGTTCGCGAAGCAGCATGGCGCGTAATTGGTCAAAGGCATTACGACGTCCAACTGATCGGTGGTGCTGCGCTTCATTTTGGTTGGGTTGCAGAAATGCGAACAGGTGAAGGGAAGACACTAACTTCAACATTGCCCATCTACCTCAATGCTCTTGCAGGTAAAGGAGTCCATGTTGTTACTGTTAATGACTATTTAGCTTCGCGGGATGCTGAATGGATGGGGCAAATTTACCGTTGGTTAGGTTTAGAGGTTGGACTCGTCGTCCCCGGTAACCGCGACACAGCCCATAAGCGAGTTCAATATGAAGCTGATGTTACTTACGGAACAAACAATGAACTAGGTTTTGATTATTTACGCGACAACATGACAATGTCAGCGGAGAACAAAGTCCAAAGAGGGCATCACTATTGTATAGTCGACGAAATCGATAGCATTCTTATAGATGAAGCTAGAACTCCCCTCATCATCAGTGGAAAACTAGCAGATGCTGCGAAAACCTATTATCAATTTGCATCGATTGTGGGAAGCCTCCAACGTGACCAGCACTACGAAGTCGATGAAGAAAAGCGAACTGTTGCGCCTACTGAGAATGGGGTCCACGCCGTAGAGAAAGCCTTAGGAATCGAAAACTTATATGAAGGTGTTTCAGCAAACCTAGTGCATCAATTCCAAGTCGCACTAAAAGCTAAAGAGCTCTTTCATAAAGATAAGGAATATATTATCGCGAATGATGAAGTCAAGATTGTCGATGAGTTCACTGGTCGCGTTCTTGACGGTCGACGCTGGAGCGATGGCTTACATCAAGCGGTAGAAGCCAAAGAAGGCGTAAAGATCAAAGAAGAAAATCAAACTCTAGCAACAATCACACTGCAAAATTACTTTCGCCTTTATGACAAGCTGGCCGGGATGACAGGAACAGCAGAAACAGAGGCAGCAGAGTTTTACAACACTTATGGATTGCATGTTGTCCCAATACCTACAAACCTTCCCATAATTCGTGAAGACCAAGTTGACTTCATTTACCGTTCTGAGGACGGGAAATACGATGCTTTAGTAGAAGATATCGTAGATAGGAATGAGAAGGGGCAGCCTATTCTTGTGGGAACTATTTCCGTGGAGAAATCGGAGTTAGTTTCTGAATTGTTAAATAAAAGAGGTGTTAATCACTCCGTTCTAAATGCGAAACTTCACACGAGTGAAGCAGGTGTTGTTGCCCAAGCCGGACGAATTGGTTCAGTAACCGTCGCAACGAATATGGCTGGCCGTGGTGTGGATATTATTCTAGGAGGAAATCCAGAAGGCTTAGCGGAAAAAGACTTGTTATCTGAAGGTCTAGATGTTAACGATGAGTCCGGGAAATTAAGGTATAAGGAACTTTTTGAAAAATACGAACCTGTCTGTTCGGAAGAGGGTACTAAAGTCAAAGAACTTGGTGGCTTGTATGTGCTTGGGACAGAAAGGCATGATAGCCGAAGGATAGATAACCAATTACGGGGAAGATCTGGAAGGCAGGGTGACCCTGGTGAATCACGATTTTACCTCTCGCTAGAAGATGAACTGATGCGACTGTTCGCAACTGGAGCGATGGAGTGGGTGATGAAAAAAGCTCTACCAGATGACGCTCCAATTGGAGACAAAATGGTTACAAAGGCGATTGAACGAGCTCAAAATACTGTCGAGCAGAGAAATGCTGAAATTAGAAAAAACGTTCTGAAATATGACGAGGTCATGAATGAGCAGAGAAAAGTCATTTATGCCAGACGAAATGACATTCTAACTGGAGAGAATTTAAGAGATGAGACTATAAATTGCTTTGCAGCAGCTATTGACGAAGCTTTGACTACTCATTGCCCAACCGAGCTTCCTGAAGAATGGGATATCGAAGGTCTTGTAACTGCCCTCACGACCCTGTGGCCCCACGAACTAGAAATCTCAGATCTCAACTCTTTCAAAGATATTAACGAATTGTACGAATTCTCAATGGAACAAGCGTTAGTTTTCTATAACAAACGAGAGATAGAAATAACTCCTGAAATCATGAGGCAAGTTGAAGGACAGATTATGCTCCGGATCCTCGATCAACGCTGGCGTGATCATCTCTACTCAATGGATTACTTGAAAGAGGGAATTCATCTAAGGGCGATGGGGCAGAAGAATCCTTTAACTGAATGGCAAAGAGAAGGATTCGAAATGTTTGAAACAATGATGGAATCAGTCGGCGAAGATTTCGTTAAGTACATAACTCACATTCAGATAAGTTCGGATGAGGCTACGGAAAGAGACCCTAGTGACTCTGAAGAGGCAAGCAATATTAAATATTCAGGTACGGATGAGATAGCATCAGGCGCTATAGCTGCGGTAACTCAAACCAACTCTTCGGATTCATTAATTAAAGATGCCCCAAAACCAGTTGAAGAAAGTTCCTCAGGCAAACAAAAGACCGTCGTTAGAAGCGATTTTGAGAAAACAGGTAGGAACGAGCCTTGCCCTTGCGACTCTGGGAAAAAGTTTAAACAGTGCCATGGCAGGTGAGCTATATAACACCTGCAATGAATCATTACTCTGGGCTAGAATTTTGTAATGTCTGAATCCGCTATTGCTCCTTTCTATCTTCGAAAAAGGTTAGGCGAGGCATTCCAGTACCTTCGTATAGAAGAAATTGAAGACAGAAGAAAGGAACTAGAAGATCTTGTTGCTAAACCAGACTTTTGGGATAACACTGAAATAGCAAAAAAATTAAGCCAAGAGCTTTCTGAAATCACAGAGGATATTGTCTTATTTAATCAACTTCAAACCAAAATTGAAGATGCTGAAACTCTTCTAGAGTTATCTCAAGAAGAGAATGATTTAGCGAGTATTGAAGAAGCGGAAGCCTTGCTAGCTGAAATAAATCGAACCTTCGACGATCTTGAGTTACGTTCACTATTCACAGGTGAACATGATGAAAGCGATGCTGTCTGTTACATACAATCAGGCGAAGGTGGAACAGAAGCACAAGACTGGGCTGAGATGTTGTTGCGCATGTACCAAAGGTGGGCAGACCAAGCAGGTTTGGCATTTGAGCTAACCTCGGTTTCTGAAGGTACAGAGGCAGGGATCTCATCTGCTGAGTTTATAATTAGCGGGCGTCGTTCCTATGGAATGCTTCAGTCTGAACATGGCGTTCATAGGTTAGTACGGATATCCCCATTTAATAAACAAGCAAATCGTCATACCTCTTTTGCCTCAATGCATGTCGTTCCGTTTTTCGAAGAGGTTTCTGATGAAATAGTTATTGACGAAACAGAACTTCGAATAGACACCTACCGTTCATCTGGAGCTGGCGGTCAACACGTTAACGTGACAGATTCAGCTGTGCGCATTACACACCTTCCGACTGGAACTGTAGTTTCCTGTCAAAACGAGCGAAGTCAGCATCAAAATAAAGATAGGTGTATGCAGATGCTTTCAGCAAGACTTCTTGATCTAGAACGTAAACAACGGGAAGCTGAAATAGCGAGTATAAATGGAGAGAATACGAATGTTGGGTTTGGAAGTCAGATTCGTTCATACGTTATGCAGCCATATCAAATGGTAAAAGATCTTCGTTCAAATCATGAGGTTGGCGCTGTTGAATCTGTACTAAATGGTGAAATAGGCTCCTTTATAGAGGCCTACTTACGGTGGGCCAGGTCGGAGTCCGACGAAATTTGATAGCTGACCCTGCCTAAAACAATAATGCACTGGTGGTAACGTCGGGAATACAATAATTTAGTCTGAGAGTTTAATGATCAAACTGGAATCTGTAACAAAAGTCTACAAGGGTGAAGTATTAGCACTTCGGGATGCCTCCTGCGATATCCAAAAGGGTGAATTTGTCTTTCTTGTAGGTCAATCAGGCTCAGGAAAGTCAACATTCCTTCGACTTCTGAATAAAGAAGAGGAGCCCGATACCGGGAAAATATATGTTGCCGGAAAAGAAATTGGTTCTTTAAGTAGATGGCGAGTGCCCCGTATGAGACGGCAAATAGGAAGTATTTTTCAGGACTTCAAATTGCTTCCAAATAAAACAGTTTCCCAAAACGTAGCATTTGCTTTGGAGGTTATCGGTCGCCCTAAATATGTTATTGCCGATCAGGTTCCCGCAATACTTGAATTGGTTGGCTTGCAACAGAAAACTAACCGATTTCCGCACGAACTTTCAGGTGGGGAACAACAGCGAGTTTCTATTGCAAGAGCATTCGTTAATCGCCCTCTAATTCTCCTGGCTGATGAGCCAACTGGAAATCTAGACCCACAGACATCCGTAGAAATTATGAGACTCCTAGAACGAATTAACGAAACAGGAACAACTGTCGTAATGGCAACACATGATAGGGGCATAGTCGACACTATGAGAAGAAGGGTAATCGAGTTGAACAGCGGAGAGATTGTTAGAGACCAAGCTCGAGGCGTATATGAATGATGAACGAATTTCATAGTTATGAATCTTGATTATTTGCTTAAAGAAACGGCCCGAAACGTTAGGAGAAACCTCACGTTAACTCTTGCATCGGTTCTAACTGTAGCTGTTTCGTTAAGCCTGCTAGGGGTTGCTTTACTTCTCCAAAAGGGAGTTTCGAACGCTACAGATAGATGGGAAGATGGCGTTGAATTTATTATTTGGATACAACCTGAAATTTCTGAAGACCAAAAAGGCCTTATCGAAACAGATCTTCAGAATTCGAGTGGTATAGAGAGTTACCGGTACGTTAGTCAAGAAGAAGCATTGCGAGAGTTTAATGAAGATTTTTTCCCAGAAAACCCTGAAATTACCCAACTTGTAACTGTTGACGTCATTCCATCTTCATATCGTGTTATTCCTGCTCAATTAAATGCTGAAGCAATCGAAATCATCGCATCAAGTTTTGAATCAAAACCAGGAGTACGAAAGGTAGTTCGCGCCACAGATGAAATATCTAAAATAGAAACTGCTACCGATGTTATTAGGTGGGTTGTATTAGGGGCAGGAATAATTCTTTTAGCAACTGGGTTACTGCTTATCCTAAACACTATACGAATGGCTATGTTTGCTCGAAGGCGCGAGATAGAAGTTATGAAATTAGTAGGGGCTACGAATTGGTTTATTCTTATCCCATTTATGCTTGAAGGTACGTTCCAGGGAATAGTCGGGGCCAGTCTTGGGACTGCATCAGTCTACGGAGCGAACAGAGCTTTTGAAGAATGGTTATCAAGCGATAGTGTTCTCAACATTTTGCAAAGCTTTGCAGTAACTGGGAGCGATGTTTGGGAGATAGGTTTTTTACTGCTTGGGATAGGTGCGCTCGTTGGTTCTTTAGGTTCAGCTATAGCAGCGTATAGATTTTTAGATGTCTAGTTTTCGCTAGACCACCATGTGCGGCTTTTCACTCTCTTCCCTCGCTTAGATTTCTGATCTATTCTTAGCGCTATCTTTCGAAAACGAGATCCAGAAAGCTTCAACCACAAACGGTGTCTGAATTTGGTGTAATCGCGGGTAAATGGGCAAACTCTAATGCAGACAGCACAATCAGTGTTTATTTTTGTCCAATAAGAGAAGCAAGCTTCTCCGTCGATAGTCCATTTCGTTACTCCAGAAATATTAGAACGATTGAATGTAACAGGTGAAGGTTTACCATCAGGGATTGCTTTACTAGGGCATGCTTTTGAGCAAGCGTTACAAATATTGCACATATCGGATACACCAAATTTGATTGGCTTATCCAGCAGAAGAGGCATATCAGTAAATATTTTTCCGAAACGCACACTTGATCCAAATTCTGGAGTGATAACTAAGCCGTGTTTTCCATATTCCCCTAGCCCAGCCTGAACTGCATACGGTATAGCTAAGGCAGAATCGTTCATTGATGGTACAGCGCGATACCCAAGGTTTCTTATAAACTGCGAAAGCGTGAGTAGGACTAAAGCATCCTGAGAGTAACCCATTCCAGTAGCAGCGCCTGAAAGAGCTGAAGGGGCTGTCTCCAACAGTTCACTGTCCATTGATTGTCCAATAACAATGACGTTCTTTAGATCATCGTCAAGTTCGTTAGGTTTGGGGCTGAGACTTTGTATTGAAAAAAGTTCAGAATAAGACCAGCGGCTATCAAATTTAGTTATCCCAATAAGATCAGCACCAATTGTTTTGCCTGCTTGTTTAATTACTTGAGAAGATTCAGTTAAAGAATTAAATTCAACCATTTCTTCAGGTCCATCCTTCAGAAAAGAAAGTGGATCTAGAAACCCGTCACGACGGTCGTCAACCTCACGTAATTCTGCAAAGATATCAGCGACATGCCAAGTAGCATTTCGAAATGCATAATCGTGTTGGCCGTAACCCTCAGAATTACGCCAGTTAGCTAATGGGCGACGGTACATGTCGTAGAACCTCTGAGAATGAGGTGTTTTGATTTCTGGGTCATACTGTGATCGGCAGAAGACGTCATCTACCTGGCTAAATCCCCTAAAATTATCGTTGATAAGAAACCCTATGTTTCCATCACTTGCATCTGGAAGTGTTCTAATGCCATTTCGAGTTCTAGAGCGTTTAGTATCATCATTACGACCTGTGTGCATCCCATTAGAATACGCATAATTTTAAACTGGGAAAAGTAAGAATCGTTAAAATGAAAATAAGAAGCGGGCGAATTAATTTTTTATCAATTTGAATTGCTGTCTCTGCTGACTTTAGCCTTAAGTTCCGATATGGTCATGTCATGCTTACAGACCCACCGAAATCCTCTTTCGCAAGTGATAACACCTCCGGCATAGTCCCTGAAGTCCTGCAAGCCTTAATTGAAGCAAATGATGGTCCGGCTATAGGTTACGGTGAAGACCCTATTACAAGTGAACTACGCGTAGCGATGAATGATTTGTTTGATAGGGAAGTAACGACGTTATTGGCATGGGGAGGAACTGGAGCGAATATTGTCGGACTTCAAGCAATGATCAATTCGTGGGAAGCGATCATTTGTACTAGCTCTGCACATATTAACGTCGACGAGTGTGCGGCACCAGAGAAATTCCTAGGCGCCAAACTTATTGATATCAAAAGCGAGGATGCCAAACTCAGCCCGGTTTCACTAAAGAAAGAACTCGAAATACTTGGTGTTGTCCACCATGCGCAACCGGGTGCTATTTCAGTTACCCAGTCAACTGAATATGGAACTTTGTATTCAGTACAAGAGTTGAAAGAAGTGATTGCTCTTGCGAAAGAGGCAGGTTTACGCGTACATATGGACGGGGCGAGAATTGCTAATGCAGCAGCAGCACTACAGGTACCTATCGCTGAATTCACTTGTGATCTTGGAGTTGACATTCTTAGTTTCGGAGGAACAAAGAATGGTATGGCATATGGCGAAGCAATTATTGTTTTCAATGAGGAGTTAGTTGGTGCCGCCGAATATATTCAGAAGCAATCTGCGCAGTTGCCTTCAAAGATGAGGTATATTGCTGCTCAATTTTTAGCTATGTTAAAGAATGACTTATGGCTAAAGCACGCTGCTCATGCTAATGAAATGGCTCAACTGCTTGTTCAAGGTATCAGCTCAATCGAAAACGTTGAATTGACGCAAGAGACGCAGGTGAATGCTGTGTTCGCGAAGCTCCCAAAAGAATCAATAGAAACTCTTAGAGAGTGGAGTTATTTCTATGACTGGGAACGAGAGAACGAAGTTCGTTGGATGACTAGTTACTCGACTACAACCGAAGATGTTGAAAGATTGATAGATGGAATTAAACTCTCAATTTCGGGCTAGAAGGTAAATATGGACACAGAGTCATTACTCAGATCCCTAGAGGTATTTGGAGATCGTTTATTCCAGTTATCAAAGGATCAAGATGATAAGGACATCGAATCATGTCCTGGTTGGCAATTGAAAAACCTTGTAGCGCATGTGGGCACGGTCTATGGCGCAGTTTCAGCTGTTATTAACGGAGGCAGTCTTGAGAGACCAACTTCAGCTTTCCCTTCACCTCCAGAAAAGAATGTGCACAATTGGGCTTTTGGGAACTATAAGGGGGTGTTAGAAACTCTCAAATTAAAAAATCCTAATATGCCGGTATGGACCTGGGGTCGTGATCAGAATGTTGCATGGTTTGTTCGTAGGATGACTCACGAAACTCTTCTTCATATGTGGGATACTGAGACTGCAGTAAGCGATTACTCCGTAATCGACGGTGAAATAGCTTGTGATGGAATAGATGAATATATAGATGGGGCACTTCAATTCTCTGCTAATCCTAAAAAGATATTTGAATACCCCAAAGGCTCTATCCACCTTCATAGGACAGATGGGTTAGGGGAGTGGCTTTTGGAGAATGGAGAAGATGGGTTAATAGTTAGAAGAGAACATGCGAAAGGTGATGTTGCTGTTAGAGGTGATGCGATGAGTCTTCTATTGTTCCTTTGGGGCAGAAATGCAGGTCAATTGGAAATCTTTGGAGATGAAAAGACCGCAGGAGAATGGTCTGCCTTAGCTCCATAATTTTTTATCTTAAATCGCCCTGCCATTGATTTTGGTGCACCACTTTCGCGTATGGTTCCCGACTTAGCGGGCCAAATTTTCGATCTGGCCAACCCATTGGAATCATGCATCCAATTAACACGTCGTCTGGAATAGAAAGAGTTTCTCGGATGACATTTTCGGCGACACCTTGAAATGTAGTAAAAACTGTACCGAGTCCTAAAGCTCGAGCAGCGACAATAAGATTCTGCGCAGCGGGATAAATCGATGACCAAACAAAGGATTCTCTGGGTGACTCATAAGGGTATATTGGTTTTCCACATACGAAGATAAGAGCAGGGCAGGTTTTCAAAGTAGCGATTAAATGTTCCGTTCCATCAAGCATAAGCCGATGGGTTCTATCTGGTCTCGCCATTTCAGCAACTCGTGTCCCCATCACGCTTTCGATCGCATCCCCTATCGCCAACCGTTTGCTCGAATCGGTTACAACGACGAAATCTCTCCCTTGAGAGTTCCCAGGGCTTGGAGCCCACGTAGCAGCCGTAATTACCTGTTCAATTAGTTCATCAGGGATTGGATCAGGTTTAAGGTACCTTATTGCCCGACACGAACTCATCGCTTCAAATACATCCATAATGCACCTATCCTCTGTTGTGTTTTCTTTAATTATCTTTCCAGCGTTATTGCGGTATTAGATTTGCTCCACCATGGTCCAAAGCTGCAGTCACGTGTCTGTTAGACATCATCTGTATTAGCTCTCTTCCTCTTTCGTTGCTGAGGTCAAGAGTTCCTCCAGCAAAAATAGATGTCGCCAACCCACCTAGAAGATGGGCAAAGCCATAATCTTCCCATACGGCATCAGCAGAGTAGTCGTTGATTCCTTCAGATAATAATTGAGCGTGATAGGTCGAAACCAAGTCTTTTTCGTGTGTCCTTCGGAGTTCCGTATCCATAGAGCCTCCAAGAAGATATGCGAGGTCATAAACACCCGGCCCTCGCCCTATGCCCTGCCAATCGATGACCACGACTTCACCTTTGGATGCATCCCCGAACAACATATTTTCCACTCGATAATCTTGATGAGCTAATGTCCAGGGAGCTCTTTCAGCTAGAGCCTTATTGAGTTTCAGGTAAGACTTACTAAATAATTGAGTGAGTTCTGCCCCACCCTCGGGCAAATCACTTTCAAATGTTTGCGCAAACACTGGATAAATTTGAGGGAGAATTTGATCAACATATTCAATGCGTGGGCCAACCATAGAAGGGATCCATTCCAACTCTTCTGCTTGTACTTTACCCCACCATGCTGCGTGAATTTTAGCAAGTACTTTAACAGCTGCTGAAGCTTGCTCATAAGACATACCTGCAGCTTGATCAACCATCGTTAGATCACAAAGGTCTTCCATCACGATAACAAACTCAGCTGTTCCAGACTCAATGGTAGCTAAATGAATTTCTGGAAGTCCTGTGCCGGTTCGTTCTCCAAGTTCGGCATAAAAGCGCACCTCAGCTTCAAACATTCCTAACGCAACTCCTTGTTGGCGGTTCTCTTCAAATGAAGAGGGAAGTTTGACTACAACTGATGAAGGTTTGGTTTCTATCTTGGCTTCATAATCCAGAGAGACTCGATAGATATCTCCCATTAATCCAACACCCTCACCGATTTTCTCAAAACTGAAAGAATTAACCTGTGCTTTAAGTACTTCACTTAACCAACTAGAATCAACGTCTTTGAATGTGTTCGGAATTGAAATCATCGTATTCTCCTTTAGGTTATTTTCTTTTAGGTGTGAAGGTTGCAGGTAAGTGTTTAACCCCGTGTATGAAACTAGCCGCTAACGCTTCTGGCTCTCCTGATGCTTTGATGTCAGGTAGTCGACTAAATAACTCTCGAAATATCACAGTTATCTCTCTTCTGGCTAGGTGCGCCCCCAAACAGAAGTGTGCTCCCGGGCCGCCAAAGCCAACATGAGGGTTAGGGTTCCTAAGGACATCAAATTTTTGAGAATCCTCAAAGACATCTTCATCTCTATTAGCAGCTAAGTAGAACATGCAGACTTTATCTCCTTCTTGGATTTGTTTACCTCTAACTAAAGTGTCTTTAGTAGCTGTTCGTCGCATGTAGGTTACTGGACTGGCAAGTCTAACTATTTCTTCAACAGCAGTTGGCGCAACGGTATCAAAATCAGATTCCCAGATTTTTCGCTGTTCAGGATTATCTGTTAAGTATTTAAGCCCCCATCCAATTGCATTGCGAGTAGTTTCATTCCCAGCGACAACAAGGAGAATGAAGAAGCTAGCAAGGTCACCGGTTGAGAGCTTATCGTCTTCAAGTTCGGCATTTACTAGCTTACTCGTTAGGTCATCTCCACCTTTCCCGACTTTAGATTCTGCAACTTCATTCATAATGCTTTGAAGCGTTATACCTGCTTCAAGAATGGCTGTAAGGATATCCCCACCGGGCGGTACGTACTCGGAGTCGCCAGCTCCAAGAATGACATTTGAGCAATCGAACACTTCTTGGTAATAGGAAGCAGGTATCCCCATGAGATCGCATACAATTTTTAAAGGAAGGGCTGCAGCGATATCAACTATGAAATCGATTTCTCCTTTTTCCTGAACATTGTCAATAATCTCAGAAGCAACTTCTTGAACTGAGTCCTCAAGCCTATTTAACATTCTGGGTGTGAATCCCTGTGAAACAATTCTCCTAAGTCGCGCATGTCTTGGATCATCCATTGCGATCATCGAACTAAAAAATTCGTTAAATTCTGGTGGGCTGTCAAGAATAGTTATTCCCTGTGCAGAGCTAAAAATTTCTGGATTTCTTGAAGCGTGTAATATATCTTCATGTTTTGTTAGTACCCATGAACCAGGACCTTGAGGAATTGGTGACCCCGCTGGCATTTGGGGCTCGGGAACAAAACAAACTGGATGATCAGAACGGTAAGAAGCAAGTTCTTTCTCAATAAGGTTCTGAGGGCGAACCCAGAATTCAGCATTTAATATATTAGGTTGCTGTATCTCGATAGTAGCCACGGGGATATCTTAGAGCGAAGCCTTATGGTCCTGCAATTGCTGCGAACTACTGTCTCGGTAGAAAACGTTGTAACCTTTCTTGCATATCGGGGGCAAGAGTGAGCAGTGGAAAAGAGTTAGAATTTCGGTTACGAGGTGGTGAGAGTTGGCGGAACCCATATGACTCGTACCGCTGGCTTAGAGAAGAAGACCCAGTCCATAGAGTTGAGCATCCAATTTACGGAAATTTCTGGATCTATTCACGGTTTGAAGATGTATTTGAAGCTGTCCGTAACACAGACACATACAGCTCTGCACAAGGATTAACTCCCGATAAAGATGCAATGAAGGCATTTGAGGGTAATGCTGCCCCGATAGTCATGATGGATCCTCCGGAGCATACAGATTTTCGCCGATTAGTAAGTCACCTAATGACACCAAGGCGAGTTGCTAAATTCGAAAGCGAAATAAGGCGCTACATAAACAAAAAAATTGAGATAATCCTCGATCAAAAAGAAGTAGATATAATTAGCAACTTATTCAAGCCCCTCCCGAGCTTTGTCGTATCGCATTACCTTGGGGTCCCATTAGAGGATAGAGAACTTTTCGATAGGTGGACGAATGATATCGTTGCTGGGAACGCTAAAGGCGACCTTGGAAATCAAACATCAACTTTTGAACTATTTGAATATTCAGCCAAATTGTTCGAGAAACGTAAATCTAATCCGGGAGAGGATCTGATTTCTGTATTAGCAGCATCCGGTGAGGATGTTGTTTCAGCAATGTGGGCTGTTGGGTTTGTATTCACCATGATTACTGGAGGTAATGATACAACAACAGGTCTTCTCGGCGGAATGGTTGAATTAGTTAATGAACATCCGAAGCAGCGGGAGATACTAGTTTCTAACCCTACCTTAATTGCTGATTCTATTGATGAGTTTTTACGACTTACATCTCCTGTGCAAAATCTCGCACGTACAACAACCAAAGATGTTAGAAAGCGTGGAGCGAATATACCGAAGGGAGCAAAAGTTTTAATGCTTTATGCATCAGCGAACCGTGATCAGAAAGAGTTCGGATTGACAGCAGAAGAACTAATAGTAAATAGAAAACCTAAACGAATCTTGAGTTTAGGGTACGGTCCTCATCATTGTCTAGGAGCAGCTCTTGCACGGACAATGGGAAGAGCAGCCCTTGAATCTTTATTAGAGCAATGCCCAAATTTTAGTGTTGACGTAGGAAAAGGAAGTTTCTCACCTGGCTCATTTGTTCGCCGCTATGAGTATCTTCCATTTGTAGCGAATCCTTAGTAGTTATCCCTCGGATATTCAAAGCTATGGGTTCTGTATAGTGCCTTCTTGAGCTATTAGTTTTTAATTTGGTGGAGCTGGGGGGAATCGAACCCCCGTCCGCTTCGGATTCACCGTTCGCGCTACGACCATTCCCGAGTTTGCGGATTTCGGTATCCGCGCTGCCGGGTCAGATGGATCCTAAGACCACACCGCCGGATCTTTCTCCGATGTCAGCGTTCTTTCCTGCCGTCAGCGGTCTTTCCCTGCCGTCCACCACTACTTCTGTTGCCAGGCTGTAGTGATCAGGCCCCGGGAATCATTACTGGTCCCGATGACTCTCTATCACCTGATTATCAGGCGGCGAGAGCGACACGAGAGTTGCCGTGTCTTTGTGTGCCCCGTTTTGGAGTCTGAGCAACTCCGGTCGCACGATCCGACGAAATAACCGCTACGTCGAAACCGATCAGCCCCTTGTCAAAAAACATTTCTGAAAGAATTCACAATAGTAAGGTCCCTCAGGATATTCACGATATCGGGTAAGTGTGCCACAATAAACAAAGGAGGTATCTTCTTGTCAGTGGAATGCGATGTAGTAGTGCTTGGAACAGGTGTCGCTGGACTAACTGCCGCCCTCGCAGCAGCACATTCGGGAGCATCAGTAAAAGTTTTCGAGAAGTCACCCTTTGTCGGGGGGACTAGCGCCATGAGTGGCGGAATTATTTGGATGCCTAATAATCACCTTCAGGAATTTGCCGGAGTTGAAGACTCAAGACAAAAGGCTTTGGCATATCTTGATGCTCTTTCTTTAGGTCAAATTGATTCTGATATGGCTTCTACTTTCGTTGATAAAGGACCTGAAATGCTCCAATGGGTCGAAGAGGTAACCCCATGTTCATTTCACATAATTGAAAACTATCCTGACTATCACCCAGAGCATCCAGGGGGGCTTCCAAATGGTGGTCGGTCTCTTGATAATGCGCTATTTGCATTACCTGAATTAGGGGATTGGGGAAAATTGTTAAGAAATCATGAACGAGGTAACCCTGTGATGCTCACAGAAACCCCCTTAGGCGGAGCAACCTCTTCGCCTAGTAGAGAAACTCTTGAGGGTAGAGTCACAAAAGGCGAAATAGGTATGGGTCTAGCATTGGTAGCTGCATTACTCAAGGCTCTTCTGGATCTAGGTATAGAACCAGAAACCCAGAGTCAGGCTATTAAACTTTTGAGTAGCGACGACGGAGTTATCGGAGTCACCGTTAATTGCAAAGGTGAGGGTATAGATGTATTCGCTAATAACGGCGTGATTATCGCAACTGGTGGTTTCGAATGGAACAGTGAACTTGTGAGGACTTTTTTGAAAGGGCCTATGACTGCTCCAGCAGGTAATCCAGATAACACAGGTGATGGTCTGCAAATGGCAATGGCAGTCGGGGCCAAGCTCGGTAATATGCGAAATGCATGGTGGGTTCCAGTCGTTCGTGTCCCAGGTGAAGAACTTTTTGGCCACCCCTCAGTACGCTTGATTTTGTTAGAAAGAACGCGCCCGTATTCGTTTATGGTCAATAAGTATGGATCTCGTTTCACAAACGAAGCTGGCAATTACAACGCTATGGGTGGCGCATTCCATGCTTTCGACCCTCAAAAATTTGAATATCCTAACGAGCCTTGTTGGCTTATTTTTGACCATCAACACAAACTAAAATATGAAGTTGCAGGGTGTCCAGCGGGTGAAAACATACCAGATTGGATCTTTAGTGATAAATCAATTGAAGGATTAGCGAAAAAAATTGAAGTTGATGGCGACACACTCCGAAGAACCTTAGATCGCTTCAACACTTATGCTGCAATTGGTCAGGACCCAGACTTCCATCGTGGAGAGAGCGCTTACGATACATTCAACGGTGACCAAACCCTAGAAGGTGTGCAAGCTACTCTTAAGCCCCTCGAAAACGCTCCCTTTTATGCGGTGCGTCTAGAAAGTGGTGCTCTGGGTACAAATGGGGGTCCAAAAACTGATGTTACAGGACGGGTTCTTTCACTTAGCGGAGGTGTGATTCCTGGTCTTTACGCAGCTGGTAACGCAATGGCAGCACCAACCGGAATGGTCTACGGAGGAGCTGGTGGAACTTTAGGGCCAGCTATGACATTTGGTTATATAGCTGGAGGAGCTGCTGCTAGTAATCGTTAGTATCTGTTCTTTGTTTTCTTTGTCTTGCAATAGCACGGTCCGCTTCCCGGTCCGCTTCGCGTTGAGCTAAAGATCTCCGCTTATCGATAAGATTCTTACGTTTAGCTAAACCTAATTCTATTTTGGCCCGGCCTCTTTTGAAGTAGAGACTAAGCGGTATTAGAGAGAGCCCTTTTTGGTCAATTTGCGCCTGAAGTCTAAAAATTTCCTTCTTATGTAGTAATAATTTTTTGGGGCGGTCTGGTTCGTGGGAGAATGCTGTACTTGCATGCTCATAACGACTGATGTGGCAAGAATTAAGCCAAATCTCACCATCATGTATTCTGCAATAAGCCTCTTTGATTTGAGCTTGAGCATTTCGTAGTGATTTAACCTCACTTCCTGTTAGGACCATACCTGCCTCAAAAGAATCAAAAATTTCGAATTCTCTTCTAGCTTGCCGATTAGTAGCTACAATTTTTTTTCCTTCGCTTTGCATGATTACTTGAGGCTAGCGTTCTTCGCTGGAATAGGTTAAGAGAAGACGAGATTTTCCCGAATACTGGATAGTTTGCGCTGCCCCTAAGAGGGTATTATGGAAAGATGTTATCTCTTAGCGCAAAACTAGAAAACTTAATCCTTGACCACGCATTAAGTGAAGAGCCTAATGAAGCATGTGGTCTTTTTGCTGCTGAGCCTGGGGATACTGAGATATGTGCCTTCTTTCCGATGCGTAATGTTGCAGAATCAAGAATCATATATCAACTCGACCCTATTGAAATGATGAAGGTCGAATCTGAAGCAGATCAAAGAAATATTGAATTAATAGGCGTGATGCATAGCCACACGCACACTCCTGCTTATCCATCTGCTACTGATGTTCGTGATGCTGCGACTTTTGACCCACTGGGGAAATGGCATTTCTTAATTGTCTCTTTGGAAAAAGAAGATCCTGTAATTAGAAGTTTCCGGATAAAAAATGGTGAAATTTCTGAGGAGAAAGTCAGAGTTTTCTAGATTTCGTCATCCAAAATCCACTGAATAGGGTGAACTTCGTCAAGTCACGACATACTAGTACTATGGCAGTTTATTCATCAGTCATAGATCTGATTGGGAATACTCCAATCGTTGACGTTTCCGATTTAAGTCCGAATGATAATGTGCGCATCTTCGCGAAATTAGAAAGTCAAAATCCGGCCGGCTCTGTCAAAGATCGAATAGCTAAAGCAATGATTAACAAAGCCGAAGAAGAAGGTTTGCTCCACAAAGGAAGCATTATCATTGAGCCATCCTCAGGGAATACAGGAATTGCTTTGGCTATGATCGCGTCAATAAAAGGTTATCGCCTGAAAATAGTACTCCCCGAGAATGTATCGATTGAAAGAAAACAACTTCTAGAGGTTTGGGGTGCAGAGATTATTCCTTCTCCGGGCGAACTGGGTTCCAACGGTGCCGTGAAATTGGCTTTAGAGTTATCAGAAGAGAATCCGGATTGGGTCTTTCTTTATCAATATGGAAATGAATCAAATCCAGAAATGCATTATCAGACTACTGGGCCAGAAATTCTGCGAGACCTTCCAGATGTGACCCATTTCGTAGCTGGGTTGGGAACTTCAGGAACTTTAATGGGCGTAGGAACCTACTTGAAAGAACATAAGCCTGATATCAAAATCCTAGCTGTTGAGCCGCCTTCAGGAGAGTCAGTTCAGGGATTACGTAGTTTAGATGATGGTTTCATTCCACCTGTCTTTGATAAATGGGATGGAATGGAAATTTTGGATGGGAAACGTATTATTCGTCCTATTGAATCATTGGAGTACACGAGAATTCTTACAAAGAAAAGTGGCATATTCTGCGGGATATCATCTGGTGCTGCCTTAGCAGGAGCCATTCGGACAGCTGAGACAATAGAGACAGGAGAGATAGTCTTTGTAGTTTGTGACGGGGGCTGGAAGTACCTTTCCACCGGAGCTTGGTCTGGGTCTTTGGATAAAGTTGCAGAATCAATCGACTCCATTATTTATTTCTAGTTCGGGAGAGGTATGGAAATTTCAAAAATATTTCGCTTAACTCCGGATCAAATTTCACCTACGGTTAAGATCAGTGGCTAATCAACTACCTATAGGAATATTTGATTCAGGGTTTGGAGGACTTACGGTGGCTCGCGCTGTCATCGACCTTCTTCCACATGAAGACGTGGTTTATTTTGGTGATACAGCTCGCTATCCATACGGTCCGCAATCACTGCACAAGGTACGTGAGTATGCAGAAGAAATAACGGATTTCTTGATAAATAAGCACAATGTCAAAATGGTAGTTATTGCCTGCAATACCGCTGCAGCAGCGGCTTTAGGAAGCCTTGGAGAGACTATAGGAATACCAGTTGTGGGTGTTATCAAACCGGGGGCACAAGCAGTCGTAGAAGTCTCAAAGGCTAAAAAGATCGGAGTAATTGGAACAGTAGGAACAATCAGTAGCGGTGCGTACCAAAAAATTATTTCAGAACTTGTAGACGATAGTGCTGAAGTCACCTGCATCCCCTGTCCAGGTTTTGTAGAATTTGTAGAACGAGGGGAGTCCACTGGTGAACAAATACAGATTCTTGCTGAGCGTCTTCTCGCACCTATTGTTCAAAAAAACATAGACGCGCTTCTATTGGGTTGTACCCACTATCCATATTTAGCAAGAACGATTAGTTCAGTTGTTGGAAATGATGTCGTTCTAGTCTCATCTGCAGACGAAACAGCTTTCGCAGTCTCAAAAACTCTTAGGGAAACTAAATTGGAATCTTCCAAGATAAAAACCGGAAACAGAACGTTTATTTCATCGGGAGATGTATCTTGGTTTGCAGAGCTAGGTCAAAGACTTTTTGGTCCAGAACTAATATCGGCAGAATCCCACGAATGGAGTCCCAACCCGTGACAGAATCCCCCCTCAAGATTACGGTTCTTGGCTGCAGCGGAAGTTATGCTAGCGCCGGTGGAGCTTGCACAGGATTTCTGGTGCAGAGCCCCAAAGCTAACGTTTGGTTAGACGCTGGCCCAGGAACGCTCGCAAATTTACAAACTCATATAGATCTATCTGACTTAACGGCGATTGTGCTTACTCATGAACATGCGGACCATTGGTTAGAACTACCAGTTGTTTACAATGCGATTCGCCATTATATTCTTTGCGGCCCTATTCCTGTATACGGAACGAAAGGAACCTTAAAGTTAGCTAATGATATGTGTGAGTCTATTGAAGAATCGTTTCTCTGCGAAATCATAGAAGATGGCGACTCGCGTTTTATTGGGGATCAGTGTTGGCATTGGTCAAGAACACAGCATTATGTAGAGACTCTTGCCTGTCGAGTTGATGTTGAGGATTCAAGTTTTGTCTTCACTGCCGATACGGGCCCAGAGTGGGATGCAAAATCATTAGGAGATCGTGTGGATTTAATGATTGCCGAATCTACGTTCCTCTCCGAAAGAGAAAATGAAGAAATTCTTCACTTGTCAGCTAGACAAGCTGGGCTTCTAGCCTCCAATGCAAGAGCAGAAAAATTAGTGCTATCTCATCTTGCTCCTGGTGAAAGCGAGTCAGCGCATCTAGAAGAAGCTCAGTCCGTTTTTAGCGGGCCAATTTCTTTAGCATCCGTAGGCAAGCACTACGAAGTGTAAATTCTTTTAGGAAGGAAAATTCGTATGGATAGATCAGATAATAGAAAAAACGATGACTTAAGGCCGATTACATTTGTCCGAGACTTCACAACTATGGCTGACGGTTCAGTGCTTGTAACATTTGGCAACACAAGTGTTCTTTGTACTGCATCGGTGGATGAAAGTGTTCCTCGGTGGATGAAAGGATCTGGCTCTGGTTGGGTCACTGCGGAGTATTCTATGCTTCCGGGGTCTTCCCCTGAGCGAGTTCGAAGAGAGACTAAGGGTCCTAAAGGAAGAACACAAGAGATCCAGCGTCTCATTGGAAGGTCCCTAAGGGCGGTGTGCGATATGGAGAGGTTAGGCGAACGCCAAATAACTGTAGATTGTGATGTCCTTCAAGCTGATGGAGGAACGAGAGTAGCCTCAATCTGCGGCGGATTTCTGGCGCTCCATGATGCACTCTCGCGTTTAGTGACAAAGGGTGAACTGTCGCTTCATCCGATAATTGAGGCTTGTGCAGCGGTTTCGGTTGGAATTATTCACGGAGAGCCAAGACTTGACCTTCCATATGAGGAAGACTCTAAAGCTGATACGGATATGAATATTGTTATGACAGAGTCAGGGGAATTCATAGAGATACAAGGAACAGCAGAAAAATTTTCTTTTTCGAGACAAGAACTAGATGCTCTCTTGAGCCTGGCTGAAAATGGAATTCGAGAGATCATATCGCTACAGAAAGAATTAATCGAAACACCCCCGAATATTTAAAATGATCATTGTTTCGGCAACTGCTAATTTGGACAAGTTTACTGAAATTAAAGAGATTCTTTCTAAGTCAGTTGAACTACTTGCTCGCCCAAAGAATATTCCTGATGTTGTAGAAGATGCTGACGACTTAGTCGGAAATGCCAGATTAAAAGCCAATGCCATAATGAAAGCAACAGGGCTCGCAGCGGTAGCCGATGATACAGGTTTGGAAGTAGATGCATTAAATGGGGGACCGGGGGTTCATTCGGCTCGTTATGCAGGAGAATTTGCCACAGATCAAGAAAATGTAACGAAACTTCTCAAAGATCTAATTCCAATTCCAACCGAAGGGCGGACTGCAAGATTTCGAACAGTTGTCCTAGTAGCGTGGCCAGACGGAAATGAATTGGTTGCTCATGGAGTCGCTGAAGGTCGAATAACACAAGCCCCAGTAGGCAAGTTGGGATTTGGATATGATGCTGTATTTCTTCCTGATGAAGGCGAGGGTAAAACTTTTGGTGAAATGGAAAATGAAGAAAAAAATCAAATTAGTCACAGGGGTAAAGCTCTACGAGCTTTAAACGAAAAATTGAGCATTACCTTTAACGACTCTGAGTAACTTTACTTGCGATCAGCATTAGTACACTGCCAAGTATCGTTGCAGCAAATGAACACATCCAAGCTGCCCCGTAACCGTAAGAGTCAGCTATAAGCCCAAACCCTAACGGGGCAACCATCGCTCCAAGACGGATACTGGTTTGCAGTGTTGCAGTAGCAGCACCTGGTTCCTCAGGGTGTTCTTCAATTACACCTAATAGAAGAAGTCCAGGCCATGACCAACCTATCCCGAAAACAAATAGTGCTCCGAAAAGAATGGTGGCTTTGGAACCTATTGCAAATAAAATGAAAGCAAGTGAACCTGTGAGAAGCGATATGGCTACGGCCTTAAACCGATTAAAGCTAAAACGGTCAGCAAGAAAACCCCAACTAAGTCTTGCAGCGATCATGACTACCCCCCCGAGACCAAGGATTAATCCGGCGGAACTTTCGCTATAGCCGGCATTTTTTGCTGAAGTAGTCAGAAATCCAGCGACTGTTACTACTGCAGCGGCAGAAAAGGCACCTGCTACAGCAATGATTTGTAAGTGTCTGGAACCCCACATTTCTCTTCTCGATGAAAACTCTTTTGTTTCCGAAACTTTTATATTTGGGATAAGTAACCAAGTGGGGACCGCTAGGCACGCAACAAGGAGAAATGTTCCTCGCCAGTCAAAGAATAATCCCAAGGTTGGAACCGCAAACCCTGCTAGAGCTGTTGAGAAAGGAACGGCAGACTGCTTAGTAGCCATGGCAATTCCTTGTCTAGTCGGAGCTACTCCAGTTGAAATTAAAGTGTTTGTTGCCGGTTGAATTATGCCCTCAGCGACACGGTTCAACCCTAAGCAAATCAGTAGCAGAAGGTATGTATTGCTAATCAGACCGGTAAGAAAAGCAGCGAGTGAAGCAATAATTACCCCTATACGCAGGACTAGACGAGGCCCGCGCCTGTCAGCTATTCCGCCTGCGGTAGACATAACTATGCTTGAAATTAGATACCCGCTAGTTAATAAGGCCCCAAGTTCTGTATCTCCGAAGGATAGGTCTTCCTTTATTTCTGGGGCATAAGCACCTATAAGAAAACCTGGTAAGGCGACTACAGTAATCGCCGCTGCTGCTGCACTCGTCGGTCGCCAAAAGGATCTATTGATATCGTCTCTTCTTAGCTCTTCCGGCATGACCTGACGCTACTTGGAAAGATCGTATAACCACACATTCTTTAATATTGTCATATTGACTATTTAAAATGGTAAGCTTTGAATGTAATGCTTAAGGACCCACATTGAATAAGCAATCATCAAATTCGCACGCCTTGTATACAGACCATTACGAATTCACGATGCTTGATTCATTAGTCAAGTCTGATCAGGCAGAGAAAAAATCGGTTTTTGAAGTATTTGTTCGAGAAATTCCTCAAGGACGGCCATTTGGAGTTCTCGCTGGAACGGAGCGAGTATTAGCCAGCCTTGCTGATTTCACCTTTAATGAAAGCCATCTCTCATTCCTTCGAAGTCAAAATATAATTTCAGCTATTACTCGAGATTGGTTGGCTGATTTCCGGTTTACTGGGAACATAACTGGCTATAGAGAAGGTGAAATTTATTTTCCTTTTAGTCCGGTTCTGACCGTTGAGGCACAATTGGGCGAAGCTTTAATTCTGGAGACTTTTATTCTTTCAATATTGAATTCTGATTCAGCTATCGCTTCTGCGGCCAATCGAATAGTAGAAGCCGCATCAGGGCGATTCGTGATGGAAGCAGGTTCAAGAAGGATTTCACCTGAATCTGCAGTTAATGCAGCTCGCGCTGCGTATATAGGTGGGGTAGATGTAACTTCAAACCTTGAAGCAGGAAGAAGGTGGGGTATTCCTACAGCAGGAACAGCCTCTCATGCCTTTACCCTTGCATTCGGTTCCGAGGAAGAAGCATTTGAGAACCAAGCTAAATACTTAGGAGAAGACTCAATTTTTCTTGTCGACACATACAACATAGAACAGGGCATACGCAATGCTGTAAACGCTACTAATGCAAATTTGGGAGGTATAAGAATAGATTCTGGTAATTTGGGTGTCGAAGCTCAAATTTCCAGAAAGCTACTTGATGACCTAGGTGCACGGCAAGCAAAAATAATGGTCTCAGGAGACCTAGATGAATATCGAATTAAAGATCTGATCACTGAACCGATAGATGCTTTTGAGTCAGGTCACAAACTTGTTACTGGTTCAGGATCTGGATCCGCAGGCTTTGTATACAAACTTGTTGAGATCGAAGATTCTGATCCATTGATAGGGATGAGGCCGGTAGCTAAAAACACTTCAGGTAAGAAATCAAAAGGCGGAAGGAAATTGGCTAAAAGAAAATTAGATTTAGCTGGAATAGCGATTGAAGAGTCCTTGTTCTTGGATGCCTGTAACGAACGAATAAGAACAACTGGAAATTATAGAGACCTACAATACCTGTTTGTTGATGAAGGGGTTATTAGCCGTAGATTCAATATAGAAGATGCGAGAAATCAACTAGCAAAAGTACTCTCTGAGATCCCAGAGGAAATTCGTCTTCGCTCTGGAAGTCACCCTGCAGTGACTGCAGTTCTTTATGACGGAGTTGAAGCAATTGAATGAATCTATAAGTGCACTTGTAATAGTTGATGTGCAACCAACATTTTGTGAAGGGGGTGCTTTGCCGGTTCAAGGTGGAAATAGTGTCGCTAAAAAAATAAGATTACTGCTTGAATCCAATCATGGATATGAGCTCGTGGTAACAACACAAGACTGGCATATCAACCCAGGGACTCATTTCTCTGATAATCCGAACTATATTGATACTTGGCCTGAGCATGGAAGAGCTGGTTCAGTAGAAGCAGAACTTCACTGTGAGTTGGAAAATCTAGGCCACTGTAACGCTCATAGAGTTAAGAAGGGAATGTATAATGCTGCCTACTCTGGGTTTGAAGGTGTAGATGAATTCCAAATTCCTCTTAACGAGACTCTCAAATCCAAAGGGGTTACTCATGTAGATATCGTAGGTTTGGCATTTGACTATTGTGTCAAATCCACGGCCATCGATAGTGTAAATTATGGTTACAAAACCCGAGTTCTAACACGATTTTCCGCAGCCGTTCATCCCGAAAATAAAAGTACTATCACGAAAGAGATCAAGGCTGCTGGCGTAGAGGTTGTTGAATCCTAATGGATACTGAAGAAAAGCAAATTAACAAAAAACCTTCCGATGAGGACCGTTTATTCGTTGAGAGTTATGAACCCAGTGACTACCCGCCTAATGCTGTTACAGCTGATGTAATCTTGCTTACTATCCGTTTAGGAAGGCTGGCCGTTCTGTTGGTAGAACGAGCCAACCCCCCTCAAAGCGGGTCGTGGGCACTGCCAGGTGGGCATCTCAATCCAAATGAATCCATTACACAAACTGCTCTTCGGGAACTTGTTGAGAAAACAGGATTAGCAGCAGAACCTTCGCATTTAGAGCAACTTCAGACCTACTCAACCCCTGGACGAGATGCAAGAGATACTAAAATGAGGGTTACATCGGTAGCGTATCTTGCCTTCATGCCAGACCCAGGTACTCCAAGAGCAGGTTCAGACGCTAGGGCAGCGAGGTTTTGGGCGGTGGATGATTTGCCAGAATTTAATAAAGCTTTAGGCAATGACGAAGGGCCTATTCTAGCTTTTGATCATTCAGAAATGTTAAGAGATGGTCTTGAGCGGGCAGCATCTAAGTTAGAGTACACAACTCTTGCCACAGCATTTGTTGATGAGCAATTTACAATTTCTGACCTCCGGCATGTCTACGAATCAGTTTGGAGAAGTGGAATAGATCCAGCGAATTTCTCAAGAAAAGTTAAAGCGACACCAGGATTCATTGACCCTACTGGAGTTAAAAGGGCTACAGGTCGAGCTCCAGCAGGTTTATTCGTGAAAGGAAATGCTGATATTATCTCCCCTCCGTTTTTTCGACCAACTGACGGATAATCGGCTACTACTGAAGCAGGTGTCAGATATCCATGTAAGGCAGGTAACCTTACGAAATCAAGCGCCGGTGGCGGAATTGGCAGACGCGCAGGGTTTAGGTCCCTGTGTCCATTAGGATGTGTGGGTTCAAGTCCCACCCGGCGCACATAAGAATTGAAAATATGGCTTCTATAGATGGAGCCTCTAGAATAATCAATAACCAAGAAAATCTGGAGCAATGAGAATATGACTATAACTACCAAAGCATCCGACGACGTTTCACGAATGGCTGGACAATTTAATGTCTATTCACAGTTGCTAAGAAATCGCATTGTGATGCTTTGGGATACTGTTGATGATGAGATAGCTAAAGAGATCACAGCTCAGTTACTTTATTTAGAGGGGGAAGACCCAGATAAAGATATTTGGATGTATATAAATTCACCAGGTGGATCTGTTACAGCTGGAATGGCGATCTATGACACGATGCAATTGATTAAACCCGATGTGGCTACTCTTTGCTTAGGGTTAGGCGCGTCTATGGGGCAATTTCTTCTTGGGGCAGGCGCAACAGGTAAAAGATACTCATTGAAACATGCAAGAATAATGATGCATCAACCTCTAGGGGGCATTCAGGGTCAAGCTTCCGATATTGCTATTCAAGCTGAGCAATTAAGTTACATAAAAAAGTTAATGGCTGAATTAATAGCTGGACATACTGGTCAAACAGTAGAGCAAGTACAAACTGACTCAGACCGAGACAGGTGGTTTACAGCAGAAGAAGCAAAAGACTATGGAATAGTTGACCATGTAATCACTTCTCGAGGTGAAGTCGACTAAGAATTCAGCAGTTTTAGTTATTCAAATCTAAAGGAATTGGAACAGTCGGAACTGGACTTTCTTCTTCGTATATTACGCCACATTTAAGACTTCCATATGATGATAAAGCTTCAATAGATGGCAATGCTCGGTCAATATCTGTTTGGAACTGCTGAAGGGTTCCAGCTCGGTCACTAGTAGATACAGAAACTAGTGTTTGAAGAATAGCGGTATAGAGATTAGCGACTATTTGAGCATCTTCTACTATCTGTGCAGGAGCTATAGAAACAAGATCAGATAAATCCTTTTCCGCTCTTGAGATACTCTCCGGGTTATCAAAATCGAAGTTACTAAGTGGAGCCTCCGGTGAAGTTACCTCAAGGAATCTCTTGCAAAAAGCTAAAGGATCCTCTTGAGAATTAGTAGTACAACCCATAACCATAAATGTGGCAAGGATAAGGCCGATAGGCCGGAAAATATTATCCATTTTTAGCTTTTCTCAGCTATTTCCCTCAAAGCAGCGATAGAAGTGGAAGGACCATCAGGATGGTTAAAGATAGCACTTCCTGCGACAAAAATATTTGCACCAGCCGCAGTAGCTTGCGCAATAGTGCCTTCATTTATCCCACCATCAATTTCAATATCAATCTCATATTCAAATTCAGTAATTGTTTCTTTTAGTTTTGTGATTTTTGATTCTTGCGAAGGTAAATACTTTTGTCCACCAAAACCTGGATTCACTGACATGACAAGGACCTGATCAACTAGGTGAAGCACATGTTCTATGGTTTCAAGGGGAGTTGATGGGTTTAAGGTGACCCCAGCTTTGGCGCCAAGCTTCAAAATTTCATTTAGAGTCCTGTCAAGATGTCGGACAGATTCGACGTGGACCATAATTAAATCACATCCTGCATCAATATAGAGAGGAGCTAATAAATCAGGGTCCTCAACCATTAAGTGGGCTTCAAAAGGAAGCGAAACGCATTTACGACAGGAAGCTACTACATCTGGTCCGACTGTTAAATTAGGAACAAAATTCCCGTCCATAATGTCCCAATGAATACGATCGGCTCCAGAATCTTCCAGCATCTGGACTTCTTCTCCAAGCCGGCTGAAGTCAGCAGGAAGAATAGAGGGGCAAATTTCCATGGATAAATCTTGATTGCGTGAGACCATTCGCTGACTTCTCCTCGTCGTTATAAATGACTCTGGTGTGATATCCCATTATTGCCGAAAGAAGCACCTCTAGAGTGTAATTTCTATTCAAGATGATGAATTTTTCTATAATTGCAGAACACTAGAAGTTAGTTTGGGAAAATTACACCCGGGTTAAGAATCCCAGTCGGGTCAAATGCAGTCTTGAGGTTTTTAAATAATGAGATTTCTTCAGGAGTTCTTCGTAGATGTAGATAGTTTGACTTAGCTCGTCCTATCCCATGTTCTGCCGAAATACTTCCGCCTAACGAAGCTGCAAACTCAAGAACTGCTTCATCGGGAGCCAGATCGTCTTCTTTTAAGCCAATTAAATTGACGTGGATATTTCCATCCCCAGCATGCCCGAAAAGAAAAGCTTCGGCATTCGGAGATGATTGTTCAACAACAGAATCGATTTCATCGAAAAAAATAGAAAGCTTCTCAAATGGAATGGTTATGTCAAGCTTGTGAGGAATTCCAGATGCAGAAATAGCTTCAGTGTGCAGTGACCTATAACGCCAAAGCCGAGATTGGCTTACCTTTTCTTCTCCTATCGCAATTAAGTCAAAGTCTTTTAGCATTTCACCACCTTCACTTTCATTGAGTCGGTCAAGCAAACCCTTTGAACCAGCAAATTCAATAAGTAAGTACGTGGAGCACTTTTCGGGCCAAGGCGGTTGAATACCAAATTGTTGGCAAACCAGAGAAAGGCCTTTGTCAAAAAATATTTCGCATGCTTGAGTTTCCTCATTAGAAGCAACAAAAAATTTAACAATCTCAAGTGCTGCTTTCGGGCTAGGGAGACCTAGTAGGACGACAGTCTTTTCTTGTGGTTGTGTCCAAAGTCGAAGTCGCGCTTGAGTAATAACCGCAAGCGTTCCTTCGCTCCCGCATAACAAACTAGGCAAGTGGTAACCAGTATTGTCCTTAGTTAAACCGCTAATATCTCCTATGATTTTCCCAGAAGCAGTCAAAGCTTGGAGGCTAACGACTTGCCTGCGAGTATCCCCATAGCGAATTACGTGGTTTCCTCCTGCATTCGTAGCGATAGTTCCACCTATAGTTGCAGACTCTCTGGCACTAAAATCAACTCCGTACATCCAACCGTTATGTGTCGCTGATTCTTGAATAGAAGCTAATGTGGCTCCTGCTTGGGCGATGATATGAGGAATAGGTCCATCAACAAAGTCAACTCTATTCATTCTCCGTAATGAAAGAATTAGTTCGCCATTCATCGGAACGCCCCCCCCAACCATTCCAGTATTGCCTCCCTGGGGGACGACACTTACTTGGTTGGATGAACACCATTTCAGAATTTCAGCTACTTCAGATGTGCTTCTTGGGATGGCGACAACGGAAGTGTGTCCACGGAACCTTCTAGTCCAATCATCAACAAAACCAGCGATAATTTCTTGATCGTCAATAATTGTGTCTGGTTGTACGCGTTTCTTTAATGATTCTAAATTCACACTCCGAGCGTAATCTCTTACTTCATGATGTTGAAGGATAAAGAAGCTTTAAAGTCTCAGAAGTTAGGTCTCAGCCGCGTTTACTCCTAGACTTTTAAATAGTGACTACTCATAAATCAAACGACAGAAAAATGCTTTCCCCATATCCCTTTTGCATTCGTTTCTTTACTGAAATGAAGGCTCTAGGGGTAAAAGAAGTAATAATTTCTCCTGGTTCAAGAAATACCCCTTTAGTTTTATCTGCTCATAGCGTCGGGCTTACAACAAAAGTATTAATTGACGAACGAACTGCGGGTTTTTATGCATTAGGAAATGCTAAAAAAAATGGGACTCCCTGCATCCTTGTGTGCACATCTGGAACAGCTTCTGCCAATTACCTGCCAGCAGTAATAGAAGCTAATCACGCTGGAGTACCAATGATCATCTGTAGCGCTGATCGACCTCCAGAACAAAGACAATGGGGAGCAGGCCAAACAATTGATCAAGTCAATTTGTATGGACCAAATGTTCGCTGGAGTTATGACCTTCCCGTAGCTGCTGAAGTTGATGAAATGTTTGCTAGAAGCATTGCAGTTCGCTCATGGGAACGTTCAGTTCATGGGAAAGGACCAGTTCACTTAAATTGGCCCTTCCGTGAACCTCTTGAACCGAATACCGAAATCAATTTACCTGAAGCAACAGTTAAGCCATTTGAAGCATCAATAGATAATTTACCAAGTGGGCGAAGGCTTAAAGAATTAGCCCAAAAGCATGAAAAAGGTTTAATAATTGTCGGCCCAAATGATCTTCCAAATAATGTCATTCAACAGATTTGTAATTTTAGCAAGAGCGCAAGTTGGCCCATTATTTCCGATCCGGGTTCTCAGATGAGAGGAGGGTCGTTTAAAGATAGTCCGAATATCATTACCACTGGCGAAATCATATGCAGCTCAGAACGTTTTCTGCATAGGCTGGAACAAGCCGAGATCATTATTAATGTCGGGTTAACTCCGACGTCTAAATCATATAAAAATTGGTTAATAAAAAACCCGCCTGTACAGCAAATATTAGTTGCGCCTGGAACAGACTGGAATGACCCAGCGAATCAGGTAACAGAAATTCTTGAAGGTAATCCCTTCTACGTGTTTAGTGAATCCGCTACTCAGATACGTCCAAAATCTGAGTGGCTAAGCGAATGGAGTAACGCCGATGCTTTAGCAGTTTCGACGATACGTAATTCAATAAAAATGGAAGAAAGTGAAGTCTCCGCTATCTACAGTGCTCGAATGGGGATTGTAGATACAACGACCATCGTTCTATCCAACTCAATGGTAATCAGAGATGCTGAACTGGCTTTTCTAAATGAAGGTAAGGCCTTCAGAACTATTACCAACAGGGGAGCAAATGGGATAGATGGAATCATCTCCACAAGTATTGGAGTTGCGCATGCATCAGTTGGAAAAACCCTTACGGTCGTTGGAGATGTAGCCGCGACACATGACCTAGGAGGTTTCCTAGCAGCTAAACGTTTAGAAACAGACCTTACAGTAGTCATATTTGATAATGGTGGCGGAGGTATTTTTTCTTTTCTCCCAATTTCTAGAACTATCGAAACTGAGGTATTTGAGAAATTCTATGAAACACCTCCTCATGCTCAGATACCGGAGATCTTAAATGCTGCCGGTATTTCAGTAGAAGCTCCTCAAACTTCTTTCGAACTTACTAAAGCGGTAACTGAGGGTCTTGACGAAGGAGGGCTAAAAGTGATCTGGTATCAGACCAACAGCAAAGCTACCGAGCAAACCTTTCAGAAACTACGGGAAAATTTTAATAACGAACTTCTTGGGTAGGATTTAAAATGCGCAGATCTAATTTTCCTCTTTATACAGACAATTATGACAAGGTAAATGAGGTTCTCATGCTTCATGGTTTTACAGGAAGCCATGAATCAATGAATGAATTATCAGAATTACTTCCATACAATTGTACTGCACCTGACCTAATTGGGCATGGAAGAAGTCCCTCACCTTTAGAACTTCGCCCATACCGTATGGGCGAAATGGTCAAACAACTTGATGGTGTAGCGGAGACTTCTCTTGTCAAGCCATTTAATATTGTAGGTTATTCAATGGGTGCCCGACTGGCTTTGTCTTATGCCACAGTCAGGCAGAAATCCATAAATTCATTGGTTTTGATTGGAGGTTCCCCAGGGATAGAGAAGGAACAAGATAGATATTTACGCGCAGTCGAAGATGCAAAATTAGCAGAAGAGATTGAGGTAAGTGGCTTGCAACAATTCGTCAGTTTCTGGGAAAAAAAGCGTATCTTCTCCTCCCAGGAAAATCTTTCTATCCAGAGAAAAGAAAAAATACGACGCATAAGGCTTAGTCATAGAACACATGGACTTGCAAACCACTTAAGAATGGCCGGAACTGGTGTTATGGAATCTCTCTGGTCAAAATTAGAATATCTCAAAATCCCTATTTTGTTAATAGTAGGTGAGCAAGACGAAAAATTTCTTAATATCGCAGAATCTATGATCAGAAAAATACCTTATGGAGAATTTGAAATTATTCCTAACGCAGGACATGCAGTTCATTATGAAAAGCCGAAGGAAACAGCCAACCTAATCAGTCGTTTCTTAGATTCGCAGGCCGTTAGATGATTCAATTCGAAAAAGTTTCTTACCAATTAAGAGAGCCAATCATCACGGCCAGGGGGAAAATTTCAACCAGAGTAGGTTATTTCATCAGGATCAGAGATCACGATAACTCCGGAGAAGGAGAAATTTTACCTCTCCCAGGATGGTCAAGTGTTCCATATCAAGACCTTGAAAAAGAATTAGAAAACATTTCGAGAGGAATCAACTTCGTTCCTTCCGATGAAGTTCGCTCAGGCATTAATATGGCAAACTGGAACCTGAAGGCGCTGCAAATAGGCGCTCCTCTTTGGTCAGTTCTTGGAGGAGCCAGTAACTCTATTAAAGTTAATGGACTAATTGGTGGAATAGCGGTTAAGGAATTCCCTGAATCATTAGAAAGATTACAACGGGATGGGTATTCAGTAATCAAGGTTAAGTTGGGTTTCTCAGATGACTTCGAGAAAATTAAACTTCTATCTGAAGTACTCTCTTCATCTCAGAAAGTCAGATTAGACCCCAATGGCATGTGGTCTTTGGGTGAGGCTTCTGAACGCCTTGAATATGCTACGAAAACACTTGGAGAAAGACTTGAATACGTTGAAGACCCAGTATCAACTCTTGATGAACTGTTTCATCTAAGAAAAATGGTTTCTGTTCCAATAGCAGCAGATGATCTGATAAGAAAAAAAGGTGCACTTGAATATGGGTTACAAAACAAGCTTATGGACTATGTAGTCGTAAAGCCATCACTGATAGGAGGGATAGACGATACTTTGAAAATCGCGAAAGAAACGCAAAGTAATGGGATCCAAGTCGTGATTTCCTCAACTTATGATGGGCCAGTAGGTTTGCGCACATGGTGCCACCTAGCAGCATATGTATCCCCAGATCTTGCTCATGGTTTGGGAACTGCAGTTTTTATTGACGATAAAGGTATGGGGCCGCTTGTGCCGACGGATGGTAAGATCAGCCTCACTTAGCAACTTAGATATTGTTTCTTAAAATTTTTCCTGCAATGTTTCTAGGTAGGCTATCAACTACCTCGATAGCTTTTGGAAGTGCATAGCGCGGGAGTAAGGGGTCTAGTTGCTCTCTGATATTCTCTATCGGCGGCACCTTATTTGGATTGTTCAGTATCACGACAGCGGTAACGATTTGCCCCCATTCGTTACTTGGTCGTCCGATTACTGCAACTTCTTGAAATAAACCTAAGGAGTGCAGATGTTTTTCAATTAATGCTGGCCAAACTTTCTCACCGCCGGTAACGATAGCGTCATCAAGTCGTCCGGTCACTACTAACTTTCCAGCCTCCGTCAGGTAACCGGCATCACCTGTTCCAAACCAATTATTTTTTACTTTGGGACTTTGGCCAAGATAAGTTCTAAAGAGGGAAGGGGACTGAACGTAAATTTCACCTTCTCTTATTTCAATTTTAACACCCTCTAAAGGTGAACCATTATAGACAATGCCGCTTCCTGTCTCAGTCATTCCATACGTCGCAACTGCGTTTGGAGGCAATGATGAGGGTATCGCAGATCCACCTACGAGCAATTTTCTAAAAACACTCGTATCAAAACGTTCTAGAACGGTGGGTACTACAGAGACAAGCGAGGCTCCATCACGACCAGTCTGTTCGCAACGTGAAGCATCGAAATATTCGTGTGTTCGCAGTTCTGTTCCTGTATGGATCGCTCGAGAGATTACAGAAAAACCTCCGATATGAGATACTGGGAGGCAGCATAACCACGTATCTAAACTCGGGTCTACTGACAAAGCAAGAGAAGTCATTTCAGAAGAAGCTTTCATAGCATCATGAGTGAGAACAACACCTTTAGGGGTTCCAGTCGTTCCGCTAGTAGAAATTACCAATGCGTCATCTGTCCCAATTTCACGCCCGTTAAAGGTAGATTCACCAGATTCGTCAACGACGACTCCAACACCAAACCCCTCAATAATCTGCTGCTTCAATGACTGCGGTAGCCTTTGATCTATTGGCAATACAGCGTCACCGGCATCCCAAGCAGCACGAACACAATTAACGAAAAAGTCTCCACATGGCATATCAATTGCTATGAGTTTATTCATTTAGATATTTTGCCAGAGTTCAGAGCGAAAAGAGAAAGTGATAGAAAGTAATGTAGATTCAGAATATGACTAATCTAAGCATTTGTGTGTTCTGCGGCTCTCAAGAAGGAACTGACAAGCGTTTTGCTCAGTTAGCTAGAGAATTAGGAACTGCATTAGCTCAAGAGAGTTATCAACTTGTCTATGGTGGGGCACAGATTGGGATAATGGGGGCCGTTGCAGACGCGGCTCTGCAAGCAGGTGGAAAAGTGATTGGGGTTATTCCCGAAGCTCTTTCCAACCGTGAAGTTGCTCACGAAGGCTTAACTGATTTAATAATCACATCGGATATGCATACAAGAAAAAAAAAGATGTATTCGTTAGCTGACGCATTCGTTGCTCTACCAGGAGGTATGGGCACTCTAGAGGAGATCTTTGAAGCAGCAACATGGACAAAGTTAAACATGCATGAATCTCAGAAATATAAACCTGTAGTTCTTCTAGATGATCGTCAATTCTGGGACCCATTAAGCGAATTCATTGATCTTATGGTTAATAGTGGATTTATAGCTTCTGAACACCGAAACATAGTTGCATCATCGCCATCGGTTAAAGATGCTTTGCAGTTGATCAAAGAGACAACACTAGGAGGAATGGCTTAGCTGTTCTAGACTCTGTGTATGAATGTTCGTTGGGTTGGCGCTGAAAAAACCGTATATGAGCTCGTTGGCGGGAGAGCATGGTTTTATGAACTCTTGGATCACTTCTATGAAGATGTTGAGCTACAGAATCAAATTCGGCACCTTTACCCTGATGATTTGACTAGTTCAAAGAAAAATACAGCTGACTTCCTAATTCAATATTGGGGTGGGCCATCCGAGTACTCAGAGAATCGAGGGCATCCTAGATTGAGGATGAGGCATTCAACGTTTTCGATAGGAAAAGCACAAAAAGATTCTTGGTTGGCCAGCATGGAATATGCTCTAAATGAAATGGATCTCAATAGAGAAATTCATGAAGCGATGCATGACTATTTTCTAATGGCAGCGAATCATATGATTAACACTGATGAAGACTGACATGGAAAATAATAATGCGATGAGAACAAAGCCTTGTAAGCTATTCAGACTGGGAAAGGAGTAAAAGTGGATGATTTAGATTTTGTTCCTTTTGATTGTGACAACCATTATTACGAAGCAGAAGATGCCTTCACCCGCCATGTACCTAAAGAGTGGCAGCGGCGTTGCGTACAGTGGTGTGAGATTAAAGGTCGAAAACATCACATTGTTGGAGGGCAAATTAGCACAGCAGTAGCAAACCCCACTTGGAATCCAATAGCCAAACCCGGTGCTTTACACGAATACTTTAGAGGTAACCCCTCAGGTCGCTCTCCCTTGGACATGCTTAAAGATCGTGAACCACTTCCAGATGAATATATGAATAGAGATGCGCGACTAAGAAAGATCGGGGATCAAGGTCTCCAAGGAGTTTGGCTTTTTCCTACTTTGGGTGTCTTGTATGAGGAGCTGTTAAAAAATGACGTTGAAGCCGTGAAAGTTCTTTTCCGTGCTTTCAATAAATGGTTGTATGAAGACTGGGGTTTCAATTATAAAGATACGATATATGCGGCTCCATATATTAGTCTTTGTGATGTCGATTACGCTGTTGAAGAACTCCGTATAGCTTTGGATCATGGGGCACGCGTTATTTGCATTAGGCCAGCAGCTGTTTGGACAGTTGATGGCCCTAAATCACCTGCTGATAAAATGTTCGATCCATTCTGGTCTCTACTTAATGATGCAGGAATCCCTTTAGTTATTCATGCCGGTGACAGTGGCTATTCATCTCAGGGCTATGCAGAGGATGGATTTGGTGCAAATTTTGGAGGCGGAGCTTCTTACTCTCCTTCAATCAAAGCATTTAATATAGAAAGAGCTGCTCTTGATTGGCTGATGACAATGTCTTTGCAAAAAATGTATGAAAGATTTCCAAATCTAAGGATTGTATCTGTTGAGAATGGCTCAAGTTTTTTGCCGGACCTTTTTAGAAAGCTTCCACAACAAAAAAACAAACTCATGGGTTGGTTTAAAGAAGATCCTTTGGAGCTATTCAAAAAAAATGTTTGGATCAATCCATTTTGGGAAGATGATCCTTACGAAGTTGCTGAATTGATGGGTGTAGATAGGGTCGTGTTCGGATCAGATTGGCCCCATATCGAAGGGATGCCAACTCCATTGGATTACGTTGTGGAATTAAAGGAATTTGGTAAAGAAGAGCAAAGAAAAATTTTACTTGAAAATGTTCTTCAACTCAGTAAACCAAATCCCATATAACTACCGACCGCCGCTCACTGTGATTATCTCTCCTGTCATCCATGCGGATGCCTCAGAGCAGAGGAATAAGACAGTTCCAGCTATGTCTTGAGGAGTACCGAGACGTTGAAGGGGAATTCCAGTTTCTTTAGCATACGTAGGTAAGTCTTCTGGTTTTAGTTTCATTACTTCAAAAAAAATTTCTGTTGGAACTGCACCTGAAGCAACTGCATTGCAGCGAATCTCAGGGCCTAATTCATGTGCTAAAGAAGCGGTGAGTACATTCACACCAGCTTTCGCTGCCCCATAATGTGAATTGTTTGGCACAGCTCCCCATGACGATCTTGAAGAAATATTAACGATGCTTCCGCTGGTCATATTCTGCGCAGCAACCTGGCAACCAATAAAAACTGAAGTTAACGTCAAAGCAATTGTTTGATCCCAATCTTCGCGCGAAAGTTCTTTTAACGGAGTACGTCCCGAGCTTCCTCCAACATTATTAATCCAAATATCTATCTTTCCGAAATTCTGAATTGCACACTTTGCTAGAGCGTCGACCTGCGTATCATCTGTGACATCGCAAACAAAGGGAATAGAAGACCCGCCGACACTATTGATGTCACTTGAAACTTTTTGGATGTCTTCTAGGGTTCTTGAAGAGACAACTACGTTTGCGCCAGCAAGCGATAATAATCTGGCAATGCCTTCCCCGATCCCCTTTCCGCTTCCAGTGACTATGGCCGTTTGGTCAGATAAATCAAATAATTTGGAGATACTCATAGATTTATCTTAATTGAAACATCTCTATTAGGTTTGTGTAGGTATACAGAAGGCTAAAACACTTATTTATGCGGTGTCATAATCGCTATAGGGACTCCTACACCGACATCGCGATTTTTTACTGTAGTAATCTTTCGACCGGGTTGAACAGCTTCTTTTAAAGGAGTGCAATTTTTAATTACCGCTATTGTCCTTTCAATATCTTCTGAAACGAGCGCCAAGCCCCACAGGGTCGCTGGAGCATCTCCGGTTGCTTGGTCTGGTCCAACTAATTCTAGTATCACTTCACCAAGCCAAAAAAATGTTTGCCGGACTCTGTTATTTTTTTCACCGAACGTTCTGGTTCCCTTTGCGGTTACACCAGCATTCTCAAGAGCAGATGTTGTCCTATCTGCATTTGCGGTAGTTATTACTAAGTGGTCAATTCTGCAAACACCATTTGCATGAGTTTCAGGAGGAATTGCATCTATTTCCTTAATAGTTTCGTTAGATAGTTTTCCAAATGGAATAGACTCAATAGATCTCTCAATATTAACGGCAAGTATCTCACCGAATCCATGAAACTCTTCATCAGGATTAAATAGGAATCGAACTTTTCCAATCTTAAAAAATGAAACTCCACTGTCTAATTGATTTATTGAGAACCCTAGAGACTTCCAAGCTTCTGGGTTCTCATTTAAGGAGATTTGCAATAATTCATTCTCGTTCGTATTCATCTATAAACAATAGCAATGCTTCCATAGTAAAGAGTCAGAAGTTCGTCGATAAAATTTGTCATTCTTGATCGATAGGTAAAACTCACAATGCAGAAGAAAGAGGTTTAGCAGAATCCACCAGAAATAAGGCAACCATGTCAAACTTGAAACGATGAAAGCTACCGTCAAAAGAAGTAACTCATTTACAATTCTTGCTGCGACAATTTCTGCAGCCGTATTAGTTGTCGCAAATATCTCTTCATTAAATGTGGCGATACCAGAACTCTCAAGGGAGCTTGGAGCTAGCCAATCAGATATCCAATGGATGGTTGATGTTTATGCTTTCTCCTTAGCCGTATTGCTTCTACCCGCAGGTGCTCTAGGGGACAGGTTCGGACGCAAACGGATGTTGCTTTTTGGAGTTTTTGTTTTGATGGTTGCAAATGGTGCCACATTATTTACTAAGGACTTAGAATTTTTAGGGGCTTCGGAAGCGAAGCTAGTAATAGCTTTAAGGGCTCTTAGTGGAATTGGGGCTGCTTTTATTTTTCCGGCCACTCTTTCAACGATTACCACAACGCTACCTGAAAATAAAAGGGCGAAAGGTGTTGCAATCTGGACAGCTGCTGTTTTCTCGGGAGGGTTCCTCGGGATTCTTCTATCTGGAGCTTTACTTGAGAATTACTGGTGGGGGTCAGTTTTTATGGTAATGGCATTCTTATCGCTAGGTATTTTTGCTCTGTGTGGGATTTTTCTCCCAGAGTCATCAGCCCCTGAAGAGTCGAACTTAGATCCAGTCGGCGCTATTCTATCGCTGCTAGCCATCGGTGGTATCGTCTTCGGAGTTATGGAGGGCCCCACAAAAGGTTGGGCATCGACTCTTATATTACTGGCTTTTATTGTGGGGGGAATTTTTCTCATGATTTTCATCAAATGGGAATTAAGAACCGAAACGCCGCTTCTTGACCTCCGAATATTTTCTAACGAAGGAGTTAGGTCAAGCTCATTCGCGCTTCTAATTCAGTTTTCTCTAGCTTTTGGTTTCTTTTTCGTTACTGTGCCATACCTGGCCTTTGTCATAGGCTATGGACCGTTAAATACTGGCCTAAGTTTTTTGCTAGCAGCTATAGGATTATTTCCTGCTTCTTTGGCGGCAATTCCTTTATCTAGGAAGCTAGGTTTTAGAATAGTTGGAACATTTGGTTTCCTGTTGCTTGGTGCAGCATTCTACATTGGAACAACTGCTGGAATAACCAATGATTTACAGTTGCTGACAATAGTCTTGATCCTTTATGGAGCTGGAATGGGACTCGTGTCGCCACCTGCAACGGAGATTTTAGTTTCTGCCTTGCCATCCGAAAAGCAGGGTGTCGCTTCTGCTCTAAACGATGTATTGCGAGAGTTTGGAGCTGTGATCGGAATAGCCATAGCGGGGTCAGTTTTTAACAGCAGCTATAGGAACTCAATATCCGAAATAGGAAACTTCCCAGAAGAGATAGTAGCGGCTGTAAAAGAAACACCTGCAGTTGCGCCTATGTTAGCTTCTAGTTTAGACGAAAAGAGTTTTGAGTTTCTGGAAAAAGTAAAGCAGGCAGTTGTTAACGGCTGGAGTGAAGCCCTTTGGGCGTCTTTAATCATTGCTCTAATTGGGGCACTGGGGTTTGCTCTTTGGGCTCCGAGTAGAGAATCATCACAAGAAAATCTAAAGTATGAAAAGAAAATTAAATCATTCTTGCAATACGATACTGTAACTAATTCAATAATTATTGAAGGAAGTAAATCTAAACAAAAATTGCCTGTATCTAAACGAGTGCTGAAGTCGGGGTGAAAGTAGATTGGAGAAAGTGCCACAACGTCTCGGTTGCCTAGCGTATCCTCTATCTTTCATAGGTGGATTTGTTGTCGTGATTTTATTTGCAGCTTCTATTGGACTATCCGCTTCAAAATCTTTTTTCATAGCCGTGCTCGGTTCGGTAGCAGCATTTTTTTTTGCTTGGCTAAAATTGAGATCAGATAAGGCAAATGAAAGTCATGAAACCTAAACCTTCTAAAAAGAGAAACACTTATGAACGATAAGGAATACAAAGGATCTGTAATTTTTAGCGGCGGACCAAACTGTTCTCAAAAAGTTACGAAGTTTATTGACAAGAATGATTTAATCGTAGCTGCTGACTCTGGTTTAGATAACGCTCTTAAATTAGGCATAACTCCTGACATTCTTATAGGTGATCTTGATTCGATATCGGATAGTGGACTTGCTTGGGTAAGGGAAAATCAAATTGAATCCGTCAAATACTCAGAAGATAAAGATAAGTCTGATATGGAGCTATCTATTGAGTACGCAAGTGAGAATTCTAACTCTGTACTTCTTATAGATTCAGGACTTGGACGGGTTGATCAGCTCTTTGGCCTGTTTGCGTTACTTGGTTCTGACAAGCTTTGCTCCATTGATTGTCAGGCAATAATTTCAAATACTTTAATTACTGTTGTTAGAGAATCGAGACAAATACTCAAAATGGGTAGTGGCACAGTATCGCTCTTCGCTCACATAGGAGATGCAATTGGAGTTTCTACTTCAGGGTTCCGATGGGAATTAAGCAGCGCTACCTTAAAGCCAAATTCAACACTTGGTTTAAGTAACGAGCTAGAAGGCGCAGTAGGAGAAATTAAGATCGATAGTGGAATGCTGCTAGTAATTCAGCCAAATATCTTCTAGCCAATTGACAATTGGGCGTACCACCGTCCGGAGGAATTATTGAGCTGCAAACTCATGTCAAAACATGCAGAAAGATTTTCGCTGGTTAGAAGTTCTGAAATCTTACCTGAAGCGAAATGGGCCCCGTTCTTTAATAAAAGCACATGAGTGAATCCTTCGGGTATTTCTTCGACATGATGAGTAACCATAATAATGGCTGGAGCAATTGGGTCATTAGCAAGAAGATTTAGGCTCTGGATAAGGTCTTCACGCCCTGGAAAATCTAGGCCAGCAGCTGGCTCATCCAATAGTAGAAGTTTGGGGTTACTCATTAGACTTCTTGCTATGAGTACTCGTTGTTTCTCACCTGATGATAGGGAACCAAATGTGCGATTAGCGAAATTCATAACACCTAATCTCTCTAAATGGGATAAAGCTATGTCTTCATCTTCTTCATCGTAAGAGTTCCACCACGGCTCTAAAGCTCCAAATTTTGCTGTCATTACAACATCTTTCGCCAAGAGAGAAGGTCTTAAAATATCAATCAAGGCAGCGCTGCTAAAGCCAACTAGGTGACGCATTTTTCGGATATCTGTTTTGCCTAACTCATGTCCCAGAACGCTAATAGTTCCGGAACTAGGGTGTAAATGAAGGCCAGCAATTTTTAATAACGATGTTTTTCCAGAACCATTAGCTCCTAGGATCACCCATTTGTCTTTTGTGTGAACTTCTAGGGTCACGTTACTTAGTACTTGCTTGTTATCACGAATAAGCGAAATATCCCTCATTTCTATAGCCGCAATTGCTTCGCTCATTGAGTATCCACTACCTGTTTCCATTGCTCATGCATCTGAGAGTAATGCCCGCCTTGACCTAGGAGTTCTGCGTGGGTTCCTTCTTCAACAATGTTTCCTGAGCTGACAACAATAATCCGGTCAGCACGCATAACCGTAGCTAATCGATGAGCGACAATAATAGCGGTTCGTCCATCAAGTAGTTGATCTAAAGCTTTCTCAATACGATTTTCAGATTGAAGGTCAAGATTCGAAGTTGCTTCATCTAGCACTAGGACACGTGGTTGTGACAGAAAAGCTCTTGCTAGAGCGATCAATTGACGTTCTCCTGCGCTTAGTGAAGCACCTCGCTCATGGATTTCAGTATTTATCCCAGATGGCAATGACTCAACTAAACCTGTCAATCCAACTGCGTCTAACGATCGAAATACGTCTTCATCAGTAGCATCAGGCCTAGAGAACGAGATATTATCTCGAATTGATCCAGCAAAAAGAAAAGGCTCTTGCGGGACAACTCCTATTTGCCTTCGGAGTGACTCAATAGTTACGTCACGAATGTTGGAACCATCAATCGTTATTGTTCCTGAATCTGGGTCATAAAATCGTGTGGTGAGCTTAGCTATTGTTGATTTACCGCCGCCAGTTGGGCCAACGATTGCAATTGTTTCACCGGCTTGGATATTGAGGTTTATGTTAGTGAGTACTTTTTCTCCAGGTTCGTAACTGAAATTCACTGACTTAAACTCAATCGCTCCTTCAATAGAAGATAGCTCGAAAGCTGTTGGGTTTTCAGGGACGCTGGGAGCCGTCGCTAATAAATCTCTTAACTTTGATACAGCTGCTTGGCCTTGCTGGTATCCATTGTAGAGTTGGGTAAGTGTCTGAATCGGAGCAAAAAATGCTCCTAGGTAGAGAAGGAAGGCGGTTAATTCTCCTATTTCGAGTTCTCCATTCAGCACCATACGCCCACCGATGATAAGAACCAAGGCTCTTCCAACTATTGCTATCGCCTCGGTTCCAGGTGTGTAAATGGAAGCAGCTTTAATGGCATCAAGATTTGCGTCTTTGTGCTCTCCAACAATATTGGTGTGGCGTATAACGTTATGCCGCCTTCTATTATGAGAAGTGATAACTCGAATACCGGCCAGACTTTCCTGTAGATCAGATAGTACATCACTGATTCGGTTCCTGACCCTACCGTAAGCATTTGATGATTTTCGGCGGAACCACTCGCTTAAAATAATTGTTACTGGGACAATAGCAAGAAGGGTAATTAAGCCAAGCGTAGGGCTAAGAACTATCAATATGATTGTGATCACGATTACCGTTAATCCTTGGACAGCAAAATTTACTAACCCTTCCTGAAAAAGTTGGGAAAGCGCTTCGATGTCGCTGGTCATGCGAGTCATGAGAACCCCTGCTTTTTCATTCGTGTAGAAATTTAAGGACTGTCTTTGGAGGTGGCTAAAAACCTTTATTCGAAGGTTTTTCATAAGGCTCTCTCCGAGTGCTCCGGTATACCGGATTCGGTACCACGCACTCAATCCGTGAAGAGCGATACTTCCGATATATGCTAAAGCTACTGTGATCAGGATATTTTTGTTACCTGGTACGACACCTTCGTCAATGCCGAACTTAGTAAGAAGTGGACCAGCTTGCAGTAAAATACTCTCTCCCACTACTAAGACTAAAGCTAAGGCTAATTTCCATTTATGCCCGCTTAAAAAACTTCTAAGGGTGAACAATGGTTCTTTCCCAATAAAGTGTTTGAACTCAATAGGTTCGGTTTCGTGGATAGGTTCATTATCTAAAACAGTATTCACTTCTTCTTGCAAATGCCCAGGAACACCTGCATGAGGAAGGCCTGCGTCTCGAGAGGAAGTCACTGAATTAGCGCCTCCGAAACCGATTGGTGGCCCAAATCCCATTATTCAAAACCCTTCGATGAGCTCGTCGCTGCTTCAGCAAGAATTGAAGCATATAGAAGGTTATTCTCTAGTAGATAACTGTGAGTTCCCTCATCTACAATCCGACCTTCATCAAGTAGAACGACACGATCTGCTAATGCAATCGTTGAGATCCTTTGAGCGATCAACAAGGTAGTGCGACCATCTAAGTGTTGTTTTAGTGAATCATGGATTAGGGACTCTACTTGGATATCAATGGCGCTTGTAGCATCGTCAAGGATCAGAATTGAAGGTTTCTCCAGAAGGCTTCTCGCAAGAGCTATTCTCTGCCTTTGCCCTCCGGAAAGTGTGTAACCTCGTTCACCAACAATTGTTTCAAATCCATCACTTAGTTCATCTATAAATTCGTAAGCCTGAGCACTCTTAGCAGCAGCGATAATCTCAGAATTTGATGCTTTGGGGTTTCCGTAAGAAATATTCTCACCTATGGATGTAGAGAAAAGGAAGGGTTCATCAAAAACCACGCCAATATGGTGGCGAAGTGAGTCGAGTTGAATTTCACGGATATCTGTGCCGTCAATACTAATCATTCCTGAGTCCACATCGTAGAAACGTGTAAGAAGCCTTGCCAAAGTTGATTTACCAGACCCTGTTTTGCCAACAACAGCAATTGTTTCACCAGGGCTAATAACTAAATTTAGATTTGAGAGAATCTGAGATCCTTTTGAGAAGCTCTCTGATTCAAACTGTGAAAGCCGGCTCTGGTAAGAGAAGCAAACGTCCTTGAAGACAATTTCACCATTTATTCTCGGTAGCCGAACAGCTCCTGAAGAATCTTGTATCGCTGGTTCCTCATCAAGGACTTCAAATATTCTGCTAGCAGAAGCAGAAGCACGTTGTGCCTGTAGAAGTAAAAACCCAAACATGCGAAACGGGGCCTGAAGCATTATCACGTAGGCATTAAAAGCAAATAATGTGCCTATAGAAACTTCGCCATCAATAGCAAGAAGTCCACCATATAAAAGAACAATTGCCATCCCTACTCTGGGAAGTGCTTCAATAATGGGATTGTATTTTGCCCTCTCTTTGATCGCTTGGACGTTAACCCATTCGATATGGCGAGCGGCTTTTTGGAGTAAACCGATTTGATGTTCTTCGGCAGCAAATGATTTCACCACTCTTGTTCCATTGATATTTTCGTCGACGATCGTCGCAAGCTCAGCAAGTCGAGCTTGGCTAACCCAAGTTAAAGGAAAGACAGAATGTCTTAATCTTTGTCCAAAAAAATAAACTCCAGGAAGTGTGCAAAGTGCAACTAGTGTCAGGCGGACATGAAGGGTCATCATAAATCCGAAAGCAAGAACAAAAGAAATAATGCTCATGGCTATCAAAGGGCCAAAAGCTAACAACACTTGTATCGACCGTATATCGCTATTGGCTCTTGAAATCACCTGACCTGATTGTGTTCTATCAAAATAAGAAAAACTTAATTTCGTTAGATGGGAGTAAAGCAATGCACGTAAATCTGTTTCAACTCCCCACGCCACTCTGAATAAAGAAATACGGTACAAAGCACCAGATATGAAACGACCAAACCCTACAAAAACTAAAATAATTGCCCATAGCGTTACATCATTTCGGCTTCCATCAATTGTCGAATCAATAGCCTCTCTAGCTACAGCAGGTACAGCAACATTAAGAACCAAAGCAATAGTTCCAACAATTATTCCCAAAACAAGGGGGCCTTTGTGTGACTTAGCTACAGGGGCAAGCCTTCTCATCCATCCCAAATCTTTATTTGGATTGACAGAATTTTTTGGAAATTCAAATTTGGGTGTAACTCCTACTACTTGTAGGTCATTGTTCGGTATCGGATCACCCGATTCTGATGTTGATAATTCCAAAACTCTTCACGATCCTTTGATTTCCAAAGACTGGCACTAACTTAGTCTCAGTCACATTCAATTGAGAGTTACTGGCGGTAATTATTTTGTATGGTAAATATTTTTTTGTAGATTAGCTAAAGTTGGGGGCTAATATAATAGGAACTCGTAAACAGGAATTGAAAAATAGATACTTTACTTGGCCTAGTTTTTATCGGAATCTTAATAGCGGCGACTGCTTTTTTTGTTGCCGCCGAGTTTGCTCTTGTTGCATGCGACAGAACTATTTTTGAGCGCGAATCCTCAAATGGGAATCGTTCATCGCAGACAGTGCTTGGTCTCCTAAAAAATCTCTCTTACCACCTCACTGGAGCTCAATTAGGAATCACGGTCACGGCTGTGATCTTGGGGTTCATAGCTGAACCAACATTGGCAGAAATGTTCCGTAGTCCTGTTTCGCGCCTTGTCGGAGACGGAATATCAAGCACAATTTCACTTGTAATCGCAATTGTGCTTGTAACTTTTTTCACGATGGTTTTAGGGGAGTTAATGCCCAAAAACATAGCTATTGCCAAGCCAAACACGGCAGCTAGGCTTCTATCGAAGCCATTTAGAATCTATAGCTTTCTTGCAAAACCTTTAATTTATGTCAGTGATATCGTAGCTAACAGGCTAACTAGGGCATTTGGAGTAGAACCAACAGAAGAATTAATACATTCCCCGAGTATTGAGGATCTTGATTCAGTAATCAAAGCTTCAGTAGAAGAGGGCGCTATTGCTCAGAGAAAGGTTGATCTTCTAACCAGATCAATCAAATTCTCAGAGAAAGATGCTAGCGATGTGATGACACCACGAGTGGCGGTGCATTCACTCGAAACTGCATCAACTATTCAAGATTTGATTACTTTGAGCTTGGAAACTGGGCACTCACGGTTCCCGATTACTGCAAGTGACTTAGATAATGTAATAGGAATTGCCCATGTCAAGTCTGCGTTAACTGTAGATAGAGATGAAAGAAATACCCTTCCAGTGTCTAAAATTATGGGTGAGGTCCTCGCAGTTCCAGAAACACGAGACTTGATATCAATCATGACTGATATGAGGCAAAAACGAATTCCTCTAGTCATTGTCGTGGATGAGCATGGTGGAACTGAGGGGCTAGTCTCCGTCGAAGACCTTCTAGAGGAAATAGTCGGTGAGATTGAAGACGAATATGATTCTGTTAAAAATATCGAAGCGAGCGAAGCAGATGGAACTTTTATCCTTGACGGAAGCCTCCATCTGCACGAAGTCGAAGAGATATGTGGTTTGTTAATCGCTAAACAGAACTACGAAACAATAGCAGGATTCATACTAGATACTTTGCAACGAATCCCTACAGTAGGAGAAGTCTTTAGGCATAGGAAGTGGAAGATAGAGGTTCTTGAAATGGACCGGCTCCGAATATCAAAAGTTCGTTTGACAGAACCTCCATCTTTTAACCGTAGAGAGCAGCAAAGCCATCATGATGAAAGTCGTAAATCATGATTGTTACCCTCATAGCTATCGTCATCACGATTTTTTTAATACTTGTTAATGGAATCTTCGTCGCTGTCGAGTTTGCTCTAGTTACATCCCGTCGGTCAAAAATGGAACAGTTGGCTGAGGCAGGAAATCGCTCAGCACGAACGGGGCTAGATTTAATGGCAGACTTGCCGCTTTCAATATCAGGAGCGCAATTAGGCATTACGATCTCATCACTTGGACTTGGTCTTGTAGCAGAACCAGCTTTTGCAAAAATAATAGAAGCAATATTTACTGAACCCTTAGGGTTCCCATCTTCGTTAGCTCATGCGATCTCCTTCAGTATCGCTTTATTCATAGTGGTCTTCCTTCACATGGTTTTAGGAGAGATGGTCCCTAAAAACTTTGCTCTGACAGACTCCGAAATAGTGCTTTGTCGCGTTTCAAGGTTCCATAGATCTTTCATTTTTGTTTTCGGACCGTTAATTTGGGTGCTTAACAGAGCATCAAGTTTTATGCTCAAACCCTTTGGGGTAAATCAAGTAGCTGAGTTGGGAATTGCTTACACGGTTCAAGAAATCCATAAATTGATAGGCGAAGTTAAGACTGGTGGGAATATGAACCAAACAAGCCACGATATTCTTGCTGGTGCTTTATTTTTCCAAGATCAGTCGGTTAGTTCAGTGATGATTCCATGGGGTGACGTTGTATCAATTGAAGCAGATTTATCTACAGAGAAAATTCAAACGATTGCAGCGCAGAGTGGTTATAGCCGCCTTCCTCTGGTTTCAGGCCATGAGGTTCTTGGATTCTTGCATGTGAAGGATCTTTTATATCTTGAAAGAGGAAATGAAAAACGAAAACTAAGAGACAGAGATATTAGAAAGATTCTTCGAACCTCTCCGGAGTGCACTTTAGACGAATTGCTAAAAGAAATGAGAGAAACTCAAATTCATTTTGCTTTGGTGACAGATGCTAAAAAAGGTCTTCAAGGAATAGCAACGCTAGAGGATGTTCTAGAGGCCATAGTAGGGGATATCATTGACGAGTCAGATATCCTCACGGATTCTCAAAGTTCCTAAATTCATGCTCCGATAGCGTGATAGCCTCCATCCACGTGAATTATCTCTCCAGTGGTCATTGGAAACCAGTCTGACAAAAGAGCGACACAAGCACGAGCGACTGCAGAAGAGTCATTGACGTCCCAACCCAAAGGGGCACGCCCATCCCAGGCGTCCTCAAATTCTTTAAATCCGGGTATTGATTTCGCCGCCATTGTTCTGATCGGGCCAGCTGCTACAAGATTGACACGTATATTTTCTGGACCTAATGATCGCGCTAGATAACGAGAAGCTGACTCTAAAGCTGCTTTCGCAACTCCCATCCAGTTGTATGCAGGCCATGCAACCTTTGCGTCAAAATCAAGGCCGACAATTGACCCTCCGCCACTCATAAGAGGAAGAATTGTCTCAGCGACAGTTTTGATAGAATAAGCAGATATATCAAATCCAACTGAGATCTCATCCCAGCTAGCCGCCAAGAAATCTTCACCTAGGCCGACTTCTGGCATAAAACCAATAGCGTGAAGCGCGCCGTCTACTCGTCCCCACTTTGATTCTAGTTCAGCTCTAACTTTTGTAGCATGCTCTGGGTCGGTTACATCAAATTCGAGAACATCAACTTCGCCATCAAGTTTTCTGGCTGTTCGTTCTGTTAGGCGAAGACCTCTTCCAGCACCTGTGATGATAATGTTTGCTCCCTCATCAAGAGCGAGTTGTGCAACACTGTACGCCAAACTTGCATCGGTCAGTATTCCTGTAATTAGAAGATTTTTGCCTTTTAAGATGCTCATGACACTCCATTAGGTTGTTGCACTGTCAAAAAAACATTACATGAGGAGTGAAGGTAATTGTGCGTTGTTTCAGGCAAAATTTAGAAAGTCTTTGAAAAATTGCCACTTTAAAGCGCATATCCGGTATGTTCTACACATGAAAATTGGTATTGTAGGCGGCACTGGCCCAGCTGGAAGAGGCCTAGCTTTACGGCTGGCTTCTCTTGGGTATGAGATTGAAATTGGTTCGAGATCATCTGGTAGAGCAGCTGAAATTGTTGATGAAATAAATGCTATTTGGGGCGATAAAGGTTACAAACTTGCTGGTGTAAGTAACGAAGAAGCAGCATTAGCAGAGACAGTAGTTCTCGCAACTCCATGGGACTCTTGTGCACCTACAGCGAAAGCGCTCAAGAAGCAGTTAGAAGGCAAGTTGGTAATCTGTATGGCTAATGCATTGGCTAGAGTAGGAAATGAATTTCATGCTCTCTACCCACCGAGAGGCTCTATAGCTGCTGATGTTCAAGCAGCCATTCCTGGATCTCAAGTATCGATGGCGTTCCAACATTTGCCGGCGAAAGAGCTAGGTGAGATTGAAACACCTATGGAAGGCGACGTACTGGTTTGCGCTGATGAGCAATCCGCAATTGACCGAACAATTGAGATTGTGAATAAAATGGATAATCTTCGAGGGCTTGATTGCGGAAGCCTCGCCAATGCAGCGCCTGTCGAAGCTTTCACAGCTGTTCTTTTGCAACTTAACAAGCTTTACAAAACTAGATCTTCGGTGAGTATCATTGGTCTCGAATAGCTTGTAAAATTTTTCTAAGGGCTAAGCAGGCTACACTTTGCCCAAACTGATAACTGAGCTATTAAATAATGATAAATCTTTTCAACACGGCAACAAATTCTCTTGAACCATTCAGACCAGAAAAAATTGTCAAAATCTACACGTGCGGAATTACTCCATATGATGCTACTCACATCGGTCATGCGGCCACATATTTAACATATGACGTTCTGCAGAGGAGACTTAGAGATTTGGGTTATGAAACGCAGTGTGTCCGCAATATCACTGATGTAGATGATGATATTCTCCGAAAAGCGAGAGAGTTAGGGGTGCATTACTTAGACCTAGCAGCAAAAGAAACCGCTCGGTTTGACAGTGATATGAAAGCACTTGGGATGATCCCTTCATGGAGTGAACCAAGGGCAACATCAGCCATTGCTGAAATACGAAATTTTATTGGGAAGCTTATAGAAAGAGAAAGCGCCTACCAAGTAAATGGATCTGTCTATTTTGATATCTCCTGTGTAGATGATTTCGGCGCCCTTTGCCGCCTAGAACGAGAAGAAATGATTGCTCTTGCTTCTGAAAGAGGAGGAAATCCTGGCGACCCACAGAAACGCGATCCATTAGATTTTGTTTTATGGCAACCTTCGCTTCCAGACGAGCCAGCATGGGAAAGCAGATGGGGGTCTGGACGACCAGGGTGGCATGTGGAGTGTTCAGTTTTAGCAATGAGAGACTTAGAGTCTGAAACAATAGATCTCCACGGAGGAGGAGCAGACCTTATTTTCCCGCATCATGAATGTGAGCGTGTTCAGTCTGAAGCAGTTACTGGTAAACAATTTGTTCGTCATTGGATGCATCAAGCAATGGTAGAAATGGATGGAGAAAAGATGTCAAAATCGCTTGGAAATCTCGTTTTCGTCTCAGAGCTCAGGAAAGAATATGACCCAAGAGCTATAAGGCTTGGAATTATCGCTCAGCATTATCGCACTCCATGGTCATGGAGTCAGGAAATAATGCCAATGGCAAAAGAGCGACTTGAAAAGTGGATCGCCGCGGGTTCTGGAAATTATGGAATAGATCAGGTCCGAGAATGTTTAGATAATGACTTAGACACTCCCCAGGCAATTAAAATAATTGATGAGTATGCAGAATCAGGGTCTGGGATTGCTAACGCAGCCATGCTTCTGGGAGTAGATATTTCGAATCCATATCTTTTTAATAAAGAATGATCTAGACGGCATAAAGAAAATAACTCAGAAGAAGTCAATGTATTCACAGAAATCATTGCGCCTCATCTGTACCATACAGACATGTCAGAAATCACAGTTACTTTGCCAGATGGATCACTACGTACTCTTGAAAATGGCGCAACCCTAGCTGAGCTGGCATCCGATATCGGTCCTGGCCTAGCTAAAGCTGCCGTAATCGGTGAAGTTAATGGGATTGAAGTTGATTTGGACACAACTCTCACAGACGGTTCTTTAGTAAGTATCATCACGGATACCTCAGATCAGGGTTTGGAAACATTGAGGCACTCAACCGCTCACGTGCTAGCCCAAGCTGTTCTTGACATTTACCCAGGTGCGACGTTCGCGATAGGGCCACCTATTGAGAACGGTTTCTATTACGATTTTTCGATTCCAAATAATGAAGCAATCAAAGAAGAAAATCTTGCCCTAATTGAAGAGCGGATGAGCGAAATCATAACGGCGGACCAGGCCTTTAAACGTGGTGAAACATCTGTAGAAGAAGCTTTATTGATGTTCTCTGACCACCCTTATAAGTGCGAAATTATAGAAGCAGCTGATGCTAGTGAAGTGCAGGATAATGAAGTCATTAGCTTTTATCAGAATGGTGACGGGTTCATAGATCTCTGTCGTGGGCCACACGTCCCATCCACAGGAAAATTAGGGCACTTCAAATTAATGAGCGTTGCTGGCGCTTACTGGCGTGGCGATGAGAAGAAACCGATGCTCCAAAGAATCTATGGGACCGCTTGGGCGACGAAAAAACAGTTAAAAGAACACATCAAAAGGTTGGAGGAAGCAGCAAAACGAGACCATAGGAAATTAGCAAATGAATTAGATCTCTTAAGTTTCCCCTCAGAACTAGGTGGCGGTCTTGCTGTATGGCACCCTAAGGGGTCACAAGTTAGAAAGCTTATGGAGGATTTCAGTCGTCAACGGCATGAAAGTGGGGGATATGAATTTGTCTATACGCCTCATCTAGCAAATGCAGACCTCTTCAGAACTAGCGGCCATTTAGATTTCTATTCAGAAGGAATGTACCCCCCGATGGAAATGGATAATGGTGAGTATTATCTCAAACCAATGAACTGCCCAATGCATTGCCTAATTTTCAGATCAGGTACAAAATCATACCGAGATCTTCCAGTGCGTTTGTTTGAACTAGGAACAGTTTATCGCTATGAGCGTGCCGGAACTCTTCATGGGTTGATGAGAATACGCGGATTCACGCAAGACGATGCCCATATTTTCACCACAGAAGAGGGTCTTGCTCACGAAATCGGAAATCTGTTGGAATTTGTAGTGTCGGTTCTTCAAGATTTTGGATTCGAGGAATTTACTTTCAATCTTTCAACAAGGAACCCAGAGAAGTCTGTTGGAAGTGACGAGATATGGGAACATGCAACGAAAGCACTAGAAAAGGCGTTAGACACCCAGGGATTATCTTTCAGTGTAAAGGAAGGCGACGCGGCTTTCTACGGACCTAAAATAGATATAGATGTTGCTGACGCGATAGGTAGATCATGGCAATTATCAACAATTCAATTGGATTTCAATCTTCCTGAAAGATTCAATTTACGATATATCAATTCATCCGGAGATCGAAAACGACCTGTCATGATACACAGGGCATTGATGGGATCAATTGAGCGTTTCTTTGGGGTATTAATAGAACATTATGCTGGAGCTTTTCCTTCTTGGCTTGCGCCAGTCCAAGTTTCTGTTTTGCCTGTAGCCGAAGAACATGAGGAATACGCAAAAGAAATAATTGACAAGTTAGAAATTGAAAACTTTCGCGTTCAATATGTTCGAGCAGATAATTCTCTTGGTAAACGAATTAGGGATGTTAAGACTCAAAAGATTCCCTATGTCCTCGTTGTAGGAGGTGAAGATGTGAAAGATCAAACCGTTGGCGTTAATCCAAGGGGCGGTGATGTTGCGCGAGGAGTTCCTGTAAGCGAATTCGTTGAGGAATTAAAAGCAGAAATTAGTAGAAAATTATGACAAAAAACTTCGAGCCAAACCGGATAGGTAGACTTTGGGCAGGGTGGAGAAGTTCATATGTCTCAACCAAGCAAGAACGTCCGTCTATCGATAGTGGAAGCGTATTCGAAGATATCTTCCTTTCTGACGATCCAGACGTAAAGAAATACATCCTTTGGGAGGGTAAGTATTGCGCTGCGATGCTTAATACGTATCCATACGTAAGCGGGCATACTCTTGTTCTCCCGAAACGCGCTGTACCTAATTTACTTGACTTATCCAAGGACGAAAGCAGCGAAATTTGGCAAGCTGTAAATGACAGTGTCGCAGCGATTACAAATGCATATAACCCTCATGGGGTTAACGTAGGAATGAATATCGGAAGAGCAGCAGGAGCTAGCATCCCTGAACATTTACATGTTCATTGTCTCCCTCGCTGGGAAGGCGATACAACTTTTCTTACATCTATCGCTGAGGCGAAAATGATTCCAGAACCGCTTATGTCCAGTTATGAAAAATTGAAAAAAAACTGGCCTTCTTAAAAGTAATTATCTATTTCTTCTTTTTGTATTTACACTTAGAAAAGTGAACACATTACCAGAAACGACCGACATGCTTCCCGAGGACCTTCAGCCTTCCTTTGGGGCAGATGAGTACCAAATTCCAAACACTGATAAACGTAAATTAGCAGCCTACCTATATCTCATCACCGGAGTTATCTTTGTATCTTTGAGCCTTCTCTTTTCTGACTCTCCATTAGTCAACAACGGGTTTCTGATCTCAGGAGTTTGTATTATCTTGTTTAGTGGTTACAACTTTTTTGCTGCTGTACGGTGTTCAATCGATGAGAGGGAAGCACTGCAGATCGCATCTGTGTCAGTAGGGTTTGAAATTGGCCCTGCCTCTGCCCAACTAATGTGGAGAGGTTATAGAAGTCGACCTGTCTGGCGGCTACTGACTTATTCCTCTGAACCAACTCCACTACAAAGAGCAGTGGTCCTTTTGGACGCATCTACTGGTGAAGTTCTAGAGCAAGTTGTTGAAGAGAATCCAGAAGAATGGGTTAACGCTTCCTGAAGTCTTAAGGGACAGTGCTACTGTTGCGTAGGGCCTCACTGACGTGGGATGGAGGATATTTATGTTTGACGGAAACTTTCGTACAAATGTTGACAAAGTGCTAGACCCAATCGGTATTGGTCTATCCCGAATAGGTATAACTGCGAATGCTTTAACTTTAGCCGGGATAATTATTTCTGCTATTGGGGCGTTTGTTATAGGACAAGGCAATCTTTTCTTAGGCTTTATTTTTCTCATTTTGACAGGACTTCCAGATGCTCTAGATGGTGCTGTTGCTAAAGCCTCGGGGACTTCTTCCGTTAGAGGAGCATTCTTTGATTCAGTTAGTGATCGTGTAACGGATATTTTTCTTTTCTCGGGAATTGCTTGGTACCTAGCATCAAATGAACCTGGAAGAATTATGATGCTGCCGGTAGCCGTAATGGGTTCTGCAATGCTTATCTCATACCAGCGAGCAAAAGCAGAATCTCTCGGTTTTGATGCTAAAGGTGGGATTATGGAACGAGCTGAACGATTCATTGTTCTTGCACTCGGACTTCTTTTCAGCGATATTCTAATACCAGTGTTATGGGTGATGCTTATTCTGACATTGGTTACTGTTATGCAAAGATTTTTGAAAGTTTGGAAACAAGCGACAGCTCAATTAGGCGCTTCTACGGACACTGATGACTCTCAGTGATTGTTTCCAAACTGCTAGTTTTTGTCTATAGAGCGATTGCTGCAATTGTTCGAATATTCCCCGTAAAGTTAGTAACTCCTATTCAAAATTTTGTGGCAAGACTAGTTTTGAACTTCTCAAAAGAAAGAAAATTTCTCGTTCGAAGACATCTGAATAGAACGTATGAAAAAAATCTTCCAGCGAAAGATAGTGAAGAAAAGGTAAAGAAGACTTTCCAGACCTATGCGCGTTATTGGGTTGATTCAGCAAGAATGCAGGGGCTTTCTGATTTTCAAATAGATTCTGGCTTTACTGTTGAGGGTTTTGAGCATATAGAAAATGCTTGGGAGGCGGGAGTGGGGCCTATTCTTGCGCTCCCGCATCTTGGTGGATGGGAATGGGCAGGACGGTGGCTTACTTGTAGGCCTAACTATGAAGTTAGTGTCGTAGTTGAGCCTCAGAAGCCAAGAGAACTATTCGATTTCATGGTTAAATACCGTGAGTCTTTTGGCATGAACGTAATCCCATTAGGCCCAGAAGCAGGTAAGGCTGTAATAAATGCTATTAGGAAAAATCACGTTGTATGCCTTTTATGCGATCGCGATATCGAAGGTAAGGGAGTCAAAGTTCATTTTTTTGGAGAGGAAACTACCATTCCTGCAGGCCCTGCGACACTTGCAATAAGGACCGGAGCGAAGATCATACCGGTAGCCGTTTATCAGAAAAAAAACTCGCATCATGCTGTTGTGTGTCCTCCAATTTCATCGGAGAGAAGCGGGAAATTCCGAGAAGATGTCGAGCGGATGTCTCAAGATATAGTTACTGTTTTTGAATCGTTAATTCAGAAGGAACCAGAACAATGGCACCTGATGCAACCAAACTGGCCAAGTGATTTTAAAGCTCTCAAAGACATCCGATCGGGTAGGATCTAATTGTTCTCTCAAAATAGGTGAATTGATTATGGACCAGCTAGGAATATAAGTATGCGAGTAGGCATGATTAGTCCTTATAGCCTTACTGTGCCAGGTGGGGTTCAAAACCAGATTCTTTGCTTAGCAAAAGCTATCAGGAAATTAGGCGTCGATGTAAGAGTTCTCGGTCCGTGTGATGGAGCTCCTCCAGAAACCGGAATCACTCCTTTAGGTAATAGTCTTCCCACAGCGACTAACGGCTCTATTGCTCCTTTAGCACCTGATGCAGCTGCACAACTTCGAGTAATACGAGCTCTTAGGGACGAACAATTTGATGTTCTGCATGTCCATGAGCCTCTGGCGCCGGGGCCAACTGTAACCGCAATAGTGATGAAGCAAAGCCCAATCGTTGCTACTTATCATCGATCCGGGCATTCAAAATTCTATGATTATTTTAATCGGCCAGCTAGATGGGTGGCCTCTAGGGTAGAAATCAACTGCGCAGTTTCAGAGGAAGCAGCTAAAACTGCCATGAATGCTTTAGGGGGAGAGTACGAAATTCTATTCAATGGGATTGAGCTTGATCTCTTTCAAAATAAAGTAAGGAGAAAAGAGAAACCAACTATTTTTTTTGTAGGCAGGCACGAACCGAGAAAAGGTCTGGATGTATTAATACGTTCAATGGAATTTTTGCCCAACGAAGTAGAGCTATGGGTAGCGTCCGAAGGTCCTGAAACAGAAGGCCTAAAACAACTAGCAAAGGGTGACCACCGAATAACTTGGCTAGGAACAATTTCAGAATCCGAAAAAATTCGAAGGCTTCAAGAATGTTCTGTTCTCTGTGCGCCTTCACTAGGTGGAGAGTCGTTTGGAATTGTTTTGCTTGAAGCAATGGCTGCGTGCACGCCGGTAGTAGCAAGTTCCATACCCGGATACGCCAAGCTCGCACGAGGAGGGAAGGATGCTATCTTAACTGAAACTGGAAACCCTATTGCCTTATCGAACGGTTTACGCTTAGCTCTTTACAACAAAGAGGAGACCAAGCGGATAGTTGACTCGGGTAAAATTAGAGCGAATCAGTTCTCCATGGAAAAGCTCGCCAAAAGCTACCTTGATTTTTATCACCAAGCTTTATCTATAGAACCGGCAGTCCCTTTAGCTAAGGGACGTCAATTTTTTTCTGGCACATTAGGAAGTCTAAAAAGTTAATGTAAGTTAACTAAGAACAATTTAGTGTTCTGAATTGATTGTTAGTTATGCTAGAGGAAACACCTAAGGAGTATCCATGGTATTAATCATTATCTTAATAATCGTCGTCTTGCTTCTGCTAACACTCTGGTTGCAATACAACGGCTTAGTCAGGTTACGAAACGGCACAAAGAACGCTTGGTCGCAGATTGATGTGCAACTCCGAAGAAGGTACGACCTGATCCCTAATCTAGTTGAAACGGTTAAGGGTTATGCGGAGCATGAAAAGGAAACCTTTGAAGCAGTAGTGCAAGCAAGAAGCGCTGCTATGGCAGGCCAAACTGTAGGAGAGCAAGCGCAAAACGAAAATGTCTTAACAGGAGCTCTTAAATCTTTGTTTGCGGTTGCAGAAGCGTATCCGGACCTCAAAGCAAATGAGAACTTTCTGCAACTCCAAGAAGAGCTAGTTAGCACAGAAAGTCGTATAGCTTTCGCCCGCCAGCACTACAACGACAGTGTTTTGGGTTACAACAACAAAATCGAAACGTTTCCTTCCAACATTGTTGCTGGGTCATTTAAATTCGAACAAGCGGAATTTTTTGAAGCCGAAGACGAAGCAACAGGTCCCGTGGAGGTTAATTTTTGATGGAGCCGCATATCGCGGTTAGGCGCTCATTAGGGATTTTCCTTATTTGCATCGCTTGGGACTCGATTATCATCACAGCAATAGCTCTAGCTTTTAGTTTGGATGCTTTAATAGTAATTCCTGCAGCACTTATAATTGTTATTTCCTATTACGTCACAACGTACCGAAGTATGGATTTAAAAATTCTCAAAAAAATAAATGCTGAGCCAATCACATCTGGAAGTTTCCCAAGATTTGAAAATCTGGTTGAGGGTGTTTGCGTGGCTCATGGGTTTCGGCATCCGGGCCTCTTTATCGTTCGAGACTCTGCGCCAAATATGATTATGGTTGGAAGGAATAGTTACCATGGAAAGTTGGTAGCAACGACAGGGCTCTTGGAACGTGTTACGAGAGTGGAACTCGAAGGTCTCATAACACATGAGCTGAGTAGGACTAAAAACAGATTGACTCTTCTCGAGAGCACGACGGCAATTCTAATAGCAAGACCCATGTTCTTCATGCCTAGAATTGTTAAAAAAATTGCAAAAAAGATATTTGATCAATGGGTAATAGCTGAAACAGATATGTCTGCAGTTCGTATGACCCGGTATCCGACTGGCTTAGCTAATGCCTTACAGAGTCTCTACTTGGATGGTAGAGAACCTACGCATAACCCTAAATTTTGCAGGCATATGTGGGTCAACCCCCCCAAAGGTGGGCTGATACCTTCAGGCTTCTCTACACAAGAAAGAGTTGTTGCGCTTGAAGAGTTGTGATGCAGAATAAATTAAAACTAAACGCAAATAACTAATTTCAGATAGCATAAAACTATGACTAACGAAGAAATATCAACTTCACGTACCACCGGAACAATCAACGTAAAGCGAGGATTAGCAGAAATGCTTAAAGGAGGTGTGATTATGGATGTAGTCACACCCGAGCAGGCAAAAATAGCTGAAGATGCTGGAGCAGTAGCTGTCATGGCTTTAGAAAGAGTGCCAGCTGACATTCGTGTTGATGGTGGTGTCGCCAGAATGAGCGACCCTGAGATGATAGAAGGCATTAAAGAGATCGTTTCAATTCCAGTGATGGCAAAAGCAAGGATTGGCCATTTCGTTGAAGCTCAAATCCTTGAGTCGCTAGGTGTTGACTACGTTGATGAGTCTGAAGTTTTAACTCCTGCTGATGAAAAACATCACATAGACAAGTGGGCATTTACTGTGCCATTTGTATGCGGTGCAACTAATCTCGGCGAAGCATTACGACGTATTTCGGAGGGTGCATGCATGATCCGAAGTAAAGGCGAAGCTGGAACAGGAAATGTGATCCAAGCTGTCCGGCATCTTCGAACTATCCTAGGCGATATTAAAAAAATCGGTCAGTCCGACTCGGCTGAGCTATTCGACTGGGCTAAAAGACTACAAGCCCCTATCGGCTTAGTGCAAGAGATTGCTGAAACAGGTAAATTGCCTGTTCCTATGTTCTGCGCAGGCGGCCTAGCAACACCTGCCGATGCAGCACTAGTTATGCAATTAGGTGCGGAAGCTGTATTCGTAGGATCAGGAATTTTCAAGTCAGAGAATCCCGAACCGCGAGCAAAAGCTATTGTGGAAGCAACAACGAACTATACCAATCCTGAAATACTTGCAAAAGTCAGCCGAGGACTCGGAGGACCTATGACTGGCATTGGCATGGATGACCTAGAAATAAAATTAGAAGATCGCGGTTGGTGAACTTTGAAGATAGGTGTCCTCGCACTTCAAGGAGCCTTTGAGAGCCATTTACAGATAATAACCACTCTTGGTGTTGAAGCAATTGAAATCAGGGATGCCAAAAGTCTAGACAGCGTTGCAGGGCTAATTATCCCAGGCGGGGAATCTACCGCAATTTCAATGTTGCTGGAATCAAGTAATCTTAGAAAACCATTAGTCGAAAGACTATTTGATGATATGCCTGTCTTTGGAACGTGCGCAGGGATGATAATGCTTTCAAAAAGGATTATCGATGGTCGGGAAGATCAAGTTCCACTTGGGGCTATAGACATAACAGTGAGACGGAACGCATTTGGAAGACAAGTTGATTCTTTTGAAACAGAACTGGAAGTAAACGGGTTTGATTCAAAATTTCCAGCGATATTTATTCGAGCGCCTATAGTTGAATCAGTAGCCGAAGACGTAAACGTTTTGTCTAAAGTTGATGATCAAATTGTTTTGTGTAGTAACAAAACAACTTTAGTGGCGTCATTTCACCCAGAACTTTCAAGTGATTTGAGGATTCATGAATTGTTTCTTTCAATGGCAATATGAGATCCTTAAACACAAGGAGGGGTAAGTATGTCTGGGCATTCTAAATGGGCAACCATAAAACATAAAAAGGGTGCAGCCGATAAGAAACGCGGAAAACTCTTCGCCAAATTAATCAAACAAGTAGAAGTGGCGGCTCGGCAGGGAGGTGGCGACCTTGATTCAAACCCCACTCTACGAACTATGTATCAGAAGGCTCGAGACAATTCTGTCCCGCTTGACACCATAGAAAGAGCTATTAAGCGCGGTACTGGAGAGCTTGAAGGTGTTAATTATGAGGAAGTTACGTACGAAGGTTATGCGCCCAATGGGGTAGCTCTATACATACAAGCATTAACAGATAATCGAAACCGTACTGGGTCCGAAGTGCGTTCTACGTTATCCAAGAATGGTGGGTCTTTAGCCGAACCTGGTTCTGTCGCTTGGCAGTTTCAACGTAAGGGAGTGATAGTGCTTGGTAAAGAAGTCGAAGAAGATGAGATCATGCTCGTTGCACTCGATAGAGGTGCTGAGGATCTAGTAGATGAAGGAGATACTTGGAGATTGACTTGCGAACCAACTGAACTCAATCAGCTTAGAGACGCCTTGGAAGAAGCTTCAATTTCTTTCGTTTCTTCAGACCTAACATTCCTTCCAACGCAAGTTGTATCTTTAGAAGAATCCATAGCAGCAAAACAAGTCCTGAATTTGATAGACCTTCTGGACGAATTGGATGATGTTGATGCTGTGCATGCAAATTTCGATGTTCCTGATGCTGTGCTTCAAGAAATTGCGGGATAAGGAGAATACACCGGCACTGGAGAAAGAAGCCCTATAGTCGTACATATGTTCGTTTTAGGAATAGATCCCGGTTTATCTCGTTGTGGTTACGGCGTAATAGAAATCAGTCAAAGGAAAGAAAGTGCAATAGCTGCAGGTGTTATAACGACGTTAAAAACCAACGAATTACCTAATAGATTGCTTGAATTAAGAAATGAGTTGCGGGATTTAATTGAAGAATTCAGCCCAGAAGTTATTGCAGTAGAGAGAGTACTTTTTCAACGTAATGTTATGACTGCGATATCAGTAGGCCAAGTTATAGGAATTGTGTTGGTTGAAGGTTTGGATGCAGGTTGCGAAGTGATTGAATATTCTCCAAATGAAATAAAACTAGCAGTTGCAGGACATGGCGGAGCAGACAAAACTCAAATGGAAGAAATGGTAAGAACCCTTTTGAAAATAAAGACTTCCTTAGAGCCCGTTGATGCAGCTGATGCACTAGCTGTTGCTCTTTGCTATTCTGCGAACAGACGCGTGGGAGCCATATGATCATAGGAAGCCTTCGAGGAATCGTAGCCATAAAAGAAGAAGATGAGATACTAATTGAGGTTGCGGGTGTCGGGTATCGTATACAACTGTCACCTTTGACTCTTGAAGGGGTTAGCCCCTTGGGAGAGGAAATGCTCATATACGTTCATCACCATATAAGAGAGGACACTCAATCTTTTTATGGATTTTTAAGTAGGGCTGATTGTTTATTCTTTGAAGCTTTGATTTCTGCACATGGCGTTGGCCCTTCTTTAGGTTTAGCTATTCTTTCAACTCACGGACCTAAGGAACTAAGTAGAATTATTGCAAATGAAGATGCCGATGCACTTTGCCTCGTCCCTGGAATCGGGAAAAAAACAGCAGCAAGGTTGATCATAGAGCTTCAATCGAAACTTTATCTAGCTGCAGTTATCACAGAAAGTGATCCATCAATAGAACGTGGGCAAGCTACAACTGATTCAAAAGATATTAGAGAAGCACTGGTGGGCCTTGGCTATGGAAATCAGGAGGTTCATGAAGTGATGAAGGGGCTGCCGTCAGAGGGTGATGTGCCGGATCTTCTCAAATTAGCCCTACAAGAATTAGCTACAGTATCAACATGACCGTAATTAAGTTGGAGGTCAACGATGAGAGATGAACTGCTTTCGCCAAGTAAGTCAGATGAAGATGTTGAACAAATTGACGAATTGGATAGCGAAGGTCTGCGTCCTAAACGCTTGAGCGATTTTGTCGGTCAATCAGAACTGAAGCAACATCTTGAAATTATTCTTGGCGCAGCAAAGAAACGTAAAAAGCCTCCAGATCATCTTCTATTTGCTGGTCCTCCTGGATTAGGGAAGACAACATTAGCTAATATAGTTTCTCATGAGATGGGCGTAAAACTCCATAGCACCTCAGGCCCTGCTCTCGAAAGAGCAGGCGATCTGGCGGCTATCCTTACCAAGCTTGAACCAGGAGATGTCCTATTTATTGACGAAATACACCGTCTTTCGAAGGCTGTTGAAGAGGTTCTCTATCCTGCTATGGAGGACTATCAATTAGATATAGTCTTAGGGAAAGGCCCTGCTGCAAGGTCAGTGCGTTTGGCAGTAGCCCCATTTACTTTAGTTGCCGCTACAACCCGCACGGGGCTTATCACCGGGCCTTTGCGAGATCGATTCGGGCTTGTAGCACGTCTTGAGTATTATGATGCTTCAGAGTTAAATTCAATAGTCCTCCGATCAGCCGGAATCTTTGATATTCCTATTGAAGAAGCAGGAAGTAAAGAAATATCGTTGCGTGCAAGAGGAACTCCAAGAATAGCAAACCGGCTTTTGAGAAGAGTCCGTGATTATGCAGAAATGGAAACTGAAGGAGTCATTGATGAAAGCACTGCAAAGGAAGGACTTAGAATTTTTGGCATTGATCAACTTGGTTTGGATAAAGTAGACAGGGCTATTCTTCAGGCACTGTGTAAGCAATTTAGTGGGGGTCCTGTCGGTCTCTCCACTCTTGCAATTAGTGTCTCCGAACCTACAGAAACGGTTGAGGATGTTTATGAACCATTTCTAATCCAACAAGGCTTACTTATGAGGACACCACGCGGGAGAGTAGCTACAGCAAAAGCTTGGAAGCACCTTGATCTAGAGCCTCCCTCACAAAGTGGTTTTGGAAAAGAAAATTCTCCAAGTCTACTTACCGAATTAGACAAATAGAATAAGTGAATATTGGATACTTCAACATTTGATTACGCCCTGCCAAAAGAAGCTATTGCCCAAAAGCCTTTGCATTTAAGACAAGAGTCAAGGTTGCTAGTATCGGGCGATCCAATTAGGCATAAGCAGACTAGAGATTTACCTGATTTACTATCGGCAGGTGATCTTCTGATTCTCAATGAAACAAGAGTTATGCACTCGCGGATGAAATTTCGAAAAAAAACAGGCGGAATTATTGAGATGCTTGTACTAGAAGAACACGGTGATGGTAAATGGGAAGCTTTGGTTCGCTCGAGTAAAAGAGTTCCAGTAAATAGTGAATTATTTAATGACGATAAAGAACCGGTAGTTCGTATCGGTGAAGTGTCGGATAACGGGACTAGGTTTGTCTATCCATTAGGTTGTTCAATGCAGATGCTATTCGAGAATTACGGCGAAATTCCTCTTCCTCCCTATATTGACGATTCTCTCGAGGACGTTGAACGCTATCAAACAGTTTTCTCAAACCGGGAATCATCAGTTGCGGCTCCAACTGCTGGTTTGCATCTTACCGAAGAGACTCTCAACCGTTGTAGGGAAAAAGGAGTAAAGGTAGCAAAATTAGAATTGAGTGTCGGCATTGGAACATTTCGTCCCATTCTTGTTGACTCGGTGTTTGATCATGCCATGCATGCGGAGAATTACGAAATAAGTAAACAAACATGGGACCTGTGTCAAAAGGCTAATCGTGTAGTAGCAGTTGGAACAACAGTCGTTCGTGCATTGGAGTCAGCGGCTGCTACAGGAAAACTTTCTGGCCGGACAGAATTGTTCATTACTCCTGGTTTCCATTTTAAGGTTGTGGATGCATTGATGACTAACTTTCACTTGCCTCGTTCTAGTCTCTTAGTAATGATTGAGGCATTTGTTGGCAAAGAATGGAAGGAGCTATACAGCCTTGCATTAGACGAAGGCTATAGATTTCTTTCCTTTGGGGACGCTATGTTTATTGAACGAGCATGACAAACGTTATAAGCCACGATTTCGGATAAATGTATGACATATGAGGAGATACCAAAGTTTTCTATTCTTGCTAAAGATGGGAATGCGCGAGTAGGGGAACTTTCAACAAGCCGCCACACCCTAAAAACTCCAGTTTTCATGCCAGTTGGTACAAGAGGTGCAGTTCGTACTATCACTTCACAAGATTTAGAAGAGCTTGGAGCCGATATAGTCCTCGGAAATACCTACCACCTCATGCTTCGGCCAGGCGAGGAACTCATAAAGAAATTTAAGGGATTACACGGATTTTCAAATTGGGATCGTTTAATTTTAACTGATTCTGGTGGATACCAGGTTTTCTCTCTTGAACCTGATGTAGATGATGATGGAGTTACATTTAAGTCGACTTACGATGGGAGTTTGCATAGGTTAACTCCTGAAAAAGCGGTTGAAATACAGAATGCACTCGGTTCAGATATACAAATGGCATTAGATGTTTGCCCACCTTTGCCAGCAGACAAAGAAATCATTGAACTAGCTGTGGAAAGGACTAATTCTTGGGCTTTAAGAGCGCGAAAACATTTTCTTAAAACAAGTTATGATTCCCCGAATCAACATGCTCAATTTGGAATTGCCCAAGGTGGTTTAGATTTGAATTTGCGAAAAAAATCTGCAGAACAAATAGTAGAAATTGGGTTTGATGGTTACGCAATTGGTGGCTTATCAGTTGGAGAAACACGGGAAGAGATGCTGGATCCGATGAAGGAGAGCGTTAAGTATCTTCCTAGAGAAAGACCTAGGTATTTTATGGGTTTAGGAGACCCCGCTGGCTTAGTTGAGGCAATCTTTTCTGGCATAGATATGTTTGATTGCGTGTGGCCTACTCGGTTAGCAAGGCACGGAACAGCATTGACAATGGAAGGAAGGATAAATTTAAGTGCAGCTAGATATGCTAAAAGCGATGAGCCAATAGATCCTAATTTTGCGGACCATGTGACCGCAGAATGGTCTAGAGGCTATTTACGGCATCTGCTATCAGTCGGTGAACCAGTCGCTGGAAGAATTCTCACGCTGCATAACCTTGCTTGGACCTTTGATTTTATGAGAAGAGCTCGAGTAGCGATTACTAACGGAGAATTCGGAGAATTTCGGAAAAAAACCCTTGAAATATGGGGTTGATCATTAGTATTTGGGAATCAAGATCCGATACTTTAGGGATCTGATGGTTGTTGCGATACCATCGGAACGAACCAACGAACGATAGGGCATGTAATGGGTATTCTTTTTATTCCAATTTTATTACTTCTAATGTATTTTATGATTCTCCGTCCTCAACAGAAAGTACGGAAAGAACAAGCTCAGATGCTTGCAGCACTTGATGTAGGAGATGATATTCTCACAGACTCGGGAATCTATGGAACCGTTAGCGATCTTGATGGAGGAACAGTATTTTTGATGATCGCTGATGGAATTGAAATAAAGATAAGTAAAAGCAATATTGCAAAACTTATTTCCTACGACCCGGCGGATGAGGCATAGACTTTTTAGGTCTTTGCTGAAACATTATGAAACGACAAGTTCTTCTTCCTATAGTGGGCATTCTTGTGATTGTGGGTGGCTTACTCTCATGGTCAATTGCCTCTGGAAATAGTGTCCTTCTAGGTCTAGACCTCGAAGGTGGAGCAGAAGTCGTTCTTGAGCCAGCCGTCGATACTGAATTAACCGGAACGGCGCTAGACGAAGCCCTTGATAGATCAGTTGAGATTATAAGAAACAGAGTTGATGGATTAGGGGTAGCCGAACCAGATATTACTAGGCAATCAAATCGGATAGTGGTTCAGTTGCCAGGTGTTGAGGATCAGCAGCGTGCCCTTGAAGTAGTAGGGCAAACTGCTGAACTTAGGTTCAGACCTGTTTGCGCAATATTGCCACCTACAACAATTGAAATAAGTAATACAGAAGAAGGAACGGGTGACGCAACTGTTAGCGAAAGGCCTGTTGGTTTGGTGCCTTCCGACCAAGATGAACTTCCTCAAGAAGGCCCTCAAGCAGATCAAGATGATGAATCTAACGCTATGACACCTGATGGAGTCGGCTGCGAGAATCTAGGTTTTACCCAAACCGAAGCTTTAGAAATGGAGAGCACTAATTCCGATGATGATATTGCTGAGGAACCTATCATCCTTCCTCTATTAGATCCCAACGGAAACCCGTATCAAAGGTTACTTTTGGGTAGAACTATGCTTACTGGAGCTGCTCTGGAAACAGCCGATGCAAGTTTCTCCGGACTTGAATGGAGCGTGTTTCCTACTTTCCGCTCTGGCGAGGAAGGGATTGATTTATTCAACACTGCTGCAAGCGCATGTTTCAATCGCGAAGAAATCTGTCAGGTAGGGCAATTAGCGATTGTTTTAGATGGCGTAATTGAATCTGCCCCAAACGTAAATACTCCATACTTTGAGCGTGACCAAATAGTGATCAGTGGAAATTTTGACCAAAGTCGTGCAGAAGATACAGCGTTAGTTCTCAGGTATGGTTCGCTGCCTCTAGAATTCGGGGATCCAACTGACCCCACTAGCGGTAGTAGAGTCCGTCTTGTTTCAGCTACCTTAGGGCAGGATTCTTTCGATGCTGGAGTGATAGCCGGCCTCGTAGGGCTTGCTTTGGTAGCTCTCTATATGTTCTCATATTATAAATTACTCGGCGTAGCAGCGATGCTCTCGCTTGCTATTTCAGGAACAATGCTGTGGGTTATACTCTCATGGCTTTCTGAAACTAGAAGTTTGGCATTAACTCTTGCCGGTGTTGTGGGTCTTATCGTCTCAATCGGAACTTCTTTAGACTCAAACGTTGTCTATTTTGAGCATTTGAAAGAAGATATTCGGAATGGTCGAACATTACGATCTGCAGTAGACCAAGCTTTTCCGATCGCATTTAAAACTATTTTTTGGGCAAACTTAGCTTCTCTCATCGGTGCTGCGATTCTGTATTTTCTAACAGTTGGTTCAGTCAGAGGTTTCGCATTAATGCTTGGCTTAGCATCTATTCTGGACCTTCTCGCAACGTATTTCTTCCTCAGACCTGCAGTGAAATTCCTTGGTATGCAGAACGGACTACACACCCGGCCTTGGTTAAGTGGACTTCCCTCTGAGAAAGAACAGGAGGAACAAGTGAAATGAACCTTTTGAAAAGAATGTATAGAAACGAAACTACTGTTCCATTCTCAAAACTCTGGAAGCCTATAGGACTATGTTCTCTAGTCGTACTTTTGTTATCGATAGGTGGACTTGGATTCCGTGGACTTAATCTCGGTCTAGAGTTTGAAGGTGGTGGAGCGTGGGAAGTGCCTGCTGCGGATATCGAAGCAGACGAAGTTAGAGATGCTCTGCGGCCATTAGGAATAGCTGATGCGCGAATACAAACAGGTGGGGGAGTATTAAGAGTACGAACTGAGCTTTCAAAAGTAACGCAAAGTGCCTTAGATGCGGGTGCAGATAGCGACCCCATCGTTTCACAGGTAACTAAAATACTTGCTGAGATCACAGGCCAAGATGAAAGCGCTGTGAGCGTCTCAACTGCAGGACCATCTTGGGGTGAAGAAATAACTGACAAAGCGATCAATGCATTAATTGTTTTCTTTGTCGTCATAGCTCTTTACATAACTATTAGATTACGTTGGGAAATGGCTGCAGGAGCGCTAGTGGCCGTTGCCCATGACATTGTTATCACTGTAGGGATTTATGCATTGTTTCAAATTGAGGTAACGCCACCTACAGTGATTGCCTTTCTTACAATTATGGGGTACTCCCTTTACGACACTCTTGTAGTGTTTGACAAGGTAAGAGATAACGAACACCTCTTATCAAATGCGAAGTTGTCTTACACCACAGTCGTAGAAAAAGCTTTAAATCAGGTATTTATGCGGTCAGTCAACACAAGTATTACGTCAATCCTACCCGTGCTTTCAGTATTGGTCGTAGGTTCTGGGTTCATGGGTGCGGTTACTTTAAGAGAATTCGCTCTCGCACTCCTTATCGGATTGGTCATCGGCACTTTCTCATCATTGTTTGTTGCTGCACCTTGCGCCACAATGCTTAGGAATAGATTTGGTAATTCAGATTCTGATAGTAGTCGTTCCTATAGGCTCAGTGAAGCGGTAAAGAGGCGCCAAAAACCTAGTGTCCCGTCCCAACAGTCTGTTCCTGTTAATCCGGCGATTCCCCCGAGGCCACGAAAGAATAAACGTAGATAGACTATTTATGAATAAAGCGGAACTTGACCTGGAAAAGTATGTAAGAACAGTTCCCGACTTTCCAACTGAGGGCATTAACTTTAGAGATATCTCACCGTTGTTATTAAATGCTGAAGCTTTCGCTCACAGCGTAGAAAAAATGGCTTCTCATTTTAATAGCCAAGATGTTGATTATGTCGCTGGTATTGAGGCGCGAGGATTTCTGTTAGCTTCGGCTTTGTCGATTGAACTTCAAGCTGGCTTATTGCCTATAAGAAAAAAAGGAAAGCTTCCAAGGCCAGTGATAAGTCTTGACTACGATTTGGAATATGGAGCAGCTACCTTGGAAGTCCAGAAGCAATCTATCCCTAAAGGGGCGAAAGTTCTTATAGTGGATGATGTTCTTGCTACTGGAGGAACCGCCGAATGTGCTTCAAAATTGATAAATCTTGTTGGAGGTCGTGTCATCGGATTCGGATTTTTAATATCGTTGGACACCCTTAACGGAAGAGAAAGAATATTGGGTTATAAAGAGGTAAGTCTCCTGAGATACGGGTAGTGCTGTGACTGGAGTAGGCTGCAAGTATGAGTTTGGCGATCACGAAAATAAGCCTCTGGGACAGAATAGAAGAAGACCCATCTGCGGAGCTTGATCTTGTCCTTGAATTATTTGAAAATTTTCATCCTCAAAAAAGTTCAGAACTTATTGAAGAAGCGCACAATGCAGCCCGCTCTGCTCATAACGGACAGATTAGAAAATCTGGTGATGCCTATATCACTCATCCAGTAGCAGTAGCAGAAATAGTTGCATCTCTGGGACTAGATGAAGCAACAATAATTGCGGCTCTTTTGCATGACACTCTTGAAGACACAGGAGAAGCTTTAAGCGGTATCGAGAAAAGGTTTGGGGAGGATGTCGCAGCTATTGTTGACGGGGTAACCAAACTAGACAGAATTAAATTTGATACGAAAGAAGCTCAACAAGCAGCTTCAATGAGAAAAATGCTCGTCGCAGTGGCTAAGGATCTTAGAGTTTTGCTAATTAAACTCGGAGACCGATTGCATAATATGCGTACAATAGCTTCTTTGCCGAAATGGAAGCAGCAAAGAATTTCAACAGAGACATTAGATATTTATGCTCCTCTAGCCCACAGACTAGGTATGCAGGGATTAAAAAATGAATTAGAAGATCTCGCTTTTGCAGCCCTGCACCCAAAATGGTACGCAGAGATTGATCAAATGGTTGCAGCCCGAGCGCCAGAGAGGGATTTATACCTAGCCCAGGTTCTAGCCGACGTACAGTCTCGTTTAGGCGAATTGCTAATTGGGGCAGAGGTCCATGGACGCCCGAAACATTTCTGGAGCATCTATGAAAAAATGGTCTTAAAAGGTAGAGAATTTGATGAGATCTACGACCTGATGGGGATAAGAGTCATTGTAGATTCCGTAAAGGATTGTTATGGCGCACTTGGTTCTATTCACGCTACGTGGCACCCTGTTCAAGGAAGATTTAAAGACTATATTGCTATGCCCAAATTCAATTTATACCAGTCGCTGCATACCACCGTTATCGGGCCACAAGGAAAGCCTTTGGAGGTGCAAATTCGAACCCGAGAAATGCATCACAGGGCTGAACATGGTGCTGCTGCTCATTTTGGCTACAAGGAGAAAGCAGATCCAAATGAACATATGTGGTTCTCGAGAATCGTAGATTGGCAAGAAGAAACCGAAGACCCGCTTGAGTTTATGTCAAATTTGAAAATGGATTTAGACCAAGATGAGGTATTTGTGTTTACACCGAATGGGGAAGTAATCACTCTAGAATCAAGAGCCACACCTATAGATTTTGCTTACACTATCCATACTGAAGTAGGCCATGCCTGCAGGGGAGCAAGAGTAAATAGTCGTCTTGTGCCGCTAGATACGGTTCTGGAATCTGGAGATACCGTTGAAATATTAACCAGTAAAGCTGAAGAAGCTGGACCGTCTCAAGATTGGTTACGGTTCGCAAAAACTCATAGAGCGGCATCAAAAATCCGTCAATGGTTTACACGTGAGCGCCGAGAAGACGCTATTGATGGAGGGCGAGAAGCGCTCGCAGATTGTCTTCGTAAAGAAGGACTTCCTGCTTTCCAATTACTAAAAAGTGAAACTCTTCAAGAGGTCTGTGAAAGTCTCAACTATGCGGACCCAGATTCATTATTTGCTGCTATCGGAGAACACTATGTCTCGCCAAAAAGTATTGCTGGAAGATTTCATGTGGCTCTTGAAAAAACAGATTCAGCTCAAGGTTTAGCAGCGACTCTTCCTACTCACCGAGAAAGACAAGTCGGAAGAGCTAAACGAAGAAGAGATAATCCTGTTGGCGTCGTAGTTGAAGGTGTTGACGATGTGATGATCCGCCTTGCAAAATGCTGCACACCTGTACCTCCTGATGAGATAATGGGATTTGTTACACGTGGCCGAGGCGTATCGATTCATAGAAGCGATTGCGCAAATGGAGTGGCATTGGCGACAGGGCATGCAAACCGTCTTATTGATGTCGAGTGGGATGATGATAGTGGCGGAACTTTTGCAGCATCTATTGAAGTGAAGGCCTTTGATAGGACTCGATTACTTGGCGACGTATCGACTGTATTATCAGATGCTCGCGTAAACATTATTTCAAGTTCAACTCGAACAGGAGCTGACCGAATCAGCATAATGAATTTTGAATTTGAGCTTGGAGATAGCAGACATTTGGAGTGGCTTTTGAATCTCATGCGACAAGTTGACGGAGTTTATGATGCTTATCGAATTTTGCCTGGAAATACAAAGAAGAAATCAACCAAAAAGTAACTTTCTGGTACTCATATAAGCCTCAGTTATTGAAAGAAATATAATGAATCGTATAAGCACTAAAAAGTTCAAAATTGTTACGAACAGTGGTTACAAGATTGCTGAAGTCGACCGTTTCTTGAACAGGGTACATAAATCGAGTCCGTCAGAGCAGGAAAATATTACGAGAGAAGACATAGAGAATATTCGTTTCTCATTAACGAGAAGAAAAGGGTATGACCCTAGAGAAGTAGATATCTACCTAGATGGTTTAGCTGAAGAAAAGAATACTTACAAGCCAGATAATAACGTTGCTTCAGACTCTTTGAATTCTCCCGCCGATAGCAGCGAAGCCCAAAGTGGCAAAGAAGGGCCCGCAATAACGAGCGACCGGCTTCGAGAGTTAACTCCGCCAGTAGTAGATGGAATTGGTTATCAAATGGAGGAAGTTGATACATTTCTTCAGCTAGTAGCAGACACTCTTCAAATCTTTGAAGAAAAATCTATAGTTGAACTCAACAATATAAGAGCAGATCAATACCTAAATAGTGCGGAAATAAAAAAACTCTTGACAAGCGACCAGATCCGTTGGGCCTTGTTTACAGTAAGCGAAGAAGGCGGATATGACATGTTAGGAGTAGACGCTGCTGTTAATCGCTTGGCCGATGCTTTAGATCACCATTGGCAAAGGAAAGCTTAAACAAGTTTAAGCTTAAACAGTCTCATGTAAATAGCACAGGTGAGTCTTAGCTAGCTGTAGTCTTGCCACATGGGTAAATCACATTTTCAATCTCCGCGTGGTACGCGCGATATTCTTCCCCCCGAATCAGATTCAATCAGGTTTCTTCTGAAAAGTTTTGAAGAGTCACTTTCCAAAGCAGGTTATGGGCAAATAATTTCACCACTATTCGAAGATGTAGGTGTTTTCAAGCGCATTGGAGAAAGCACAGAAATCGTAACAAAAGAAATGTTTGATTTTTTTGATAAGGACGAAAAAAGCCCTCAGCATTTGGCACTCCGTCCAGAGTTGACAGCAAGCATATGCAGGGCATTCGCCCAACATCGCCCTGTTGCACCTTGGAAAGTTTGGTATTCGGGTCCTCAATTTCGATACGAGAAACCCCAAGCCGGCCGTTATAGGCAATTCTTGCAAGTAGGAGCAGAAATATTAGGAACTTCAGACCCAGAAGCTGACGTAGAAATTGTTGCGCTGGCAGAAACTTTCTTTAGAGATATTGGACTAGGAAATACTAAACTACTAATCAATTCTTTGGGTGACTTAGAAAGCAGAAACAAATATAATGAGCAACTAGTTTCTTATTTAAACAGCCAAAAGCAAAATCTAAGTGAGCAGTCGCTTGCAACACTGGAGAAGAACGCCTTAAGGGTACTTGATTCAAAACGTGAGGAAGATCAAGAGATAATTAAAAATGCACCAACGATGGAATCGTTTCTAAATCAGGAATCTGCAGATCATTTTAGTGAAGTTAAAAAAGGGTTAACGGCTCTAGATATAGCCTTTGAAGTTTCACCACGACTTGTAAGAGGTCTGGACTATTACACGAGAACTACTTTTGAATTTGTATCGCAAAGTTTAGATACAGCTCAAAATGCGATCGGAGGTGGAGGGCGTTACGACGGACTAGTTGAAGCACTTGGGGGACCGCCAACAGAAGGGATTGGATTTGCCATCGGTATAGATAGAACACTTTTAGCATGCGCTGCTGAGCATATAAAGTTTGACGCTAATACAGGCGTCGATGTCTTTGTAGTTGATACTACTGAAGGGCAAGAAGCCCTCCTCCTCGCCCACGAGCTACGTAAGGCAGGAATTAGAACAGATCGGAGTTTCGGTGGTAGGTCAATGAAGGGCCAAATGAAAGCTGCTGACCGTTCAGGCGCACAGTACGCAATCATCATTGGAACTGATGAACTTGAGAAAAATCAGGTTACCCTTCGAGATCTGCGTGGTGATGGCAACCAAAAGCTTGTGCCTCGAGAAATGGTCGCACAGAATCTACAAACAATTCTTCAGGAGAGTTAACCGATGACAATGAGAACGCATTACTGCGGAGAGCTTAGATCTACAAATATCGGCTCTGAGGTAACAGTTTGCGGCTGGGTTGATACGCGCCGTGTCCACAGTGAGCATCTGGCGTTCATAGACCTCAGAGATCACTCAGGAATCGTTCAATGTGTAGTGGATGAAAAATTGGACCTTCGTTCAGAGTACGTAGCTATGATTACCGGAACTGTAAGAACTAGATTTGAAGGAAAAACCAACGACAAGCTAGCCACAGGAGAAATTGAAATAGGAGACTGTTCCGTTCAAGTCCTTTCTTCAGCAGAACCACCTCCCTTTCCAATGCATGAACGGTCAGAAGTTGATGAAACAATTCGTCTAAGGCACAGGTATATCGACTTAAGAAAAAATCGCATGCAAAGGAACCTAAGAACACGAGCAAAAATAAACAGTTCGATTCGTAATGCAATGGAACGACAGGGTTTTGTTGAAATAGAAACGCCTATGCTCATAGCCTCTACTCCAGAAGGCGCTCGGGATTTTGTAGTTCCATCTAGATTGCATCCCACAAATTTTTATGCGCTTCCCCAGAGCCCGCAAATCTTTAAACAATTGTGCATGGTAGGCGGAATTGATAGGTACTACCAGATAGCGAGATGTTTACGCGACGAGGATCTTCGGGCAGATAGGCAATTTGAGTTCATGCAGTTAGACATGGAAGCAAGTTTCGTAGACCAAGATGACATATTAACTTTTGTTTCTGAAGCCATAAAAGATTCAGCTGAAACTGTGACTGGGATTAGGCCAGGGGATATACCAAAAATGACTTGGAGCGAAGCTATGGAAAGATTCGGGTCTGACAAGCCCGATACCCGCTTTGGGATGGAATTAGTCGAGTTAACCCACATCTTTAAAGAAACAGAAGCAAAAGTATTCAAAGTAGATTGTGTGAAAGGAATACTCTATCCAAATGGTGCTGGCATCCTTGGAAGAAATGCCATAGATGCTTTAACTGATAAATGCCAGAATTGGGGTGCAAAAGGGCTTGCATGGTTCAGAGTTGGAGAGGGCGGGAAACTTGATGGAGCTTTAACCAAATTCATGTCTGAGGACGAAATTGTCCAACTGGGACTATCAATGGAAGCTAGCGAGGGCGATATGGTTTTCGTTATCGCAGATGAAAGAAGATTAGTGAATCATATTCTCGGTCTTCTAAGACTAGAAATCGCACGGCCTCCTGTGGATGAAGGGGGACTCAATTTTATTTGGATAACAGAGTTTCCTTTGTTTGAATCAATATCAGATTCTGGGATGCCAGTTCCTGCCCATCATCCTTTTACCATGCCGCACCCAGATGATATTTCAAAACTAGATACAGCTGAAGGGGAAGAATATCTAGAAATACGGTCCCAAGCTTATGACCTTGTTCTAAACGGATGGGAACTCGGTTCAGGAAGCGTGCGGATATATAACAAGGATATACAAGCACAGATATTTAATATTTTAGGAATAGGTGAGGTAGAAGCTTCTGAGAAGTTCGGATTTCTACTTGATGCATTTAAATACGGTGCTCCACCTCACGCAGGATTTGCTTTCGGAATTGATAGGTTAGCTGCCCTGCTATCTGGAGAAGAAAATATACGTGAGGTTATCGCATTTCCAAAAACTCAATCTGGGAGTGACCCATTAACCAATGCGCCAACTCCCCTTAACCCCACACATTTGGGTGAGTTAGGGCTTCGTCTTGATCCTGAAGCTACATAAAAAGTACCTAGTCAACTGGTGGTGTTAATAGGTATAGGCCTTCAGCAACTTTTTCGAAAGTTCCATCAGTTCCAAATGCTAAACCAGAAAAGAAATCTACAATCCTTCTTCCACTTTCCTTTGGCTCAGCTGTGAGATGAATAATAGTCGGGAATCCCGACTTGTAGCTTTGGGCTGGATGCATAACATCATCAAAACTTGTTACCTCATGTCGAGTAGGTTCGTTCGGAGTCATACATAAATCCTATCTCTTTTTTCTAGTCCTTTCTGACCACCTACCTTGTATCTACAGAAACAATTACGCAGAACTTTATTTAATCAGTGTGGGGTCTAATGTTAAAGCGTGGATAACGACCTCTTTGCGGCTTCGGCTGAACATGATCTGAGTAGTAGAGCACCTCTAGCAGATAGATTACGCCCAAGGAATTTAGATGAGGTGGTGGGACAAAAACACCTACTTGGTTTAGGGAAACCTCTAAGAAACTTAATAGGACAAGACAAACTCTCTTCCGCGATTCTTTGGGGCCCTCCAGGTACAGGAAAAACTTCGATAGCTAGGTTGATAGCGCAATCAACTACTAAAGAATTCATACAGCTATCAGCTGCGAGCGCAACCGTTAAAGATATTCGAGAGCAAATTAATAGTGCAAAGAGAAGACTTGGAGAGTATGGGAAGGGAACAATCCTGTTTCTTGACGAAGTTCATAGATTCAGCAAAGCTCAACAAGATTCCCTTCTGCAAGCCATTGAATCTGGTTTAATTACATTCGTTGCAGCTACAACTGAAAACCCTTATTTTGAAATTAACGCGCCTTTGCTCAGTCGAGGTTCGTTATTTCGCCTTGAACCATTAACCGAACAGGACTTGTTAGAGCTGCTAAATAGGGGGCTGGAATTTGAAGGAATAAAGGCAGAAGAAAAAGCTTTAATTTACATAGTTGACAAATCAGAAGGAGACGGACGACAAAGCCTTACATCGTTAGAAGTGGCTATTGCTTTAGCTAGAGCCAGAAATAACGACGAAGAGCCGACTGTTACTTTCGAAGATGCCCAATCAGCTATTGGAACTCAAGCTTTGAAATATGGCCGAGAAGAACATTACGATACGGTTTCAGCATTTATAAAGAGTATTCGAGGTTCCGATCCAGATGCTGGCCTGTACTGGCTAGCTAGAATGCTAGATGCTGGAGAAGATCCTCGGTTTATAGCACGCAGATTGTTAGTCCTTGCTTCTGAAGACGTCGGCATGGCTGACTCCTATGGGTTAGTAATAGCTGAAGCTGCCGCACGTGCTGTTGAATATGTTGGATTACCTGAAGCGCAATTGAATCTGGCGCATGCTGTTATTTATCTATCGGTTGCACCGAAATCTAATAACGTTTTTAAAGCATTAGAAGCTGCGAAACAAGATGCGCAAACAGCTTTGGGTGAAATTCCTCGTCACTTACGAGATAGCCATTATTCCGGAGCAAAGGGTCTTGGCCATGGAAATGAGTATAAATATCCGCACGATTACCCAGGGAATGTGGTCAAACAAAGATACAGACCTGACAGGTTTCAAGATCAAAGATATTATGTCCATGAAGAAGACGAACAGAAGAATGATTCAGAATAATCACTAAACAATACAGTTAAGGAATATTTATGGAAGCTTGGGAGTTAGCGGCAGTTGTTGTTTCTTTGACAGCTATTTTTCTAGTCGGCGTTCTTGTTTATGTAGTAACTAAATTGCATTCAACTATTTCACAAGTGCAGAAATTCCTTAATAGAATGAATGAAACTACTATTGCAACAGATTTGGACATAGCGTCAAAATCAAAAGCAGTTGAAGCTGAGATTCAGAGAATCAATCATTTAGTAGAGAAGGCAGAACAAATAACTAAGCGTGCGGACACTCACTCGAGGTTGGTGTACGGTTCTTTTACACGTCCAGTTGTAAAAATTACTAAGCTATTTAGAGGAACTATTCGAGCTGCGAAACTTTTTGTAAATAAATAAAAAACTAATACGTGTAGGTAAGGTAGAACAATGATCAAAAAATTTCTCTGGTTAACTGCGGGCTTTGGCGCTGGCCTTAGTTCTTCAATTTGGGTTAAGCGTGTTGTTAAGAAACAAGTTAATCGATACGCCGGCCCAGTTAACAGCAATTTCGTAGCATCTAGTATAAAAGCAACGAAAACAACAGTCGATAATGCAACTCGAGAAGGAAAGAAAATCGTTGGAAAGTATCGAGGGCGTACTTACACAAATGCCAACGATAAATTATCGGGAACTCTGCTTATCGTTAATGAATAGAATCTCTTAATTGCTGTAGAGTTTGCAATACGTAATGAAGCGAATTAACTGAGTATGAAATATCAGTATGCTCCCTCACGGTAGGATTACAAGAGATGAAAGCTAGAGAACTCCGAACGGCATTTACCTCCTTTTTTGAGGAGAGAGGGCATCAAATAGTGCCGTCATCAAGTCTAATTCCCCATGATGAAACGATTCTATTTACCAATGCGGGAATGGTCCCATTTAAAAACTATTTTCTCGGGCTAGAAAAACCTGGCTTCAAGCGGGCTACGACAGTGCAGAAATGTGTAAGAGCCGGCGGGAAGCACAACGATTTGGATGAAGTAGGACGAACTAGTAGACATCTCACTTTCTTTGAGATGATGGGAAACTTTAGTTTTGGAGATTACTTTAAAGAAGATGCGATTCCTTTGGCTTGGGAATTCTTTACCGAAGTTTTACGGCTTGACTCAGAAAGACTTTGGGTTACTGTCCATCATAGTGATGACGAAGCAGCTGAAATCTGGGAAAATGTTGTCGGGGTGTCGCCAACACGTATTCAAAGGCTAGATGAAGATAATTGGTGGAGAATGGCAGATACGGGGCCCAATGGACCGTGTTCAGAAATATTTTGGGATAAAGGTGAAGAATATGGACCGGAAGGTGGACCAGCAAACCCAGAAGCAGATGAGCGTTACGTTGAGATATGGAACCTTGTATTCATGCAATTTGATCAACAAACGGATGGTACTCAGACCCCATTACCCAGACCATCAATAGATACTGGTGCGGGTCTTGAGAGAGTTCTGTCAGTCATCCAAGGTGTTGATGCAGTATGGGAAACTGATGAGTTTCAAACTTTGCTACAAGCTACTCAAAGAATTCTTGCCATAAAGGATACAGAAGACCCATCAACTCTTATTTCTCTTCAAATAATCGCAGATCATGCTCGATCAACAACATTTTTGACTAACGATGGGGTCATCCCAAGTAACGAAGATAGAGGGTACGTGCTCAGAAGAATTGTCCGAAGAGCTGTTCGCCATGCTCACCTCCTAGGAGTAGAGACTCCTGTAATGTCAGAATTAGTGGATGAAGTGATTGTTTTGATGAGTGATGCGTATCCAGAATTGAAAGAAAATGAAAAGTTAATCAAAGATATTCTAAATCGTGAAGAAGAAGGTTTTAGAAATACCCTTTCTTCTGGAATAAAAATTCTTGATAGTGAGTTGCAAGGTCTCAGCGCAGAAGAAGCACTTCCCGGTGATATAGCTTTTCAACTGCATGACACCTTCGGTTTTCCAATGGAATTGACCCAAGAGATTGCTGCTGAGCGGGGAATCGAAATAGACCTAGCAGGTTTTGAAAAGGCTATGCAAGAGCAAAGGGATAGGGCCAAAGCCGATTCGGTGACAAAAGATGGATTAAAAAAAGCTGATATAGATCTTCAAGGGCACGTTGATCTTTCAATAGCGACTGACTTTATGGGATATGAGACATTTGAAACAAAGGCAACTGTGCTATTCGCTGATTCACAAGTAGTCATTTTAGATAAGACACCTTTTTATGCTGAGTCAGGTGGTCAAATTGGAGACTCAGGGAAAATAGTAGGTTCATCGGGGTCTGTTCTAATAAGTGACACAAATGCCGTCCCAAGTGGTCAATATATGCATCTTGTAGAGAGCATGCAAGGTGAACTAGTAATAGGTGAAACAGTACGAGCTTCGATTGATATAGAAAAGCGGCTTGCTATTCAACGGCACCATACGGCAACGCATCTTCTGCATTGGGCGTTACGAGAAGTCCTTGGAGACCATGTGAAGCAACAGGGTTCCTGGGTAGGTTCTGAACGGCTGCGATTTGATTTCAGCCACTTTGAGGCTTTGACCGCTAAACAAATAATTGAAATAGAAGATTTAGTTAATGAGGAAATTTTCTCGAGCTCTTCAGTCGAAGTGATAGAGACTGAAATGACCCATGCCAAAGAACTCGGAGCGATCGCTTTCTTCGGAGATAAATACGGCGAGGTTGTTCGCGTTCTTAAAGCTGGAGGAAATTCTATTGAACTCTGTGGCGGGACCCACGTATCGCACCTTAGTGAGATAGGCCCGGTCAAAGTGCTCTCTGAAGGGTCCATTGGGTCAAATATCCGTAGGATTGAGGCTGTAGCAGGGCTAGGTTCTTTTAACGTTATTCGTGATCAAGAAGCGGTTCTTCAGCAGATAGGCGAAACGTTAGGAGTCCCAGTATCAAACATCATTGAAGGACTCGATAAAAAGATTCGAGAAATTGAAGATCTAAAAGAAGAAATTCAAATAATGCGAAACGCATTCATAATGAATGAGGCAGAAAAGCTTGTTGATAATGTAATTGACGGAGTAATTTCGCAAAGAATAGAAGGAATTGGGCGTGAAGAGTTAAAGCAATTAACTCTCCATTTGCGTGATAGCAAACAGGTAGAAGCTGTTATTCTCGGGACAGTTCTTAATGGCGGGGGGGTAGCAATTGCAGCAGCTGTTTCCAAAGAGTCATCTAACAATGCTGCCGACCTAATAGCCGAAGCAGCGAAGCTTATTAAAGGAGGGGGAGGCAAAGGTAAAGATTTCGCAATGGCTGGAGGGAAAGACTCTGAAGCGTTAGATGAAGCTTTGAGAGTTGCGAGAGAGGCGGCAGTGAAATCTTGAGGGCTTTAGGCGTAGATCTTGGGACGAAAAGAATTGGAATAGCTTTGAGTAACTCTGAGCGAACATTAGCGACTCCTTATTGCGTTATCCATAGGAGTAAGAACACCCTAGATGATTATGCTCAGATTATTGCAATAGCAAATGAATGGGAAGCGAGTACTTTGATTTTTGGTCTACCGATATCGCTAGATGGAACATTAGGGCCAGCAGCAAGAAAAACAAATGAAGAGATCCAGGATATTGGCAAATTAACCGAAATAGGTATTGAAACATTTGATGAACGATTTACAACTATCACCGCTGAACGAATGCTTAAGGAACAGAATAAGGGCAGAAGAAAAAGTCGTGATCTCGTTGACCAAATAGCAGCATCGATAATTTTGCAAGCCTGGTTAGATTCTCAACTTAAATCTAAAAAAATTATGACCGCAGATGTAGAAAATGAGTAACGAGGAAACGGAAGATTCAGGAAAGGAAAAGATAGAAAAAAACGATTCTGTCTATCCCGATTCCCTGGAGCCAGTATCCGAAAACGAAAGTTTTGAGTATGAGTCTTTTTTTCTTGGTACTACTTCAAGTCGTACCCATGAAACAGGCCTGCCTGACCAACGTTTCGTTTATCCGGATGACCTGCCTCCATGGTACGAAGATGAATACTACGATGATCGAGACTGGGAAAGATTGCCCCGAAAAACCAGTACGGCTGTTCGTTTTGGTCTATTTGCTGCTTTTGTAATTGTCCTTGGTTTACTAACCTATAATTTTGTGCGAGGTTGGTTAGATGATCAGCTAGATCCACCTGGCGAACCTGGCTTAGAACTTGTCATTGAAATTCCTCAAGGCGCCTCAACAGATGACATAGCTCGGATACTTGCTGAGAATGAAATTGTCGCTAATGGAACCGTCTTTAGGTATTATCTTCGTTTTAAGAACGTACCAGATTTCCAAGCAGGAATTTACACATTCCAAATGCATAGTTCAGTATGGGATGTGCGTGATAATTTGGAAGCTGGCCCGATTGAAGTTGTTGAGGATCGGTTCTATGTGACGGTTCCAGAAGGCTTGACTCTTATCGAAATGCAGGAATCATTACTAATGCAGTTGCCCTCATTTGACGCAACAGAATTGTCGCTTGCGATTGCTCAATCCCAGAATCCAGAGAGCCTAGGAACCCAGTGGCAGCGTAATTTCAAAGAAGGAGTTTTTTTTCCAGAGACTTATGATGTCGACGAAGCATTGATGTCTGACGAAAAGAGTCTTCTAGACAGAATGGTATTTCAGTTTGATCTGGTTGCTGCAGAGACGGGGTTGAATAATCCGCCAGTTGAGCTAGGGATAACCCCATATGAAGTTTTGATAATCGCTTCATTAATAGAAGAAGAGACAGCCTTAAGCGAAGAAAGAAACAAAATTGCTCGAGTGATCTATAACCGATTAGAAAAAAATATGCCCTTAGGAATAGATGCAACGATCATCTACGCTTTGGGAGGAGATAGAGAATTGACGTTAAGTGACTTAGACGTAGATTCACCGTATAACACAAGAAAAGTCGTTGGGTTGCCTCCGACACCTATTTCAGCACCCGGACAGGCTTCTATTGAAGCAGCCCTAAATCCAGCGGTAGGGGATTGGTTGTTCTATGTCAGAACAGATAACTTCGGAACTGGATCACACACTTTTACTGTTACCGAAGCGGATTTTAACGAGGCTGTGCAAGTTTGTATTGAAAGGGACCTTGGTTGTGGGTAAGTTTTTTAAAAATGAGGACCAGAATAATATTGCTGCAGTTATTGGCCAACCGATAAAACATTCGCTTTCGCCTCTCATCCATAATGCTGCGTTTTCTCATCAGAACCTTAATTGGAGCTATAGTGCCATCGAAGTCTCTAAGCATGAGTTGAGCGATTGCTTTGAAGAGATTAGAGATAATGGTATTCGCGGAGTATCTGTAACTATGCCACTTAAAGAAGCAGTTATCCCATTTCTTGACCGGGTAACTCCGGCAGTAACGGAACTTGAAGCCGTAAACTGCATCTTTTGGGATAGGGATGAACTTGTGGGCCATAACACGGATGGTGATGGTTTCGTAAATTCCTTGATAGCTGAAACAGGAGATCAAATTTCAGGAACTTCATTTGCGATTATCGGTGCAGGAGGTGCAGCAAGGTCAGTTATACGAAGCCTCAAGAAGGCATCCGTTGGAGAAATTGTCGTTATAAATAGGAATCAAGAAAAGGCTAAGTTTGCATCTGAATTAGGTCATCCAGTAGCGGAAGTCGGAACAGTAGAGAAGATACCTCGTTGCAAGTACATAATTAATGCAACTTCAATTGGAATGGCAGAAACTACAAATGAGGGGTTGATGCCATTCCCAATGGAATATCTGAATAGTGATCAAACGGTTATCGATCTTGTATACAACCCAATTATGACTCCTCTTCTGCTTCAAGCAAAAGAAAGAGGAGCAACAGTTGTTACAGGGGTAGGGATGCTGATTCATCAAGCGGCATTGCAATATGAACTTTGGACAGGGTTGAAAGCGCCAGTAGCGGAAATGCGGACTAAAGCAATAAGTCAAATTAGCAAGATCAATACGATTAACGAATAACTCCCCACGCGAGGCCTTACTAATGGCTACGCTCGTAATGTGGATGTAAAAGAAATTATCGTAAATCTTGAAGAACGCTCATATCCTGTTGTGGTCGGAAGTGGATGTATCAAAGATATTGACAGCTATATCAGTTCATCAGTTAAAAAAGTTGCCATCGTAACTCAGAAGGCTATTGGTATAGAAGTTGCAACTCGAAAGGAGCAGCACACTTTTCATATACCTCTTGGTGAGCAAGCGAAATCAATAGAAACGATAAAAGAACTTTGCCGTTCATGGGTGAATTTCGGACTTAATCGGTCAGATATTGTCATTGCCGTAGGAGGGGGAATCGTGACTGATGTTGCCGCTTTCGCAGCATCAATTTATCACCGTGGAATGCCTGTGATAAATGTTCCGACGTCATTGCTCGGAATGGTTGATGCTGCCATAGGAGGAAAAACTGGAGTTAATCTGCCTGAAGGGAAAAACTTAATCGGAACTTTTTGGCAGCCCGAGGCAGTTATATGTGATGTTGATACTTTGGCGACGTTACCAATAAGAGAATGGAAATGCGGTTACGGAGAAATAGCTAAATACCATTTCATTGGCGCAGGTGATCTAAGAAAATTGGATTTAGGCGAGCAAATAATTGAATGCGTAAAATTGAAAACTGATATTGTCGCACAAGATGAAAGAGAAGGGGGAATAAGAGCAATACTCAATTATGGTCATACGCTCGCACATGCCTTGGAAGTTGAAAATGAGTATTCGCTCGCACACGGGGAAGCAGTCGCTATCGGCATTAGATACGCAGCTGAGTTAGCATTTAATTTGGACCGTATAGATAGTAGTCGTGTCGTATACCATGAGGAGATACTTAAGCACTACGATCTTTCTTTTACTTTGCCTTCATTAGCGAATGAAGAAAAGATACTTTCGCATTTCGCTAAGGACAAAAAAGCACAAGATGGAATCACGTTTGTCCTTGATGGTGGTAACGGGGTTGAACTCGTTAAAGTCGAAGACCAAAACTTACTAAAGAAATCCTTGGAGGTAATTCAATGAAACCTGTACTTTTGCTGTCAGGGCCAAATCTTAATTTATTGGGAGAAAGAGAACCGGAAATTTATGGCACTGAGTCATTGGAAGACCACGCTAATCGATTAACGGAAATTGCCCAAGAAATAGGCTATGAGGTGAATCATTTTCAATCAAACCATGAAGGTGAGCTTGTCACAGAAATTCAAGAAGCTAAAGATCGGTATTGCGGAATCATAATTAATCCCGGTGCCCTAACTCACTATGGATGGTCACTACATGATGCTCTAGCAGCTTTTGATGGGGTTGTGATTGAAGTGCATCTATCAAACCCAAATGCGCGTGAAGCTTGGCGCCATACTTCTGTTGTTGCTCCTGTAGCTGATGGCTCAATTATCGGTTTCGGGGGATATGGGTATGAACTCTCAATAAGAGCTTTAGATAATATTATTCAGAGTAATGGCTCTTAATAAATTAAATTCATATCATGAGGAAAGGCTTAACAAAGTCAGAAAGTGGCTTGAGAGCGAAGACGCTGCTTTCGTGGCTTTCGATTCAATCACTGTAAGGTGGCTCACAGGGTTTACAGGCTCAAATGGGACCATTTACGTTGACGAAGAGAGCTTTATCCTATTTACTGACTCTCGTTACGTGATTCAAGCTCCAAAGGAGTTGGAAAAGTATAAATCATCTGCTGAATGTAAAATTTGTTTGGATGTGGTTAAGTCAATATCAATTATCGCTAAAGACAAACCAATTCTTATAGATGGCGAAAGAGTTTCGTGGGCGCAGAAGAAGAAACTTTCCCTATCAGTGAAAGGGTCTGTGGCTGACTCTCGAATACCCATTCAGGAATTTAGGTCAGTTAAAGATCAACTAGAAATAGGGTATATATCCAAAGCAGCAACTATTGCAGAGCAAGCTTTAAATGAAACTTTCTCAGATTTAGATGACGCAACAACTGAAAAAGAGTTCGCAGCGCTTCTGGAATACAGAATGAACCTCTTAGGGGCTTCTGGGCCAGCTTATTCACCTATCGTAGCTAGTGGAGAGAACAGTGCATTTCCTCACGCATCGCCGACCAGCAATACAATCTCTGACAGTAACTTACTTCTTGTTGATGTAGGAGCGGTTTTTGAGGGGTACCGGTCAGATATGACGAGAGTGATGCCCGTAAATCCTTTAAATTCAAAGGAAAAGGAGGCTCTTGAATTAGTTCAAGAAGCTCAAAAACTAGCTATAAAAGAAGTAAAACCTGGAGTATTAGGTAAAGATATTGATTTGGCTTGTAGAAATTATCTGCAAGAGAAAGGCTTCGGAGACTTCTTTACTCATGGTTCTGGTCATGGCGTTGGCCTTGAGATCCATGAATTTCCTAGAATAAACAGTAAAAGCAAAGATGTTTTGAAAGAGAATATGGTTATCACAATAGAACCGGGTTTATATATGCCTAAATCTTTTGGTGTCCGGTGGGAAGATCTCCTCTTGGTAACTTCAAAAGGTGTCGAATTCTTAACGAACCCTGGAGAAACTCAAAAGGTATTCGTCTAGGGTAGAATCTCGTAGACAAAGGACAGAAGATGCCCACAGTTTCAACAAATGATTTTAAAAATGGATGGACAATATTGCAGGACGGCAATTTAATGCAAGTCGTTGAATTCCAGCATGTAAAACCAGGTAAGGGCCATGCTTTCGTACGGACGAAATTAAAGAATATTCGTTCTGGGTCAGTTGTAGAAAAGACATTTCGAGCTGGTGAGTCGATTGAAAGGGCAACAATTGATAAACGAGAAATGCAATATCTTTATAAAGACGGAGCAGATTATGTTTTTATGGATAATGAAACCTATGAACAAATCAATGTGGCCCCAGCCTCTCTTGGTGATCTTGCGAGTTATCTAGTTGAGGCTGAAACTGCAATATTGCTAATGTACGGC
>JACERY010000039.1 GCA_013912105.1 Acidimicrobiales bacterium | reverse complement strand
AGCCACCGAAGGGAGCAGATCATGTTCTGGATTTAACAATGAAAGCAGGCGAGACGCAACTAGATGCTCAATAAAGGGAAGCGGGGCAATGTACTCTCCAAGCAAATCAGCGACGATCGCACCCGTCGTTAAGGATGCCCCGCCACCTCCACTACTTTCCGGTAAGCACATACCAGGCGCACCAGTTTCAACGAAACGTTCCCAAGCTTTGGGGTCAAAACCCTCGTGCTGGGCTGAGCGGACACGTTCAACTGAGCACTCGCTTTCAAAAAACGAGTTAAAAATATCTTTAATAGCTAATTCATCAGAATTTAAACGCAAATACATCTCAATCTGAGATTACCGGAACAGTGGTCAGATGACAGCTTCCATCTTCGAAACATTCACGAAAATTACTGAATCACTTGCTACAAATTAAGTACTCCTATATCATTGTGATATCACATTGATATAGGAGCAGCAATGGATTTATTTACAATAGAAAATATTGGTGGGACACCACTTGGCATGGTCTCAGGAAGCACCATCAAAACAAAAAACGTAGGAAAAGATATCGGTGCGGGCTTAAAAAGCCTCGTTGGAGGAAAACTCGGTAGTTACGAGAAACTGATGGAAGAAGCCCGAGTAGAAGCAATAGACAAGATGGTGGCACAAGCAGAAGCCATGGGAGCGAATGCCATCGTTGGAGTTCGTTTCGAAAGCACTGAAGTCATGCAAGGAGCAGCCGAAATACTGGTATTTGGAACAGCAGTCACCCGATAAATAAACAAAGAATTAAAAATAGAGGAGATTACGTAATGAGCATAACAGAGCTGAACCCTGACAAAGTTGGAAAAGTTCGCAACGGAATAACCATGATTGTCATCTGGTTGATCAATCTTCCAGTGATGATCACCCTATGGGCCTTATCAGGAGTAAGTAATGGGGGAACCATACTCCCAGCGATCATCTTGTCAATATTTACGCTCATAGCACCCATGTGTCTCTACATGTTGCAGCCCAACCAAGCAGCTGTTCTAACCCTTTTCGGTGCATATCGAGGTAGTGACGAGACTCAAGGGCTACGTTTCACAAACCTTTTCTATACTAAGAAAAAAATATCCCTCCGAGTTAGAAACTTCACAACGCACACAGCGAAAGTTAATGACGCAAACGGAAATCCTATTGAAATAGGGGCTGTTGTTGTTTGGAGAGTCGTTGACGTCGCAAAAGCAGTTTTCGGAGTAGAAAGCTTCACCAATTATGTGCATACACAATCCGAATCGGCGGTACGGAACCTTGCTAGGTCATACCCGTATGATTCATTTGAAGATGGCGAAAATGAAATCACACTGATTGGTGACGCCGATGAAGTCAACGATCACCTCAGAACTGAACTTCAGGAACGAGCGAACGAAGCTGGAGTAGAGATCCTTGAAGCTCGACTGAATGACTTAGCCTACGCACCTGAAATAGCTGAAGCTATGCTTCGTAGACAACAAGCAGCAGCAATTGTTGCTGCTCGGGCCAAAATCGTTGAAGGAGCCGTCCTTATGGTTCGCGAAGCAATAGATGCCCTTGAAGAAGGCACTGATGGAAGCGACCCTATTCAATTAGATGCTGATCGTAAAGCAACGTTTGCTTCAAACTTGATGACTGTCATAGCAAGCGACGCTCCAACCGCACCAGTAGTAAACGTTGGAACTCTCAATCGGTAAGTAATATGTCTGAGGGAAGAAAACAGTTTCCGTTACGAGTATCTGAAGATCTATATCGCACCTATGAACGCTGGGCGTCCGATGAATTTCGGTCAGTTAACGCTCAAATAGAAGCAGTATTAACGGAAGCTGCAGCAAAAATAGGACGTTTTAGAGAACAAAAAGAGTCGTAACAATTAAAAGATAAGAGAAAGAAGAAAAATGAAATTTTTACAAATTATGGAATTCCAAGGTAATGCAGAAGATGCAGAAAAAGCACTCCAACATTACATAGAGAAAGCGGACGGACGGTCCTATGCGAAAAAAGCAACAATTTGTGTTGATCGCGATAACCCTGGAACGGTCATACAACTTATTGAATTTGACTCATGGGAAGAGGCACAAAAAAATAACGAACTAGAAATCACAGAAGATGATAATCAAGAAACAGAAGAAACATTCGGAGAAATCACATTTCGTAATTTAGATATCTTTGGGGAATACGAAGTATAGAAATTCGCTACTTTCAATCACTCCAAACCGTCATGGAACTCATCACTGTCTCAAACTTAACAATGCAATTCGGAGAGCACCGCGCACTAGATGAGGTTGATTTCACGGTCCATTCCGGAGTAACAGGATTAGTAGGCGCTAACGGCGCCGGAAAAACCACGTTCATGTCTATAGCGTTAGGTTTGCGAGCACCGACCACAGGATCAATCAGAGTCTTAGACCTCGAGCCCGTCGCTGACGGTGCGAAATTACGATCACTTGTCTCCTATGGGCCTGAACGAAACATTCTCCCCGACGAAATGCCCGCAGTTGATTTCGTAAAACACCTAGCCGAAGTCCGAGGAATACCAAGGAAAGAAGCAAAAACAAGAGCAAGCGATATTTTATGGCTTGTTGGCCTTGGTGAAGAGCGATTCCGCCCGATAGGAACTATGTCCACAGGACAGAGACAGCGCGTGAAATTAGCACAGGCAATAGCTGCTGACCCGAAACTGGTTTTTCTTGATGAACCAACTGATGGGCTAGACCCTCTCGCCCGAGATGAAGTTCTGACCCTCATACGTCAGATTAGTGAAGAATATGGAATACATGTCATGATCTCGTCACATCTCCTTGAAGAGGTTGAACAGATCTGCGACAACATCGTCATCCTTAACGCAGGAAAGCTAATAGCTGCCGGCCAGCTAGATAAACTGACAGGTGAAAGCACCGGACTTGAAATAGAACTAGTTGCTATAGATGATCTCCCAAACGCTGTATGGGAGGTAGAAAAAGCTCTTCAGGAGGCAGGTTTAACTGTCCTACGTGAACCTGAAAGCATGATTCTTCGAATACCTGATGGTGAACCCGACCTACTTCCAGATCTAATCCGAGACACAGTAGCTAATGCCGGTGCGAGAATGAAGCGACTTGAACATCGCCGTCGAAATCTAGAAGATATCATCTTGGATGTTCCATCATGAGTAATGCAGGTAATGCCAGAATTCTGGACAGAGGATATCGAAAATTTGATGGTGAAAGACTCGGGGTAGGAAGCGCAATTCGGTCGACAGCGTGGCAAACCACGCGAAGCATCTTTGGTTTAGGACGGAAGGCACGGCACAAGTTTTTCCCAATGGCCATACTTGGTATCACCTACCTCATCGTTGTCATCCAACTTGCAGTTGTTTTCTTTTTTGGAGGTGATGATGCTGGGTTTCTCACAACTGACTCTTGGGGGATGGTCGCTCCGGCAGTCGTGATGATTCTCTTTGCAGCCCTGGTCGCACCTGATGCAATAGTGCGCGATCAGAAGGATGGCATGTATTCGCTGTACATGTCAACACCATTAACGAAACCAACATATCTCACTGCTAAAACATTCTCGGTAGCTGGATCGATACTACTCATTACCTTCGGTCCAGCTCTTCTCTACCTCTTAGGGAAAACGATTAAGGGTTTAGGGCCAAATGGAATAGGAGCATGGTTCGAAACATTCGGAAGACTTCTTTTAGCATGCCTTCTTGTTTCACTATTTCTATGCGCATTCGGGCTGGCGTTCTCATGTTTCACAAACCGGAGAGCGATCGCTAGCATCGTCGTACTCCTTGCCTATGTAGGAACTAATATTCCAAGCTGGGTCCTTTATCAGGAAACCAATATTGGCAAAAATATTTTGCTCATAAACCCAATTGAAACCGCATACGAATTCGGCGCCCGACTCTGCAACGCCGAGTCCATTGTCAACGAATATAGCGAGATAAGTACATCAATGGTCACGCTCGGTTTCTTTGCTTGGCTTATAGCGACATGCTCCATCATCGCTTTCATTTACCGTAACCGGGAGGCAATCTAATGACTCCTAAACCACCACCAGTAGTTCATATGATTGAAGTCGCTGGTGCATCAAAGACATTTGGCAACGTTGTCGCTGTCTCTGATGTCAGTTTCACGTTAGATGAAGGCGTTACAGCGTTGCTTGGGCCAAACGGTGCAGGAAAGTCAACTCTGTTCCGTATGCTATGTGGCCTGACTACACCCACCGTTGGAACAGTAAAAGTTCTGGGAAGCGATGCCCGGAAAGACACCCCTGTGCGGGGCAAGATAGGGCTCTCACCACAACAAGATGCCCTTTTTGACAGACTAACCGCACATCAATTCGTAGAAATAGCAGCTAAGACGCACGGTGTCGCTAACACCGGCGAAGCCACCACACAAGCACTCACACTTGTTGACCTTGACACCGTTACGGATAAAGCTGTGGGTTCTTTCTCAAAGGGTATGCGTCAGCGGGTCAAACTAGCCGCAGCCCTCGTAAACGATCCCGATATTCTTATCCTTGACGAACCGTTATCAGGATTAGATCCCGTCCAGCGAAATAGAATGATAGAGCTCTTCCATGACCTTGGTTCACAAGGCAAGTGCGTGCTTATTTCAAGTCACATACTTGATGAAGTCGCGCGAATAGGATCACAAGTACTGGTTATCGCTCAAGGACGATTAGCAGCATCCGGAGACTACAGAGACTTACGAACACTTATGGAAGATCAGCCCCATGTCATCCAAATCACCACCAATCATCCACGCAAACTTGGAGCAGCATTATTAGAACGAGAAGTCATTGACGGGGTCACCTTAGAACAAGGCAAGCTCAACATCACTACATCACACATAGATGCCTTTGGACGTTCAATCGCTCCAATAGCAAAAGAGTTGAATGTAAGCCTCAACGAAGTGGTTCCCATGGACGATGACCTTGAATCCGTGTTCCGGTACCTGATCGAGGGGAAATAATGTCCACGATCACTCCGCTTCAAGCTATACGACTGACCCACAATGTTCTACTAAAACAACTCATCACCAAGGGAAGACTTATAGGAATCACAATCATTGGTTTACTCCCAATTCTCCTTGGGTGGGTTATCGGACGGCAAAGTGATGACCCATTAGAAGCAGGCGTAGGGTTTATCTCTTACATGGGATTATCAATACTTATACCCATCGTCGCACTCATTTTCGCATCAGCATCACTCGGAGATACACGAGAAGACGGAACACTTGTTTACCTATGGTTGCGGCCAATCTCAAGGTTGTCAGTCTCAACTGGAGCATGGGCAGCCAGTATCACCATCGCACTCCCACTCACAGTTATCCCAATTACCATTTCAGCTATTCTTCTTGATGCTGGAAACAGTGTGGTAACCGCAACAATCATCACGTCAATCCTCGCAGTACTCGCATATAGCGGCCTCTTTGTCACACTCGGATTAATCGTGAAAAACCCTGTGTTGTGGGGACTCGCTTATATTTTTATTTGGGAAGCAATCGTTGCTAGTTTCGCTAAACCCGCAGCTGCACTCGCTGTTTCCGGATACAGCCGAGCAATCATTACCGGACGAACCAATGTTGAATTTGATTACCTCTTTGACCCCTCACAGAATGTCAGCATACTGATGCTCATCATCATATCTATTGCAGGCATAGCGTTATCAAGTGCCCGATTGAACCGCTTGGAAGTCCCTTAAACTCAGCTACGTGACAGGAATGAATCGGCAATACCGGCTAAACGGTCCAATTCGGACAGAACAGCATCTGGTTCTTGAGGCCAAATCGTAAATACCACACGATCAACAGCGAGTTCACCTAACTCTTCGAGTTCGTCAATTGATTGAGGGGCGTTCATCACGGTAATAGAAATTGATGCAGGATCTCGACCTGCTTCCTCAGCTAAACGTTGAACTCTTAAAACATCATCAACGAAGGAACCTTTAGGGCTTCGTATCGGCATCCACCCATCACCCCACTCAAACAAATGCGAAAGCAAACGTGGCCCACTACCACCGCCAAGCAGCAACGGAATATTCCTTGAAGGCTTAGGCCAGGACCACGATGGTTCCAACGATTCTCGCTCTCCATCAAAAGATGCTTCGTCCTGAGTCCAGAGTGCTCGCATAATTCCAATGTTGTCCTTTGTGCGCGTGTAACGGTCAGAGAAATCATGACCGTGAGCCTCATACTCTTCCCGATTCCAACCAAACCCGACACCAACCTCTAGGCGACCCTGACTATGAAAATCCAATGTCGCTAATTGTTTTGCTAACCAAATCGGATCATGCTGAGCAACAAGAGTCACTGCAGTCCCAAGAATTAGATCTTCGGTAACCGCAGCAGCCATAGCCAACGCCACCAACTGATCATTCAAGTTCCAATACACGTCGGGAAGTTCCTCACGTCCTGGCGCTGCTCCTGGAAACGGAGTCGCCCGACTTGAAGGAATATGCGAATGTTCTGGAAGCCACAGAGAGTCAAATCCTCTACCTTCAACTTCTTGCGCTAGTTGAGAAGGAGGAAGCGTATTACAGGTAGCAAGCATCGTGATACCTAGTTTCGGTTCCGTCCCAGAGAACTTCTGCATCCCATTCCTTTTCATCAGAGGTTTCTCTATGTTTACCACCACAAAACCATGAACCATAAATATAGGAACAAAATAGAAACAATACAATTCATCGTTTAACATTCACAAAAGTAAATGCGGAGGAAACATGGGAACACTAGACGGGCAAATAGCAGTTGTAACCGGAGCAAGTAGGGGAATAGGGCGCGGCGTAGCTATTGGTCTGGGTGAACAAGGCGCAACTGTGTATGTCACTGGAAGAAGCATCGGTGACAAACCTCGAACCATTGATACCACCGCTCGAGAAGTAACAGAAGCAGGTGGGAAAGGGATAGCCATCCAAACAGATCACTTTGATGATGCGCAGATAGAAGCTGTTTTCACTCAAATCAAAGATAACCATGGGCACTTAGACATTCTCGTCAATAACGTCTTTAAAATCCCTGACCCACCAGCATGGGAAGGTGGCTTTTGGGAACACCCAGTCAGCATCTGGGACGACCAAGTAGGTATCGGATTACGAGGACATTACGTCGCCTCATGGCATGCCGCCCCACTCCTCTTCGAATCTGCAAACCGGCCAATCATTATCAACATCACCTCACCTGCAGGACTCGTGTACCTCTTCAACTCGTCATACAGTGTCGGCAAAGCCGGCCTTGACCGCCTAACCCATGACATGGCACTCGAACTCGCCCCTAAGAACGTCACTGCCCTCGCGCTCCGTCCCGGCCCTACTAAAACTGAATTTATTGAAGATCAAGCAGAAAAGGGTATTCAAGTAGCTATGGATGGAGCTGAAACCCCTATCTTTATCGGACGAGTAGCAGCTGCCGTTATTGCCGACCCACTGCACCATGAAATGACAGGCCGAGTCCATTGGAGCAGCGAACTGGGAATTGGGTATCAAATCACAGATGAAAACGGTGAGGCACCTGTGTCAGCACGGGAACGCTTCAAAGAAGCACCAAGGGCAAACCCATATTCTGACGAACCTTTGCAGTTCGCGCCTCGACTCGCGCATGGTGGCGAAGAAAGAAACAATTAGAGAACGTAGCCGCTCCATCGTTGAGAAAGTTCCTTACGTAGATCATCATCACTCAGCTCTTTAAAATTGCTTCCAAGTTCCTGATTAAAACGCCCGATAGCTTCATTGATTCCTATATTGTCAATCCCATTAGTTGAATCCTCATACGTTTGTTTGTCTGAGTACACCTTTGCTTTCCATGAAAGCGAAAGCCGGACGTCTAATTCACTATATGAAGCTAACTCTTCTCCTTGTTCAAGGACCTTCCAAGACACTCCATCATGCTTTAATTCGGTATTTATTGACATTCCCTCGGGAGGCCCATTCGGTTTTGAACCGACTCGTTCAACAAGATGATGCATGAAGTCGTTATCTCCAATAACAGCGGTGTTCCACATATTCTCATGACGAATACTCTCATTCTCGCGACCTTCTGGCCAATACCTGAAAAAACCGCGTTCTCCTTGATGGAACCATGCCACAGCCGTAACGATAGAAATTCGCACGTCCTCAAATAATCGAGATGAACCCATAGCTTGAAGAAACCACCCCGGAGCGTTGTGACGGTTCACTCCTCTAAATTCGGGAATGTCAACGTGTGAGAAAGGTTGCGCATTCATAGGCGATGACAGATTCACGAAGACTTGTTCTGGCACAATAATTTCAGTTTGAAACATTTCCTTCGTAGCATCAATGAAACCCTGATGGTGGAGGAGCGGGGCGGCTTCCTCAACCAATATTTCTCCGTCAAAAGCCCAATCACCCCTCCATGTCGGCCCGATTAAATACGAGGGAGCGTCCTTAATAACCTTAGGGGTACGTTTACGAGCATCAGCAGCAGTTTCTCCGCCTATTAAGTAACGTGCCGGCATAAAATACGGTCCATTATTTCTCGCTATTTCCCGTATCAGGTCAGGTTCATCAACAACGTGGTCAATTCGTATTGGGGGCAAACACCCTTTAGGGCGCTCAACTATGGTGGTCATCTCTTCAGCGTAAAACAGATATTGTTTTTACGCACAAATATGTTCTGCTTTCAAGAAAACAACCGGCGATGTAGTCTGACAGAGTGAGCAAACGTAATGGAATCCAAATTATTGACACCATGGTTGGGTTTAAAGACGCGAAGAGCAGTCATTACGTTCCACCTTCGGTCCGTGAGCAAGACAAAGGCGAGGAACATGTCGCTGATTACATCTTTAAAGACGTCCCCCAAGCTGATCAAGACGAAGACGCTATTGAACGAACCATAAACGCAATGGATAATAACGGTGTAAATATTGGTTTGGTAACCCTCATGGGAACCAGAGCACCAATAGCAGCGAAAGCACACCCCGACCGTTTCCTTCTCTGCTCGCCAATAGATCCTAATGATGTCATGGGTTCAGTCATCAAGATAAGAAAAGATCACTTCATGCATGGAATTAGGGCAGTTTCTTTTTTCCCTTCTGGATGCGATCCTCACGTCCCGATAGATGATGCGAAAACGTATCCTATTTATGCAACCTGTGTAGAACTAGATCTGCCAATCTTTATCAATGCTGGTGTTCCAGGACCTCGAGTTATCGGCGATTCCCAGAATGTTTCACGATTCGATCCGGTTTGTTACGACTTCCCAGACCTAAAAATCGTCATGCGACACGGAGCTGAACCCGACGAAGCACTTGCAGTGAAACTCATGTTGAAATGGCCCAACTTGTACTACTCAACGTCAGCGTTCGCACCAAAGCATTACCCAAAAGCAATTATTGATTACGCTAATACAAGAGGAAGTGGCAAAATCATTTACGGAGGGTATTTCCCTTTTGGTTTAGAACTTGACCGAATCATGGAAGAAATGGAAGGTGTTCCTTTTCGTGATCATGTGTGGAAACCTTTTCTTCAGGACAATGCCGCAAAGCTTCTTAAAGTAGATATTTAGGTGAACTGTGAATGGTGTCACATTAGTAGATATCTAGGTAGAAATACGTAACAATAGGTATTGCACCTCCGTAAGTGCGTTGCGACTCCTCTTTCTCGCCCCCCCTGAGAAGGAGGATTTGCTACTTTTAGGGTTATTTATTCTTGGGGTGTAAGAAAAGTAACTCCTCCTCGTCTACCTAGCACAAATAAAGCCTAGGAGGCGTAAATGAAAACACGAACAAAAATTACAGTTACCTTAGCGGTAGGAATAAGTCTGCTCATTGGTTCCATGGGAACCGCATCAGCAAAGCCACATTACACCGACTGGACTACAGGAGTTAAAGCACCGGTTACCTCCTTTGAGTCAGCCAAACTTGTTAACGAAAAAGTATCACCAGTTGAAGTCAACGAAGTACGAGCGAATGTTAAGCGATCAAGAATCTCTTTTAACGATGTTGTTCGAGATTCTGACGTCGTCAATGACATTAAAAACAGCAATCTCTTCGTGGCCGGTGACGAAGGTCGCTCTGACGGTATTTGGACTAACGGTGGTGCATCCACAATTTGGACTACCGGTGGTACAGCTTCATTGCATAGCGGCCTAGGACTTCATGACAGTGTTCACTGCCTCAGTAATATTAAATCAGCAGTCTCAATCAAACGTGGCCTTGGACTTCATGACAGTGTTCATTGCCTCCATAATAATGGGGCATTCTTACCGCTGAACTCTATTCAATTTATGAAGTTCCGATAAGTATCCACAGAGATAATTTGAGTAGCTTTCCCCTCACGCCCAAATTATCCTTTGCTCGTCGGTAGAGGAAATGTATCTCGGCTTTTCTAGCTTCGTTTCCTCACCGACAGCAAAGATTCATAATAGGTACTTAGGTTAAGGCGCAGAAGGCGGGCGTATAGCCCCCTCCAAACCATATGGTTCATAAGGGCCGAGAATGTTTTGTTCAAGAACTCCGATACCTTCATTACCACCAATTTTGACCCTCATAAGATGCTGAACATGCTGATTTTCAAAAGCTGTATCGTCAACGTCTGCGATGTCCCATTGTTCACTCCCGATAGCAACATCATCTTTCCACATTCCATGACCCCACTCAGAGTGACTGTACCCAATGCCTTTCATTCGGAACGTGAAAAGCTTTTCAAAGTCAATTGAAACTCTATTGCCTGATTCAATTTCTGTCATTGCTAATTCAACGGATTCAATCATGCGGCTATCTGAAGCAAAAGAAAGTTTATGCTCAAGATTGCGGCAATGGGTAACCGTGGGGTCTTCTACACCGGGTAAGGCATCAATACTGTCATAAACGGGCAGTAAAGCACCGACGCTGAAGAGTGTGCGTCCTTTTGTGTCTTCAAAAAGTTGATAGTG
>JACERY010000038.1 GCA_013912105.1 Acidimicrobiales bacterium | reverse complement strand
GATGAGGCAGTTGAACTAGCAAGAACATTGAACCCTGACGTAGTCATTCTTGATATTAAGATGCCAGGGTTAAATGGTATTGAGGCAGCAAGGATAATTAGCGAGGAACATATAGCAGCTGTTCTACTGCTAACAGCTTTCAGTCAGCGAGACCTAATTCAAGAAGCTAGTCAAGCTGGAGCTCTAGCCTATTTAGTTAAGCCATTTCAACGAAGTGAACTTGTTCCATCAATCGAATTAGCTGTTGGAAGATTTAAGGAAATATCTGATCTCAAAAAAGAAAAGCAGGAACTGCTAGATGACCTAGAGGCCCGAAAAGTCGTTGATCGTGCCAAGGGGGCCTTAATGGATCAATACGGGCTGAAAGAGAAAGATGCCTATCGCTATTTGCAAAAAAAAGCAATGGAAGAACGATCTCCGATGAAAGTAGTAGCAGAATCTATCCTTCAAGGAGAAAGCTAGTTCCCAGAGATTCGAAGGGATAGGAGAGACCAATGCAATCTGTGATGTTGATAGATGGAAACTCGTTACTCTATAGAGCGTATTTTGCTTTACTAGAGGCTGACATGAGAACATCAGGTGGGCAGCCAACGGGAGCAATTTATGGGTTTCTAACAATGTTGATCAATTTAATTCGCGATCACAATCCTGATGGGATCGCAGTCGCATTTGATTTGCCCGAACCGACTTTCCGCCACAAGAGAATAGATACCTACAAGGCAGGAAGAGCCGAAACGCCGAATGACTTGATTCAGCAATTTGACCTAGTAAAAAAAGCTATTGACGTCCTAGGAATTCAATCAATCGCAGTTCCTGGCTATGAGGCAGATGACCTTCTTGCTACATTTGCTACCCAAGCTCAGGAAAAGAAGATTTCTACAATAATTGTCACTGGAGATCGTGACAGCTATCAGCTGGTAAGTGACCCATATGTGAAGGTCCTTTACAACAGAAGAGGGGTTTCCGATTATGTTCTGTACGACGAAGACGGGATTCACGAACGTACTGGGGTAACCCCCTCCGATTACGTAACTTATGCTGCTCTTCGGGGGGACAAGTCAGATAACCTTCCTGGTGTTCCCGGCGTCGGAGAAAAGACAGCAGCGAAACTAGTCAACGAATATAAAACTATCGACCAAATCTTTCTCGCAGCGGAAAAACAAACCCCAAAGCTTAGGGCAAATTTAGAAGAAAATGAAATGCAAGCTCGCCTCAATGCAGAAGTTATGGCTCTTGTTCGCGACGTTCCTACTAAAGTAAACGTTTCAGACTTTAAACCTAAGAGTCCTGCCTTGGACGAAATTAAAACGTTGTTTGAAAGCTTAGAACTTCGAACTCTATATCAACGTTTAGGGGAGGTTATCGATGGTGAATTCGACTCCGACTCCGCTGAGAAGCAAAGTTTCGAAACAAAGTGTGTGACCCTTGATAAACCAGAAGACTTGATAAATTATCTCCAAGACCTTGAAAAGAAAAAAAGCCCAATTGCGATAGCTGGAAGTTGGGATACTGGCGAATCTCTATCCGGTATAGCAATTGGAATTGACCCGAACAGGGGTTTAGCAGTTTGGTTTCCAGTTCATTATTTACAAAATGAAGATGTCAATAAACTTTTTTCAACTTTTCTGCAACGTGAACCGGGGATTGCTGGCCATGGGCTTAAAAGCCTTATAAGAAGTTTGCTTTCGAAAGGTTACGAACCCCCAAGAATTTACATAGATACAAAAATTTCTGTTTACCTTCTGAATCCAGCTGAAGCTTCGTATCCACTGACAAGTCTGGCGTTGCAATACGCTGGGAAAAATTTTTCGCTGAATGAGGGTTCTGAAGAAGGCCAATTAAATCTTGATGGGGGAGCCCAAGCAGCTGAGATGGAAGCAGCTCAAGAGGTCCTGTGTGTAAGTATATTGATCGACCCTTTAGAAAAGGAAATCACTACTCAAGGTTTGGAAAAGTTAACCAACGAAATTGAAATTCCGCTAATCACGGTATTAGCGGAAATGGAATTTCTCGGGATCCAAGTTGACCTTAAAAGACTGACAGAGCTCCGCGATCAACTTAATGATGAAGTCGGAAATATAAGAACGTTAATTCATGAACTAGCCGGCGAAGAATTCAATGTAAACTCCCCCAAACAATTGCAGGTTATCCTGTTTGAAAATCTCGGTTTGACACCAGGCAAAAAAACGAAAACGGGATATAGCACCAACGCACAAACATTAGAAAAAATGAAAGGCGATCATCCAGTAATTGAACACTTATTACGCTACCGAGAAGTTGAGAAACTTAGATCTACATATGGTGAAGGTTTATTAGGGGAAGTAGGAGAAGGCGAAAGAATTAGAGCTACATTTCGACAAACTGTTACAAGAACCGGAAGACTAAGTTCCGATGCGCCAAATTTACACAATATTCCTGTTCGATCCGAAAGAGGAAAAGTGTTTAGGGAGGCATTCATAGCAAAAGCAGATTGGAAGCTACTAGTAGCGGACTATAACCAGATTGAACTTCGTTGTATAGCTCACCTCTCGGAGGATAAAGGACTTATTAAAGCCTTTAAAGCAGGTGAAGATATCCATACCTCAACAGCAGCACAGGTTTTTGGAATAAATTCTGAAGACGTATCCAAAGCTCAAAGAGAGCGGGCAAAAATGGTAAGTTACGGACTTGTCTATGGGATGGAAGCTTACGGACTTGCTCAACGGCTAGGAATCTCTAATAAAGAAGCTGCTGGTATTCTCAAGTCGTATTTCAGCGCATTTCCAGCCATAAAGGAATATATGGATTCCGCTATTGAATTAGCAAAAGAACGTGGTTATACAGAAACACTGTTAGGGCGTCGCCGACGGATACCTGAACTGCTCTCTCCGAATGCAATGACGCGTTCTTTAGGCGAAAGGCAGGCAATGAACGCTGGTGTCCAGGGTTTAGCTGCAGACATATTCAAAATAGCGCTGGTGAACCTAAGTCAAGAACTTAAAGAGAGAGAGATGAGCAGTCGTATCGTCCTTCAAGTCCATGATGAAGTAATTCTTGAATGCCCAGAACACGAACTGTCTATAGCGAAAGATTTAACAATAAATGTTATGAGCACTGCATTTCATATGGAAGTTCCCTTGGCAGTTAATATCAGCTCTGGCTCTACTTGGTCAGAAGCTAAATAGTGGGAGACCATTGGTTTCAAAAAGCAGCAAGTCATATGGGCGAAGCGTATCTTCGTTATTCATTCACTAAAGGAACCGAACAGGAAGTCCAGTTTCTTATAAAGCAATTAGACCTGGTGCCAGGAATGCGGTTACTAGACGTGGGGTGTGGGCCGGGTCGGCATGCGCATCTGTTTGCCAAAGCGGGAATAGAAGTTGTAGGAATTGATATCAGTAAAGAATTCATAGATATCGCGTCATCAAAAGAAATTAACGGAACAAAGTTCTTGAACCTAGACGCAAGAAGCATGACTTTTGACAAAGAATTTGATGCGGTCGTATCTCTGTGTCAAGGCGCATTCGGATTAGCGGGTAAGCCAACCGGTCCCGTGGCAATCAATGATCCAGATGGTGCAATTCTTGAACGTATGAGTAAAAGCCTTTCACCCGGAGGGAAAATAGCACTAACAGCGTTCTCAGCTTATTTTCAAGTTCGCTACTTAGAAGAACAAGATACTTTCCACGCAGACCATGGAGTTAACCATGAAGTTACATCTATCAAAAACTCTGTAGGTAAGGAATTAATTCAAGACTTATGGACTAGTTGTTTCACTCCTAGAGAGTTAAGGCTGCTAGCAACAAAATATGGACTAACTGTTGAATCGATCTGGTCGGTAAGCCCAGGTCGCTACGGAGAATTTCTCCCAACCCATACAAAGCCCGAATTCATGTTGATTGCAAGAAGATAAAAAATACAATATATGTCGCAACAAGTTGGCACTTTCTTCGTGACTGATACCCTAAATAGTCGTTGCCTTTCTTCAACTTGAAAGCTAACTTGTCATATTGTCTACTAGAAAAAAAGTTATGTCCACTACCGAAACTGAAACAAACCAAAGCTATACACCAAGAGAAATTGCAGTAAATGACCTAGGGGAAAAAACGCTTGATGATGCGTTCGCAGAATCAATGGTTCAAGTGGAAGATGGCCAATTAGTAGCCGGAACAGTTGTCAAAGTCGATAGAGAAGAAGCGCTTCTTGATATTGGCTTTAAGTCTGAAGGAGTTATACCTCGGCGCGAACTCTCAATACGAAACGATGTTTCAGTTGATGAGTTAGTAAGTGTCGGTGATCAAATAGAAGCATTAGTGATTCAGAAAGAAGACAAAGAAGGACGGTTAATTCTTTCTAAGAAACGAGCTCAATATGAGAAAGCCTGGGGAGACGTTCAAGAAGTTAAAGACAAAGACGGAATGGTCAAAGGCCTAGTGATTGAAGTAGTAAAGGGTGGGCTAATCGTAGATATCGGACTTAGAGGATTCCTTCCCGCGTCGCTGGTCGAATTGAGGCGTGTAAGGGACTTAGATCCCTACATGGGAATGGAAATCGAAGCAAAGATTATAGAACTTGACAAAAATAGAAATAATGTAGTTCTTTCTAGAAGGTCATGGTTAGAAGAAACTCAAAAAGAGCAAAGAGAAGAATTCCTAGACCTATTAAAACCTGGTGAACGCCGAAAGGGTGTTATATCGTCAGTTGTTAATTTCGGTGCTTTTGTTGACTTAGGTGGCATGGATGGCCTTATCCATGTCTCAGAGCTTTCTTGGAAACATGTTAGTCATCCTTCTGATGTTGTTACTATTGGCGACGAAGTTGATATTGAAGTCCTCGAAGTTGATCTGGATCGAGAAAGAATAAGTCTTTCATTAAAAGCAACACAAGCGGATCCATGGCAAGAATTTGCTGATTCTCATCGAGTGGGAGAACTTGTATATGGTCGGGTAACAAAATTGGTACCCTTTGGAAGTTTTGTTCAAGTAGGTGACAACATAGAAGGTCTCGTGCACATATCGGAAATGTCTGAACACCATGTTGAACTGCCAGAACAAGTGGTTACTCCAGGGGAAGAACTGTGGGTTAAAATCATTGAAGTTGACCTAGAGAAGCGCCGCATAAGCCTTTCAGTGAAACAAGCAGCTGAAGGTGGAGTTGTCGCTGAGGAATATCAAGAACACTTTGGTGAGCAGAATTATGACACAGAAGGCAACTACATAGGGCCAGCTGTAGAGCTAGACCCAGAAGCTGCAGCAGAACTAGAAGAAGCATGGTCTGCGTATGAAATAAGCGAACAAGAAAGATTAGCTGCGGAAGTAGAAGGTCAAGTCGATTCCGAATAACGTTATAGCCGATGACTGAATTTGCTATCACTGGTGGAATAGGGTCCGGAAAGACAACGGTTGCAAAACTACTTGTGCTTAAAGGAGCAACGCTTATCGACGCTGATCAGATCGTTCGCGATTTACAGAAGCCCGGCCAAAGTGTTTATAAATCAATTGTTGAACGGTTCGGTTCAGATGTCGTAACAGACAACCAAGAATTGGACCGGCAAAAAATCGCAGACATTGTTTTTAGCAATCCCGAGCAACTCGAAGCTCTAAATGCAATTGTACACCCAGCAGTTGGTGAGGAAATGGGCGCTCTTCGCAGAAAGTTTGCCGCAACTAACGCAATTGTTTTAATTGATATTCCCTTGCTAGTGACTCCTGAAGGAGAGCTCGCTAGGAAGGAATATAAAGCACTTCAAGGCAAAATTGTTGTTGATTGCGAAATAGAAACAGCCATCTCAAGACTTGTTGCATTCAGAGGATTTAACGAGCAAGATGCAACTGCTCGGATATCTAAACAATCTACTCGAAAGCAAAGACTAGAGTTCGCTGATTACGTTATTGACAACAATGGTGAAGAAGAAAACCTCATAGATCAAATAGATGCGTGTTGGGTTTGGATGCAATCATTGGCTAAGGAGATTCCTAGTCACTAGAATTTCTAAATGGTGAAACGTTCAGACGCTATCCCATTTGAAGTGGTATCGGATTTCAAACCGGCAGGCGACCAGCCTGAAGCGATAAAAAAACTAACGAATGGAATACAAAGCGGAGCAGATTTTCAGACTCTTCTTGGGGTAACTGGATCAGGTAAAAGCGCTACCATCGCTTGGACGATAGAACAGGTTCAACGGCCGACACTAGTCATGGCTCCAAATAAATCACTTGCAGCCCAACTCGCCAACGAACTAAGAGAATTTTTCCCTAAAAATAGGGTTGAGTATTTTGTCAGTTATTACGACTACTACCAACCAGAAGCATATATTCCATCAAGTGATACGTATATAGAGAAAGATTCATCTGTCAATGATGAAATTGATAGGTTGCGCCATGCATCAACCTCTGCTTTGCTTACTCGGCGCGACACAATAATTGTGGCTTCAGTTTCTTGCATATACGGCCTTGGGTCTCCGGAAGAGTACCTAACCCAACTTCTAGTTTTGAGAACGGGGGAAGAATATGATCAGAGAGAAGTGTTGCGAACACTTGTCAGCATGCAATACGACAGAAACGACCTAAATTTAATTCGCGGTAACTTTCGGGTTCGAGGCGGAAGCTTAGAAATACACCCTGCTTACGAAGAAAATGTGTTTCGTATTGATTTTTTTGGTGATGAGATCGAAAAGATAACTGCTGTGGACCCAATTACAGGTGAAGTCATTCAAGACTTTTCAGAAATCGTTATTTTCCCCGCTACACACTACGCAGCAAGTGACGAACGTTTACATAAGGCCATGGACGGTATCCAAAAAGAATTACAAATTCAGTTAAAGGATTTCGAGAAAAATAATAAGCTTCTTGAAGCTCAACGAATTCGTATGAGGACTGAGCACGATTTGGAAATGATGGAAGAGGTAGGTTTCTGTACTGGAATTGAAAATTACTCTATGCACATAGATGGCCGCAACTATGGTGACCCACCCTTCACTTTGCTTGATTACTTTCCCGATGACTTCCTATGTGTGATAGATGAATCGCATGTCGCTGTTCCTCAACTTCACGGGCAATATGCTGGTGATAGGAGTAGGAAAGAAACCTTAATTGAACACGGTTTTCGTCTTCCCTCAGCTGCTGATAATCGCCCTTTAAGGTTTGAAGAGATCATGAAAAGGCTGAATCAAGTCGTCTTTCTATCTGCAACACCGGGGCAACACGAGCTGGAGACCTCGGATCACATAGTTGAACAAATTATTCGGCCGACAGGATTGGTCGATCCAGAAGTAATTGTTAAACCTACGACTGGGCAAATTGATGATTTGATTGAGCTTATAAAAACCAGAACTGACGCCGAAGAACGCGTGCTAGTAACTACTTTAACTAAAAAAATGTCTGAAGATCTGAGTGACTACTTGCTTGAATTAGGAATTAGGGTCCGTTATCTACACAGTGACATCGATACTATCGAACGCATAGAGATTCTTCGAGATCTACGGTTAGGCGAATTTGATGTTCTTATTGGGATCAATCTCCTTCGAGAAGGTCTTGACCTTCCTGAAGTTTCACTTGTTGCCATTTTAGATGCAGACAAAGAAGGTTTTCTCCGCAGCGAAACATCTCTGATCCAGACCATAGGACGAGCAGCTCGTAATGTGGGAGGACAAGTAATAATGTACGCAGATCAGATTACTGGGTCTATGCAAAGAGCGATATCTGAAACCAATAGAAGAAGGCAAATACAAGTTCAATACAACAAAGAAAATGGGATAGATCCCCAAACTATTCGAAAAGCAGTTACTGATATTCTCTCTATGATCCGACCAACGCAAACTACTGTTCCAGAACCTAAAAAGGGAAAAGGAAGAAAGACTCAGCGAAGCCTTCCAGATGATTTAAACGAACTACCAGAAGGTCAATTGGCGAGGCTTGTGCAGACATTGGAAGAAGAAATGAATATCGCAGCAGGAGATTTGAGATTTGAATATGCAGCCCGGTTACGTGATGAAATTCGAGAACTGAAACGGGATCTAAAAGATATGAAATGAAATTAGTTACGCTTACGCTTTGCGCTTTTCAGTAACGTAAACTTATAAGCGGCGTACTGAGGAGGGTTCTTGGGAGTTAAAGAACGGGTAACAGCGCGAGTGGTTAATTTGTTCTCACATGGCGATAAACCGCTTGAAAATACAGATAAATATCAGGGTGACTACGGACTTTTTGGGCCAGGCTCAATAAGTTGGGAAATCCTAGGTGACGTATCTAGTTTCGTAGGAGGTATAAGAGCCCTGCTGATTCAAGCTGCTCACCCTGAAGTAGCCGCAGGAGTCGCCGATCATTCTCGATATCGGGAAGATCCTCTCGGTCGGCTAAATAGAACAGCATATTACGTGACTACGATGACTTACGGGGCGAATCCGGAGATCGAATACGCAATTCAGATGGTTAGAAGCGCACATGTAGGTGTTTCTGGAACCTCAGAACGCAAGCTTTCCTATAGCGCTTCGAACGCGGCCCATAGTGCTTGGGTTCATAACACATTAACAGATTCTTTCCTTGAGGCTTTCAAAATATTTCGACGGCCACTTTCAGGCGAAGAGGCGGATAGGTTCGTGCGCGAGCAATCATTGATTGGTGAGCGGATGGGAGCAAATCCACTCCCTAAAGATGCGAAAGCTCTTCGAGCATGGATTGTAGATCACCCAAACACCGGGCCATCTGAAGCGATGAGAGAAGCAATAGTGTTTCTTAAGAAGCCCCCTCTCTCACCAGTTGAGCGCATCGGATACAGGGTTTTGCAACAGGCAGCATCGTCAACAATAGATGCCAAGATGCGCGAGACCCTCGGATTAAGGCCTCATGCCTTGTCTCTCTCATCCGGGAAAGTCCTGATCAATAGTTTACGTTGGGCCCTTAAAGCGAGTCCTTCTTGGAAAGCCGCGTTGATTCGTTCCGGAGCAGATTTTGATGAGACCCTTTTTAGAAGCGACGTGTGATTTTTAGCAACTATTTTTAGCTGATTCGAACAAAAGCGAACATAAAATATCTGGATTACTGAAGAAAGGGGAGTGGCCGCAATCCCATTCAAGTATTGAATCGGCCAATTCCGCCATCTCTCTTTGTCTTTCAGGATCGATCGCTGAGTCTTTTCCGCAAACGACGTATGTTGTTTCTATCTCTTTCCAAGCTTCGCCTCTTCCAGTAGAAATAGAATTGATTGGAAAGTTTCGTAATTTACCTAAATATTTTTCAGCTATATCTACTGCGACATCCTCATAAAAGGCAGGGATAATGGCATCTTTTTTTACAATAGAGTTCAAATCCTCATCTACTTCAATTCTAATTTTCGAAGGGCGTGACTTCTCCTCGTCACCGTTCACATTCTCACCTTCTTTTAAGAGAATAGCGCAAAGGTAAATTAGCTGTTTCACGTTGGGTTTAGCTTGGGTTGCTTCGGATATTACCATTCCTCCATAGCTATGCCCAAGAACAATTAGGTCATCTTCTATTGAATCAATTAGTTCAGACACTGCTAGGACATCGTTATCAAACCCATTAAACGGTAAGTCAATCGTAACTACATTAATCCCGAGGACTTCTAACCTTGGAACTATAAGATCCCAACACCAGGAGCCATGCCATGCTCCATGGACTAGTAAGACTGATTTCATGAAAAAACGATACTTCAGAAACAATGTTGAGTAAATCCACCAGAATAATGACCTTTCACTCGTAATTGATTAGATTGGCAGTGTGTCTGGAAAATTAACTATTAGAGGTGCTCGCGAGCATAACCTTCAGGGAATTGACATTGATGTTCCCAGAGACAAGCTTGTCGTCTTCACAGGAATATCAGGATCGGGTAAGTCATCCTTAGCTTTTGACACAATCTATGCTGAGGGGCAAAGACGATATGTCGAGTCGCTTTCTGCATATGCGCGCCAGTTTCTTGGCCAAATGGATAAGCCAGATGTTGATTTTATAGAGGGTTTATCGCCTGCTATTTCGATTGACCAAAAAAGCGCTAGTAGAAACCCTCGTTCTACAGTCGGTACTATCACCGAAGTGTACGACTACCTGCGGCTTCTCTTTGCGAGGATAGGTGTTCCTCATGATCCTGAAACTGGAGAACGTTTAGTGCGGCAAACCCCACAGCAAATCGTAGACCGAGTTCTGAGCATGAACGAAGGAACACGGTTTCAGGTTCTAGCACCCGTAGTGAGGGGACGGAAAGGAACTTACGATACCTTAGTTACAGATCTCGCTTCACAAGGGTTTGTAAGGGCATTAATTGACGGGGAAGTTGTTGAGCTGAATGATGTCGCTGGCGATAATGAAGATGGCACGCCAAAACTTCAACTTGAACGATATGAAATGCATGATATCTCAGTGATTGTGGACCGTTTAATTATGCGTGATGGCATCGAACGTCGGTTAACTGATTCGATCGAGACGGCTTTGCAGCTTGCCGAAGGGGTAGTTCTAATAGAAATTCAAGATAGTGAAAACAGTAAAGAAAAGGAAATACTGCCATTCTCTATACATTTCAGTCGCCCGAGTGACGGAAAATCATTCGAAGAACTTGAACCAAGAAACTTTTCCTTTAATTCCCCATATGGGGCGTGCGTTTCTTGCGACGGGTTAGGGACCCGTTTCGAAGTAGACCCAGAACTGGTAATTCCAAATCCAAAATTATCCCTTCAGGAAGGAGTTATTGCTCCATGGTCCAGCGGGAGAAGTAAGTACTTTCAACTTCTCATTAGAGCTGTTGCAGAGGAAAACAACATTCCTATGGGAACTTCTTGGAATAAATTACCATCAAAGTCAAAAAAATTGCTTCTTGATGGAATAGGAAAGAAAAAAATCACTGTTAACTATACAAATCGGTATGGGAGATCTAGGAACTTTCGAGCAACTTTTGAAGGCGTTGTGCCAAACCTACGTCGACGCCATCGCGAAGCAGATACAGATAAGCAAAGAGAGCAAATTGAAGGGTATATGCGTGAGATAAATTGCCCTGATTGCGATGGCGCTCGACTTCGCCCGATGTCCCTAGCAGTTACAATTAAGGATTTTGATATTGCAACAATTTGCAATATGAGCATAAAAAATGCTGCCACGGCTTTGAAGGATATTGAATTAGACGATCGCGAAAAAATCATTGCAGACCCGATACTTAAAGAAATCAATTCAAGAATGGGTTTTCTGCTTGATGTGGGGTTGGAATATCTCTCTTTGCATAGATCAGCAAGCACACTATCAGGTGGAGAAGCCCAAAGAATTCGTTTAGCCTCACAAATAGGTTCAGGCCTTGTAGGAGTTCTGTATGTTCTGGATGAACCATCAATCGGTTTGCATCAACGAGACAACAAGCGCTTAATAGAAACTTTGGAAAGATTACGTGATCTTGGCAATAGCGTTCTTGTCGTAGAACATGATGAGGAAACTATTTGTGTTGCTGATCACATCGTTG
>JACERY010000037.1 GCA_013912105.1 Acidimicrobiales bacterium | reverse complement strand
TAGTTGTTTCAGCTGCTGATGGACCGATGCCACAAACACGGGAACACGTTCTTCTAGCTCGCCAAGTTGGTGTGCCGAAAATTATTGTGGCTCTTAACAAAGTTGACATGGTCGATGACGAAGAACTTCTTGAACTAGTGGAGATGGAAGTTCGTGAACTTCTTGATGAATATGATTTTCCAGGTGATGACACTCCGATATACCCAGTATCCGCTCTAAAAGCTCTCGAGGGCGATGCTGATGCTGCCAATCAGATTCTTGAGCTCATGAGTCAAGTTGATGAATACATTCCTCTGCCAGACCGTGACGTAGATAAACCATTCCTAATGCCTATTGAAGATGTATTCTCAATTACTGGTCGAGGCACAGTAGTAACTGGGAAAATAGAACAAGGTGTTGTGCATACCGGAGATGATATTGAAATCATTGGTATTAAAGAAACACAAACGACAACCTGTACCGGAGTTGAAATGTTCCGTAAATTACTTGACGAAGGGCAAGCCGGAGATAATATCGGTGCTCTTCTTCGGGGAATTGACAAGGAAGAAGTAAGTCGAGGACAGGTTCTCGCTGCACCAGGAAGCATTACGCCACATACAAAATTTGAAGCAGAAGTTTACGTGCTGTCAAAAGAAGAAGGCGGGCGTCATAAACCGTTTTTCTCAAATTACCGACCACAATTCTATTTCAGAACTACAGATGTAACTGGAACAATCAATTTACCCGATGGAACTGAAATGTGTATGCCTGGAGACAACACAAAAATGGAAGTTGAGCTAATTGCGCCAATTGCCATGGATGAAGGTCTTCGCTTCGCTATTCGTGAAGGTGGCCGAACCGTTGGTGCCGGCGCAGTAACAAAGATCACCGAATAGGCTAATTCTTCATGGCTGCAGGACAAAAAATCAGAATTCGATTGAAAGCCTACGATCATGAGGTTATTGATCAGTCAACGAGAAAAATTGTTGAAACAGTTCGAAGAACAGATGCGAATATTCGCGGTCCAATCCCACTTCCAACTGATAAACACAGGTTTACTGTTATACGATCCCCGCATAAATATAAGGATTCTCGCGAACATTTTGAGATGAGAATTCATAAACGGCTACTTGATATTTTGGATCCTTCTGCCAAAACAGTGGATTCACTTCAAAGACTAGACTTGCCAGCCGGCGTAGATATTGAGATAAAAATTCAGCAATCCTAATTAAGACCAAGTTGGAAATAATTTCTTCCAAAAACCAAGCGATTCTTTATTCTAAACTCATTACAAAGAAATTTCATTTATGCAGAAGGGTTGGGCATAGCTGTAAATCTCGGTATGCTTGACCCTCGTGCGGTATGAGTACCTGTACGTAAATGTCCAGAAAAGCCAAAAATTAAATTGGAACTATCTGGCGAAACAAATTTCTAGTTTGTATTCAAATTAGAGCCAAATAAAAGAACGTAAGAATACGAAAGATTGAGGTTCCCTCATGGCGGGAAAAGCAATTGCCGGGAAAAAAGTCGGCATGACACAAATATGGGATGAAGATAACCGTGTTATTCCAGTGACGGTCGTTCAGGTACCTCCTTGTCGTGTTGTCCAGATCAAAACTCAAGATCGTGATGGGTACAGTGCTCTGCAAGTAACGCAAGGAACCGTAGCCGAAAAGAATCTCAATCAACCACAATTGGGTCATTTCGATAAAGCTGGTGTTGAACCAGGAAAACAACTTATTGAACTCCGCGTTGAGAATACAGATGGTTATGAAATCGGACAAGAAATCGCAGTTGACCTCTTCAATGAAGGGGATATCGTTGATGTTTCTGCTGTCAGTAAAGGTAAAGGTTTTGCTGGCGTAATGAAACGTCATGGTTTTGCTGGACAGCGAGCTAGTCACGGAGCTCATAAAGTACATCGTAAACCTGGGGCGATAGGGCAATGTGCTACACCTTCAAGAGTTTTTCAGGGTAAAAAAATGCCGGGCCGTATGGGATCGCAAAAGACCACGATTATGAATTTAAAGGTTGTTCGATCTGATTTAGAAGGCGAAACGATTCTTATCAAAGGTTCTGTGCCCGGACCACGCGGAGCAACTGTTGTAATTAGAAATGCAGTTAAGGTTCCGGTTAGCTCAGGAGATAACCAATGAGCAAAGTCGATATTGTAAAGTCAGATGGCGCAAAAGCTGGATCTATTGACCTAGATGAATCTATTTTTGGTATAGAACCAAACATCCCAGTAATGCATCAAGTAGTGACGGGCCAACTAGCTGCAAAACGTTCCGGTACCCATAACACAAAAACCCGAGCAGAAATTAGAGGTGGCGCAGCTAAGCCTTGGAAACAAAAAGGAACAGGAAGAGCCAGAGCAGGGTCATCAAATATGCCTCATTGGCGAGGTGGTGGGGTTGCTATGGGGCCCAAACCTCGTAACTATGCCCAGAAAACACCAAAGAAAATGAAGCGACTAGCGTTATTCTCAGCTCTTTCAGATAGAGCAGCATCAGATAATATCCTAATTGTTGATACATGGGATTTTGAATCTCCAAGTACTAGTAGGGCTCAGACTGTGCTTAATGCTATCGGAGCGACTGGTAAAGTTCTTCTGGTAATAGATGCTAACGATACAAATACTGAAAAGAGCTTCCGGAATCTTCCAAATGTTCATGTGTTGCCAGTTGGACAGCTTAACGTTTTTGACATTTTAGTAAGTGACTATGTTGTGTTCACGAAAGATAATCTTCCAACATTTGCAAAAACTACCGAAACAAACTCAATGGATAATAAGGAAAACGAATGATAGACGGTAGAGACATCCTTAGGAAGCCAATTGTCAGCGAAAAATCATATGTTTTGATAGAACAAAATGTTTACACATTTGAAGTTCACCCTGATGCCACTAAACCTCAAATTCGTGAAGCAGTAGAACAGATATTCGGTGTTCGAGTTACCAAAGTGAATACTTTAAATCGAAAAGGTAAGCGAAAGAGAAATCGGAAAAACTTTTCTTACGGTAAAAGATCAGATCAAAAAAGAGCTCTTGTAACTGTCGCCGAGGGCGACTCAATTGAATTATTTGATGTCTAGGGGAATGTAATGGCTATTAGAAGACGAAAACCTACAAGTCCCGGAAGAAGATTCCAAACTCAAGCTGATTTTTCAGAGATAACTAAAAGCATTCCTGAAAAGTCACTTACTTCAAGCAAACCAAAAACTGGTGGGCGGAATAACTATGGACGTAAGACTTCTCGTCATAGAGGCGGTGGGCACAAACAACTCTATAGACAAATTGATTTTCGAAGAGATAAGACAGGAGTACCAGCAACTGTTGCTTCAATTGAATACGACCCAAACAGAACTTGCCGTATAGCTCTTCTCCATTATCATGATGGTGAGAAAAGGTATATCCTCGCTCCCAATGCGTTATCAGTCGGAGAAGTAATTCAATCTGGACAGGGATCAGAGATCCGTATCGGCAATGCATTACCTCTTCGCTATATACCAGTGGGAACCGTGGTCCATAATATAGAGCTTCGACCTGGCGGTGGAGCGAAGATTGCTCGAAGTGCTGGTTCTAGCGTGCAACTTGTAGCTAAAGAAGGTAGTTATGCCACCTTGCGACTTCCTAGCACCGAAATGAGAAGAGTTCCGATTGATGCTATGGCAACTGTCGGATCAGTTGGAAACTCAGAGCACGAATTGGTAAAAATTGGTAAAGCTGGACGAAATCGCTGGAAAGGGAAAAGGCCCCAAACTCGTGGTGTGGCAATGAACCCAGTGGATCATCCGCACGGTGGTGGTGAGGGGAAAACATCTGGTGGTCGTCATCCTGTTTCACCATGGGGTAAACCAGAAGCAAGAACTCGCAGCAAAAAGAAACAGTCTCAACAATTAATAGTCCGTCGCCGCCGAACAAGAGGCTCACGCCGATAAAGGAATTGAAATGCCAAGAAGTCTGAAAAAAGGTCCATTCGTTGATGCACATCTTTTAAAAAAGATTGATGCTCTAAATTCGTCTGGCTCAAAAGAAGTTATTAAAACATGGTCAAGGCGATCAACAATAATTCCGGACATGATCGGGCATACCGTTGCTGTACATGATGGAAGAAAGCACGTGCCTGTTTATGTAACTGAAACAATGGTGGGGCATAAGCTCGGAGAATTTGCTCCAACTAGAACATTTAAATTCCATGCAGGTCAAGAACGAGGAGTTCGCTAGAAATGACAGCAACTAAGACTAACGAACGTCCAGGAACGCGTGCCCAAATTAAATATGTGCGATCTTCAGCGTACAAAGTTAGAGAAGTCTTAAATTTAATTCGAACGAAATCCTTTTCTGAAGCAACAGATATCTTGATGTTTTCTGAGCGAAGAATCAGCGATACGGTTCAGAAATGTCTTAACTCCGCAGCAGCAAATGCAGAGAACAATGACAATATTTCTTCTGAAGAGCTATATGTCTCAGCGTGCTATGCAGATGAAGGACCTACCTTAAAACGCTGGCGGCCAAGAGCACGAGGCAGAGCAACAAGAATTCGAAAAAGAACCTGTCATATCACAATCATCCTCAGCCGATATACCCCTGAAGAATTAGAAGCTATGCGAGAACAATCCTCTCTAAAGGGATCAGGCAGTCAAGAAAGTGCTTCTGAATCTAGAAAGCGTAGGGTGCAAAAATCAAAAGAAACACATTCTGAAGAAGAAGTAGCGGCAGAAGAAGTAGCGGCAGAAGAAGTAGAGGCAGAAGAAGTAGAGGCAGAAGAAGTAGAGGCAGAAGATAGCGAAACTAATGAACCAGACTCGGGACCATTTGGTGAAGGTTCAGCTACTGCACTTGAAGATGGCTCCGCCCCTGGGTCTGAGTACATTATTAAAGGAAAAACTTCAACAAAGATTTACCATCCAGAAGAGTCCTCATTTTACGGCAGAACGAAAGCAGATGTTTGGTTTACAAATTCTGAAACGGCAGAGAATGCAGGGTTTAGACTCCCAAATAGTATGCAAAAAGGTTCAGAAGAAATTACAGAAGAGAGTGAAATGGAAAAACATGATGATGGTAACGACGAGGAGAATGCATAATGGGTCAAAAAGTTAATCCCTATGGTTTTCGTCTAGGTATCACAACAGACTGGAAATCACGATGGTTCGCTGATCGTGAATATGCAGATTTTGTTATAGAGGATTGGGAAGTGCGTAATTTCCTCATGACCGAGCTACCTCACGCAGCCATCTCACGTGTTGAAGTTGAAAGAACTAGGGACCGATTACGAATTGATGTCCACACTGCTCGGCCAGGTATCGTAATTGGCAGAAAAGGTGCTGAAGCAGATCGATTACGAAAAGGGCTTACGGAAATTACTGGTAACCCAAAAGTCCAATTAAATATTCAAGAAATAAAACAGCCAGAGCTTGACGCTGCTCTAATTGCGCAAGGAGTTGCCGATCAATTAGCCGGACGAGTTGCATTTAGAAGAGCGATGAAAAGAGCTGTGCAAAATGCTCAGAAAGCTGGAGCGCTTGGTATCAGAGTTCAATGCTCCGGACGTTTAGGTGGAGCTGAAATGTCACGTTCAGAGTGGTACAGGGAAGGACGTGTTCCTTTACATACACTCCGAGCAGATATTGATTATGGCTTTCGGGAAGCTCATACAACCTACGGAAGAATAGGCGTGAAAGTATGGATCTATAGAGGCGATATCCTTCCATATAAAGTTCAAGTAGAAGAGAAAATAGCTAAAGAAGCAGCTATGGCTGTTGGTGAAACATCAGGACCAAGTCAAGGTAAGCAAGTAGTATCTTCTTCTTCTGCTCGGATCAAAGACTCTACTGAATCCCCTGAAGAAGAAAATGAAGAGCTCACTCCACTAGTTCAAGAAGCAGACCCTGAATTTGAGAAACTTCTTGACGAAGAAGAGCAAATAGCAAATCTGACTAACTCAAAAAATCAAACTCCAATCTTTAGACCCGGGGAGGCAGACTAATGTTGATGCCGCGAAAAGTTGCTCACCGGAAACACCAGCGGGGACGCATGAAAGGTAACTCTAAAGGTGGGAATGAGGTCACCTTTGGTGATTTTGGAATTCAAGCTTTAGAGCCAGGGTGGATAACAGCACGACAAATCGAAGCGGCTCGTATCGCAATGACACGCCACATTAAACGAGGCGGAAAAGTATGGATAAATATATTTCCGGATAAACCAGTTACAGAAAAACCGGCTGAAACAAGAATGGGTTCTGGTAAAGGAAACCCTGAAAGATGGGTAGCTGTTGTCCGTCCCGGTCGTGTCTTATTTGAACTCTCATACAACGATGAAAAAGTAGCTAAAGAAGCTATTGATCGGGCTATTCAAAAGCTACCAATTAAAGCAAAATTTGTTAGCAGAAAAGAAGGTTTCTAATGGCAAAAAATCTTAGAGATATAACTGATGGAGATTTGTTAGAAACACTTAATGATTCGAAAGAAGAACTTTTCAACCTACGTTTTCAACTTGTTACTGGACAGTTGGATAACTACAGCCGAATAAAGCAAGTTAAAAAAGAAGTAGCTAGAGCTATGACAGAACTACGGGCCCGAGAAATAGCTGCAGCTGAAGCATTGGAGGAAACAGATGAGTGAAGAAACCCAAAATAGGGAAAACCCCCGAAAAGTACGTGAAGGTCTCGTTGTCTCTACTGGCATGGAGAAAACAGCTGTGGTTGCTATCGTTGACCGCGTCCGGCATCGACGGTATAACAAGACAGTACAGAGGACAAAGAAACTTTTTGTTCACGATGGTGAAAATGATCTTAACGTCGGAGACAGAGTACGCATTCAGGAAACTCGTCCACTATCTAAGAGGAAAAGATGGCGACTTGTTGAAATTCTGGAGCGTGCTCGATGATACAACAAGAATCACGTTTGAAAATTGCTGATAACTCAGGAGCCAAAGAAGTTTTAGTTATTAAAGTCCTAGGTGGGTCTAAGAGGCGTTATGGAACTATAGGCGATGTATTCGTAGCGACTGTAAAAGATGCCATCCCAGGTGCTCAAGTTAAAAAAGGCGATGTGGTGAAGTGTGTAGTAGTCAGAACTAAAAAAGAAAATAGAAGAGTTGATGGCTCATATATCCGATTTGATGAGAATGCTGCGGTGCTAATTAACGAAGCCCGTCAACCACGCGGAACTCGTATCTTTGGCCCAGTAGGTCGTGAACTTCGCGATAAACAATTTATGAGAATCGTTTCACTAGCTCCGGAGGTTCTGTAATGAAAATTCGTAAAGGAGACAAAGTAGTAGTTCTTGCTGGTAAAGATCGTGGGAAAGAGGGTGAGGTTGCTTTTCTATTTCCTAAGGAAGGAAGGCTTATCGTCACAGGAGTGAATATTTCAAAAAAACACCAAAGACCAACTCGTGAAACGATGCAGGGTGGAATTATTGATAAAGAAATGCCTTTTGACATTTCCAATGTCGCAATTGTTAGCCCTGAGGACGGAAAACCAACTCGAGTCGGGTACCGGTTTGATGCCAATGGCACGAAAGTCAGAATATGTAAAAGAACAGGAGCTGATCTCTAATGACGACAACACTAATTCCTCGTCTTAAAGAGCAATATGTGAATGAAATACGACTTCACCTAAAAGACACGCTTAACAAATCAAACATTATGGAAGTTCCTCAAATAACTAAAATCGTAGTGAATATGGGGGTAGGAGAAGCAGTAACACGATCAGCACTTCTTGAAGGTGCTATATCTGACCTAAGTGTCATAACAGGACAGAAACCTATGTTGACCCGAGCTAAAAAATCAATCGCTGGATTCAAACTTCGAGAAGGTAATGCTATCGGAGCGAAAGTTACGCTTCGGGGAGATCGAATGTATGAATTTTTTGATCGACTTATAAATCTCGCTATCCCTCGTGTCCGAGACTTTAGAGGGCTCTCACCAAAATCATTTGATGGTAATGGTAACTACACCTTTGGAGTAACAGAACAACTTATCTTTCCAGAAATCAACTATGACAAGATTGATGCCACGCGGGGTATGGATATCACAATAGTTACTACTGCAAAAACTGATGAAGAGGGCCGCGCACTTCTTGGTGCGTTTGCATTCCCATTTCAAATAGAAGGACAGAATTAAATATGGCTAAAAAAGCTCTCGTAAATAAACAACGTAAAACACCTAAGTACAAAGTAAGGGCTTACACTCGGTGCCGCCGGTGCGGTCGACCAAGGTCCGTTTATCGAAAATTTGGACTTTGTAGAGTTTGCCTGCGTGAACTTGCTCATGCTGGAGATCTACCTGGTGTAACAAAGGCAAGCTGGTAGGAGGTAACTGGTAAATGACAATGACAGATCCCGTAGCAGACATGCTAACTAGAATTCGCAATGCCAACACCGCAATGCATGATGATGTGGCCATGCCTTCATCAAAACTCAAAGAATCATTGGCCGTTCTTCTTCATAAAGAGGGATACATTAATAATTTTAATGTCTCTGATAATGAAGAATTACCTGGTAAGACATTAACTATTGAAATGAAATACTCTCCTTCAAGATCTAGGGTTATTTCTGGAATCAAGCGAGTCTCAAAACCAGGGCTTAGAGTTTACTCAAAGTCAAATGAAATTCCGAGAGTATTAGGAGGACTGGGAGTGGCAGTTGTTTCTACCAGCCAAGGGTTAATGAGTGATCGAGAAGCACGCAAACGCCGAATGGGTGGCGAAATAGTGTGCTACGTCTGGTAAAGAAGGAACGATAATGTCGCGTATAGGAAAAACCCCAATTGAAATAAAATCAGGTATAGAAATTTCAATTAGTGAATCAACAGTAGAAGTCAAGGGCCCTAAAGGTTCTTTGACTCAAGAAATTCCGGAAGGAATTAGTCTTGAAAAGCACGATGAAGTACTTATTGTCTCCCGATCAAATGACTTACGAGAGACAAAAGCCCTTCACGGCCTTATCCGCTCTCTTATAAATAATATGGTTATTGGCGTTACCGACGGTTATCAGAAAGAACTACAGCTTGTTGGCGTAGGTTATCGCGCTCAGGCAAAAGGTAAGAATGCCTTGGAGCTTCAACTAGGTTTTAGTCACCCTGTTAATTTTTCTGCTCCCGAAGGAATTGAATTTAATGTTCCATCACAAACAGAAATCAATATCAGCGGGATTGATAAACAAGTTGTTGGCCAAGTTGCAGCCGATATTCGTGCTCTAAAAAAACCTGAGCCATATAAAGGTAAAGGAATTCGTTATGTCGGCGAAAGAATAATTCGAAAAGCCGGAAAGACAGCAAAGTAGGGGTTTTATGGTTGATGCAGCTAAACACAAACGACAAGGAAGAATTCGTCGTCACAATCGACTTCGTCGAAAAATTAATGGCACAAGTTCGCGGCCTAGGTTGGCTGTATTTCGTTCAAATCGTCACATTACAGCACAAATCATTGATGATGGGCAAGGGAATACAATCGTCGCTGCCTCCAGTTTAGAGGCAGAAATTCGCTCAGGTAATACTGGAAGCAAAGAGGCAGCTACTAAAGTCGGACAATTAATTGGCGAACGGGCTAAAGAAGCTGGGATTACTTCTATCGTTTTTGACCGTGGTGGTCTTAAGTACCATGGCAGAGTCGCCGCAGTAGCAGAAGCAGCAAGAGAAACAGGATTGGAATTTTAATGGAACCAAACGAAGAGAAAGCACCTGGAGAATTACGTGACTCACGGGTTATACATATCAACAGAGTTGCAAAAGTTGTTAAAGGTGGTAGGAGATTTTCCTTTACAGCTTTAGTAGTTATCGGTGACGGGGCTGGACGAGTTGGCTTAGGCTATGGCAAAGCAAAAGAGGTCCCATTAGCCATACAAAAAGGAACTGAAGAAGCGAAGCGTAATCTTTTTAGAGTGGCTATGGCTGGTTCAACTGTAACGCATCCTGTTATCGGCGAAAATGGTGCAGGTCGCGTGCTTCTGAAACCTGCTGCACCTGGAACTGGTGTGATTGCAGGAGGCGCTGCCAGAATAATTCTGGAAGAGGCTGGAATTAGAGATGTTCTTTGCAAGTCATTAGGGTCTCCGAACCACATCAATGTTGCTCGAGCTACTATTAATGGATTAGCAAACCTTCAGCGTCCTGATGAGGTTGCTAAACTGCGAGGTCTTGCAGCCGAAGAGTTTGTCCCTACTGGGATGCTAGACGCATACAAAGAATCTGAACGAAATGTTCGTGAGTTGGAGAAGAGCTAACTATGGAATTAAAGGTTACACAAATCCGCTCAGCCATAGGGACAAAACCTAAGCAAAGGGGTACTTTACGTGCTTTAGGGTTAGGCCGTATTGGGAAATCCCATGTCCTACCGGATAAACCAGAAATCCGTGGAATGATCAACACCGTCCCACACTTGATCACTGTGGAAGAGATTTCCTAAAAAGATTTTGAGAGGAATTTAAATGAAAATTCATGATTTACAGCCACCTGAAGGGTCCAATAAACGATCAAAACGAGTTGCGCGCGGTATAGGCGGCAAAGGTGGGAAAACAGCAGGTAGAGGTTCTAAAGGACAACGGGCTCGTAATACAGTTCGGGTCGGTTTTGAAGGTGGACAGAATCCCTTGTATCTTAGGCTTCCAAAACTTCGTGGCTTCAATAATCCATTTAGAGTCGAATATGAGGTAATCAATCTCGATACTATTTCGGAGACTGGCCTAAACGAAGTAACTCCAGAAATACTCCATGGAAAGGGTCTTGTAGGGAAAAATGCTCTTGTAAAAATCCTCGGGCGAGGAGATATCAGCTCCAAGGTAGATGTCTCAGTGCATGCAATATCCAAGTCAGCTGAGGAAAGTATCAAGGCAGCGGGAGGGTCAATTACGATTCTACCGAAGCCCTGGGGTGATGGAAGACCGCCCGCAAAGGGAAATGCTCTTACCAACAGATGAGACAGAATACTTAATCAGGTAGGATTACTTTTATGGCAGCCAGCATTCTAAATATGTTTCGAGTTGAAGATTTACGAAATAAGGTTCTCTTGACTTTAGGAATGCTCGCGATTTATCGTGTTGGCTGTTTCGTGCCAGCCCCTGGTATTGATATTGATGCAATACAACTATTAAAAGAAACAACTGATGAGAACGGTGGAGCATTAGCCTTTTTAAGACTCTTCTCCGGAGGGGCATTGACACAGTTTGCTATTTTCGCCCTTGGGATAATGCCATATATTACCGCATCGATCATTATGCAGATCCTTGGCGTTGTAATTCCTAGAGTTGAGCAATGGCAACAAATGGGAGCAGTTGGGCAAAGAAAAATTACCCAAGCTACTCGTTACTTGACTATAGGGATTGCATTAATCCAATCAACAGCCTTTGCCTTTCTCTTTCATAATGGTGGTGGGGGCTTTGGAAGCGGCCCAAGCAGTGGAACGCAGCTTGACCTTTTGCCTAACTTTACTGCTCCGCGAGTAGCACTTGTTGTGTTAACACTGACAGCCGGAACCGCTTTACTAATGTGGATGGGCGAGTTAATCAGTCAAAAGGGTATAGGAAACGGAATGTCTCTGATTATCTTTGCATCAGTTGTTTCTTCTCTTCCTAATCAAGGAGCCCTAGTCAAAACTGATGCTGGAATGGGCGGGCTAATAGGAGTAATTCTGCTATTTACCGCACTACT
>JACERY010000036.1 GCA_013912105.1 Acidimicrobiales bacterium | reverse complement strand
GAAGTTTCTTATCGATGAGCTTTAAAGAAGGTCAATTCCTTTATTCAGTTTTTTAGTTCGGTTGGAAGGGTTGAGGCTAAAATAAAACCGTGGGGCTTGCAGAAGATTTTTCTCAACCGAATTTCAGTTTAAACGGAATATTAGGCGAAGTTATTTACGTTGAATCGCGGAACCCCAGAAATTACTATGATTCACTTAATGCCTCCGATACGTGCGAGAAGATAGAGATTACCGGAAAGTTATTTTTGATCCAACGTGCCGAGGTTTCTCCGGTCGTTATCATCGTGCCAGGTAGCTTAGGTGTCGGTGAGAATCATTTACAGCATGCAGAAACTATCGTGAGTCAAGGCGTGTCAGTATTCGTTTTAGATCCATTTACAAATAGAAATGTGAAATCAACAGTAGCGAACCAAACTCCCTTTTCTTTTGCCGCAAGCGCATTTGATGTGTTGATGGCATTACAAACACTTTCTGAACATCCAGCCATAGATCAAGACCAAATTTCTGCTCAAGGGCATAGCAGAGGTGGGTCCGCAGTCCTAATGGCAAGCATACGCCAGTTCGCAGACCCAATTGTGGGTGCGGACGTATCTTTCAAAGGCGTCTACGCTGTGTACCCCTGGTGCGGACATCAATTTCATACTCCGTCGATAGGGAGAACGAAACTACGTGCCATAGTTGGAGAGCGGGATAATTGGTTATCAGTTCAACAAGTGCAATCACAAATCCAAGCTATTTCACTTAACGGCGGAGAAGCGTCTATTCGAATTGTTCAAGGAGCCGCCCATAGTTTTGATCGTGCCGAAGAAGTATATGAAATTTCTGAAGCTAGTGTTGCTCCCGAAGCGCCTACTATTTATTTGGATGCTGCTGGATCAATGATTGATCCAGTAACTGGGGAAGCAGACTCTACAGCAACTGACAGAACACATTTCATTTCGGCTATTGAAAGTGGCTTTGGGAGGAGAGGGGCGCATATGGGAGGTGTAGGTGAACAGCCAAGCATCTTCCGTGAAGATATGCTCAAGTTCCATTTAGTAGTACTCTCTGATGAATAGATTGAAAAAATAGAGATTTGAAGCATTTGGTAAAGGCTTAGTTGTGAAAAAATTATTGAACTACATAAAGACAAAATCTGATAAACGATCATTTTTCTTAGATGATAGAATTGTTGATTACATAACCGAGAACAGCTCCGAAACTGATTTAATCCAGAAATCACTTATTGAAGAGACTGCAAAATTGGGTTGGGTTGCAAGAATGCAAATATCACCTGACCAAGGTAATCTCCTAACTATGCTCGTCAAAGCAGTGCAACCTAAGTTTGCTGTTGAGATTGGAACGTTCACTGGGTTCTCTGCTCTATCTATAGCAAGAGCTTTACCTGCAAATGCTACATTATTATGTTGCGATATTTCAGAGAGTTGGACAGAAATCGCAAAGAACCATTGGAAAGCAGCAGGAGTGGAACAAAAGATTAACTTAGTTCTTGCCCCAGCCCTTGAGACGTTAGAAAAATTGCCTGAAGAAAAATCTATTGATTTTGCATTCATTGACGCTGACAAGGCTAACTACATAAATTATTACGAACAGGTCTTTAAGCGCCTTTCTGATAACGGTATTATTGTTGTTGACAATGTGCTCTGGTCTGGAAGTGTTATTGATAATCGGGTCAATGACGAAGATACGGTAGCTATCCGAAACTTCAATGAGCACGTGAAAAATGATAACCGTGCTTTTTGCGCAATGCTATCAATCGGAGACGGTGTTTCTATCATCCAAAAGAAGGGTTAGGAAATGGACTCCTCCGCATTATATTCTGATGAGTATCGAAGAAATCCGGAAATTGTTTGGAAGGAGATGCTTAATGACTTTCCAGTCTTTTATGATGATATTTCCGATATTTGGTGGCTAACTCGTTACGCGGATGTTAAAAACTTTTTTGATGATTACCAGACCTTTTCTTCGTCAACCTATGAGTTAACGACCGGACAAGTAGTAGGCCCAACACTTATTTCCCGAGATGATTATGGCCATGTGGTCCGCAGGAAGATTGTTGCTCCTGATTTTGTAGGTAATAGATTAAAGTCCTACGAAGATCTGATAGTCGATTGCGTCACGAATCTCATTGCACGCTTCTCTAACCCAAATGAGGTGTTGCTAGTCAGTGAATTTAGTTCTCTTCTTCCAGTAGATGTAATTTCAGCAATACTTGGCATGGAGGGCGATGGGCAGCTTTTCCGGCAATGGGTTACTGAAATGATTATGGGTTTAAATGATTCCCCTAAGCTACGTCAAAGAGGCCTTGAAGCTAGTGCTGCTTTCTGCAGTCACATAGCGCCGTTACTTAATGACGTAGATCATCCGGAACGAACTGACCACATAGCAAAAATAGCAAGAGCTGAAATAGAGGGAGAACGGTTAACGAGAGAAGAAATCACTGCCTTTTGTGGCCTTCTCTTTATTGCAGGTGGAGAAACAACAGATAAAGCAATCGCGAATATGTGGTGGAACGTTCTGAATCATCCCGAAACGTTAGAGGCGTTACTTGATGATAAATCATTGTGGGATAACGCTTTTAGCGAAACGATGCGGAGGACACCAGCTGTTATAAGCGAAGAACGTTTCGCAACGAAATCAGTGGAGATCCATGGAATAGAAATTCCAAAAGGAGCGAAAGTTCGTGCTTGTTTAGGCGCAGCTCACTTAGACCCCTCAGTGTTTGAGGATCCATTATCTTTCAATATCTTTCGTTCAGATATGCATTTAGGAAAAGAGAATCGATCAGGAGTATCAAAAGATGCAGCGCGAAGCGGCCACTTCGGCTTCGGTTTAGGGAAACACTTTTGCATTGGATATGAGTTAGCTAGAAATGAAGCCATTATCGGATCACAGTTAATTCTTGAGCATCTAGGGACTCCACGTTTAGATCGGGAACAAAGTGGCCCAGTCATTCAAGCACGCAGGTCATTTTATGCGGTAAAAGAATTAATAGTTTCTTTCCAAAAATAAACAGCTTTAGGAGCAGCGATCATAACTTTGCCTTTAATACGGGATAGTTAGAATTGATCATGAAAAGAACTTCTGGGTGAGAATGTAGGGTCGGTATATTGCCCTTTCTAGCGCCCGACTACTTTCGGATTGCCTTCTATCCAATCAAGGCCTAATTTTCTCTCAGCGATACGCCACCCGGAGTCAGTGCGGATTAATTTATCTAGATAACGCCCAGCTAAAACATAGTTGTCTCCGCCTTCAGTTCCTAGAAGAGTATGTTGCGCATGAAGATAACAATTACTTGTAGCGGTGTCTCCGTTAATAGTTACCTGATGATTCGAAATAATGTGTTGAGAAGCAGATAACCGTCCGAGTGTCCCCTCAATTTTATTTATTATTGCCTCAATCCCATTTAAATGCCGAACATCAATAATGAATGTAGCATCATCGGTAAATATCTCTTTGAGTTTTTCTCGAGGTCCATGATCAATAATCCACGTATATGCAACCGTTAGGTCTACGATCTTATTGATATCTACTAGTTGCTTTATATCAGCTTCGGTCATTTCGTCCTTTCTCTTAAGCTTTAATGCCATAAAGAATTGTTTAGATGGGTTGGTGAATTTACTCTTTTCCAAGTGCTGATTCATCATAGAATGAACCGCCCGCGTACCAATGATCAAATCGAGGCTTATTTTCAGATGAGACTAGCTCTATAACGGTTCCATTTGGTGGAGCTAAATATGCCATGCTGGCGTAACCTTCTTCAGGTGACCTAGCTGAACCCAGAAGTTTCCACCCTAGAGATCTAAGGCGATCAGTTTCGCTCCTTACATCGGCAGTCCAAACCCCTAAATGGTGGACTCCGGAATCTTCGCTTCCGTCCCAGAAAGAGCCCTTAGGTCCCTCAAGTAGTTCTAGGTGCTGAGGACCCTCACATGAATAGACGAATTTCAATGGAATTTCCTGTTGACCATTTTCTGGAGTCCATATTCTCTGCCCTGAACTTTCTACTACTTCAGCCCATGTCAGATTAAGTGCTTCTCCCATTTCTTCCATTGCCTGGTAAATATTTGGCACTCGAATTCCTATATGAAATATCTCTTGAAGGTCAAACATTCTCTCAACTATCTCGTCAATTGCCACCTAACTATTATCCGTTTTGGCATCGTAGTCAATCCAGTAGAGTTCTTCTTATAGAAGAGTTAAGCGTCAAATTTTTTTATAGACGATGCCCTGGTTGAAAAATCTAATTAGAGCACCTTATCAGTCGGCACATTATTAAACTTTCTGCAATCTAAGCACAGTAATTTTTTCTTTGTTAACAAAGCAAAACCTCCTAGCAAAAGCCAAGTCTTAATAGATCGCCTGGCAATAAAATTTTCACCACCGCAATTCCAACATCGTTGTTCGCCATATGCATCTATTTGGATATCAGTCATAACCTTAGATTAGAAGAGATTATGTGGGAAGGCTCTTATTCGTAGCCGCCAAAGTAGAACAAATGATCATTACTGATTTTTCTAAATGTTGGAGAATTGAACACATGGGGGTTCATTACTCAGTAGTCTTTTCCTATGGAGGAAAAAATAAAGAGTCTTAAAAAACTAAACTTTTGGGCCGGTTGCCTGCATTCCGTTTCTTTTATCCTTATCTTGGTTCTTTCAAATGATGCGGCACTTCCTGTAGTTGCGACATATCTAACTGAAGCACCAGGGACGGGCAATTTCTCAGAACCAGTTAACCTCTTGAATCTAAATATTAGTTATATGGTTGCTGCTTTTATGGCTCTATCAGCCTTCTTTCATTTCTTTATTTGCTTGCCTACTACTTTCGAAAGATACGCAGCAGGGTTAGAGCTAGGAATCAACAAATATCGTTGGATTGAGTATTCAATGTCATCGTCAATCATGATCGTTGTTATTCTCCAACTAAATGGTGCTTCAGATTACATAGCACTCGCTGGAATCTTGGGAATCAATGTATGCATGATCCTGTTTGGATGGCTTCAAGAGCGCTATGTCAAAGCAGGAGATGGAGACATGCTCCCTTTCTGGTTTGGTTGCTTTGCAGGTTTAATTCCTTGGGTGGCAATAGTAGTGAATATTATTTCTCCGAAAGGCCCTCCTGAAAGTGCTGTCCCTGGTTTTGTGTATGGGATCGTGATATCTTTGTTCTTTCTTTTTAATTGTTTTGCGATTGTCCAATGGAAGCAATACAAAGCAAAAGGAAAATGGGCTAACTATCTTCATGGAGAGCGTATCTATATCATCTTAAGTTTCGTGGCTAAATCATTACTAGCGTGGCAGGTCTTTGCTGGGTCATTAGCAAGCTAAAGCCAACTCAGCCGATCTAATCTGACTTGAGAACTTCTATCATCCTTAAGCGTCGTATATGCTTTCCCTGTCACACACTTTAAAAGAGGGAGCACTATGGCTGAACGAGTATTGGTAACTGGTGTTACAGGATATATAGGGCAACACTGTGGTGCTGAGCTCTTAAGGCAAGGTTACGAAGTCTATGGCACTATTCGCTCAATGGAAAAGGCCGAAGCAGTTCGTGAAGGCATAGCGAAAGTAGCTCCCATCGATAACCTAACATTTGTTGCAGCTGACTTAATGAGCGACTTAAATTGGCAGGATGTCATGAGTGGCTGCAAATACGTTCTCCATGTTGCGTCTCCATTCATTATCGCCAACCCTGATGACGAAAGTGAAATGATTTCACCGGCAGTTGATGGAACTTTGCGCGTGCTGAAAGCAGCTAAAGCAGCCAACGTAGAACGCGTAGTGGTCACATCCTCTTTGATAGCTATTATTGCAGGTAAAAGTTCAGGGCATTACGGAACTGATTCTTGGTCAGACCCAGAAGCAGAAATTGGAACGTACGCGAAAAGTAAAGTTCTAGCCGAGAAAGCTGCTTGGTCTTTCGCTGAAGAACACGATCTCGATATAGCAGTGATCAATCCCGGCGGCGTTATGGGGCCAAGTTTAACAGGCCAAGTTGACGGAGAAAGCCTAACGATGATCTCCGATATTATCACTGGTAAATATCCCTTAGTCCCGGATATAAGTGTTGGTTTTATTGATGTTCGCGACGTAGCTAAGTTGCATGTCGCTGCAATGACTGCCGATAAGGCAAAGGGTAAGCGTTTCATTGCTTCATCCGACGAGCCGCTTCACTTCACCGAGATAACAGGAATACTAAAAACTGCAGGATATAAAAAAGCTTCTACAATTCAAGCGCCAAAGTTTTTGCTCAGAATCATGAGTCTTTTCGATGATCAAGTTAAAGGGTTATTACCGATGGTGGGGCAGCGACAGACAGTAGATAATCAGGAAACATATGAAATTCTTAGCTGGGATCCTACCTCTATGGAAAAATCTCTTATAGAAACTGCTGAATCAATTTCGTAAGGTCGGAAATAAATTCTAAGTTTAGTTTCTATGGCATGCTCGGTAAGGGAAAAAGAGTTACAGAGATTTTGTGGTTACGGCAAGTATGGATGTAAGTTGACACAATGGTGACAGAAGCCGATGACCAAAGCCCTGAGCTTCTTGGGAATGAATTAAATCGAAGAGGCCATGTTGTGACCTCCTGGGAAAAACTAGGTGTCGTAACCCTTGAAGCAACTGGTGTTGAAACAAGTTCATACCGAATTGGCCTTCCTACATCTGATTCTTCTCCAACTGTTTTTAAAGCTTATTTCCCTCCCGATTGTAGAATCGAAGCCCACACGCACGCATGTGACTATTCGGAAATTATCTTGGAAGGAAAACAAAAAGTTAGCGGTAAGTGGTTGTACCCAGGTGATATTCGAGTAGGCCTTGCAAATAGAGGTTACGGACCACTGATAGCTGGACCTGATGGTGTTACGGTTCTAGTAATATTTGCTAATGGGCATTGGCCTGCAGTCACAATAGGTAAAGGCGACGGGAGCACTCTAGGTAGAGGCGAACTACTTGATCGATTCAGTGCAGCAGAATAATTTGAATAAGTGAAAATTTATGCAACTAAAAAATCAACTAGGGATCAACTGTCCTGTAACAATTGTTCTAAGCCTTTCGCTCCCGTAATTGATATCTTTTCAACCCTGTCAGGGGTCAGGTAATCTACAACAAGGTCTTGAGTTTCAAATTCTAGGTTTCTTTGCTCCATAAATTTCTTTACTATCTTGGTAAGTATAAAAGAGTCAGCTGAACTGAAATAAGATCCGCTCCTTCGGGTTTCCATGTATAAGATGGCATCAGCGAATAGCTCAGTAGTGATCTTTTCAGGTGAGTAGCCCTTGAAAATTATCGGATTCATATTATTAGACGTGTAAGTGCTCCAAAGTAATTCTTTAAGCTCACTCTCCCATGGGAAATAGTTGTGACGATCAGCTGCATGAGCATATTCATGAATAAATGTTGAATCGCTGGCTCGTTGTTCAACAATAATAAGGTCGCTGCTGCTGAAGTAAACTCCATGCACCTGTTCTCCCCTAAGAAAAATATATTCAACTTCGATCAGTTCGGTTTGTCTCATCATTTCTGAAACCCAAACAGATTTAGTTACGTGGTCTTTGTGGACACCTATGTTAAAGACTGGTTTTGCTACAGAAACAAAGACAAGAAGTAATAAAAAAACAAAAGTGACTAGTTTCTCCGTACGTGTCCGTTTTCGTAATTGACCCCGTTCACGATTTTCACGTTCTCGTTCGCGTATCCACATTAAATACTCATAATCCTCTAAAGGAATTTCAATGGGGTGATCGGGGTTATCAGGGTCAACCAAAAAATAGCGTTTCATACCTATCTACTTGTATATGCCTATCTCGGCTTTGTCGCAAGACGACATTGCTAGTTAGTGGACCTCAAAACTAATATGTTAAAAAATCATTTGACTTCCTCGTATAGGGTGAAAAAACTTTAGCTATCAAAGGTGCACTGTCACAGTATTAACAGATCGTTAAATAGTAATTTAAGTTAGATATTCTGGGCGAAAGTGACCTATTCTTTGCATTCTGATAGTAATAGTAGAAATTAATTTTGAAAGGAAAATATGCTTTTAATAACAACATATAAATTCAAACCATTTGCAACTAAGGAAGAAACAGCAACATTGATGGGGCTATTTGCAGAACATGGAGCTGCTGAAGGAACTATTTCCCACTATGTCTTTGCTGATAGAACTGGGGGAATCGTAATCTCAGAAAATGATAGTGCAATGCCTGGTTACGAAACTAGTCTCACATACAGCGAGCATTTACAGATGGAAACGAAAACACTTCTCACTATCGAAGAAGCAGTGCCCGCCATTCTTTCTTCTTTGGGTTAGTGTGAACAAGTTTAGATATTTTAGGAGTGCTGACCTTATATGGCAGCACTCCTAAAGATGTCTTTATTAGCAGCCAAGTTAGGCAAAAACTTACTGAAATCCGAGATTCAAATAGAATCCTCAGGGAAGATTCCGCAGATTTTGGTATTTAATGCGTCCTTTTGACTGTTTTATCTTTAGTATTTAACGTAATTTGAAAATAAATAAGGATAAAAAAATGACGCATACATCAATGGCATATTTCTCCTGCAAAGAAGGTATGGGAGAAGTATTACTCCCAGCAGTGCTTGAGGGGTTAACTGAAACTCGAGCTTTTGAAGGTAACTTAAGTATCCATACATTTGTTGATCAAGATAACTCAGATCGAATTATACTTTGGGAGCAATGGGCCACTAGGGAGAATTATGAGGCGTACCTTCACTGGCGTGTAGAAACTGGAATGATAGAAGGCCTTACTCCATTTTTGACAGAACCCCCTCAATTCACGCATCTTGAACCTAAGGATTAATTAATACAGTTTTTGCGAGAGATGACTGTGGTTTTGTTCTGTACGCTTAGGTGCATATGCAGATAAAAATTGATGGTCTAGCAAAAGAAGGAGATGGTGTTGGTCGCGCCTCTGATGGAAGAGCAGTATTTGTTCGGGGCGCATTAATAGGTGAGACAGTCAATGCCGTCACCACTGAAGAAAAGACAAAATTTTTACGCGCAAATACCGTATCTGTCCTAGAGCCAAACGACCATCGAATAAAGCCTTTTTGTAGTCACGTTCAAGACGGCTGCGGAGGGTGCAACCTTCAACATGCTGATGAAGAACTTCAAAAGCAAATAAAACTTCGTATTGTTAGAGAAGCTTTCGAACGTATAGGTAAATTTGACTCAGCTCCAATTAACTACGGTGGCAGTATAGATCCCATAGGGTACCGGACAACAGTCCGTTGTTCAGTCCATCATGGGAAAGCTGGAATGCGGGGTTTCAGAAGTCATGACCACATACCATTGAGTTCCTGTGGGATAGCTCATGAACGAGTTCAGGAGATAATGACTAAAAGCTATTTCGGAGATGTAGATGAAGTAGTTATACGAACAAGTATCCTCACTGGGAAGTCCTTAGTAATCGTTTCTGATTTTGATAAAGCGATAAAGACACTTAATAATGTTCAAGTTATTAGTTACGATCAAATTCAGAAAGGCGAATCAGCAAGTATTATTGAGCAAGTTTGCGGAAAGGAATGGAGGATTTCAGCAGAATCATTCTTTCAAGCATCTCCGCAGGGTAGTGAATTACTTGTACGAACAATTACGGGAATCATCAAAAGCAACCTCACGTCATCTGCATCAATGATTGATTTGTATTCTGGAGTTGGTGTATTCGCAGGGACTATAGGAGTCGGTCGTCAGGTTACAGCAATAGAGCAAAGCGCTTCAGCGGCGAATGATTCAATTTATAACCTGGGGAACACCGTGAATCATGTGTGTTCGCGAGTTGAACATTGGGAAATCGTCCCCCATGATTTTGTGGTTGCTAACCCTTCGCGGAGCGGAATGAGCAAAAAAGTTCCAGATATTATTGAGAGAACTGGAGCACAGTTGGTAATTCTCATAAGTTGTGACGCTGCTGCTGCTGCTCGAGATGCAGGACGAATGGTGGGTAAAGGTTTTCGACTAGATGATGTAACCGTTCTTGATCTTTTCCCCCAAACGTCTCATTTAGAGGTGATTTCAACATTTGTTCGTTAGAAGTGATTATGAGAGGTCATGGATGGGCGAAACTAAAGTTAGGAAAAACTGCACTCAGTGCGATCTTTACCTTTCAAGATTAGGTAGCTTCAAGATAAGAACATAATGTATTGCAGGATTTATCAACGCACTATTTATAATCAGCTAAATTTCAAAGTCTTAAACTATTCGGTTAAGATCTTTGAAACTAATTAGTTCAATGGGGGAGAAGACAATGAACGAAGAACTTGAAATATTTATAGACACAAATGAAGCTGAATGGATTGATTTAGGATTGCCTAACACTGTTGTGGGGGAGAACGCTATTCTTCCTTTGCGTATCAGCGAAGAAAATGGGAGTTACACCGCACTTATTAAATCTAGAAAAGGAACTGTTATTCCCCCTCATGTACACCTAGGGGAGACGGTCGTTTATGTCATTAAAGGAGCTCTAGAATATAGAAACGGAACAGCATACGCTGGGGGTTATATATATGAACCAGCAGGTGCTATTCACGCTGCAACGCAACATCCCGAAGACACAATTTATTTTGTTCATGTTGCAAACGGAGCAATTTTCATGAACGAGGATGGAACCGAAGGGCCTGTATACGATTGGCGAACTGTAAAGGGAATCGTTGATGCACACAATGAGGCAAAAGCAGAAGCAGCTTAGAAATCTTAATTTAGGAGCACTAACCTTCACGAAGGGTAACCATGGGTAAGACGGTTCTAATCACAGGCGCTGGTTCAGGTTTTGGACGCGGGGCGAGCATTGCTTTAGCTGAACGTGGCCATAATGTGATCGCTACTACTGAAACTGATAAACAAGCTACAGAGTTGTCCGCTGCGCATCCGGAGTTAATCGTAGAGAAACTAGATATCACTTCTGATGACATTGAGAAAGTAACTCAATGGGATATAGATGTTCTTATCAATAATGCAGCTATGGGACAAACTGGCCCAATGGCAGATGTTCCTATGGAGCGCATACGTGCCATTTTTGAGGTAAACGTCTTTGGTACATTGTCAATCACGCAAAAGGTCCTTGCAGGAATGATAAGCCGGGGAGCTGGAAGGATAATCGTGATGTCTTCAATTGGTGGCCTCCATTCTTTTCCCGCATTCGGTCCATATAACATGACGAAACATGCTCTTGAAGGCATGGGAAAGGCTATGCGAATAGAGCTAGAACCTCAGGGAATTGACGTAACGATGATAAACCCAGGACCTCACGACACTGGATTTAATGACTCCATGGCGGAATCAATGTGGGAATGGTTTGGAGAGGGCTCACTGCAGTCCCCAAATATGGATATGTTTACCATGATGCGAACGGCAGCTACTGAAGATCAGATGGACCCCAAAGCTGTAGTTGACAAACTAGTGAATTTAGTTGAGGCTGAACAAACGCAACAAAATAATATTGTTCCAGAAGATGGAATAGAAGAATTAAATGAAGCTACGGGTTTAGGGGAATAAAACCAAACATACTTATTTCGGGGAAGGGATAATATGACGACTACTGAGAGTAATCCATACGCATCTGAGGCTCGATATCATGACCTCTATCCAGAATTGGGAACCGGAGAGATTTCGACAGAACCGTATTACTCTAAAGAATATTTTGAGTTAGAAAAGGAATATATTTTTAAGAAATGCTGGTTCAATGCTGGCCGGATAGAAGATATCCCCAAAGCTGGTGATTACGTAGTTAAGGATGTTCCAGTTTGTGATACTTCAATAGTTATCGTGCGTCGTAAAGATGGGGGTGTAAACGCCTTTCATAATGTTTGCTCTCATAGAGGAAATAAAATGGCGTACGAGGAATCTGGAAATGCCAGATCATTTAATTGTCGTTTCCATGGTTGGACCTATGATCACGATGGAGACCTCGTAGTTGTTCCAGATGAAGAGAACTACTTTGATCTGGATAAATCATGTTTGGGTTTAAGCATGGTCAGTGTTGATACTTGGGAGGGTTTTATATTCGTCAATGTTGATCCCTCTCCGAAGGAAACTCTTGACGAATACATGGGAGATTTGGGTAAGGGGCTTAGTGGTTACCCATTTGCAGAGACATCAGGGCAAGTCTTTTCATTTGAAACAGTAGTTAATGCAAATTGGAAACTAGTGAAAGATGCCTTCCAAGAAGTATGTCATACTCCTTTCCAGCACAATCGCTCACTTCCAGATGCGTACATTAGTGAAGCTAACCCTCATACACGGTTTATCGACATGGCTATTGTTGGTCGCCATGCCCGTGCTTCGCTTTTCGGGAATATGGAGCATATGCCCAGCCCTCTTGCTATGCAAGCGTATGGATATGGTGCCACTATTGCAAGTGCTTCAATGGTTGATGGGGAGGAAGTATCTGCAGCGTTAGCTCCACCAGGAGTTAACCCAACGGGGAGTAGTGATTGGTCCTTTGAGCTTCAGGTATTCTTTCCATCTTTCTTTTTGGCTGTAACGCAAGGAAGTTATTTCACTCATCAATTTATTCCTATATCGGAAAATCAAACTCATTGGTTCTCCACAACATGTTTCCCAAAATCTACGAATGCAGCAGAACGGTTTAGTCAAGAATATGGTCGCGTAATGTTTCGAGACATTATGAATGAGGATGGAAGACAAATTGAAGAGACACAATCAATGCTGAAGTCAGGGGCAAAGAAAAGTTTCGTTCTCAAAGACGAAGAGTTATTTATTCGTCAGGCATTATGGCAGGGTAACGAAATGATTATTGAAAACCGGAAAGAGGGCTAATGGAACAAATAACTCTGCCAGATGATTTTCAGGATCTTTGTTCGTGGTATATGTGGGATCATGATCTAATGAGTGACCGAAGTTTGCAACGAGCCCAGTCATCTATGGAAGAAATCCAGTCTTTCTATGATGCGATGCTTCCGCGAATGGAGAAGATACTCAAATACTTAGTCACTGTCCCTATGTCTGATGATATGGAACCTGCTTCAAAGTCGCTTCTTAACCTTGCCAAATCTATGGCAGAAGTAGCTCCAGCCGTTGAGCAGTTTTTTGAACCTACTATTTCATTTGGGTTTGATACTACGCGTTGGGAACATGGACCAGAATAGTTCTAACTTCATAAGTGGGTAAGAATTTGAGAAAGGCACTCTATTATTCCTCACTGAACCTTACATTTAGGTATTTCTAGTTGTAAGAACAATCTCATTGGCTACCGGAATTGTCTAAAGGTTAAGTTCATCAATATTTCCATGCCAGGCGAGTTGACCCCCATCAATTGGGATATATGTTCCATTGATGAAACCTGCCTCCGGGCTTGCTAAGAAGCATACTAATTCGGCTACCTCTTCCGGAAG